>CAYOZJ010000001.1:0-157916 GCA_964408485.1 uncultured Gammaproteobacteria bacterium
ATTCTTCTTGCATGGCAAGAAGCTAAAAGGCTCATTTGCGCTTGTGAAGACAAAAGGTTGGGGGCCAAAAGACGCATGTCTTCTTATCAAGCACAACGATGAATACGTGCAGAAAGACTATGATGCAAATAATTATAACGTCTCTGCAAAGAGTAATAAGTCTTTAGAAAAGATAGAAAAAGAAAAATAATTTTTCTATTCACACGCCAGATTATTACCTACTTCTCACACCATATTAGTCTCCTCTTTTACAACCACCATCTAGTATGGTTATGTGGCTGAGGCTATACACGATTTTTTATCTCACGCAAAACAAACCGCATCTAACGAGTTAGAAAGATGCATACCACAATATTTAAGTGGTCTTGCGTATGATAGCGGAAGACTGCTTGGGCTCTCGCCGTATCCATTTAGACGGCGCTATTTTTCTATTGGTGAGCAAACAGAAGTAGAAATGGATGATGAAAGCGAAAGAAATTTACGATTTGTTGGAGAACATATGCAGCCGCTTATTGTTGCCTCCAATCACAGGGCGGTTGATAAAAATATCTATCCTATTGCCTTTTACCATGACAGCATGTCTGTTGATTCATTCATCCTTCGCCATCAGTTTAGGCAGTATGGCATGACACTTGCAACATTAGCTATATACAATAGGGACTGGCAGCATCACCCGACAATGCTTCGAAGAGTTAAGGGACAACTGGGTAATGCTGCGCGTGAAGGGGCATACTCTGCACTTGGGTATATCCCGGTTCATAAAACACATGTACCAAATGAAGGAGATGAGGAGGAAGCATCTGAGTCACAGTCGACATATCCACTCAGAGTTGTAAGAGATATTACAGAGCATGTGAGAAGAGGTCATTCTGTGGGATTTTTTGTGTATTATGGAGACACAGACGAAACAGTACCCGAGAGACTAAGTCCTGGAGCAGTGTATTACGCCTCAATGCTGCAGCTACCTATTTTGCCAATTTTTGTGAAAAACGCAAGACATATAGACTCGCATCGTGCTCAATACCCAGACAACGTTGTTCTTCGTGTGGGAAGGCCCATGACAATTGCATCTCTTCCGAGAGATCATGCAGGAAGGCGTAGTTTTATTGAAGATGAGTCAGCAGTGCTAATGCAAAGAATTATGGCGCTGAGGAGAAGCGCGTTTGCTGTTCAGCCGTGGACCTAGTGAGGGGCATTGCCTATCGTCAAGCGTTGCTCTTGTAGGCTTTTTCTAATTCAGTGAGATCTATTTTCTTCATTGGCATGAATGCTTCAAAAACTCGCACTCTTTGCTCTTCTGTCCCCTCTTTCAGCATCTCAGCTAAGCGTTTTGGAACAATTTGCCATGAAAGACCATACTTGTCCTGAAGCCAGCCACACTGCTCGGATGCTGGAACAGCTGATAATTTTTCCCAGTAATTATCAATTTCTTCTTGTGTGTCACACTCAACTGAAAAAGATACTGATGGGTTAAAAGTAAATTCTGGTCCTGCATTTATTGCGACAAAACGTGTCCCTAAAAGCTCAAACTCAATGGTGAGAATATCTCCTTTTTTGTGTCCAGTAATATCTTCGCGCACGTCTGTGTAATACTCTGTCTGTAGCACTTTTGCATCTTTAAAGACAGAAAGATAGAAATCTATCGCTTCTTTTGCGTTACCATGAAACCACAGGTTGGGGGTAATATGTTGTGCCATATTTTTTATCTTGGGTCTCTCTACATACTACTAAACAAACACACTTTTGCATAGTAAGAAATTCGTGAGGTAACTTGGGACCAGGTCCTGACTCTATATATTGTAATGTAAGATTTCCGACTGATACAATAAGATTATGTCTTTTCTATTTTTTGCCTGGTTTGCTAGTATTTCTTATGGATTTGTTACTATTATTGGAAAGCTAACAAGTAAATACTCTATCCCAAACCCATGGCTTTTTGGATTTCTTTATTCATTATTTGTTTTCTTATTTACGAGTATTCCTGCTTTTGGGTCAGTTGGACTACATATACTTCCTTCAAGTTGGCCATTTATTATCCTGGCAGGACTCGCTTATGGGCTTACTACACTTTTCTTTACATTGTCTCTTTTCATGCTAGATGCTTCTGTAGTTAGCTCTCTTTTTAATTTTCGAAGTGTGTTTGCTGCAATCCTTGCAAGCATTATTCTTAAAGAGAGTCTGGGAAATTGGCAAATATTACTTATTGCAGTTATTTTTATTGCGGGGTTATTTTCAACAATTGATGAAAGACTAAAGATAAAAACATTTTTTCATTTCACAACACTTATTGGTCTTTTAACGACATTTTTTATTGCCCTACAGAGTGTATTTACCAATCTATCTTTACAAGGAAATAATTATTGGACTGTTTCTCTATGGATGCCAGGCATATCTACGATATTTCTTCTTGTGACACTTCCCTTGTTTTGGAAAGATATTCGTAAAATTCATTTAAATCAAATTGGTGCGGTAGCGCTTATGTCAGCTCTTAGTGCGTTTGCAACGCTCACAGCTAATAAAGCATTTGCTTCAAATGTGAATATTTCCTCGGTTATCCTTTCTCTTCCCATCTCACTAGTTATAGCAATTTGTTTATCAGTATTTTATCCAAAATTACTAGAGAAACATACTGCTAAAGTGTATGCAATTAGAGTAGTTGCTGCTATTGTTATGATTATAGCTGCGCTAAAACTTTCATAATATAATTTTGAGGCTATTTAAAAAGTTGAAGCTGGTTGAAGGTTTTCTTGAAACTGCGTGGGGTATTTGAACTTCGTGATTTTTTGATCTCGAAATGGTATAATTACCTTACATTGGGAGGTCGTCTAATGGTAGGACAACAGACTTTGGATCTGTTTATTCTGGTCCGAATCCAGGCCTCCCAGCACAGAAAAAATGACAGCAAACGCTGTCATTTTTTGTTGTTGGGCATGGATTGGATATCGTCTTGAATCTGCCACCACGCAGTGGCAAATACTCTTGGGGTGCAGGCCTCCCAGCATTTTTAAGATCTTTTATATAGACCAACGAGCTCTGCTGTAGCAAGAATATGACCTTCCATAGCGCTTTCAAGACCTTTCTTGTCTAAATTTTCACCTACTAAGGGTATGTCCAATGCGTAAAGCTTAAAAAAATATCGATGTTGTCCATTAGGTGGGCATGCACCAATAAATCCAGGCTTTCCTATTCCTGAATTTCCTTGAGTAGACCCCTGGGGCACACTATTTTCGTCCACTCCTAAAGCTGTAGGTGGAATATTATAGACAACCCAATGGACAAAATTTCCAATCGGCGCATCCGGGTCATCTACAATAAACGCGAGTGATTTTGCTTCCTTTGGAACATCTGAGAAAACGAGCGGGGGATTTACGTTAGCTCCGTCACACGAATAATCTTTTGGGAGCATGGAATTGTTTTGAAAGACTGGAGAGGAAATTTGCATAAATCTATTATAGCGGATCTGTCAAACCTTGCGTTTTACTCCCAGAATAATTGTCCAGAAAAAGGGAATAGAGATTTTAAGGATTTTTACCTGTGGGTTAACAAATTTTTGAAAACTTGCAAATGACCAGTGATTAATATGTTCTATATCATTACCCCATCGAGACCAATTTTTACCCCTAAGAAGTTGTGCCAACATAAAAAATGGCTCATTTGGGACAGAGAGAAGAAGATATTTATTAGATACGCGAACAAGTTCCATCAGCGCTTTTTTGGAATCATCCATATGCTCCAGCACTTCGGTACAAAGCACCAAATCAAATACATTTGACTTATAAGGGAGCTCATAGATACTGCCTTGAGTAATTTTAATTGCTGGATTCTCTTTCTTTCCAAGGGCAATTGCTCTTTTGTTGTATTCTATACCCTCTAAGCGTTTTCCAATTCCTGCTTCTTTTAATTTTGCTAGAGTAAATCCTTCGCCACATCCAACATCTAATATACTGCCACTTGGAACATTCTGAAGAAGTGCAAAAACATGTCGATAAAAATTATCCAAGAGCATTCGCTGAATTGGATTCCTGTGGGTATGTTTTTTGAAGTTATCTGTTACTTCCATATAGTGAAGGCTTATTATAGCAAAAAACGAATTGATTGCGGAAAATGCTAAACCCTAGGAGATCTTTGAACTCTATCAAAACGAAGTCCTGGGCGTAATGATATTGTTCTTTTAGCTTCATTCCCAATTGCAACGCGTCTTGCGGAAGTATTATTAGGATCTGGACTTGCTTCTTCGGCAGCTTTAGCAACTATAACTGCATCGGTTAACCTATTGTGGGCTCTTGTCCGATCTGCCTCTGCTCTTTCACTTGATGCACGTGTTGATCCAGTGTATCTATCGGTATAATAGTCTCTCGACGCTTCCCCCAATTCATCTAATGGATCCCTTTGATCTGGAGCATTCATAACCGTACTGTACTGCTAATATGAGCACTTGTCAATACAAAATTATGAAGAGGGGAGAAATAGCACAGAGAATTTCTTCTGAGCGGGCGATGGGAATCGGACCATACTTTCTTTATAAAGAAAACCAATTTCTATGGTTGCTTAACTAGAAATCTTCTTGCCGCTCCTATTGCTGACTTTGCTAACTTTGGCCTAATACATTCGCCGCTGGAAATCGCATTTTCTGATGTTTGTATTATAGCTTCTAGGTTTTTCCTCCCCGGATAACTTGTAGCATTAAGCTGACTACGTACGGAACTAGCAACTATACAATCGCCAGGAGCGCAACCATATGCACAAACTTTTTCAACCATAACAATATTAATCTAAGGTTTTTATAAACACTATTGAGAGAAGCGAGTATCTTCTGAGCGGCCGATGCATTTTACTTGGAACCGCTCCTTGTCGAAATACTATCTCATTTTAACAAATTAATGATTATTTATAACAGCTGTGAGGAAAAATAAATTATCTTTTCTTTTTCTTGAAGAGGTTTAATTGTTTAATAGTTACTTCTATTCCATCTTCAAGAATTGGATTCCACGGTTGCAATCGAGCATTACGTTTAAGGAAGGTTGTTAACTGACTGTCTGCAATATCTTTACCATAGTCCATTAATATTTCCATAAACTTGTTGAGTTCATGTCTATGCTCTCGATATTTTTGTCCATGTAATTTATCGTATGTCCATCCGTCTGCAAAAAAGTACTGAACTACACGTAGTGCATCTGTATAAATAAGGGCTTTTTTCTTATCCATTATTAATTCCTCAACAGCGTTTAATAATGGCTTCACATAAGGTAACTCGTACACATTCTGTGAATCCTTTATCGCAGTCAAAATTCTTTCTTGTCCAACTGCCATTTCTCGCAGGTAGAATGGTAAGAGTTTGATTCCAGTGATTTCATTGTTTTTAATAACTGTTTGGTGGGAAATAAAATTAAGTGTTGCAACCTCATACGATTTTTCTCCAACTTGCATAAAAATATCGTTTCTATAACCTGCATGGTGTTCTCTAAGTGGATTTGCTAAATGCAGTAAAAACGTTTCTTTAGAATGTTCTTGAATAAATTGATCTTTTATTACTCCGTATTTCTCCCATAACTTTATAGAAAAATTGTCAGGCTCAACATATTCATCATTTTTAATGACTCCATCAGTTATTTCTCTCAATGTTCCTCCACCGAAGATATAAATGCGCAGCAATTTTGGGTCGAGATGGAGGTATTGTGTATAGAAAATAAAGAAATCATCAATAGTTCTTTTTGCCATTTCTTCTATACTCATATTCTCAAAGCCTAATATGCTATAGCCACAAATGTTAAAGATTCCTAAATGCAACAAGCTTTTCTTTTCTGCTTGTTTGTCTTCTGTTCGAATACATGGCTGAATTGTTCCAAAATTCATTGGATGGTTTGCTACAAGAAGAGAGTCAGATTTTTGCTCTCGTAAAAATAGTCCATCAAAACTGGCATTAAGAGTATGCAGATATCCATTATTGACCATATGCACAGGATTAATAAACTTACCCTTGATTACCTCTTTGGTAAATTTTGCAAAAGTATCTCGATATTTCTGAATATCTTGAATTGTCAGGATTTTTAACTGTTTCACAGAAATATAATACAGATATTGCTTATTTTAACCAAAAATTGTTAAAATAGCTTTTATGAAAGCCCATTTACTCCCTGTTTCAAAGCAAGGAGAAAATATCTACAAACTATTACTAAAATCAAAGCAATTAAATGCAAAAGAGATAGGAAATAAGTTGAGTATTTTTCCTCATGCAGTGTATAGGGCCATAAAACCGCTTATTTCTGCTGGTTTAATTGAACAAATAGATACATATCCTACTACTTTTCAAGCTCAACCTATGCCAAACGCAGTAGATTCTTATTTTTTAAACATGAGGAATAGTTTTATACAGTCATTTTCTCCCAATGAGATCAATTCCTCAAAAAATGGTCTTGATATTTCCTTTATTCAAAAAAAAATAGATCTACTCAACTTCTCAACTGAAGATATTAACAACTCACAAAAAGAGGTAAACCATCTAGTGTCAGGACTAGAGATACCTGCTGAAACTGTTCTCGCAATAAAAAATGCTTCTGAAAGAGGGGTAAAGATTAGGTTCCTTGTTCAGCAACTTAACGAAGTAAATAAAGAGATGATTAAGAATTGGGAGAAATTAGGCATAGAAGTAAAATATTACCCAACATTGGAAGCCCGTATCATTATTATCGATGAAGAAATCATCTATATTACCTCCTACAATCCTCACAAGAAAAATGAGGCAACTGGCGTTCGTTTTAAATATTACCCCATTGCAAAAATAATGAGTGATATATTTGAACAAAAATGGGCATTAAGCACAAACATTTGAACTTGGGTTCCATGTGAGTCCAATGTGGATAACTTTATGAAGCTAAATCTTCAAATAAGAGCGGGCGATGGGAATCGGACCCACTACCTTCTCCTTGGCAAGGAGACGTTCTAGCCGGTGAACTACGCCCGCAATAGCTATAATTATACCAAGAAGCCTCTTTGTTGTCATCTAAAGCTTTCCTTTAAGCTTTTCTTGACTTTTTTGAAAAAAGGACTATACATAAATTGATGACAGAGCTAAATAAAATACTACAAGCACAAACAGCTGAAACAGCAAGAATTGCTCAAACAGCTGCTAGCGAAAGGGATCGGATAGAAGCAGATCGACAAAGACAACAGCAGCAGGCCCTAGAACAAGATACACTCAATCAGCAAAGAGCGCAGGAAATAGCTAGAAAAATGGAAAAAGGTCCGCTAGGTAGACTCATTAGCCCTGCTGCAGAAATTATAGGTGGAAAGGTTGAAACCTATTATGAACAAACACATAACGGTATAGTTGTTACGAAAGCAATTAGTCGAGAAGAAACTGAGCAAGGTTGGGGAGACGGAACAGGACCTTCATACAATACGCGCTCAACAGGGATAGTGGTTAGTCAACACGAAGATGGAACAGTTGAGGTAAGGGGAGCAAAAACAATAACATTGCAAGGAAACAGGTCAAGCGACGAACAAGCATTAGATAGCGCACTAGCAAAAGCCGTACAACGACCGATTGAAACAAGTGGAAGAATATCAAGAGCCCCTGCTGCTACGAGAGAACAATCTACAACTAGATCAACACGAAATGATGGTCCATCTGAAACCCCTTGGTATCCTAGACGCCCAAGAGGTGGATGGTAGCTTTGTCTTGACAAGAAGATGCACTAGTAGGTAGTGAACTACGCCCGCAATAGATTAGATTATACCAAGAACGTAAATCGTAGGCAAAATCTACAAATTACAGCGCACAGTACATACCATTGAATTCTACTCAAAGTTATTTGGATTACACTACAATATGTAATAAAATATGCCTACTATGTCAGAGTACCTTAAGCCTGAGGTAATAAAAGCCATACATGACTGGCTTGCCGATCATCCAGAAGATCCAGTACGACTTGCTGAAATTGCACGCTCTATATGGGGAAATAGCGCCAGGTCAGGAGAACTTAGACGAATAGTAGAAGGAGTTGGTCGTAAAGCATATACCAGACACGAAAGCGTAAGACTAACGGGAGCAAAAAAGAGAGCAGTCGCAGATGAAAGAATTAAGGAAGCTGTTAGTAGTCCTGGAGCTGATGAAAAGCTTCAAAGAACCCTTGCCCATCAAGCAAAGGTAGATGTGAGTACTTTTAGAGAATCTCTTAAAAGACAAGGGATACCTCCAAGATCAGGAAGAAGACCAAGAACATTTAATTAATAAAAATGTTCTAGCTTGTGAACTACGCCCGTAATAAGTTCCACTTTACCCAAATACTCACCAAAACCAAATCCAAGCAAACATTTGGTATAATAATTCCTATTATGGTTATAGATCTATCACGCTGTCCAGTTGGAGAGTGCCTTCAAGCCAGATCAACTGGGCAAGTCCCAAAAGATTTCTGCTGGAAACAATATCTTCTTTCCAGTTCTAAAACAGCAGATCAAGACAGAGGAGTGGAGGTAAGTGGATGTCCCCAGAGACGTGCATTGCGAGATACCTACCGCGAACCATTTAAGCGTGCTCGAGAAAGACGAACCAATTAACTTCTTCAGAAATTACTTGAGAATCTGCTTCAACCAGAATGGATTCAAGCACAAAAAAGACCGTAGTTTACCGGAATTTTTGATTTAAAAAACCTGAGTTGACTGCTGTCCAATGAAACCTGCAAATTTATCAAATTCTGCCAAGACAGCAGGACCTTCTACTTCAACCCCCATTTCACGATTCCAATGGGTGATAAGTCCTTTTCCAAGATTCATCGAACCAATAAGGAGGGTCCCAGTATTATCTGGATTCTTAACCCGTACTGCTTTTAAGTGCGCCATACCCTGACTTACTTTATCTCCATCAAATTCCACCAAATGAATACCATGCTTCTTAAGTCTATTTTTCCATACTTTCATTTGTGCTTCAAATGGAGCACGAAGAGGCCTTCGAAGAAGGGAAGGGTTATATGTTGGCGTATTATTATTCTTGGGAATGTGCAGTGTCACTTCTACATCATGTTTGCGCGCTTTCAGCATCTGGTGAGTTAGAGAATAAATGCCAGGGTAGGGAGTATAAATATCTACTTTTGCTCCAGGCTTTGCCTTAGCAACCATTGCAAAGCCTTCATTTGTTGCTTCTTGATACCATGGCCAGAAGCTATCAGTAAGAAGTTTTACTTTTTCACCAGTTGGCTCATGAAAGGTAACACTTTTCCCTCTTGTCTGAGGATTTCTAACAACCGAACCTAATACATCCTTTCCGCTAGGTAAGCCGTGTCGTCTAAAAAACTCCTCGGGATTTCGCGTACGGAAAACGGCTTTAAGCTCCCGCGCCCTAGCGAATGTATTTGCGACAAGCGACTCAATATAGCCTGCAATGGGTCCCTGAAGGTAAATTCCTCCATCGAGCCAGTCCAAATGATGTTGACCAATATTTGCACTACTAACAATTGCTCTTTCTCCATCTGCTGTAGCTACTTTTTCATGATCACGATAAAGAGGGTTGGAGCGAACAAGATTCCAAATATTAAAATCATTCGTTACAACAACTTGCGCATGGCCGTTACTATTAAGGTCATCAAGTGCGTGAAAAGTATCTTCACGCTGCTGCCATGCTTCTTGATTTCTTCCAAAAAGCGGGCTGCCATGAACATTATTAACAGAAATTATATTGTCCACCAAAAGACCAAATTTTACATTGGGCTTGGCTTTTGACGCTTGTTGGAATGTTTGGAAAACCTCAACGCCGGCAACGTCCGCATCAATTGAATATGATTGGGTGTAGGAGTGATGCTGCGCTGTTGTAATAAGTTCTTTTGTCTTATCCAAAACAGCCCGTCCACCGGGAAGAATCTTTTTTTCTGTTACTTCTGAAGGGTAAACATTAAGTTGAATTCTTCCAAGTCTTCTTTGAAACCAATTATGCTCACGAGGTTTTGCAGAAATTTCCGAAGATACTTCCAATCGCTTAGTAAGCATGAGCAATTTTAAAGTTTAGTGGAGTAGGAAATAAAAAGCAATGACACAGAGAAATTACTGTGTTCCCTCAGTCCATGAAGAAAGATATTTCTTTTGCTCAGGTGTAAGAATATCAATTGTTACTCCCATTGCTTTAAGTTTTAGACTTGCCACTTTTTCATCAAGACTTTTTGGTAACACATATACCTTTTGCTCAAGTGTTTTTTTATTATCTACCAACCACTCCGCAGCCAATGCCTGATTGGCAAAACTCATATCCATAACCTCTGCAGGATGACCCTCTGCTGCTGCTAAATTAACAAGTCGCCCTTCTCCAAGCACATACAATTTTTTCCCATTAGGCAATACATATTCATCGAGTTGATTGCGGATTCGCTTTTTACTTTTTTTATATTTCTCAAGTCCTGCCATATCTATTTCCACATCAAAATGGCCTGAATTTGCAACCATTGCGCCATTTTTCATTGCTTTCATGTGGGATAGAGCAATAACATGCTTATCTCCAGTTGCTGAGACAAAAATATCTCCAACCTTTACTGCTTGATTCATCGTTGTTACCGAAAATCCGTCCATTGCTGCCTCTAGTGCTCTCACTGAATCTACTTCTGTCACAATAACTGTTGCTCCCATACCATGCGCCCTGGATGCAATACCTCTTCCACACCATCCATAGCCCCCAACAACAACTGTCTTACCTGCTAGTAATACATTGCTTGCTCTAATAATGCCATCTATTGTTGATTGTCCTGTCCCATACTGATTATCAAACATATGCTTTGTGTCAGAGTCATTTACTGCAACAACAGGTAGCTTAAGTGCGTTATCTTTTTCCATTGCTTTTAGCCGAATAACTCCTGTTGTTGTTTCCTCAGAAGACCCAATGATTTCCTTAAGCTGATCTTTTCTTTTTGTGTGAAGAAGAGATACTAAATCCGCTCCATCATCCATAGTTATTTGCGGTCTATAATCGAGCGCTGCATTTAAATGTGTGTAATATGTTTTACTATCTTCTCCTTTAATTGCATAGGTATCGATACCAAAATCTTTTACCAAAGATGCAGCAACAGAGTCTTGCGTAGAAAGGGGATTACTAGCACACGCAACAACTTTTGCACCTGCAGCTTTAAGTGTAATAAGTAAATTTGCTGTTTCGGAAGTTATATGGAGACAACATGCGATAGTAAGCCCTTTGAGAGGTTTTTCTTTTGCAAATCTTTCTCGGATTGTTGCCAAAACCGGCATATTTTGCCCAGACCATTCAATCTTAAGACGACCTTCATTTGCCAATGTAATATCTTTAATATCGTAGGTTTTCATTGTCATTACAAAAGAATTAAGAAGTATGAAGCAAGAATTATGCAGGAGAAAGAAAAAGCAAACCTTAATTCATAACTCATGATTCTTAATTCTTATTTTCCAACTTTAACATAGTTCCAAAACTTTTTCTATACCTATCCTGAAATTGTTTCATGCTGAATCTGTGTTCTTGTGTCCCAAAATGTTCTACCGTATAGGCTGCAGCAACTGCTCCCATCTGTCCACAGATTTGTAAATCAAATCCTCTGTAAAGTCCTGCCAAAAATCCGCTTCTCCAACTATCCCCAGCACCGGTAGTTGATGCAACGCCATTATTTGTAATTGGCTTAATGACATAGACCTTTCCTTTATCATTGATAATTGATCCTTTTTCAGAAAGAGTTGTGATAACAATTTTTTCTTTCTGAATACTTTTCCAATCCTTAACTCGCTTGGCAATAATTTCTAATTCATATTCATTGCCAATAATGTACTTTGCGTGTTGTATGCCAAGTGTCAGATCTGTATCGCTTACCTGAGTCAAGATAAACCCAGGATCCAACATGTAATCAATTCCAAGCGCAATACATTCTTTGACAAAATGCATAGATCCTTCTGCTCCTTGTGGACCAATAAGGACTAAGTCGGGATTCTTCCCTGAGCGAGTAGAACGAGTCGAAGGGCTAATTACACTCTTTAGATGTAAATTTTTATTGTGATCTGCTGCACCGTAATAAAATCCCCAAATTTGGTTATTACTTTTATCTGTCATAGCAAAACCAGTTGAAGTATGTTCGTTTTTATCAACAAAAATATTTTTTGTAGAAATACCTATTTTTTTAAAGTCTTTTGCATATTCTTCAAAATCTTTTCCTGCAGCAGTAAAAAGAACATGAGGAGTCTTAAGAAGACCCATGGAGTAAGATACATTTCCTGCCGTACCGCCACGACGCTTAGCATATTTATTGACTATAAAGGAGAGATTAACATTATCTATGTGCTCCGGGAGAATATGGTCTCCAAATTTACCCGGAAACTCCATAATATAATCCCAAGCAACTGTCCCAGTTACAATAATCATTGGCTTATTTTACTCTACAGCAATCCATTTGATAAGAGGGATACTTGCATTATTTAAAAAAGGAAGTATAGTATGGCCATGCAACGCTGGCCTTTTACTTTAGGGAAGGGAACATTGGGAAATGGTACTCGACCCGAAAAGCCAAGAAAAGCTTCAACCCAAGGAATTGAAGGACGCAGAACACCTGCCGAACCCCGACAACTAGAAGCAGATCAAACTAACGAACACCAGGAGCTAAGAAAATTTCTTGAAGAGAAGAAGCTTCTTGGTTAGTCCTTTTACTTGTATTCCGAACCTAAATCATTCCGAAGCAGAATCACTCCGAAGCTTTAGCGCAGGGTGATTAGTGAAGGATGATTGGCGAAGGATGGGTGCCCTTCATGCATGTTCATTCGAACTTTTTCTAGCCTGGATCGACCAGATTAGATATGCATATCAGTATAAGACAATTATAGCAGATACTTTCCTAAATTAGGAAATTACTTGTGCGTAAGGTGCAAAATTTCTCTTACAATTCTCAATTTTTCTTCTAGTTCATTAGCTCCTTTATTTGAATCCATAAATATAGTATATGTATTAATTTTTTAACTTGACTTTTCATACTAATCAATAGAATACTTAAAGTAATGGGAAATGAAACATATACAGATCAACCAAATCAGGTAGCTCCACAGGCACATTTGGAGAATGAACAACCAAATTTTGGGAGTAATCCTTCAACAAGCTCTCGGGAAGAGACAATTAATATCCCTTCAATCCTTCGTGAAGCGTTAACAATCTTTAAACAGAAAATATTCCTTTGGATGGGGTTAAATCTTATTACGATAGGGATTGACTTAGCAGTAGCAGCTGTTTTTGGACCACTCATTATTATTTGCTTTGTTCTTAAAGCACCTATCTGGATACTTGCTCCTACAATAGTAATTTCCCTCATAATTGCATTCATTGTACCTACGTGGTCATATATGGCATTTATTTACCTTTTAGAACACCAAGGTATCAAACAAGCATACTCCCAAACACTAAGAAGCCTACTCCCATTTTTATGGCTCACAATTCTCTTTGCAACCATTGTAATAGGAGGTGTGTCTTTATTTGTTATTCCAGGAATCATACTTGGAACGTGGTTCATCTTTGCACCCATTCTTTTTATTTATGAAGGAGAAAGGGGATTTAATGCTCTTTTAAAGAGTAAAGAATATGTAAAAGGAAATTGGTGGAAAATAGCAATCTGTTTTTTTATTCTAGGATTGCTTGGATTTTTAGTAAGATTAAGTCAAATCCCAGTAAACCATTTTCTTTCTTTTATTGGAGGCGCCTATGCGTGGATAAGTAGCATTTTTGTAGCATTCCTGTCTCCTTATACAACTGTTGTTACGTATCTATTTTATCAGAAGCTTAAAGGAAGCAGAGAAGAGATTAGTTACTCTCCTCGTGCAACTTCGAAAATTTTATTAAGTTTAATTGCCGTATTTGGCAATATTTTTGGCATTATAGCTTTGACAGCTATTACATTTTTTGTTTTCAAAATACAAATTATTTCAATGCCTGACCATTCAATGGCTCCTCATCTTAAGATACACCAAAGACTATTCGTTGCTGAGTCATATATTGCCAAGGCACAACCAACAGATGGCGATATTGTCGCATTTGTATCATCAAATGGTTCTCATGATGTCAAAAGAATTATCGCAATTCCTGGAGAAAGAATCTCTATCAAGCAAGGAGAAGTGTTTATTAACAATATTGAGTTAGATGAAATATATCTTCCTTCTCATGCAACCTTAACAACTCCTGGTCTCTTTCTCAAAGAGAGTACTATCAAAATTGTCCCTCCTAATGAATATTTTGTTATGGGTGATAATAGGCTTGA
Organism: uncultured Gammaproteobacteria bacterium; assembly: GCA_964408485.1. Classification (GTDB taxonomy): domain Bacteria; phylum Patescibacteriota; class Microgenomatia; order Levybacterales; family UBA12049; genus DASQJJ01. The sequence goes on from CAYOZJ010000001.1 coordinate 14,229, forward strand.
AAGTACTGATTCACGAATCTATGGATTTATAAAGAAAGAGAATATACAAGGAGAAGTATTTAGTAACCCCCTGGATTCAATTCTATTTAATCTAACAAAGAGTATCGCAAAGAATAAAACCCAACGTACTGCGTTATTTGCATATCCAACTCCCATACTAACCCCTCCTCTTACTACAACTCCATCAAAGTCGTTATGGAAACAAACAGCCAATCTCCCTGTAAAAATTAGTAGAGTTGCAGCAGTTGCACATAATGACTACGTATATGTTATTGGCGGATATCTTACTGATTCCAAACAAGATGTAAATACTGTCTATGTAGCACACATAAATGCTGATGGAAGTATTAATTCTTGGCAACAAACGACGCCGCTTTTTGAAACCCTTGAAAGACAAACTGCAATTGTTGACAATGGTTATCTATTCCTTATTGGAGGAGACCATCTAGTGTCTTCAGATGGAGTCACAGATAATACAAGACCGAATAATTATGTTTTATATGCACAAATTCATCCAGATGGCACCTTGGGTACTTGGCAAACGAATGCTACCCTACCTTTACATACTTTCTCACCAGCAGTAGCGATTGTTAATAGAGAAATGTATGTAGCAGATGGATGTGGATGCGATATAAATACTAAATTTACATACCACGATCATATTTATCCAGATGAGAAATTGTCAGTATGGGACTCTTTCCCTTCCCTACCACCACTTGTATTTCCTAAATTTTTCGCATTTCAAAACAAATTATTTGCATTGGGACATGCAGCTACAGATATGATACCTGGAGGAAGCAGATTACTAAGCTACAACTATGACGCAACAATTTATAGCACTCAAGTAAACTCAGATGGAACAATAGGACAATGGGGGAAAGAACCTTCGCTACCTCAACCACTAGATACTGACGAAAAAATAGTTATTGACTCTACAAATCGTGTCTTTATTCATGGAGCAAGTTCAACATTGAATGATATGTATGTTTCTCAAATCACCGGGAATGGCATTCTATCTCCCTGGAAAGCAATACAAACAGGTATGTGGAATAGAAAAAGCACTGGTTTTGCGATTGATAAAAATTTTATCTATCTTATTGGAGGCAAAGATTTAAATGACGATACTACTGCTTATAATACTGTTTCTTTTGCCAAAATAAACGCAGATGGTTCAATCGTAAACCCTTAAGGTCCTTATCTTAATTTTTCACAGAAAAAGAGACACTCTGACTGTAGAGCGAGAAATGGCAAATTTGCTAAGAAAAATTACCCCAAAACCAGAAACAATAGAACTACTTATCATGTCGTACTTTGAACGAGTTGCAACGCTACAAAAGAAAAGGGAAGAGAACTTAACCCATACTATCAAGCTATTCTTGATATTGAGCGGAAGTGTGGCTCATTTAGTGCTGAGAGAGTGAGTCGAACACTCATAGCCTGTTCTTCAGACAGGTGCCTTGACCACCTTGGCTATCTCAGCTAATATTGATTTCTTGCATGTGTCCTTTCCCTATGACAATTTGCACATACAAGATCGCATTTTGCTATTTCCTGCCTTATTTTATCAAAATTTAGAATATTTCGAAAGATCAAGTTTGAAACACTACCAATCTTAATGTTTCCTTCTCTGTGGTCAAAGTCCATAACCCATGGATTATATATCTTTCCACTTGAGCCCTAAAACTCCTTTTTGATATAATTACTACCACATTTATGAGCGGAGAAGTTAAAAAAGGTTTTGGGAAAACAGAAGAAGTGCGACAGCGAGCTCTTGCAGATCCTGAACATGCTGAAGAAATTATTCGCTCTGCTACCGACCTATCAAATAGTGCAAGAACTAACTTGAGAAAAGAATTCGGCCTATTCCTTGGACGGAAAGGACACTCACGGCGTGGCAACATGAATGAAGTCAGAAAACAAGCAGAAGCAGATCCCGAACACCAAAGAGAAATTATTAATTCCTCTGACTTATCTCACACTCTAAAGACAAGATTAAAAAGAGAACTCGGTGTCCCCTTAAGACCACGTAGAAGAAGCTAGAAAGAGCGGGATTAAAACAGATACCATACTAGATTTAAGAAGTTTTTGACCTTGTTCTGTTTCTGTATCTCATTTGTGTATCTTGTGCGTCCGGCAAAGAGTATTTATGGGCACTGCCCAGCGCCTTTACTGCGGGCTGTCCTTGTCCATCCCTAACTACTTTTCGCTGCTTCCACCTCTTATGTCCTGCAGGATCTAAATTTTCATCTGGTTCTGGATCGATTATTTCTTTTGCCATGCCTAGAAATGTATCATACCATATAAGATCTTTCAAGAAAGGAAAACTAGAAAACATCTCTCATCTCAATCTGTTACACTCGTATTAAGTAAAAGGGGGTGAGTATGTGAATATTATATTGTGGATTATTTTAGGAGCAGCTGCCGGATGGCTAGCAGATGTCCTTATGGAAAGTGCACATGGAATGGTTGAAGATATTATCTTAGGTATTATTGGAGCATTTGTGGGAGGATTTATTTTTAATTTCTTTGGAGCACCAGGAGTAACAGGATTCAACTTATATAGTCTTATTGTTGCAGTCGTTGGCGCAGCAGTTGTTATTTTCTTAGGAAGATTATTGCATAAATAAGGAAAATGTTGTCAAAAAAGAAGGGTTAAGTTATTTCACAAATAGAAGAAATAACGCAAGAGCAGCCATTCCAAAATCTTCAACAAGTGTTACATAAGTCAGTGGTACTTTGAGAAATGTTCCAAGACACGCGCAGTGAAATTTTTCATGTCGCGCAAGTTTTAGAGCAACACCCAAGCCACTAAATGCCATAACAACAACTTCCGTCCACAAAACAAATGTTGTTGAGAAATTAAGTATCATTGCTATGGCAAAGAAAAGTTCGATAAAAGGGTAAACAAATCCATACCCATAGATACGCTTTGCCAGTAAATCATATGTGGAGTATCCCTCGGCAAATCCTTTTATATCAACCAATTTAAATCCCGAGAAAACCAGAAAAAATCCAATCATAAATGTCTTTATCCAGTTTGCAAAAGACAATCCAGTGACATACACAACAGTAAGTGACGAAAGAGCAATAAGGCCAATAATGACAAAGAGAGGAGTGTAACTATTTTGTACAGGCGCCAAAGCAGAAGAAACTGACCCTTTTATAACTAATTTCATTCCACACTTTGGACATCTGCCTGGCTTGTCAGAAACAACTTCTGAATGCATGGGACATGTATAGGTCATATTTATATAGTAGCAGATGCGTATCGGGTTAGAAGGCTGCGGCTAGCACGCAACCTATCATGACTTAGCAACTACATCCACCGTCGCAGCAAATTCCGTCTTTGTATGTCATATGTCACCTCCTTTCGTCACTGTTAATTGCTTAAGTATGTTGCAGCAGTAGGTAGTACCTTTCCAATTCTTGGTTTGGGTAACATCATTGTGTAAATTTTTTAATTGTAACCGTAAGATCTGGAGTTGCTTTATCTTTTCATCAAGTACTGTCACGTAATTAGTAATTTCTTTTTCCATATATCCCTTTGCATGCTCACAATCTCCATTCTCGCACCCTTTCATGAGTTTTTTAATCTCTGGAATAGGAAGTCCAAGATCGCGGACATTTTTAATAAGAGAAAGCTCTTCTATTGCAGATTCTGGATAATCTCTATAGCCATTTTCCAACCGTTTGGGAGAGGAAATAAGACCAATGTCTTCATAGAAACGGATTGTTTTGGTAGGGAGACCAACTTTCTTACTAAGAGCGCCTATTGTTACCATGTCACTACTGTATACCTTCCAGTAACTGGAATGTCAAGAGAAAGAGTTATTTATCTTCAGTCTCTGAAGACGCTGGTGGAGTAGGGGGTAGATATTCCATGTGATTCTGTTCTCTATCACTAATACCCATTGGCTGCGGATCTTTGCTTTCTGGCTCAGGCTTTTTTTCAGGTTTCCCCTTTGGTATGAAAGCATTCTTCGCTTCATCCAAAAGTTCTGGAGGAAGCTTATGCAATTCATTCGGCCTTTTTCCTTCTGATCCACTTCCGCCAGGAGCGTCATTTTTTAACATTGGTCTTTCTGAAAAACTTCGCATAAAGATATTATACAGATTTATATAGTACAAAACGAGTTATTTTTTCCATTTCCCGACTGCACGAAGAAGAAGTTTGCGCTGCTTATCTGTTTCTTTAATCATGTCGTTAAGAAAATCACGTCCTTCTGATATATCTGCAAACTCAACAAGTGTATGAACAGTTATCCACAAACTATGAAATTCCGCAAGCTTACCTGAAACAGGACTTCCCAAACTCTCTAATTGATTAATAAGAACATAGATACTTTTCTCATCTTCAGGCAACTTCTTATACTCCGATGCATTTCCTTCTGCGCATAATTTAATAATGGCATCTGCCATAGCACGTTTATCACTGCTTGAAAGTTTTCTTTTTTCAAACCACTCACTCACGTAATTGTCCCACACCACATCCAACAGCTTTACCGCCAGACCACCTAAAGCAGATGCTGCAAGAAGCTGATAAAACGAATCAATTTTTTGAAAAAATTCCATTTGGGAGATTATACAACAAAAATGACTAAAGCATCTTTACTTGCAAAGAAAGCTAAATTTGGTAGAATTATCTTTATGTCAACAGGACGTCCAGATAGTAGACCTTGCATTGTCTATACAAACAAGCTTTGTACACAAGATGCATTTACCCCAGCATGCGCAGTACCTCGCATATTGGATGCAGCAGAAGATGTTGGTGTTTCTCGCAAGCAATTAGAACCACAAGTTGCCGGGCTTTGTTTTAGAAAAAGATTCTCACTTCGAGCAACCGAACCACCTCATTCATAACCTTACTTTGTTGCAGACAAACAAACCGTAATTTATAAACATCAGGAAATACCATTAATTTCTCGTAGAAGGTGTAAAAAATACAATTAGCGGATTCTTGTTGGAGCTGGTGGAGGATCAAGTCTATTGGCTGCATTGTTTAGGGCATTAGCAATCAATTGTCTCCTAAAAGAGGCACGTGGAAGCATCAATCTGCCACTTCCGGCTACATCTAAATTGTCTTTAGCTTTTACGCGAAGGATTACCGCAGCATCCCTAGCACTTACGCTATACTTTGGATCACCCACGAGACGATTTACTTCCTCGGCAGCAACATTTTCTGCTGCTAACATATCTCCCAATAACATTATATCTTTAGCCATGGAAGGAGTATACTACAAGCTTGTTGGGGAGTCAATTGGTCAATTACAGCAATTATTAGGAGTAATATTTATTTCTCATTTCCAAAAAAACGTCGATAAAGTGGGCCAACACGTTTTTCAATGGGTATTCCAACACGCACAATAGCTCTCTCTGCAACACCAGCGACGTAATTACCTACCACAGCTCCTGCAATGCCACCGGCAATTGTTCCGGGTCCAGGTAGTAGTGCTGTACCCAAAGCTGCTCCATTCGCGCCTGCGAAGATCGTTACTGCAGGTATCCTAACTACTCCTTCCGCAAAAGCTGCTGTGGATGCTACCGGATATCCTTCAGCTGATAAATCTACAGCCGCAGGAAAAACAGCGTCAGCTGCAGTAAGCGCCAGCCTCTTCAGTCTTGTGTCGCCACGACTTCGCGCCAACTCTGACCCTCTTACTCCTGGCAAAGTTTCTACAGCATTTTTAAAAAGTCCCATAGGAAGGATTATATCACATATATTCTGATATACTTGTTAAGTGAAAAAACTTTCCCCCTCAGAAAAAATATATGTTGCTCAATCAAGAATAGTTCCAGGTGAAAGGGGAGTATTTGCCCAACAACAGATTAAAAAAGGAGAATGTATAGAAATTTGTCCTATTCTTCGCATTTCCAAAGACGATACTGCAGCAATTCACGAAGAGTCATTGGTAAGTTATATGTTTTATTTTGGAGATAAAAAAGATGAAGCTCTTATTGCTCTTGGATTTGGCTCTCTCTACAACCACACTGATATACCCAATGCGCAATACACCATAAAATCTGAAGAAAATATTATTGAATTTACTGCGGTAAAAGATATTCAAAAAGATGAAGAGATAACGGTTACATATGCAAAAGAAGAAAATACTCCATTGTGGTTTGAAAAATAAAGAGATATAGTACAGCTATTATGCCAAGAGGAAGAAAAGGACCAGGACTTAAGGGAATTTCTGTAACAGGAGAATCACACGAAGAACTTATTCGTCACACTGAGAGCTATCTTGTTGATGGTCCTCCCATAGATCCTTCTTTAACCCTACCTCAAAAGCTCGCAGAAGCTGATAGAAGACGAGAAAATTATGACCATGCTGTTGCAGCAGCGCGCAAAGATAGAACATCACAAGAAGAAATCAACAGAATACATGATGAGGTTACAGGTATAAAACGCGAGATCTAAAATCTTAGTGATTAGGGACTCGCCTCACAAGTTGTCGCTTCGGCTTGCCTCGCGTTCCTGGCATGTCAAGCAAGTAGCCTCGACCTTTGGTCTCCGGCCCCCTTCTTTTATTTTATTCAGTCCAGCAGTTCGAATCCTTATCACTAAAAAAAGTTGGAACCAGATTGAAGTACTGAATTAATAATTTGAGAAAAATTCTTTATGGTATTTTCTTGGCACAAGTAGAAAGAATACTATCCTCATTGAAATATCATTTCGTATATGTTTATAAATAAAAATGAAAAATGGAAACCAAAAATCTCCTTTGAAAGGCACTAATGCCTTGATTTCTGGATCAATCATGAGCACCATAATATTCCTGATAATAAAATATCGAAAAGGGCCAATTTGTTTCCTAAAAACATCAAATAATTCTTGGGATTGCTCAGTGAATCTATAGTGAATAGCAAGAGCTTTTTTCCTTAAGGGAAGATATTCTTCGTACGTTTTGGGTAAATTTTCTAAATGCATCCCTTTTCCAAAGCGAAGTGTTTCATTGAAAAATTCCTTTTTTCTTTCTAAGGGTAAATCTCCAACAACTAATTCATATGCTCGTATACCCATTTCAAAGCTCATAAAAAGTACGTCAAGGAATGAATCCATGGGAATTGTTTTTCCTCTTTTTTGTTCAATATGCGTATGGATTCCTCGTATTTTTTCAGCTACTTTTTTTTGTTCTTCAGGTGTATCGGCAATAGTATACATACGAACAAGTTGAGTAGTATGGATACCCCTAATAATAGGATCTTGTAAAAATCCACCAGTAAAAAATAACCAATCTATATCTTTATGTACAAAAAATTCAGCAGCAGAACCTATATAGAGGAGAGAGGATAAGTCAATAGACTCCCAAATAACATGACCTACTGATGTCTGCTGAATATTTTTCATTCATTCATTATATATGAATATGTTAATAAGTGGACGATTAGGGACTCGCCTCACAAGTTCCCCGCCATGGCGGGGCCTCGCGAGCCCGGCTCCTCGCTACACTTCGTCCGCCAGTTCGAGCCCTAGGTACAAATAAAAAAATCTTTTAGACAAAAGTCCAAAAGATTTTTCTGTGGACGATTAGGGACTCGAACCCCAGACCTCCTCAGTGTAAATGAGGCGCTCTAACCAACTGAGCTAATCGTCCAAATTCATTTATCTAATTCACTTACAATTATATATTTTATTTTCTTTCCAAAACCTGTTTTATAAAATTGTTCTCTTTGTTTTACGTCTTCTTCACAATGATACATTTCATAATAAATCAGTTTTAACGGTTTATTATGACTAGACCACGTATTGCTGTTTTGATTATGTTCTCGAACCCTAAGTTCTGGATTCTTGCTTGTCTGCCCAACATATATTTTGCCATTTCTTAAACTTCTAGCAAAATATATAAAGTACATACTCTTGCTCTAACCTCGTCCAAAGGACGATAATCGGCCTCTGGCCGAAACTGAGCTAATCGTCCAATACGCATAATTATACCCAAATCTTCTTCCCAGAACAAGCAAAGTTGATTGAATGAGGTTTTTGAACTACAATTTTAGACTATGAAGAAACCGAGTATATCTGATATTAGAGAAGCGGCTGCCAATCCTGTCGCTACATGGATTGCTAATCGCGAGACTACAGAGGTTCGTAGAAGACAACTAGAATTTTACGCTTCAGAAAGAGATGTTGCCACAAAAAATGAGCCATGGGAAACTACTTTACCAAGAAATAACCCTGATGGAGCGCGACATTGGCATTTGAGAGCTCAACGATATAGAAAAGCAGCAGAAATTATAGAACGAAGTCTTCAGGAAAGATCGTAAATCTTCCAGGATAAAAAATTGTCTTTAGTGTGAGACGCTTGGAGTTGACCACAAGTTTTCACTCTTCTCAATTGGCAGATACAATACTGCATCTGCCTGCGTCAAATTCCTTCCTGCCTTCTTGCGAAGCCAGGCGCAGAATTGTGCCTGGTGCGGACGAGAGGACTTGAACCTCCAAACCCTTACAGGCACATCCACCTCAAGGATGCGCGTCTACCATTTCGCCACGTCCGCGTCTGTGTATTATACCTAATTGTTGTTCAATTTTAAACCTTTTTCTCTCAAGACACGCTATATCACTATCATAGTAAAGGTATTCAAGAAGCAGAACTGAACTTTTCTTAGCAAATATTAGTTGAAAAACAGAATTATTAGAATGTTTTATTACCCCTTGTATTCCATAGAGTGTCTTTACTCTCTCGAAAATCCATTCTATATGAGACTCACTTGCAGAATAGAATCCAGTATAAAGCATAAAGCTATTCTTCCATCTTCTATCCCAGTAAGAATATGTATATCCATCTCCATCGAGATGACCTCTCAAAAAATCTGCAAAGTATGTATCGGGAATTTTCAACGCACCCACAGATTTCGATTTATTGGGCGTCAGACCAATGCTGAGTAAAAATTTATAAAACTTTATATTCCCAAATTGTATTTGATAATATGTTTTGTTTGAAGTAGCAGAGCTCTTTTTGGTCCCAATTTTATTGGTAAGATGTAATATATCCGCAAATGTTTGTATTTGTTCAAGGTCTTTTGATGTCAAGTTAATATGTCTACCATCTATCGAAAGACTACCATCTGTAGTAATCAAACCAATTGCATAGGCCAGATCAGAAGTCCAATTCATGCTGAAAATACAAATTTTTACTACATTACGCCTTGGTGCCGAAGGGGGGACTTGAACCCCCACGCCCTTATGGGCATAGCGTTCTGAACACTACGTGTATACCAGTTTCACCACTTCGGCGCGCCTTCCTAGCTTGTCAAGCAAGCAGCCTCCTCAGCTTTCGCTTCGTCCGGCCCATTTCGCCACCTGGGCATTTCATTTTCAACCAACCTGATTGTATCAGACCTAGCTTCAATTTGACAACACAAACTCACTGTGGCAGTATAAAAGAGACCCCTTTATGAGGAATTTATTGCTGTTGATACTTTTCTTTATTCTTACCCCATTTTTGCTGACAATCAGCATGGTACTATTCACCAACTCATCCCATAAAACACAAGTTTTGGGCGTATCCACAACCGTTGTTAAGTCTAATCCTTTTGCCTATGCTGCTCTCCCAACGTCAGAAAATGTCTTCGAAGGCTCAGCAACATTAAGCGATAGCAGAGAAGCACGGCTGAGTACTTTTCTTCTTACCTACCATTCACCACTTGCTCCATACGCACAAAGCATTATAAATAAAGCAGATGAAAACAATATTGACTGGAGACTTCTTCCAGCTATAGCCATGCAAGAGACAACGCTTTGTAAAAAGACGCTCCCTGAAGCACAATTCAACTGTTGGGGATGGGGAATATACGGCAAGCATGTAACCAACTTTGCTTCTTTTGATGAGGCAATAGATACAATTTCTTCATATTTTGCGAAGAAAAAAGAAAATGGTATAGAAAGTTTGGATGAAATTGGCGCAATTTATAATCCAAGCAATCACTCCAATTGGAAGGAAAATGTAGCTGCTTTCATGGCAGAAATGTAACCCTTAGTAATCTTCGCTTTTTATTCGTTTCAATGCCTTTAGACTACCAAAACTGACTATTTTTAGCCTCAAAAATAAAATATTGGGGACTTGACAAACTTATAGTTATATCCTATACTATTACATAGATCCTAAGGTATGCCCTTCAAATGCATACGTTAGGATTTTTTTATTGTCTGAAAAAGACAACAATTATGAAAGCAAAGACAATTATTTTTGCCTTTACTCTTCTTTTAACTCTTTTAATCCCCCAGAAGGCCAACGCACAGGAACAAGCGTCTGGATCTTCAGCAACCTTCCACCAAGTCTTGCTCACCAGAGCAGGGGACAACCGCGTGGACGTACTAAAACGCTACTTAGAGAGCCATGATTCACCACTTGCAGCGTATGCAAATATCTTTGTCTCCCAGGCTGATTTATACAATATCGACTGGAGACTTGTAGCTGCTATCGCAGGACGAGAGTCTACTTTTGGAAAAGCTGAGCCTTGTATTAATGCGTGGGGATATGGTATCTATGGCAACCAAACCAATTGTTTTGCCTCTTATGACGAAGGTATCCGTACTATTTCTAAAGACTTACGAGAGAAGTATATGAATCAATGGGGTGCAAAAGATGTGTATGCAATTGGAAATATGTATGCAGCCTCCCCAACATGGGCAAGTGGTGTAGTCTATTTTATGAATGATATCGATACATTTGCGCTTACGCATCCACAACCTCTTCCTATTTCTCTATAAATACGATATACTATGCCTACGGTAAAGTGGGTATTCTATCTCTCGTCTCAAAATTTGATAAAATTTTGAAAAGGAGAAGCCAGCCGACCAGCGAATTTTCGAGCAAAGCGAAGAAACAAGCGAAAAAGGCTGAGCTTTGACGCGCGGGCGTGGCGAAATGGTAGACGCGATAGGTTTAGGACCTATTGGCCGCAAGGTTATGGGGGTTCAAGTCCCTCCGCCCGCACACGCGAAATAACAATATGAAATCACAACTTGCAAAATCTCAAGACGGAACAATAATCCTTACTATTCCACTCCCTGTTGAAGATATTAAAAATGCCAGAGAAGAAGTCCTTAGTCATGCAGTAGAGACCATGGAGCTTCCAGGATTTCGAAAAGGTAAAGCACCACGAAAGCTCGTTGAAGAAAAAATTGATCCTTTAAAAGTCCAGGAAGAGACCCTTCGCCATTTGCTACCAAGTGCATACTCAAATGCCGTACTCGAGCATAGTCTTAAGCCTATTATTAGTCCTAAGATCCAAATAACCAAGCTCGAAGATCCTTCGGCAGGCTCAGGACAAGAGGGCAAAGATTGGGAATTTGTCGCAACAACATGCGAAATGCCTGAAGTAACGCTTGGTGAGTATAAAAAAGATGTAAAAGAGATTACGGCAAAAACCAAAATTGCAGTACCTGGTAAAGAACAAAAAGAAGTGAGCTTTGACGAAATCATGAAAGCTGTTATGGATAAAGCAACAGTTGTTATCCCATCTATTCTTGTGGAATCAGAGGTAGAAAGACTTTTATCCCAAATGCTTGATGAAGTAAAGACCCTTGGCCTCACACTCGACCAATATTTAGGCTCAACGCACAAAACAGTCGAGGATGTTAAGAAAGAATACGAAACACGAGCTACAAATGACATTACGGTAGAATTTGTTTTGCAAAAAATTGCAGACGAAGAAAAACTTGCTATCTCTGAAAAGGAAATAGAAGAGGCAATAACCAAAGCACCAACTCCTGCAGAAAAAGAAAACCTTGAAAAGAATAGGTTTCTTCTTGCAGCAATACTCAGGCAACAGAAAACATTTGACTATTTGAAGGCGTTGTAGTATCTTATAGTGGCATATGAACGATCTCAGCGGGTCATTTAGCCCCAGTAAAAAGCCTCAGAAAAAAGTTGTGGTCGATAACCCCATAGAAGCGCTTAAAGACGTTGGCGAGAATATTGTCCAGGCTGCTACAGAATCTTCAGCACAGGCTGTTAAGGATATGTGGGCACAAATTTTGGGCGTTGAGCAATACTCCATCAAGCAATCTGGAGAGCTAAAAAAGGGCGAGGCAGTAGATCTAAAGCCAAAGGAGAAAAAATCTGTGTCCGAGGCTCCCATGAGCTACTTTAAGGAAATCCGCGAAGCTGGCAAGCATGGATCTGCAATTGAGTCTCATGAAATCCGCCAACAGGTACAAGCAATTATGTACGAGTTGCAACGTCTATCCCATGTCTCTAAGGCTGTAGAAAAAGAGGTTGCAATAGGAATAGGCACAGGAGTAGTAAATCCAGGCAAATACCATGTCGCATTTTTTGAGTGGATGCTTGTGGTCATTCAGGATGCCAGAAAGCGAGTAGAGAATGCAGGCGCATGGCTTCATACAACCAAGAAAAAACAGGGTATTTTCCAAAGTATGAAGAAAAACATGAGCCAGGCTATGTCTGGCGAACGCTCTGTATCTAACTCCGTTGCCTAAGCTGTCTAATTTGACAAGCCTACATTAAAGTACTATAGTACTCCAATCTATGAATTCCTCTATTTGCTACATTGCTATGCCAACCCTTCGGGTTGCATAAGATGTGGGAGAAAGAAGAATTTTACCTCCCACTAATAGGGAGGATTTTTTATAAAAATACGACCAGAAATAGCAAACTATGGAAAGAGTAGAACAAAAACAAAATAAACCATCACGCTTTGAACAGATGCCAGGATATGGAGAGGTCCGTGAACGACTAAAAACAGTACCGTCACTACGACAAGTGTGGAAACAGGCAGAAAGGTATGCAACGGACATTTTTCCTTTTTATGGTGGGACTGTTGTGGGACTTGATTTACAACATATTCAGCTTGATGGTGTTTTGAAAAGAGGAGACTATCAGCAAGTTAGTCCTAAATCAGAAGAGTATGGACAACTTATGGAAGCAAAATCTCTTCAGCAACGAGTTGCAAGAGAAATGGTGAGAGAAGTCATTCTCGATAACAAATCAGCGGTAAAACTGCCAAAAGAACAACAAATACTCCTTAACTATGGTATGCAAATTCAAGATGTTGTTGATGGCTTGCATTTAGTATGGCAGAAAGAATTAGTAAGAGATGCTAATGCTCCACAGATGAAAGCACTTACAGGTAACACAGACTTCATGCAAATGCTTGTTGGGGATCATGGAGACTATCTCTATGGCATGCTTCGCAAAGAAGGAGAGGCAGTTCGTTTTGTACGATATAGTGAGGCATACAAACAACAAATTGGACAAATTGCAGGTTTTATCGACAACATGGTTGGAGAATTGGTTCCATTAGCACAAGCTGGCAATGAAGAAGCAAAAGCAAATATCGCTGTCCACACGCAGCTTAAAAAGCTTCTCTTATCTCAGGGAAACGCAAAAGAACAAGAAGAGATAGGAAAAGAGCTTGATGTTATTTGGATGCGTGACGCATCTGCTTTTAATCCACAAATTCGGTCACAAATTGTTTATCCAATGGAAACATACGCTGGTGGAAAATCAGTTGAATGGCAATACGACATTCTTCTTAAGGACCCTGAATTTGATGGAATTAACGAAATGGGCCATGATACCAAAGCGCGAATGCTTGATGTCTTTCAAAACGATCCTGACTTTCGCGATTTGCCTGCTCTGCAAAATTCTTTATCAATATTCATACCAACAAATTCAACAGTTTATCTTCGATTTATTAGCGGAACGCCGTTAGGTTTTCGTTCTGCTGCATCAAAAGTTCCAAACAGAGCAGAGGTAACACTCGGTCATGACATCCCAGACTCACCATATGTGAATGGTGCAAAGATTAATTTTGATTACATAACACTCGAACAACGAGCGGAAATTGGAAATATCTTGTGGGAAAATCTATTCAAAGAACATCATGATGGAAAAGAAGATATTCCTCCTCTCTTGGGACGCTTTGTCTCTGGACATGAAGATGCACATAATTTAATGGAAAGGGAAGACTTATTGCGAGTAGTTGGAGCACAAAATCATATTGATTTGGACGAAGTGAAAGCAGATTTGGCAAGCTCGCTTGTATGTTTTGATCCAAAATGGTTACCAATCTCCAAACAAAGTCAACTAATGCGTGCAGTTTTTGCGGAAGAATTGCGAGGTTTATCACGGTGGCGAGAAATGGATTTAGATAGAGCACATTTGAATGGTAATCTTATCCTAATACAATCCATGATGGATCTTGGTATTTTGGATTTTACAAATGGAAAATGGCATTTAGACACAGAGGATCCACAAAAATTGGCAGGATATCATACAAGCACTAAGAATGCTTTTTTGGAATTTGCAAAAATTTATGAAGCAACAGATCCTGAAGTATCCAAGGCAGAAACAGCTGCATTTAAGGCAAAATATCTAGACATTCCTTCACGTAAAATGCTTCAGCTCGTGCGTGATTCAGGAATTCTCTCAGAAAACGAATATCGAGCAGAAATGCAGAAGTATTATCCCACAGATGGAAGAAGAACAGAACCTAATGCTGCATAAGTCTTGTCAAGGAAAATAGTTTTTTGTATAATAAATTCTCTTATGAACAAACAGATTATTGGCATTATCATTATTACCCGTTAGGGTGGGGATAATGCTGCTGTTGCAACCCCGCCATTGAGCGGGTTTTTTAGTGGCTATGACAGAAAACCATACAAGAGAAAAAATTATTAATGAACAGGCTGGTTTAGATAATAAACGAGTTCCAAGAGTTTCTGCACGCGATGCACGATTTTGGCCACGTATAACTGTGGATAGCAAGCATAGCCTAGGAGGAAAATATGTTCCTAGAGATGTAAACGTTTGGACGGACAGCAAAGGTAATACAATACCAGGAGGAGATCATGCTAATGAGGTTAAATGGTAAAAACCTATTGCGTGTATACACTGGCCTCTTGCAATGAGTGAAAAGTTTTGATATTCTAATTATCACAATGACATTCTCAAAAAGATTTAGTTTTTTCTTTTTTAACTCCTTAGATGGGGGAGAATGTAGTTGCTAAACTAATTTAGACAAAAGCACAACAACTCCCCACAGCGGGAGTTTTTTTGTGGGTTATGGAAGGAGGTGAAACATATGGCAGTAGAAGCAAAAGCAAAAACAGATAAACGGACAGATAGACTTCCAGGACCTGCACCTGTTGATCCTGTTTATCGAAGAGAAAGGCCAAACGCCAGGGAAGTTTACGAAAATAAAAGAAGGGAAGACAGAAAACCAGGCTTCTAATTTCATTTTTTATGAAACTGACAAGGGTTGTAAAGAGACGTCTTTATGACCCTTGTTTTTATACTTTTGAACAACAATGAATTTTGTTATAATTGAGCGTACGGAGTTATAGCTCAGTTGGTTAGAGCGTTTCATTGACATTGAAAAGGTCACTGGTTCGAGTCCAGTTAGCTCCACACTTCGGCAAGCTCAGTGCGAGCTAGACGTAATTAAATAAAGATCTAGACAAAAGTTTACCCTGAGGGAAGCCGAAGGGAGTCCAGTACCGTCCACAAGAATCCCATACTACTTATATACTTAGCCTCAAAATTATTCTTCTGAACCTATTGACAAATTATTAAATTAACCCTATAATAGTTGTATGTTAATCGCACCAAAACGAATGACGACTCCCAAACGGGGAATAAGTCCAAGACGACTAGCTGATACTGTAGACATAACAGAGCTTCGAGATGATCTTGCTGAAAAGATTGTAGAAAGAAATAAGCGTTTAAAAAGCCTCGAGCTTCAAGGAAAGATGGCACTTGTAGAGGCTGCTACACTTTTTGTTGAACGAGAAATTCGAAAGCTAAAATAATCCTTCATCACTTGTTACCTCAAACATACAATAATTTTCTGCTATACTTTTTCTGTGACCCGAGAAACAGCTCTTCAAATTCTTACCAAACACCTTTCCAATAAAGTACTTCTTAAGCATTCATTAGCAGTTGAGGCTGTAATGCGGTCGTTAGCGCCTATGTTTAAGGGAGATATAGAAGAATGGGGCATAGCAGGACTACTTCACGATGCAGACTACGACGAAGCAAAAGGACAGCCAGAAAGGCATGGATTTCTTCTTTTTCAACTTGAGCCAAATATGATTCCCAGTGTTGTCGAGCACGCAATTAAATCTCATAATTTTGAAGATACGCATATTGCACCAGAATCTCCCATGGACTGGGCATTGTATTGCTGCGACGACCTAACGGGAATCATTACCGAGCTTGCCCAAGCACAGAAAGAAAAGGTCCTGTCATCAATCTCTTCCCAACAAATTGTCCAAGAGCTACTAGAAAAGCATAAAAACAAGAAAAATACACATCTTGCTGCTTTTCTGTCTGAGGAAAAATTAGGCATACCCCTCGAGCAATTTGTTATTTTAAACTTAAAAGCAATGCAAGCAGCTCATGAAGAATTGGGATTATAGATATTGACTTCTTTTTTCTTCTGTTTATACTAAAAATATGATAAAGAAAAACCAACCAGTCACAAAAGAAGAACTTAAAGAGGTGCTAAGAGACTATCCCACAAAAGATTATTTAGAAGACAGATTGGAGCTGTTTGAAAAAGGTATTGTCGAAGAGTTGGACGAGCGCATGGATAAGAAGTTTAAAATATACTTTAAAACAAACTTTGACGCGTTCTATCAAAGACTTATGAAGGGGATGGGTATTACCGTTGTAACCCATGAACAGAGAATCACAAAACTTGAAGACACTGTTTTCCCAACCAAAAGTTGACAACATAATTTTCTTTATGATAAACTTATTAGTAATGAAACGACAAATTGCATTAACAACTACTACAACTCTTAGTTAGGAGGTTGTAGTTGCTGTGCAAAATATGACCTCCGAAAGGAGGTTTTTTGATGGAAAACGTCCTTTCGAATAAAACGAGAGGCCTATCGAAGAGATTTCTCACTTTGTTCGAAATGACAAAGAGAAGGAGGTGAGAAAATATGATAGAAGAAGGTGAGGATAGGTCTGATATATTAAGACAAAACGATAGAATCCTTATGGAAGTTATGCCAGAAAAAGCCGGCAGACGATGGAAACCGTTAGTTTTGATTAGGCAAGGAAACCAATGGGAAAAAGGTGAGGTAAGACGGGTTCGTAAACCTGGATTTCTTCAACGACTATTCCATAGGGCCTAGAAATAAGGGAGAAGGGCGAACGTCGACCTGCCTTACTCCTTTCAAAGCAAAAATGAATTTGATACTATTATGTCATTCTGAACGAAGCGAAGAATCTAGAAATAGGTGAGCAAACCTCACCCCAACCCTCTCCTAAAAGGCGAGGGAGATCAAGGAAAAATTTATGAATATGGAAAAATTACAACATCTTAGGCATACGGCAGCACATTTACTTGCTGCAGCTGTTTTGCGCTTATATCCTGGCGCACATAATGCCATAGGACCATCAATCGAGGAAGGATTTTACCAAGACTTTGATATGGGCGAGCATAAAATTTCTGAGAATGATCTTCCAAAAATAGAGGAAGAAATGAGAAAAATTGTTAAAGATTGGCATCACTTTGAAGTAAAAGAAGTAACACCGGATGAAGCAAGAAAAGCATTTGCTCACAATCCTTATAAATCAGAGCTTATAGAGGAGTTTGCTAAAGAAGGCAAAACAATTACCCTCAATAATCCTGGTGATTTTCTCGATCTTTGTAAAGGCGGACACTCTGACAACCCAGCAGAAGAGCTGAAGCATTTCAAGCTAATGAAGCTTGCTGGTGCATATTGGAGGGGAAGCGAAAAAAATAAAATGCTTACCAGAATTTATGGAACAGCATTTTTCTCTCAAAAAGAATTGGATGACTATCTCCAAATGCTTGAAGAGGCAGAAAAACGAGACCATAAAAAATTAGGCAAAGAACTTGATCTATTTTTCTTTACAGAAACAGCTCCAGGTATGCCATATTGGTTACCAAAAGGACTTATTGTCTTCAATGAGCTTCTTAATTTTTCAAGAAGTGTAAGGAAAAGCTACGGCTATACAGAAATCATGACACCCATTATGTCCAAAAAGGAATTGTATGAGACATCAGGACATTGGTTTCATTACAGAGATGACATGTTTATTTCCCCAATGAGCTATCTTCGCGGAGATAGTAAGGATCCATACGTTGGAGCAGAGATTTTTGGCATAAAACCAATGAATTGCCCCAATGCAATGACTGTTTTTGCATCTATGACACGCTCGTATAGAGATTTGCCAATGAGATTATCCGAAACAACAGCACTTCATAGATTTGAATTATCTGGAACACTGAATGGACTTTTCAGGGCGCGAGAATTTCATCAGGATGACTCCCATATTTTTGTGGGCATGAATCAAGTGGGAGAAGAATTTCAGAGAATTATTGAAACAATTGAAATTTTCTATAAAGCGTTTGATCTTAAATACAAGCTTCGCTTTGGCACAAGACCAGAAAACTTTATGGGAGAAGCAAAGGACTGGGATATTGCAGAAAGAGAACTCAAGGTTGTTTTAGACAAATCAGGCCAAGAGTACTTCGAAGCAGCAGGAGAAGGGGCATTTTACGGACCAAAAATAGATATTCTTATGAAAGACTCATTGGGCCGTGAATGGCAAACAGGGACAATTCAGCTTGATTTCCAGCAACCGAAAAATTTTAAACTAAAATACACAGATAGTGAAGGGAAGGATGTCCAACCTGCAGCATTCCATGTAGCGATTTATGGCTCATTTGAGCGCTTCCTTGGCATTCTTATTGAGAATTTTGAAGGAAAGCTTCCAACCTGGCTCGCGCCTGTCCAAGTTGCCCTTCTTCCTATTGCTGACAGGCACAATGACTATGCACAAAGTGTGGCTAAAGAGCTTGAAAAGATGGGATTTCGTGCAGAAGTTGACAGTAGCCCAGAACGTCTCCAGGCTAAAATACGCAATGCAACTTTACAACATGTACCATTTATGGGTATAATAGGGGACAAGGAAATTGAGAATAAGGCTATCTCTGTAAGGAAACGAAGCAGTGAAGATTTAGGACCAATCTCTTTAGACCAATTTTTAGCCCAACTTAAGGGAGAAGTAGAAAACAAAGTTGTATAAACGTACATTCAGTCCAAGACAACAATTTCGAATAAATGAGCGAATTTTCGCAAATTCTCTTCGGGTTTTGGACATAGAGGGCAAACAAGTTGGTGTTCTTTCAAAAACAGAAGCATTAAATAAAGCTCGCGAATTAGGAGTAGACCTGGTCGAAGTCGCACCACAAGCTACCCCTCCTGTTGCTAGACTTATTGATTACAATAAGTTTTTGTACCAGGTAGAGAAGAAAAAGCGAGAAGAAAAACGAAAAGCAAAATCAACCGAGACAAAAGAAGTGAGGCTTGGACCCTTTATGGGTGCAGCCGATCTGGATAACATGACCAATCGGGCGAAAGGCTTTTTGCAGGACGGAAATAAAGTCCGTTTAGTGCTGAAATTCAGGGGAAGACAAATTGTTCATCCTGAATTTGGACATGAAACAATTCAGAAGATGGTTGCAGCGTTAGCAGATGTTTCGAAAGTCGAAAAAGAACCTCGACTTGAAGGAAAACAGCTTATTGCAATTATCTCACCAGAAAGGAAAAAAACAAAAAATGAAGAAGAAAATCAAGAACTCAGTAGCCAGACGGTTTAAAGTTACCAAAACAGGTAAGGTACTTTTTGCACATCAAAATGCAGGGCATTTAAAAGCAGCAAAGTCTAACCGAAATAAAAGACGTAATAAAGTCCCAGGAGTACTTCCTGAAATGTTTGGAAGAAAAATAAAGAAGATGCTAGGGTATCTATAAAGAAAGGTTTATTCTTCGAGCGAAGCGAGAAGTTCTCACATTCGTTCGAACAATACATATATGAGAGTTAAAAGAGGAACAGTATCAAGACGAAAACATAATAAGCTTCTAGAACAAGCAGCGGGTTACCGTGGATCTCGTTCTAAATTAGTCCGCACAGCTAAACAAGCAGTACTTCAAGCAGGAAGTTATGCCTTTGCGGGTCGAAAGAATAAAAAGCGAGACTTCAGACAACTCTGGATTACCAGAATTTCTGAGGCAGCTAAAGAGCAGGAATTTTCCTACAGTAAGCTCATGAATAAACTTAAAAATGCCAACATTACCCTTGATAGAAAGATTCTTGCAGATATTGTTAATAGTGACCCAGAAACCTTTACACACTTGGTTGAAATGGCAAAGAAAGCCAACTAATATGTCAGCGGGTAGAAATCTTCATATAGAACGAGGTAATCTTCTAGAGAAATATAATGCAGCTACAACACGATTAACAGATGCAAAAAGAGAACATGGACGAAGAGGAAGTGCAGTAGCAGACGATAAACAGGAAGCGGGGCAATTAAGTAGAGCACTGGCAGCAAATAGAATTGCGCTAAAGGAAGAAAACAATACAGCACACGAAAGATATGTTCTTGGAAAAGCACAAGCGCAAGATCACAACACTCTTAATCAAGGATGACAAATAAACTCTTTTTCTTTACATTTATTTCCTTTAATTAGGAGGTTTTGTAGTGAAAAGCAAAAACCTCCGAAGGGAGGTTTTTTAATGTCATCCCGCACTAGATGCGGGATCCAGAATTAGATTCCTGCTTTCGCAGGAATGACAATCTGTTCTATAATCTATGTGAGGAAATAACCTCACCTCAATCCTCTCCTAGAAGGAGAGGAAGAATAAAAGGAGAAAATTATATATGGAAGAACAATTAATGCAATTAAAAAATGATGCGCTAAGTCTTATCTTGGATGCATCTGACAAAAAAACGCTTGAGGAAATTAAGCTTCAATTTCTAGGAAAGAGTGGCAAGCTGACTCTGGCATTAAAAGATATTACAAAAGTTCCAATGGAAAAAAGGGCAGAAGTAGGCAAATTAGCTAATGAAGTAAAGCAGTCAGTTGAGGAAGCAATAGAGCGACAAGGAGAAGGCCTTACCCATAAGAGCCGTGAGACAAAGCGTCTGTCTTTAGACGTTACCAATCCAGGAATCAAGCCTCCACTTGGCCATTTACATTTAATAACGCAGGCAATTCAAGAAATTACCAGTATCTTTGAAAAAATTGGATTTACTCGCGTAAGATATCCTGAAATTGATTGGGATTATTATGCATTTACTGCACTTAATTTTCCGGAAAATCATCCTGCACGAGATGATTGGGAAACATTTTTTACAAAAGAAGATACCGATAGTAAAAAAGGGCAAATTGTCCTTACGCCACATACATCTAATGGGCAGGTTAGAGAAATGGAGCGAGCTGTTGCAGAGAGTAAGGTAACAGGGCAACCAGTGAGTATCCGCATGCTCAATATTGCAAAATGCTACAGAAGGCAATCTGATGTCTCCCATACGCAAATGTTTCATCAATTCGAAGGGCTTGTTGTTGGAGAAAATATTTCCATTGTCCATTTGAAGGGAGTACTGGATTATTTTGTAAAGTCATACTTCGGAGAAAATCGCACATCTCGAATCCGACCGTATCACTTTCAATTTACCGAACCCTCTTTTGAAATAGATGTTACGTGTGGCGTGTGTCTAGGCAAAGGATGCAAGCTCTGTAAAGCAGGATGGCTAGAAATGGGCGGAGCAGGTATGGTACATCCAAATGTCCTAAAATATGGCGGTGTTGATACGAAAAAATACACGGGCTTTGCATTTGGCTGGGGAGTCGAGCGAGTGCTCATGATGAAAGAGGGAATAGAGATAGATGACTTACGTTTACTCTATTCTAATAAATTAGAGTTTCTAGAACAGTTTTAATATGAAAATTACATCATATGATCAGGCAATTCATGTAACAAAGCCAACAGGACTTAAGGTGAGTTATTATTTATTTGATGAATATGAGGTGCACGTAAATGAGCAGCCACCACACAGTGTTCAAGATTGGCATCATCATGAAAAGATTTGGGAAAGTCTCATTATTTTAGAAGGGGAGTTAATCGCTAAATGGAAAGAAAATGGGGAAGAAAAACAAGCAACCGTTAAAGCAGGAGATATTATTGAAACTGAGCATACACCGCATATTTTTGAGAACCAAACAGATAGTACGGTAAAGTTTATTGTTTTAAAACAAGTAACAACAGGGGGGAATAAAAGGGAATTACTTAAAACAGATAAGGTTTTGGATTAACTATGGATATAAAAATACTTGATTCACACTTACGAGAATATTTGCATACAGATGCCAAACCTATGGAGATTGCAAAAGCAGTATCCTTGACAAGTGCATCTATTGAACGTGTTGAACAATACGGAAAAGATTTTGTGTATTCTGTAGAAATAACAACCAACAGACCGGATATGGTTAGTGTTTACGGCCTAGCAAGAGAAGCAGCTGCTGTTTTACCGTCCTTTGGATTTAGCGCAAAATTAGTACCTCTCAAACTTCCTGAAGTAAAAGTTGAAACAGATAAAAAAGAAAGTATAAAAGTTGTCAATGACGACACACTAGTAAGACGGGTTATGGGAGTTATTATAGAAGTTACAAAAGGAGAGTCGCCACAATATATGAAAGACCGACTTGATGCTGCAGGAATAAGAAGTCTTAATAATATTATTGATGTCACTAATTATGTAATGCTTGAAATTGGTCATCCAACTCATGCATTTGATTACGATAGACTAACAACTAAGCAACTTATCATTAGACCTTCCAAAAAAGGAGAAAAGGTTATTACGCTTGATAAGAAAGAACACATACTACAGGGAGGCGATATTGTGGCAGATGATGGAACAGGTGAGATAGTTGACCTTCTCGGCGTAATGGGAACAGCAAATAGTGTCGTGACAGATAGCACGAAGCGAGTATTTTTCTTTCTCGACAATAATGATCCGTGGAAAATCAGAAAAACATCTATGGGCCTAGCTATTCGGACCGAGGCAGCAGCGCTCAACGAGAAGGGAGTCGACCCACAACTTGCTGAAGTAGCACTCAAAAGAGGAGTAGAGTTGTATAGACAGATGGGTGGAAAAGTTGTTAGTGACGTCATTGACATCTATCCGGGGAAAGTAAAACAGACAACAGTACGTGTTACTGTTGAGGAGATTTCCAAAATCATTGGTGTTGACGTAAAGGGGCGTCAAGCAGTCAAAATCCTGACAGATTTAGGTTTTGAAGTCTCTGAAAATTCTAGCAGTCTTACAGTTAAAGTGCCAAGTTGGCGGGAAGGGGACGTTGCAATTCCAGAAGATGTTATCGAAGAAGTCGCAAGATTGTATGGGTATCATAATATTCCGGTAAGACTTCCACCCTTCACTATTCATAGTTTTTATCATCAAGGACAGAGTCAATTTTTCTGGGAACAGAAAGTAAAAGACGCATTAAAGTATTGGGGACTAACAGAAGTGTACACATACTCTATGGTAAGTGAAACGCTTTTTGAAGGACCTCTAGAAGAAGCAGTAACGCTAGCAAATGCATTGGATAGCGAGCATGTCCATATGCGAGCAACACTAACACCCAGCTTACTTCAAGTAGTTGCAGAGAATAAAGCACGTGAGAATGTGGCCATTTTTGAAATTGCCAATGTCTACAAGAAAAATAAGAAAGAAAAACTTCCCGATGAATTGCGAAGTCTCAGCTTTGTCCTAAAAGGAGAAAAGGGAACTTTTGCTAACGCAAAGGGGATTGTAGAGCAACTATTACATGAGCTGGGCATTCATAATGCTATTTATAGAGACTCCGAACTTGGTGGCATTGGAGCGAGTGTGTATATTGGAAAAGAGTCTATTGGCACAATTGAGGTTATGGAAAGCAGATTGGTAACAGCAGAACTTAATTTTGAAAAGCTACTTATGCATGTAACCTTAAAAAAAGTCTATAAGCCACTCAGCAAATATCCTGCAATTACGGAAGACGTGTCATTCCTACTGCCTGAAGAAGTAAAAACAGGAGATGTTATAGAAGATATTCGTTTAACTGATAAGTTAATTGTAAACATTGAACTTCTTGATGTGTTTGAGAATAGCCGAACATTCCATGTTGTGTATCAAGATCCAGAAAGAAATCTAACAACAGAAGATGTGAGTGGTATTCATAAGAAAATTATTTCCTCTGTTGAGAAAAAGTTTAAAGGAAAGGCAAAATAGTATGGTGCATGGAAAAAAAGGCGGAGAATCTTTAGAAGGATTATCGAGAGAACAAAACAAACCCAGAAGAGTAAGAAGAGTTTCTGTAACAGTAACAGCAGAAGCTGCAGAAAGAATATCAGGACTTCTTGGAACAGAACTTTTTAGAAGAGCTATGAAATGGCATGAAGAGCCAAATGCTGACCCAGAATTTGAAACTTTCGGAGCAATGACAAGACTTGGCAGCTCTTTAGGAAAAACAGCGCGAAGGATGAGAGAGGAAGAGCTTCAAGAAGAGTAGTAACAAGATTGCCACGTAGCGAGCTCCTCGCAATGACACATGATTCTTAATTCATACTTCTTGATTCTACGTTACGGTGTAGGCGTTGGGGTCGTTGGTTGGGTTGGCTGAATGTTAAGTGACTTCAATAAATCATCTGGTGGGTACCACTGATAATCTGCTGCTGAATGATTATCCTTAATCCATTGGTCTATTCCTGCTTGCCACCTATTTTGTCCATCTGTTGAGACTGGATCGTCTTCTCGGACTATATAGTAGATCTTTCCATCCTTACTTTGATACACAGGACTTGCTGATGTTGGCTCGGTTCCCTTGATGAAATATTCAGAACGTGTTGGCTGATTATTATAAGGAAGTCCACCAAAAAGCGTATCTACATTTACTGCTACAATATTATCCGGCTTTTGCGGTTCTTCATTGGGCTTGCCCTTAAGCACATAGCTCATAATCTTATTCCAAATAGGGGACGCACCTGTTATACCTGATGCAATTGCCTGATTCATTGCCGTATTGTCATTATTACCAACCCATACGCCGACAACATAAGACGGCGTGTACCCAACAGTCCAGTTGTCCTTTTTACTATCTGTCGTACCTGTTTTGACACTCACTGTCTTACCTGACACAACAAGCCAAGAATTTGTTCCGAATTCCAGAGAGCGGGCATTATTATCTAGTAATATATGAGAAATTAGATACGTTACTTCTTTCGGCATTACTTGCACACCCGGCTTATCGTGATTTTCAAAAAGCACATTCCCATGACTATCAGTCACCTTAAGTATCGAGACCGGGTCATGTCTCTGCCCTTGATCTGCAAATACGCTGTATGCTGTCATTTCATCAAGAAGTGTTGTTTCACGTCCTCCCAGGACAAGAGAGAGTCCTACATCTTTCATATTTTCAGCCGTTGGCTCCCAATTCGTAATACCCATGTTGTAGCCTGTTGTCATCGTATCTTTAATACCTACTTTTGCAAGCATCTTTACTGCTGGAATATTCATAGAATTGCCCAAGGCAAAGCGAAGCTGAATGGGTCCATGATATTTTCCATCATAGTTAACTGGGGTATAGGTCGGATTCGCTGCCTCTCCTGTTGGAAAATCTGTCTTTACATCCATTATTTCTGTTGCCGGTGTATAACCTTTTTCAAAAGCTGTTGCATACATAATAGGCTTTAGAGACGATCCCGGCTGTCTATTAGCTAGAGCATCGTTATAATTCCCATCAATTGTTGTATCAAAATAATCTGTATTACCAACCATTGCTAAAATCTGGCCATTTTTTGGATCCATTACCATTGCTGCGCCATTTGCAACATGATACCCCTTTAGATTTGCAATTTCTGTCTTCACGATATCTTCTGCATGTTTTTCGTAATCGTAATCGAGCGTTGTTGTTACTTGCAGTCCACCATTTTCTACAGCTGCTTCCCCAAATTGCTGTGCGAGAAGTTGTTTGACATACATTACCCAGTGGGGCGCTTTAATAGACCGATCGGTATCGGAGAATTTCATTGCTTGCACTTCTTTGTAGGCACTGTCATCCTCTTTTTGGGAAATATATCCTTCTTGCTGCATTGCATCGAGTACTGCCTTTGTTCTGGCTAAATAGTATTTATTACCAGTAAATGGTGAGTACACACTTGGCGCCTGAGGAAGTCCTGCTAAAAATGCAGACTGCGCTAAATCCAGATCTTTCACATCTTTTCCAAAGTAAGCTTGCGCTGCAGATTCTACACCAATATTTGCTCCCCCATATGGTACGTCGTTAAGATACATTTCCAAAATTTGATCTTTGGAATATCTTTTATCCACTTGGATTGCCAAGATAAGCTCTTTGAGTTTTCGGACAAAGGTTTGTTGTGTGTCCTGAAGAAGGACATTTTTGACTAATTGTTGAGTAAGTGTAGACCCTCCTCCTTCAATTCTTCGATAAACAATAAGATAAACTGCCGAGCGAAGATATCCTGTTACAGAAAATCCTGAATTAGTATAAAAATTTCTATCCTCGATGGAGATTGTTGCGCGTTGGACATTTTTTGGAATATCTTTTAATTGGACATAGGCTCTATTTTGATCTTTATACACAGAGTAGAGAAGTACGCCCTTTCTGTCAAAAATACGTGTAGACTCTGCAAGACTACTATTAATGAGTTTTCCCGGAGCGGGAAGATCGCGTCCATACCAAATAAAGAGGAAAACAAAAATAACAACACCGATAATAAGCGCAAAAAGTGTAAGTCTGGCAAGACGACTATAGAGCACCATTCGAGACGATCCATTCACTGGGGGAAAGAGAAATCGCCAAAAACTAACAAGCAAACTCTGACGGCGACGCCTAGAGCGGAATTCCATATAGCCTATTATGGCAAAGTTTTGGAGCAAAAACAACTCAACTTGCAAAACCAGATAAATTATTATAAGATACACCTTATGACTGGCTTTGACTTAGATTATCGATGTGAACACCCTGATCCACGATATAATGGCTTGCGTTGTTGGGCAGCAAGATGTAGAGCTGCGGGGGCGGGTAATGCCGCGGGAGATGAAGCTGCAAGTCGCCCAGGTAAACCATTACCTGCAGAACAAATCGCTCGAGAAACTCAACGTAATGAAGCCCCAAGATTGTGTGGTAGAGTAGGTAGCAAAGGTAGACGTCAAACTTCATAATCTATGGCTGAATGTTCAAAATTTGAAGGACTACAATGTTTTCGAAAATGCAAAGCAGGCAAGGCTGGTCGAAGCATAGAAGTAAGACAAGGAAGACTGGGAGATCCAGGAGAAGTTCAGGAAAGATATGGGAAATCCGCTCAACAAGAATCTGCAAATAGAGATGGGTGTCTTAGGCAGGAGCGAAGTAGACCAAAAATATAATTCTTGACATACATATTCTTTTTTGCTAAACTAATCCTATAACTATGAAGAGTAATTCAGCACAAAACAGTTATTACTACAGTTTCTCTGACGGGGGAGACTGTACTTGTCGTGCATAATTAGCAAATTTCAACAAATACACAATCTCCCACCAGGGAGATTTTTTGTGTTCTATAGACATTTTTAAAGATAGCACACAATCCATCCGAAGCCTTTGGCGAAGGAGGATATGGAAAATATGAAAATAATAATAAATAACCAAGCACAAAAGTGGCTTGCTCAAAAGGAAAAGACATACACAAAGCCTTTCAAGACAGAAGGAGTAATTTCCATGCACCTGGGAGAATGCTCTTTCCCAATCAAAACTCTGGAGAAAATTTTTCTCAGAACAAATTTTTCTGTAGCGCAGAAATACCCAAAACAAACTACAGAAATAAAGAAAAAGCTCGCCAAAACATTTTCTATTACAGAAAACATGCTTGTGATGGGAAATGGGTCAGATGAGATTATTGAAAATATTCCTCGGGTATTTTTAAACCCAGGAGATACTGTTCTTGTTGTAGTTCCAACGTTTTTCCGATTTCTTGATGCATCGGAAAAAGCAGGAGCAAAGATACACATAATCAAAACAAAGAAATCTGACAACTTTAGCATTACAGATGACATTACAAAAAAGATTATTCAAACAACGAAAGAGAAAAATATAAAACTTATCTGGCTTTGTAGCCCCAATAATCCAACAGGAATTCCTATTCCAAAGCAACATATAGAAAAGATTGCCAAGAAAACCAAATCTCTTATTGTATTGGATCAGGTATATGCAGAATTACAGGAAAATTCTTTTCTTAAACCTAAAGAAATTATTAAGAAGTTTCCGAATATTATCATTCTAAAAAGTTTTTCAAAAGTTTTCGGCCTTGCGGGACTTCGCGTGGGCTTTGCAATTGCAAATAAAAACATTGCTCAAAAACTTGAGAAATGGAATATGCCTTTTCATATTTCTTCATTGTCTCTTGAAATCGTAAAGAATGTTTTATCTCAAAAAAATGATATTACCTTAGAGGTAAGAAAAGTTGTAGAAAAAGAAAGAAATTTTTTAATTCACAAATTGAGAAAACAAAAAAATATAGAAGTTATTGAAGGATCACAGACAAATCTTATTCTTCTTCGTCATAAGACGAAAAATATATTTCAAGAACTTTTTAAAAGAAATATTCTTGTTGCTGATTTTAATAATGCAAAAGGTATTGAAGGTATGGGTTTTGCAAGAGTAAGTCTTGGAACAAGAAATCAAAGCGCACTTCTTGTTAAAGCATTAAACGATATTGATTCAACCTCTTTCTCTGACTCTGAAAGGAATCTTTCAGAGAATCAATATGAAAGGAGGTGAGAAATATGACAGAAAGAAAAGCAAAAGTTTTTCGAACCGTACCTGAAGGAACACCTATTTCTTCAAGGTCTGTAGGCAAATTGAGAAGCCGATTTGCTGTTGTAGATAACATAAAGGCAGATCCTACAGAAATAAGTGAGGATGAATGGGCAGCAGCAGGTTCTATAACTCGGCATCAAAGACATGAACGAGGAAAAACTCACCGGGCAAGGGGAGAAGCTTAAAGCTCTCTTACGGTAAGTGATTAGTCCGCGGCTAGTCACTTAAAAAATTTCATGCTATACTTTTGACGATATGGATAAAATAGAAGAACTATTAACAAGAGGAGTCGATACGGTATATCCAACAACAGACGCTTTGGAAAAAGCTTTGCGTGGTGGAAAAAAATTAACACTCTATCAGGGTTTTGATCCAACCGGCATCCAAATGCATATCGGTCATATGGTTGGATTTAGAAAGCTTGCGCAGTTTCAAAAGTTAGGACATCACGTAATCTTCCTTATTGGTGACGGAACAGGTCTTGCTGGAGATCCATCAGGTAAGACACGAGCTCGGGAGAAGTTTTTAAGCAGAGACGAACTTCGAGCAAATGCTTTGGATTATGTTAAGCAAGCAAGTAAATTAGTTAATTTTGAAGGAGAAAATGCCGTTGAAATTAAATACAACGGTGATTGGCTCACAAAACTAACACTCCAAGACATCCTGGAAATTGCAGGTAACTTTACCTTGCAGCAATTAGAAGAGCGTGATTTATTCGAAAAGCGCAAACAAAGTGGTGAGCCAATCAACATGCGGGAATTCATGTATCCACTCCTTCAAGGATATGATTCAGTTGCAATGAATGTTGATCTTGAACTAGGTGGATCAGATCAAATGTTTAACATGCTTGCTGGAAGAACTCTTGTTCAAAATATGTTGCGCAAAGAAAAATTTGTTATGACCACACCCCTTCTTACTGATAGTGAGGGAAGAAAAATTGGCAAGACAGAAGGTAATGTGATTGCACTTAATGATACTCCGGAGAAGATATTTGGAGACATAATGAATTTACCAGATGAAATAGTTATTAAAGGCTTAGAATACTTAACCGACATTCCAATGCAAGAGATTCACTCAATTGATGAAAGGATAAATAACGGAGCTAATCCTCAAGAGTTCAAAATGCTACTTGCAACAGAGGTCATAAAACAGCTTACAAGCGAAAAGGATGCTCAAAGGGCAAAAGTGACATTTGAAAACTCAATTAGACCTACAGCAGATATTTTTCAAATTTCCTTCCCAACTACGCTTGTTTCGGGCGCAACAATCATTGATGGACTAACAGAACTACAGCTAGCTACAAGTAGATCAGAGGCTAAGAATTTAGTTAATGCTGGCGGAACAGCGATAATTACAAATGAATCAGGTCAAGTAAAAACTTCCACTATTAAAAATCCTTCTGATCTTCTTCCAACAGGAGAATATTTTATTCGCGTTGGCAAGAAACCAATCGTGAAAGTGAAAAAGGAAGAATAAGCTTATGGAATTTTTTAGAAAGCACCAGTGGGTTTTACGAACACTTATTATTATTGGTAGCTTAGCGCTTATTCTTGGCGCAATTGCCCCATATCTTCTTCTTGGACAACAATAATCGTCATCCTCGACCTGATCGGGGATCCAGGAAATAGATTGCCGCGCTTCGCTCGCAATGACAGACGTTGTATAATCACATCACATGAAACTCTCAACCCCGATTACTAATGCAGGTAAACTGTATGCAAATTACGCAGGCCGCTTGGAAAAACTCGACATTTTTACCTTAAAGGATTTTTTGTATCACTTGCCAGCTCGCTATGACGACTTCTCTCATATTGTTGCAATTAAAGATTTGGTCGCTGGCGAGTTAGTAACAATACAGGGACAAATTACCGAAATAACAAATAGCTATACACGGTCTCGTAAGCAAATTCAAAAAGCAACAATCACCGACGACAGCGGGACACTGCCTGTTATTTGGTTTAATCAACCATACATCACCAAGACGTTAAAGTTTGGTGATAGCGTGTCTTTATCAGGGAGAGTGCAATCGGATGGATTTATTCCAAGTCTTGTTGCACCTGATTTTGAAATTATTCCAATGAGCGGTAGGACAATTCATACTGGCAGGCTTGTCCCAGTGTATCCTGAGACAGCAGGGGTCAGCTCCAAATGGCTAAGACGCCAAGTAGATAAGTTACTTGCAACCTCTTATGAACTTGTTGAATTTCTACCAGATGAAACGCAAAAACGCCTTGACCTCATGCCATTTAATAAGGCCATTGCTCAGATTCATTTTCCCGATGCTCTAGGAGAATCAGAAAAAGCCCGCGAGCGCTTAGGATTTGATGAAATCTTTTTACTTCAATTAGCAAATATAAAAAGAAAAAGGGAGTGGCAAGAAAAAGTATTAGGAAATACATTTGCGATAGAAAAATTCCAAAAGGAAATTGATAAATTTTGGGAAAGCCTACCATTTGAGCCAACAAGCGCGCAAAGACGAGCAATTCATGAGATTATGAGTGACCTTGCTAGCCCTCATGCAATGAATAGATTACTCCAGGGAGATGTAGGAAGTGGCAAAACAATCGTCGCTGGTATTGCAATGTATATGGCATTTTTAAATGGTTTTCAATCTGTCCTTATGGCACCAACAGAAATTTTAGCCAATCAACATTACGAAACACTAAAAAAATTACTCGAGCCGCTTGGAGTAAAGGTTGACTTAGCAACTGGTTCTAAAAAAACAGAACGCGTCATTGCGAGCGAAGCGAAGCAATCTAATATTAATAAGGAGAAGATTGCCGCGTCGTCTTCGACTCCTCGCAATGACAATTCATTTGACATCCTTATTGGTACCCATGCCGTACTTTCTGACAAGATAAATTACGAAAAATTAGGACTTGTTGTTATTGATGAGCAACATAGGTTTGGAGTAGAGCAACGATCTATTATTCGCTCCAAAGGCACAAATCCCCATGTCCTTACCATGACAGCAACACCAATCCCTCGTACCGTTGCGCTTACACTTTATGGGGATCTTGAGCTTTCTATTCTTGATGAAATGCCCAAAGGAAGACAAGTTATTAAGACATGGCTTGTCCCTAATCAAAAGCGTGAAGCAGGATATGAGTGGATAGAAAAACAAATTAAGAAAGGCGATCAGGCATTTATTGTCTGTCCGTTTATTGAAGAGTCTGAATCCCTAACTACTATTAAAGCAGCGAGTAGTGAATTTGAACAACTTCAAAAACATGTTTTCCCAAAGCTCAAACTCGGACTTTTGCACGGAAAAATGCGAGCAAAAGAGAAAGATGAAGTTTTGGAGAAGTTTCGAAAGGGCAGTATAGATATTCTCGTCGCGACACCAGTTGTTGAAGTTGGCATAGACATTCCAAATGCAACAATTATCCTTATTGAGGCAGCAGAAAGATTTGGACTATCACAGCTTCATCAACTCAGAGGTAGAGTTGGGAGAGGAGATAAGCAGTCATATTGCCTTCTTTTTACCGAGAGTAGCAGCCCTCAAGCAACCCAACGTCTTAAAAGTATGGAACACATTCATAATGGCGCGGAATTAGCAGAGTTAGACTTAAAAATGCGAGGCTCTGGGGACTTATACGGCACTCTTCAACACGGCAGAAAATGGCTTAAAATAGCCTCATTTTCCGATACCAGACTTTTGGAAATAGCCAAACAAGAGGCAATACGAGTTTTTCCAGATCTAAATAAATATCCACTTCTTATTGAGAAAATTGAAGAAACGGCCACAAAACAGGTTAGTCCAGACTGAAGTCTTGCGCAGAGGCTCAGAATCAGGTAAAATAGACTCACTATGCCACACGAGCCAAAACGACGACATTCAACAGGCAGAAAAGGGAAGAGACGAGCATCAATAAAGCTTGCAGTTTCTAGTCTTGTTGCATGCGCGAATTGTGGAAAAATGACCTATCCTCACAAAGTCTGTAAATTCTGTGGCTACTACAAAGGCCAGGAAATCGTTAAAATGGTATCTAAAGCAAAAGTGACAAAAACAACCAGTTAAAACATTTTTGTCATACTGAGTAAAACGAAGGATCTTATATCATCATATTGAATGAAAAATCCCCTTGACCCAAGACATACAAATAGACAAAAATTAGTTGAACAACTCTTTAAGGCAGACTTCCACAAACAACCAATTACCAATAAAGCAAAGCAAATCCTAGAAAAAAAGGAAGCATTGGATGAGTATATCCGAAAAGCAGCACCTGAATTTCCTATAGAAAAGATTAATAAAGTGGATTTGGCAATTTTGCGCTTAGCAGTGTACGAGCTTTTTATTGAGAAAAGTACGCCTCCAAAAGTTGTGGTTGATGAGGCAATCGAGCTTGCGAAAGAATACGGAGGCGAGCATAGCAGTGGCTTTATTAACGGAGCCCTTGGCAAACTGATACAATAAATTAATACAATGACTTTACCAGAATTTAACAATAAAAATCTTTTTGACCAGGCTTTTACTCATCGGTCATACTTAAATGAGGCAAAAGAGAAAGTAGAATCCAACGAACGATTGGAATTTTTGGGGGACAGTATCTTGTCGTTTGTTGTTTCACGCGAACTTTTTGTTAGGTATCCAGAGTACGATGAAGGAATTCTTACTAATATTCGCTCTCTTCTTGTAAATACACGAATTCTGGCGGAAGTTGCCCATTCTCTTGGATTTGGACAATTTCTTCTTCTCTCTAAAGGCGAGATTGAGGCAAAGGGAAGGGAAAATCAGAGCCTTCTTGCAGATAGCTTCGAGTCATATATTGGCGCACTTTTTCTTGACCAAGGACTGGAAGTTGTGTCTAAATTTGTGCTAGACAATCTTCTGCCCAAAATGAAAACAGTTGTTGAAAGTAAGCAGTTTAAAGATCCAAAAAGCCTCTTTCAAGAACAAACTCAATCTCTTCATCATGCTTCACCTGTCTATAAAGTTACCGGAGAAGCAGGACCTTCTCATGCAAAGATATTTACTGTTGGGGTATTTGTGAAAGACATTCTAAAGGGTGAAGGAAAGGGAAAATCCAAGCAAATTGCCGAGGAAATGGCTGCAAAGCAGGCTCTTGAGAAGAAAGCTGAAAAATGATAAAATAACACGTATGTTAGTAATTAGACTCACCAAAACAGGTCACAAAGGCGAAGCAAAATATAGACTCGTTGTTACAGAGAGACGTTATCGACGAGATGGCAAACCAGCAGAGCAGCTTGGTTGGGTTGTCAAAACATCAAAGGGTATCCAAAAAGAGCTCAAAATGGATAGAGTACAATACTGGATATCTCAAGGCGCACGACCATCCGCAACAGTTAAAAAATTGATTGCGTAAATTATAATTACAAAATTTATGCAATCATCCTGAGCAGTGCGAAGGATCTCATACCTAGAAATATGAAAGATATTTTAGAATACATCGTTAAAAATCTTGTAGAAGATCCAACTAGTGTTACTGTTACCGAAGAAGAGCTTGACGGTGTTGTAACACTTACCATTACTCCAAGCAAAGAAGACATGGGAAAGCTTATTGGAAAAGGTGGCAAGATAATCCGCGCAATTCGAAATCTTATGAAAATCCCAGCAATGAAGCAAAACAAAAAAGTTAACGTCCAACTTGCTGAAAACCTCTAAAGCATATTTCAAACCTGCTACAATTACCCTATGAAGGTTACTATTCTCACTCTTTTTCCCGAAATGTTTGATGGACCATTTCGAGAATCTATTCTCAAACATGCCCAGCAAAAGGGATTATTGGAAATTACGTTAGTAAATATCCGAGATTTTGGAGAAGGACGACATAAAATCGTTGACGACAAACCCTATGGGGGTGGAGTTGGAATGGTAATGAAAGTTGATATTTTAGATAAAGCGATTCAAGCAGTAAAGGATAACTCATTAGATACAACCCAACAAAAGGTAATTCTTCTCGATGCCAGAGGAAAAACATTTGTTCAGGAAAAAGCAAAAGAATTTTCAGGACTAAAACATCTTATTATTCTTTGTGGACACTATGAGGGTGTGGACGAAAGAATAAGAGATCTTGTCGATGAAACAATTTCCCTTGGGGACTTTATTCTGACAGGGGGAGAAATTCCTGCAATGATTATTGTAGATAGCGTTACTAGACTTATCCCTAGTGTGTTAAAAGACGATGCAACCCTTAAGGAATCGTTCAGCATAATCCATAGCACTGCATCCCAACCTCACCCTGACCCGGCCAGGCTTGTCAAGCAAGCAGCCTCTCTCACTTCGTTCAGTCCGGCCCTAAAAGGAGAGGGAAATCAAGGAGATGTTTCTTTATTAGAATTTCCTCAATATACTACACCAAGAGAATACAATGGAAAAGAAGTTCCTAATGTCTTACTGTCTGGCAATCATAAAGAAATAGAAAAATGGAGAAAAGAAAAGTCTCTTGAAATAACTCAACAACACAGACCTGATCTTCTTAAAAAGAATTAACCACAAAAATATTGGAGTTATTACTGCGCGCTCCCACTTGCAGAACTTGTTGGTGCGACAGTTACGCTTGGTGTTGGCGAAAGACTAACTATTGGACTTGGCGACACAGTTACTGTTGGCCCCGATTTAATCGGGGTTGGTGTCACTGATGGAATAATAGTTGCCGAAGAACTTGAAATAGTAGCATTTTGCAAATCATTACCACTTGCAAGAGTAGTCAAAAGCGTCTGATCCGCTTGCCCTAGGATAGGAAGGGGATTACCGTCTTGAAAGACAATTTTTGGAATTGCTGCATAATAAAAGACAACCGTTACTGTTATTGACTCATTAGCATTTACCGCAATTGCAATAGAATCAGACAAGGGAAGCTGTTTTTTTAATTGTGCAGCAAAACGTTGAGCAGAAAGTAAGTCCCCCTTAAGCGTTACATTTAATTGTACCGGCAACTGTGCTGTGGCTTTTCCTTTTTGATCTAACCCTGTCAAATCTCCCAATGAAAATGAATAATCTCCAAGAAGTGACCCGGATACGGCAGCGGCATTTTGGAGTGAATTCACAATGCCCGCAAAATCCTTTTCTGCAGGGAGCGCAGAGGTCGCTGTTGTTAATAGTTGATTTAACTTAACATCGTCAAGAGAGGTGAGGAGAGACAAGTTTTGACGCATAACTGAGACCTTTTGCGTATCAACGGCCAATGCATCTTTCTGCGCAAAGAAAGATTCCATTTGGGCAAGTACGACAAACCAAAAAAGTAACACGCAGACAAAAATTGTTGCAACAGGTATTATGAATGCACGATACCGATAATACAAACTTTTAAAAACTAATTGATCAATAGTTACTCGTTGATTTGTGTTCATAATAAATCCCCACTTATTGTCAGGACATACTTCCCTCCCTTTTCATCGGAAACTAATCCCTCCACGGTGACATTTTTTAAAACCTTTTTTGACGAAATGAGTGTAATAAAATTATCCACTGTCTTACCTAAAAGGGAAACATCTGAAGCAGAGACAGCAATAGATACTGTCTTTTGATCAAGAACAAAATTGGTAATACTTACGCCATCGGGAATTTGCTTTACAAAGGTTGCTATTGATTGGTCAAAATTACTTTTAGTTTTTTGAAGTATTTTTATTTTGTTAATCCTATCAACAATAATAAGATACTTTGCTGTTTTACTCTGCAAAAGCGTTAGCTGTGCAATAATTCGCGACTCTTCATTCTTAACTGCAATAATGCTTGGGTCACGGCTTAGAAGAAAAAAAAGAATAGAAAGGGATAAAACCAATACAACAGAAACAACTGCTCCTATTTTTGAAAAAAGAAGAAGCCGTTCTTCAGAAAAGAATCCAATGTTTTTTTGTGGCAGTAGGTTAATATCACTCATGGTCAGTCGCGCATTGCAAGCCCAGCAGCAATTGCATACTCCGGAGCATTATCAATAATATCTTTTGGCACCTCCTGCGGGACAAGAAGCTTCCATGGATTGATTATTGCTGTCTCAACATTCGTATTTGCTGTAAAATAGGTTGCAAGACCAGGAAGCTTAGCCGATCCTCCAGCTAAAATAATTTGTTTAATTGGATCATCAGCATATTTTGTATTATAAAAAGCCAATGCCTTTCTGACTTCAGTGAGAATACTGGAAAGAATTGGCTCGGTTACTTTACCAATTTTTCCACCTAATGCGCTATCTGCAAGCCCATATGCTTTCTTGTACTCCTCAGCTTGCTGCATAGCAAAACCTAAATCCGCTGCTATTGCCCGAGAAATTGCCACCCCTCCTGTTGCAAGAGAAAAGGTAAAGACCAAAACACCATTCTTAATAATTGCCAACGATGTACTCATTGCGCCAATATTGACAATAAGTGTTGCAGGAAAATGGTCATCGGTAATAACAGCACGTGTTAGGGAAATAATCTCTGTCTCCACAGCATTAAGGGTAAGTCCTGCGATACCCAAAATTTTTTCATATCTTTCAATAAGTCCTGTTGGTGCACCAACAAGCAAAACCTGCATAAGTGCGCCTGCTTCTTTTGTTGTCGGGCGAGAAAGCACTTTATAATCAAGGGTTATGGTTGTTAACGGAACAGGAATATATTGCTCTGCCTCCCAATAAATAGCTGATGCCAACTCTTTATCAGAAAGTGTTGGTATTTCTATAACTTTTGTATAAACCTGATTTTCAGGAAGAGCGACAGTAACATACCTTGTAGAGATTTTTGCTTCACTGACTAAGGTCCGTATTGCTTTTGCCATTTCCTCTTGATCAAGAGGGGATTCTGACATAATTCCCCTTTGAGGAGCGGGCATAACAAGCGCAGACGACAAGAAAAAACCATTGGTGTCTTTTGCAAGCCAAACTGCTTTTATTGCATGCGTACCGATATCAAGACCGAATGCTTTTTGTTTTGTCATTTTGGTGAAAAAATTGAAAAGAAAAATTCTGAAGGCACACTATCGTATCCCTGAAAGAAGCTTATTTTTCTAACAGTTTGCGTATCGCTTCCTCCTGCCGTACCAGTCGAGGTAATAATTTTTCCTTGAATAGGTAACCCTGCACCTTTTATGCCAATTGTCCCTGCTTTGTATAAAGGAATTACTCGCGCAAGAAGACCGCTTGTCACATCTATTTGCATACGGTAGTTAAATGTCGCACTTCCATTTATTCCATCAACAACAAATGCTCCTGCTGCAGAGGTAGGACACGATCCTCCAGCCCCAACAGCACAGAATGAATTAACAGAGCGTCTTGTTGCACACTGGTCAAATGCATACTTTTTAAGCGTTGGGCTAAGCCGTGTACCAGAAATGACTAATACTTCCATTGCAGGATCACTACATCCATCGGTATTTGTTCCCCAATGAACAGTAAGTGTTCCATTCCAGGCTGTTTGGAAAAGCTGAGAAGGGGTATCTGTGTGAGGGGAAAGCCATACATCGGTCCCATCATCTTGAAATACAGGATTTCCATTATTAAGGAGAAATTGACTTCCATCGATAAGAGAAATGTCCACATTGCTAATTTGTGAATTATTTTTATCATGAAGTGATACATCAGAGAGAATAGCCGCACCATTCGTGTCGCCTAATTTTACAGCCTGTTCAACACCAGCTTCTGCTGCAGAAAATGCAGCCTGCGATGCAGCTTCATCTGTTGAATTACGAAGATTGGTAATACTCCGGGAAGCAAGAGACAATCCAACGGTTAAAACAATCACCATAACAAGTACGACAATAAGAAGTGCTTGGCCCTTTTCTGATAATCTCTGGGCTTTCTTATCCATATACTCATGATATATATCTGAAATTGAGGTGTCAACAAAGTGAATGTAGTACGTATTAGGTAGTATGTTTTACGCAATAAGATACTTTATTTATACAAAACTTTATACATACTACCTATTTATATTTCGTATACCAATTGATGTCTGGAAAACAACAGCGCTTTGAGAAGCAAGTTGCTCTGCAAACGTACTGCTTGATGATTGTTGCAGCGAAAAGTTTATTAAAATAACTGGTAAGTCAGAATTGCTTTCTTGAGAACAAGTGAATGAACATGATTTCAATGAAACCTGTGATGTATCCAGCAGACTTGCACCATTTGATGATATTGTTGAACTTGTACACGCGTAGGTTATTTGCTGATTATCAGGCGTAAGAAGAGAAATAGAATTTGCCGTTACCGGTGGACTGCAGGGAAAAGGAGTCACCAAACCTCTCGCATCCCGAATAGTTTTAGCCATTTGTGAAAGAGTATAATTTCCATTATTTTGCACAAGTGTAACAATATCTGTTTTATGGGATGTTCTAAATGTTGTTACGAGAATACTAAATACGATCGATCCAACGACAATAAAAATTGCAATAACGGCAAGCATTTCAACAAGAGTAAACCCACGCGAAGAGCATAGGGCGAAGGGTCTAGGGCACAGAATGTCCTTATTCTTTTTAACTCTATGCTCTGTGCTATATGCTCTATGCTTTTTCATGGCGTTGGAAAAACAGTGAAATCAGAAAAACATGTAGACAGTGTTACAGAGTGACAAAAAGGATTTAATGTGTCTTGGCATTTTGGATCATACCATGATGTCCTAACAGTTATCTTAACGTTTGCTGATAGCGCATTTACTTGACCATTTGGCGTAGGACTTACATTACAATCAGCAGAATCATGCTCGACAACAACTTCCCGTACAAATTTATCAACATTTTGACCACAACTTGTGGTTTTCACCCAACATTGTGCGTTATTACTATCAAGATCAGAGCAGGCTTTTGCCAAACAATATGTATCGTCTGGTAATAATTCTGCCGAGATTGATGCAATATTTTCATTGCGCATATCACGAATCAGCTCAATTCCAGCTTGTGTATATTGTGTTGCAATATTTTGGTCTCTCGCAAAGTCACTATTATTTAACGCACTAAGTGATGCGCTAACAATTGCCCCAATAATAACAACTGCTGCCGTGAGCGCCACTAACACTTCAATAAGTGTCTGTCCTTTCTCATTTGAAATTTTAAATTTCATCACTGTATTACTCCTGTTGCAGAAACAGTTGCAATCTTAGTAAACCCATATCCGGTTATACCAATCTGGGGCGTTGCACCTGACGCATTTGTTGTCACTGCACCAGTAACCGATGAGAAGAAGAAATAGGTTGCTTTTGTTTTACTTGATGTATCAATAGTCACACCCGGATCCTGAATTTTTTTCCCAAGACAAGTCTGCGTTATTCTTCCTGACCCATCTGAATTCCCATATACTGCTTGTAACTCATAGGTGTTGGTGTTGGTATTACACTGCGCAGATAAACAAAGTGAGCTAAATGAGCAACAGGCAACTACTTGGTATCCTTCTAATTCGTACCCCTGACCAGTAAATCCATTTGCAAAACAAGTAGTATCGCGAAGTTGGGAAAGCGCTCGGGATCTGGCAGTAAAAAGGGTTGTCTTAAACTCTTTCATTGCAGTGTCTACCTGCTGAGATCTGCTGTAGCTTACAAATGAGGCAATACCAACAAGGGAAAGAATTACCATAACAGAAAAAACAATAATAAGCTCTATGAGAGTAAAACCACGCTCATGCTTTGCATGAGAATTTCCAATTTCTAATTTCCAATTTCTAACAGAAAGTGTTACGGTGTTATTTTTAGAAGAATTTGAAATTTGACATTTGAAATTTGACATTTGAAATTTTTATGGGTTATTTTTTGTGTAGTATACGCCTGAGGTACATGCACTATCTCCACCTGCAAACGAAGACGTTGAGTCTGTATCTGCTGAATTTTCAAGACATGCAGCAAGAGTATAGGTAGTACCTGTTGTATCGTAGTAATAACTTCCTACATGGTAATACGTATTACCCAGTGGGTCGCAGGGAATTTTCTGCATATAGGTTGACCCTGAGTAGGTAAAACTAGATGGAGTAGGGCAGGCAGCACTATTGAGCCTATTTGTCCCACCTTCTGGAGGATAAGTACCAGTATCAGATCTGTATAACTCAAGCGCCGATTGGATTTGTCTAACGTCAGATTTTCTTTGTGCATCTCTTGCACGCTGTCTAATACCAATAAAATTGGTCATAAGAAGCGTTGAAAGAATACCAATGATCGCAATAACAATAAGAAGTTCAATAAGAGTAAAGCCAGCGTTGCTGGAAGTTCCAAATCCCAATTTCCAAGAAACAATTAAATTCCAATACCTCAAATTCCACATTGTTTGTATCTTGTTTCTTGTTTCTTGTTTCTTGTTCATACAGATCAATGGTAAATGGTAAATAATAAATCGTCAATGGGCTAGGGTGTTGTGTTAGGACTACTAACACCATAGTTGCAAGGGTGGTGTTTGCCTGACGCTCCACAATCAACTGCTGCTGGAACGTTACCACATGTGCAGTACGTGAGACTTTCCGGATTATTAATACAATTAGAGACCGTGGCTTTGCAAGTTTGTGTGTCATTTGGTCCTTGTTCAATTGACGTATAGAGATAGTATGACTGAGGAGATCCTCCTGGGGCATAGTACACATACGTTCTACTAGAATCCGGATCTTTCGGCACAAGATCCATGTATGGCGACCAACCGCCTGATGCTCCCCATCCAAGACTGACACCATTAAAATCTGTTATGGTGTATGACGAACTGCTTTTTGGATAATTACCATGATCTTGATAATATTGCTCTAATACTCTTTGAATTTGTGCTAAATCAGACTTACGCTCGCCATCTCGCGCTTTTCTAAATTGCGCAAGGGGATTAAGGGCTGCAAGAGCAAAAACAGCAAGAATTGCTAAGATTCCAATAACGATAATCAATTCTATAAGAGTAAAGCCAGCGTTGCTGGAAGTTCCAAATCCCAATTTCCAAGAAACAATTAAATTCCAATACCTCAAATTCCAAATTGTTTGTATCTTGTTTCTTGTGTCTTGTGTCTTCGTCATATTAATTAAATGCACAACTTTGACTGCAGTGCTGATCACAATAACAGTGGATATCTCCACCATAGTCTGTACACTGCGTCTTTGGTGCAATACTATTACATCTATTATCTCCTGTGCATCCATAAAACTGGTCACCAGGGCATGCAAGCGGCGTAGGAGTTGGTGTTATAGTCGGACCACCACTGCCACCAGTAACAGTTGGAACTGTATCGCCTTGATTAATAACGTAACTGGCAACTTGGCTACAATCAACACTTCCTGAAATAGTACAGTAATTATAGTTATTGGTTCTATACCCATTTGGCACACATGATGTTCGCTGTGCAAGAGGACAAGCATTACTTGGGACAGACGAACTCCGCAGGGCTGAGTACAAGACGTTCCATTGAGGACAGCTACTCGTTGAGTCAGGCTCATATAAGTAACACTTATCCGAATCACTGCCACAATCAGGATCCTGAGGAACTTTTTCCATATACACATGATTATGTACTTTCCAGATCACCCCAAAGGTCAAAGAAGTTGGGTAACATCCAGTATCATTAAAGTAGCTATCAAGTGCCCTTTGAATTTGTCCCAAATCATGCTCTCTCTTTCCATCATTTGCTTTATTGTATTGAGCAAGGGGATTAAACGTAGTAATCAGTCCAACAAGAAGAATTCCTAAAATAGCCAAAACAACAACTAGCTCAATAAGAGTAAAACCTGATTGATAATGAAACCAACTATACGACTGAGAAAGATTCTTCAAAAACCAAGAATTCTTACTGCGTATTTCCATAAAAAATCTCCCCATATTAGTGCTAGTAATGCTCCGAGAAAAAGGAAAGGTCCAAAAGCAATTGTGCTTCCTTTAAATTTCTTTTTCCCTTCTAAAATGAGTATGACGCCGCATATACCACCTGTCAAGAAAGCTATATAGTATGCAACAACAATATATGGAAATCCAAGAAGAAATCCTAAAATTGCAACAAGTTTTACATCTCCAAACCCCATCCCCCTGCCTTTAGAAAAAAGAAAAATAAGAAAAAGCGGTAAACTAGCCATAATAGCTACAACTAATCGCAAAGGAATCGTTGTGGGATCGACAAGGAAAACAGCACACACAACAAGAATTCCAAACACAATAAGCAATGCATCCGACAAGATATGATACTTGATATCCATAATCGCAAGAGCAATCCCTAGAGAAAACAGTAACGCACTAATTGAATACATACCGAGATGAACCATATCGGTAGGCCACTGAAAAAGAAAAATCCCAATAAAAGCGATGCCAGTGAGAAGTTCTATGAGAGGGTATTGAAAAGAAAGCTTTTTATGACAATACCTACATTTTCCTCTCAGGAAGGCAAAGGACACAATTGGAATGAGATCAAACGCAGAAAGAGTATGATGACAAAAATCACAATGTGACCGACCAAAAAGTACTGATTTATTTGCAGGTATTCTATCAATCAAAACATTAAGAAACGAACCCATACATAATCCAAAAATAAATAAAAAAAATATTGCCATAAAACAACCCTCACCCTTGTATTCCCTCTCCCAAAAGGAGAGGGGGCTTTGTCACGTTACCCATTATGCTACCCAATAATTAAGACTATGCATCACAAGAAAAAGTCCTTGTAATAGTAAGCTTATGTAGAGATATGGAAAAGTAATTGTTTCATATTTTTTTTCATATGACATAATCGATAAACATACAAATAAAGGAAAAATAATAACCAAATATCTTGTGTATGACATAAAACTACCACCCAAGACGGGCAACAATCCAAAGCAAAGACTATAAACAAAATATACTGCAGACACTCTTTTTCTCATAAAGAAAAGGGATACAACAAAGGAGAAAAAAAACAGTCTATCAAGCAGGGAATCAGTAAATCCATGAATATGCAATGGAAAAGTAAACAATGCCTTAAGAAAAAAGAGAGGATTAAAAAGAGAAAAAAATGAATAATGAGAAACAAAATTTTGCTGTGCGCTAAACTGTGCAAACAAGCTTCCCGCTGTAATATAATAGATGATCATTGCAAGAATAAGCCCAAAAATGGGAAGAAAAAGAAAGAGTGTCTTTTTTTGTAATACTGTTTTCCCAATAACATGCATTTCGTCATAAAAAGAATGACGAGAATATTCAAGAATATAGGAAAAAAAGAAAGGAATAAGTATCGCAACTCCAATCAAACGCGTCAACGGAAGGAAGAATGCAACAAGAGATGCTCTGACAAGTTTTTTTTCTTGGAGAAAAAGAAAGAATAAAATAACAAGCAGGAAAAACAGACTTTCTGTGTAAATAAGAGAGAAATAAAAACTTGTTGGAAAAGCAAGCAGCAGCAACAGGCTTCTTTTTGCAATTTTTTCGTTGTATTGATTCTTAATCAAGAGATAAAACAAGTAAAAGCCGATACAAGAGAAAACATTTGCAAGTACCATCCCTGCAACAAAACTATTTCTTACTATCAACGTTGTGAGAAATATAATAAAAGGCAAAAGAGGAGAGAATGCATTAGATTCATCATTTTTATGATATCCTTTCTCGCTTATATAAAGATAGTGCTGTGCATCCCATGTTTTATATGAAGTGACAAGTGAAATTTGTTCGCGTATTGGATACGTAAAATTTGCAAAATATGTTGGTGCATTAAATGGTAAAAGAGAAAAACAAAGAAAAATAAAAACAACAATACAAATTTTTACTGACAGAATAATAAAAATTATATCTCGTTTCATACAATAGGTTTATTTACTTGATACTCCAAGCGTATCTTTTGACGCTGACAATGCCTTTTGAAAGTCTTTGCGATAGAGTTGGGTATAGGCGATACTTACCTCACTTGCTCTTTTTTTATCTTTAAAACAATTCAGATACATAGTATATAAGAGAAAGTATGGTGTTTCTTGATACTGGTTGAGTGCTAGTGATTGAGAAAGATTATCTGCTGCATAGCCACATTTTCCAGCAATTCCAGAATATAAAACTCCCAACGCGCTATATGCTTTATCATTATTCGGCTCAATATCGCGGGCTTTTTTATAGAAAGAAAGCGCGCTATCTGTATCTTGATAGCGTGTATAGATAAAGGTTCCAGTAGCAATAAGTGAATTACTATACGCATTGGGGATTTCCGCAATTGTTAGGCTATGAGCAACAGGATTTTTTCTTTCTTCAATTGTTGGAGCATGAAGCGTTGACCAAATAGAACCAACTTGCATTTCGTAACTTTTTTTGTCGGGGAGACGATCTACATCTTGATACATTTCAAAAACAAGTCCGAAAGGTACCCATATAAGTTTTTCGCCTGTTTTGGGTTGAAATTGAGTTGTTGAA
This sequence comes from uncultured Gammaproteobacteria bacterium, assembly GCA_964408485.1. Taxonomy (GTDB): domain Bacteria; phylum Patescibacteriota; class Microgenomatia; order Levybacterales; family UBA12049; genus DASQJJ01. The sequence goes on from CAYOZJ010000001.1 coordinate 59,117, forward strand.
AAAATTCGCCGTGTGCTACTCATCGAACGGACTATCTTTATTAGTGCTTCTGTTCTATTTTTCGAGCTAACTCCTTTAAGACCATCTGCAATACTATTGTGCGTTACAGGTGTTGCCCCTATATTATAAAGGAGAATGTCTGGCCGGTCATGAAGCGCGTAATGCACATACCATGTATTAAAAATTTGTGTATCCCCAGATATAAGAAGTACAGCATTACGCGGCAATGGATCGAGAAAGTCTTTCGCGTAGGTATCGCCAATCATAAGGGATGCAAGATTTGTCTTAGGGGTATTATAGACAAAAAGCATGAGCGGAATGAAAAGAAAAAGACAGGTAAAAAGAACTTCATAATGACGTTTGGGTAAAAAGCTTGCAAGACGCACAGTAAATACATAAAGGCCAATTCCAAAAGGAATAAGAAAAATCACCGTTGAAAGTAAGGTAAATCGTTCGTATGCACCAATAATAAAACTGCTTGTTAAAGGAAATCCTGCATACATCAAAAAAACTGGACCAGAAAGCAACCACGCAAGAAATAGTGACGTGAAGAGTATTTTATCCTTTTTGAAAATGTGCCAAAACCCAAGAAAAGTAAGTACTATCGTTGGAATTGTTAACTGAAATAAAAGATACTGTACATAAAGCCATAAGGTAACAAGGCGTTGCGCAAAGGAAGGCGTATCAAAAATACCAGCTTGAAAGGTACCATAATCTTTCCGGAGAATTAAATGAAAAAAGGAGGGAATATCATGAACTGAATCCCAATTAATAATTGGGTTATGGGCAGATGCAATAAAAATATATAAGAAAGGTGTTAATCCAAGAACAAATGATAAAAGCAAAAGAAGAATCAATAACATATTCTTTTTTATCTGAAGAAATAATTGTTTCCCAATTAATAGAAAAAGTGATGGAACGATAAGAATAATTGTTGAATGATGCGTAGAGGCAAGTCCGAGGCAAAAAAAGAAAAGATACAATACGGGTCCTTTTTTACTTTGACGAAAAAGAAGCGCCAAAAGAAATAGCACAAGCGCAAAGAATGTATTTAACATAAATACTTCAGCAACTTCCGCATAAAACCAATAGAGAAAAGAGAATCCAAGAATGAGTGATGCAACAACACTGTTTAATGAATTTTTTGTAAGTTGCTTGGTAAAAAGATAAAAACATACAACGCCACCTGCTCCCGCAAATGCAGAAATTAACCCAACGGCAAATGCAGGAGAAATACGAGCAAGAATGGAATGAGTTAGTAAAAATCCTAGAAAGGTGAATAACGGATATCCTGAAGGGTGAGCAACTCCTCCAACGCTTGCTGCTGTTACTAAGTCGCCAACATCTCCTCCATAAATACTTCTCGAGAGATGACTAACGTAAAGCAGCAAAAATCCACTAAACAAAAATGTGGGCAGGATAATTTTCTTAACTAAAGAGAGCATGAGAGCCTATTGCGAGCACCAATAGCAGGCAGTTGATGTTGGATTACAATCTCCAGTTGGTGAGTGTGGCGAACCATCTCTATTAAATTTAGCATTTGGATCCGACCTTTGAGCTTTTGATTGTGGTTGGAAGCAGGCGGTAATATCGGTATCTGTTCCACTGACAATGATACTAGTTAATACACTCGTTACTGTCGTGAAGGCAGCCTTAATCTCTCCATCTGACACAAGACTACTCAAGCAAGTTACCAAATCAGGATTAAGAGACAATGACGTTGGATTATTATTGCCATTACACCCATTATGCCATGGCATACTGTTATGAGTTGTGTAGTAGCGAATATTTGCATCAATAAATTCAACCGCAGTATTTTTAGTGTTCGCATCATTTGCTTTCTTAAGCTGCTCGAATGGATCAATAGTTGCAACAAGCGCTGCAGCCAAAACACCTAAAATACCAATAACAACAAGGAGTTCGATAAGGGTAAAACCCTTTTGTGAAGAAATATGAAAACTCCTTAGGAGTTTGGACAGTTTTTTCATGAATCTATACTTTAAGTTAAACATACTTTTTTTAACCTTGTCAAGCCCCGTGTTTAGTCTGTCAATCCCACCACGTAATTACTCTCTTACCTTTCTCTCGCTCCTTTTTGATTTTCTTTTATTTTTAAGAGTAAAAAATAAGTATATGCGTCACCATGATACACTTTTTACATATAATAAAAGCAGAGAAAGCAGTTCACCTAACCAACAAGGTCCTCCTTCCACAAATGAAAAGCAAAAACTCCACCATCTCATGAATAGATCTCAAACACCACTGCTAGAAGTTACTACGGTTTTTCCTTTTGACTTGTTTCCTGACACGATTGTTATTGATGCAACCAAAGTACATATTATTGATAGGGAATTTTTCTTCACTGAAGAGATTCACAGTATCCCTATTAAAAATATCGTTGATATTTATGTCGATACAGGACCATTTTTTGCAACTCTTCGAATACTTCCTCAATTGATATTTCAAAACCAAATTACACAAATTCCAAAACTATGGAAATCAGATGCGATGAAAGCAAGAGATGTCATCCAAGGACTTATTCTTGCAACAAAAGAAAATATTAATGTGACAAATCTGCCTGATGAGGTAGATACAGATCAACTGCAGCACGACTTACAATCACTGGGACGACCTCAGCCTCATTGAATACTTGAAGTAAGGTTATAAATTGGAGTAATGATTGAAATAATCAGAAAAGATACGCCAATACCCAACACGATCATAATAAATGGTTCCATTGCCGTTGTTAATGTTTTGACTGTCCCATCAACTTCACGCTCAAAGTACTCACTGACTTTAAGGAGCGATTCATCTAATTTTCCTGTTTGCTCGCCAATTTTTACCATTTGGACAAGAATGGGAGGAAAAATATCAAATGCATTCATAGCGTCCCCAATAGTAACGCCTTTTTCAACGCGCTTGGAAATCTCCTGAATTGCACTTCGATAGATAACATTTCCTGTCGTATCAGCTGATTCATTTAATGACTGGACAACAAGCGTCCCTGCACTTATAAGAAGACCAAATGTACGGGTAAATTCAGCCATAATGGTCTTTTTGATGAGATTACCAAAAACAGGAAGACGAAGCTTAATTCCATCGGTAATCAGTTTTCCTGAATCAGTTTTTCGCCATCTGTTATATGCAACGCCAAACAAAATAACCATGCCCAAGATTAACGGCCAAAATCCAATGGTGAAATCAGAAACACTTACCATAAACTGTGTCGTGGGAGGCAAGGGAATATTGAGATTTTGGTACAAAACAGTTAATTGAGGAATAACAAAAATCATCATAACAAACATAACAACAACCATAAGGACAACAACAATAACAGGATAGGTAAGAGCAGACTTAATTGTCGCTTGCAATTTTTGTTGCTTCTCCAAGTTATCAGCAAGCCGCAAAAGTACTTTATCTAAAAATCCAGAAGATTCTGCAGCACGAATAAGAGAAATGTAAATCGGATTAAAAATCTTCGGATACTTGGCAATTGCATCGGCAAATGTTTTTCCTTCTTGGACATCTCCTATAAGGCTATTTACCACTTGCTTCATCGCAGGATTCTGAACTTGTTCTTTTAAAATATTGAGCGCCTGCATAAGTGTTAGACCGGAGGAGAGAATGGATGACAATTGTCTTGTAAATAAAACCAAATCTTCTGTTGAAGATTTTTGAAAAAGTTGGGAAAAAGAAAAACTATTCGTTGCAATTTGCCTCACAGAAAGTGGCAACATACCTTTCCCTCTTAGAAATCCCACAGCCTCATTAACATCTCTTGCTTCCAAAACACCCTGGGTTATTTTGCCATCCTTGCTGGTCGCGCGGTACGTTATTTTCATGATTATCCAACCATTCGAAGTAATTCGTCAGGATGCAAGCTGTAGGATTTTGCTGTATCAAGACTAATTGCTCCTGACAAGACGAGTTGAGAAAGAGAATTGTCTAAAGCAATCATGCCAACATCTTGTGACGTTTGAATAATTGAGTCTATAAGATGCGTTTTGCCATCTCGTACGTTACTTGCAACTGCTGGTGTCCCAACAAGTATCTCAACTGCGGGAATTCGTCCTCCAGAGATTTGAGGAATAAGCCTTTGCGAAATAATGCCCTTTAACGTAAAGGAAAGTTGTGTACGAATTTGAGACTGTTGGTGCTCTGGAAAACTATCAATTATTCTATCAATTGACTGTGATGCAGAATTTGTATGCAAGGTAGATAAAACCAAATGACCAGTCTCAGCAATTGTCATTGCAGCAGCCATTGTGTCCGGATCTCGCATTTCTCCAATTAAGACAACGTCTGGATCTTCACGAAGAGCACTTCTGAGAGCCATTGTCCATGAATGAGTATCTGTCTTCATTTCGCGCTGAGAAATGATACTTTTCCCATTTGGATAAACATATTCAATTGGGTCTTCAATAGTTAATATATGACTACTTCTCGTCATATTAATTTCATTAATCATTGAGGCAAGCGTTGTTGATTTTCCTTGTCCTGTTGGGCCAGTTACCAAAATAAATCCTTGACGTAGATTAGCGAAGTTATGACAAATTCTTGGTAAATGTAAATCTTCGATTGTTTTGATTGTTTTGGGCAAAAAACGGAAAGCAGCACATAATTGACCTCTTTGGTAATATGCATTCACACGAAATCTTCCTAGGTCTCCATAAATTCCTCCACCATATGGCATGGAAAAATCAAGCTCTTTATTTGCTACTAATAAATCTTTTTGCTCAGCAGAGAGCAAAGTAAAAAGCATACTCGTCACACTTTCCGAACTTAACGCTGCAATCGATGCAACATAGGAAAGGGCACCATCAACACGAATTGCTGGAGGAAGTCCAGGCAATAAATGCAAATCTGATGCATTACTTTTAACGACTAATTCTAATAATTGTTGTAAATCCATAAGTTCGATCATCGCCTATCGCAAATAGGTAATCGATATAATTTATTAAAACACAAACTATTACCGATAAGCCATATGCGATATGCCCATCATTCCTGCGCAACGCGCAAAACCTCTTCAATTGTTGTTACTCCCGCGAGTGCTTTAAGATATCCATCTTGTTTCATTGTTATCATTCCTTCTGCAGTTGCTTGCTTTACGATTGTTTCCGCATCTGCTCGCTGCAAAATAAGATGAGCAATTTTTTCGGTTACTGTAAGGACTTCAAAAATACCAACTCGGCCAATGTATCCTGAGTCACCGCATTGATTACATCCTTTTCCTTTATAGAGCTTTACCTCGCCAGTTGGCATAATCGGTCCCAGATTTGTTTTAATCTCCTCAACAAGCTGAGCAGCTGGAATATAGGATTCCTTACAGGTATCACAAATTTTTCTAACAATTCTTTGTCCCATAACGGCAGTAATTGTTGAAGCAAGTAAAAATGTCTCTGCGCCTAAATCAATAAGACGAGGGAGAGCACCCGATGCATCGGAGGTATGAAGGGTGGAGAAGACCAAATGGCCAGTGAGTGCCGCTTGGATAGCCAAATCCGTTGTCTCACCGTCTCGGATTTCTCCAACAAGAATAATATTTGGATCCTGACGAAGAAAACTACGTAATCCGTCAGCAAACGTTAATCCGACAGCTGGATTAATTTGTACTTGATTTACTCCCTGTATTTCATATTCGACCGGATCCTCAAGTGACACAATATTTACGCGCGTTGTATTAAGTTTTGCAAGCACAGCATACAGCGTCGTTGTTTTTCCTGATCCCGTAGGTCCGCAAACAAGAATAATGCCATGGGGCCGAAGAATTGCTGTCTCCAACGCCTTAAGAGACAATCCGTTAAGTCCGAGTTCTGGCAAAGTTGGGATACCACCTGATTTTCGAAGAAGTCTCATCACAATTTTTTCACCGTGTACTGTTGGAAGGACAGAAATACGAAGATCAACTTCTTGATTACCAACTTTAAAATTAAACCTGCCGTCTTGTGGCATGCGATGCTCATCGATTTTCATTTCCGACAAAACCTTAATACGGGAAATAACTGCTTCTTGTACTGTTTTAGGAAGACTCAACCGGTCATACAAAATACCATCAATACGGTATCTCACCCGTACCCTGTCATCCATTGGTTCTATGTGCACATCAGATGCGCGGGAATTTACTGCATACTCAAGAATCGTTGCCACAATTTTTGCAATTGGCGCTTCTTTAATAATTTGACCAATCTGGCTACTATCAACTGTTTTAGTTGTATTTTCTTGCTTTAGTGCTTCTGTTTCTTTAACAGCTCTCCCAACTTCTCCAACTAATTCTTGTCTGTACTGCGCATTAATTGCATTCTTCACGTCTGTTGGTGTTGAGGCAAAAGTTTTTATGGTAAGTCCTGTTTTTTGTTGAATAAAGGAAAGTGCATCCAAATCTGCTGGGTTACTCATAGCAACCGAGAGAATTTTCGTCTTATCATCGTAAAGAAATGGAATCAGCTGAAACCGCTCAACAACGGCACGCGGAATAAAACTTAATGCTTCTGGAGAAAAGGATGCTGTTGCTAAATTAATGTAGGGGACACCAAGCATTTGCGCTTTGGCCTCAGCAATTTTTGCCTCATCCACTATATGCATTTCATCTAATACTTCGTCCGTTGATCTATTCGTTGTTGCGCTTTTTAATTTTATATCGTCATATTGCTCTTTGGTAAGCAAATTTTCTCTGAATAATAAATCAGTAACACTCTCTCCAATAGTAGCTGAGACAGGAGGAGCAGGTTGTACCACTACTGAAGGATTAAGAACAGGAGCAGCACCTCCGGCAGAAGAGGGAACAACTGGCACATTTGTTCCAACAGGTTGTGCCTGCGGAACGACTTGCTGATCGGGCATTACTTTTATAATAGGCGCTCCTGCGTTATACTGTCAAGGAAGGAGTGGAAAAATGAGCGAGTGACGAAGACCCCTCGTTATCGCTCTTTGAGCTGACGTACGAATAGTACTGAAGTCCGATTTAATCGGACTGAAAAGGCGAAAAGGAAGATTAGTGGGGTCAAGGAAGGATGTATGCAAAGTTTTATTATTGCTTCCCGCAACACAGAAAAAAGAAAAGACTATATAGAAAGTTTTTGCACCAGCAAATCTATTAGCCAATTTGACAAGCACTATATACAACCTGGAGAAAATTCCTTTGGTATTACCGAAATCAGAAATGTTCAAAAAACAGCATTCCTTCGTCCACAAAAAGGAAGTGAGAAAGCAATTATTTTGGAGAATGCCCAAAAGCTTACTACAGAGGCCCAAAACGCATTACTCAAAATGCTGGAAGAACCTCCTACAAATACCTATATTTTCTTGTCTGCAACAACAGAGAATTTCTTTCTTCCAACTATCCTCTCACGATGCAAGCTGATTATATTGCCAGAACAAGACACTACGATTTCTGATGAAGAAAAAGAGATACTACACAGTCAGATACAAATTATGACAACAGGTACTGTTGGCGATAAATTATATCTTGCTGAAAAGGTAGCAGGGGAGAAGGAGAAAATAGGGGAGTGGTTACGAGAAATCGTACTCCTTCTTCGAGACAACATGCTCGAAGATCCAAAGAATGCTACATATCCTAATTTTATTGTACAAATGCAGGAAGCGAGTAAGTTTTTCCAAACAACAAATGTCGCCCCACGAGTATTACTTGAGCATACATTTCTTTCTCTATGAAATTTAATGATCCAATACTGCAGGAGTTAGTCAAAAAATATCCTGCGCCAAAATTTGAAGACCGGACAGGAAAACTTTATGAAGAATTGGTTGAATCTATTATTTCCCAACAACTATCTGTCAAAGCATCAGATACTATATATAAGCGGTTTAAGGACTTATTTAAACCTGTCATTGCGAACAGTGCGCGACCCCTCGGCGAAGATAGTCCCGAGTCGGGAAAGCAATCTAATACAAATAACGAGATTGCCGCGTCGTCTTCGACTCCTCGCAATGACGCCTTCCCATCGCCTCAACAAGTTCTTGCCATGTCGGACGAACTTCTTCGAACAGCAGGTATTTCTTTTCAAAAAATTTCCTATATAAAAAGTGTTGCCGATGCTTTTATTTCCGATTTAATTGATGTTGAAAAAATAAAGAAAATGACTAATGATGAAGTGATTGAGACACTTACCCAAATTCGGGGAGTAGGGAAGTGGACTGCAGAAATGACTCTTATTTTTACACTCAAAAAACCTGATGTATTTTCTTTGGGAGACTTAGGTCTTCGCAATGCAATTACCAAGCTGTATGGAATAACAGATCAAAAGAAAATGCTTGAGTTATCTGAAACCTGGAAACCTTTTAGAAGTTATGCGTGTTGGTATTTGTGGAGAAGTCTGGAGAATAGTTAACCTTGTTGCTGTGGAGCTTGTGGTTCAGTTGCTAAGCGCGTTGCCCTATTGACTCTCCACCTTGAAGCTGCTTCTTCTGCATTGTTTCCGTGAAGAATTTCGTCACCCTTAGATTTTGCGGTAGATGCACCAACAATTGCTGCCACCGGAATAAGAGGATGAACAACAACTGAAACAAGACCAATTATTATGGTTGCTCTTGTTCTTCCTGGAGTCCTACGTCTTGCTGCATCTGATAAAGCTTTTTCTCTACGATATTCTTCTGCTGCAGCATTTTCATCAAGAAGGAGTTGAACTCCTGCGGGTAACTTTGCTCTTTCGGAAAGTGATGTAGATCCTTTTTTCATCTATTTATTTTTTATCAACTTATAGTGATTTTGTCAAGTAAGAAAAATGCTTAAAGGGAGTACAAATCTCTGTTACAAAAACAGATTACTATAGTGTATTGCCTGGCTTATAATCATGTGTTACTATCTTGTAATGGCGAAGGCTCAAGATTATTCTGCACAACAAATTCAAGTCCTCGAAGGTTTAGAGCCAGTACGAAAACGTCCCGGTATGTATATCGGCTCAACAGATATTATTGGTCTGCATGAGTCACTTCGAGAAATTATCGATAATTCAGTTGATGAAGCGCTGGCAGGATTTGCTAAACATGTCTGGATTTCTCTCAATGCCGATGGATCGGCAAGTGTCTCTGATGACGGCAGAGGAATTCCAACAGACATCATGCCACAATTCAAAAAATCTGCTCTTGAAATTGTTATGACTAAGTTACATGCAGGAGGAAAATTTGGTGGCGCAGCATACAAAATTTCTGGAGGTCTGCACGGCGTTGGCGCAGCTGTTGTGAATGCACTTTCAACCAATTTGTGGATTGAAGTAAAACGAGACAATAAGGTTGTGGGACAAACCTATGAAAAAGGTATTCCAACAAGTGAAGTTGTTGCAATTAAAAATCCAAAACAGCCAGAAATTTTTCCCCTGAAAGAGTCTAAGTCCGGAACAACCACTACTTTTTTCCCTGACACTACCATTTTCCAAACAGGAGAGTTTGATTTTGAAGTGGTTAAAAAAATGATTCGGGAAAGAGCATATATTGTGCCAAAGTTGTATTTCCACTTGTTTGATAAAAGAGAAGGAAAAGAAAAAGAAATTAATTATTATTTTGAGGGCGGCATTACCGCGCTTGTTGAAAAGATTAATGATAATAAAGAACCACTCCACGAGGCAATTACTATTATGAAAGCAGAAGGAGATGTAGAGGTAGAAGTCGCACTCCAATACAACAATGGCTATACAGAAAATGTTGAGTCCTACGTAAATGTCATTAATACGGTTAACGGCGGGACACATTTAACCGGATTTAAAATGGCTCTCACTCGCGCAGTGAATGATTATGGTAAAAAGATTGGCTCTTTTAAATCTGACGAAGATTCCATTATGGGAGACGATACCAGAGAGGGTCTCACTGCTGTTTTATCGATAAAAATGCCTCAGGACAGAATCCAGTTTGAAGGCCAGACAAAAGGAAAGTTGGGTAATTCAGAAATCCAACCACTGGTACAACAAATTGTCAAAACAGAACTCTCCATGTACTTTGAGGAAAATCCTCAAACAGCAAGAAAAATTTTAGAAAAAGTGTATTTAGCAGCAAAAGCACGACTCGCAGCCCGAGCAGCAAAAGAAGCAATTCTTCGAAAAGGAGCACTCGAGGGCTCAACATTACCAGGAAAATTGGCAGACTGCCAGGAAAAAGACCCAAGCATTTCCGAGCTATATCTTGTTGAGGGAGATTCAGCAGGTGGGTCGGCAAAGCAGGGGAGAGATAGAAAATTCCAAGCAATTCTCCCACTCAAGGGTAAAATCTTAAACACAGAACGGGCTAGACTAGACAAAATGATAGAGCATGAAGAAGTAAAAAATCTTATTGTGGCCCTTGGTGCAGGAATTGGTGACCAAATTCGATTTGAAAAACTTAGGTATCATCGAATTATTATTATGACCGATGCAGACGTGGACGGCGAACATATTGAAACACTTATTTTGACATTTTTCTACAGACATTTGCCAGAAATTATCAAGCAAGGGTATTTGTACATTGCCCAACCACCACTTTTTAAATTAACTGCAGGGAAGGATGTTATGTATGCATATTCCGACGAACAAAGAGAGGCAGGAATCAAAAGTATGCAAGAAAAAGGACCACGAAACATTGGCATTCAGCGCTATAAAGGTCTTGGAGAAATGAATCCAGAACAATTATGGGAAACAACAATGAATCCCAAGAATAGAGTCCTCAAACAAGTAGCAATTGACGATGCAGAAGAAGCAGATGCAACATTCACAATGCTTATGGGAGACGAAGTTCCACCACGAAAATTCTTTATTCAATCTAATGCGCAAAACGCAACGCTGGATATATAAGTATCATGTATTAAGTATCACGTAGTGTGTACACATTTTCATAATACGTAATACTTGCTACATACTACATCTTGATCATGTAGATAAGCAGTAGGTTGCAAAAGAACTATAATATATATATTATAAGAGGAATAAAACTATGCCAGACTTTAATAAAATATTAACACCAGGAAAAGTAGATGAGGGAATGGTAAATGCAATTGTTGATATTCCGGAGGGTTCTTCTTTAAAAATTGAATATGACCGCGAGCATGGTATGTTTGTGTTAGACAGAGTAGAACCAGATATTTTTGCAAAACCAGTTAATTATGGTTTTATCCCGGCGACAAAAGATACAGATGGAGACGAATTAGACGTCTTATTGGTAACAGATGAACCAATCCCAACAGGGACATTGGTACATAGTAAAGTAGTGGGTATTTTTAACTTTGAAGACGATGGGGAAATGGATTACAAAATTGTCTGTGTCCCAGAAGACGACAGAAATACTGGAGACAGTATTAATTCCCTTGATGATTTAGGTAAACGCTGGCAGCAAAAAATTGAATTCCACTTTGCACACTACAAAGATCTTAAAAAACCAGGGACAACCAAAGTCTTAGGATGGGGAGATGTTGAAGAAGCAAAAAAAATTATTCATGAGTGCATAGAGCGCTTCCAGAATGAAGGATTTAAGTAGTAGACGATAGATGATTGATAATAGAAGATGGGTTTGGAAAATAGAAAATTGTTTGTAGAACTTCTACCTTCAATCTTCTAGCTTCTACCACTACTTTCTATAATCTATTTTCTATCGTCAAATATTTTATATGGCAGATATAGGCCAATTACAAAAAGCTGAATTAACATTTGAAATGAAACGGGCGTATTTGGATTACGCCATGTCTGTTATTGTTGATCGCGCACTTCCAGACGTGAGAGATGGCCTTAAACCAGTCCATCGTCGCATTTTGTATGCAATGAGCGAGATGGGACTGGACCACTCCAGCAAATACAAAAAGTCCGCAACTGTTGTTGGAGAAGTGCTCGGAAAATACCATCCACATGGAGACGTACCAGTGTATGATGCAATGGTTCGTTTGGCTCAAGAATTTTCACTTCGGTATCCGCTTATTGACGGACAAGGAAACTTTGGATCACTTGACGGCGACCCACCAGCAGCCATGCGTTATACTGAGGCACGAATGGCAGCAATTGCATCTGAAATGCTGTGGGATTTAGATAAAGAAACAGTAGACACAAGACCAAATTTTGATTCTTCAAGGCAAGAACCTATCTATTTACCAGCAAAATTACCAAATCTCCTTCTTGCCGGTGCAGAAGGTATTGCAGTTGGCATGGCAACCAAAATTCCCCCACATAATTTGTCTGAGGTAATTGATGCAATTCATGCAATGATTGCCAAAACAAAAATTACAAAAGTGGGATTAAAAGAGGGAGAAAAAGAATCTTCCCAAAACGGCGCAAAAGGAACTCATTCTTCAACAGACCAAATAACACTCACCACAGACATTACTATTGAAGAACTCCTCGAACATATTAAAGGCCCTGATTTCCCAACGAGAGGAATGATTTATGACATTACAGAAATTCGAAATCTTTATACAACGGGTAAGGGTAAAATTATTATTCGCGGCAAGGCAGAAATTGAAGAAATAGGACAGGGAAAAAGTGCAATTATTATTACCGAGCTGCCATACCAAGTAAATAAAGCGCTTCTTGTTGCAAGAATTGCCGATTTGGCAAAAGAGAAAAAAGTAGAGGGCATTTCAGATTTACGAGATGAATCAGATAGACACGGTCTTCGAGTAGTTATTGAGCTTAAGCGAGATGCAGCGCCAAAAAAAGTACTCAATAATCTTTACAAGAATACAGCACTCCAAACCTCTTTCCCAGGAAATGTCGTAGCACTTGTTAATGGCACACCTCAGACTCTTACCCTTAAAGCAATTTTAGAAGAATACCTTAAGCACCGATTTATTGTTATTACAAGGCGATCTGAATTTGAGCTTCGCCAAGCAAAAGCAAGGCTTCATATTTTAGAAGGACTCAAAATTGCAGTAGACCATATTGATGCAGTCATTAAGACAATTCGTGAATCAAAAGACCAGGAAGAAGCAAAGAAAAACTTAATGGAAAAGTTTAAATTATCAGAGCTTCAATCAACAGCAATCTTAGATATGCAACTCAGACGCCTCGCAGCACTTGAGCGGCAAAAGATTGAAGATGAGTTGCTTATGATTAAAGAAACAATTGCTTATATAGAAGACTTACTCGCACATCCTGAGAAAATTCTTAAAGTAGTTGGAGAAGAATTAACACACCTGAAAGAAAAATATGGAGACGAAAGACGTACCAAAGTGTACAAAGGAAAAGTCGATGAATTCTCTGAAGAAGATTTAATTCCTAATGAGCCAACCGTAATTACTATTACCAACACAGGATACATAAAACGCCAATCAACCAATTCATTCCATACACAAAATAGAGGAGGGAAGGGAATTAAAGGCATGACAACAAAAGAAGAAGATGACATTATGAATATTCGCTATGCTCAGACCCATGATAATTTGCTTTTCTTTACCAATAAAGGAAAGGTATTCCAGCTAAAAGCATATGAAATTGCAGAATCTTCTCGCACCAGTAAGGGTAGTGCAATTGTTAACTTACTTAATATAGAAGCAGGGGAGAAGATTGAGTCATTTATTAATTATCAGGGCAAATTAAAAGACACGTATGTATTCCTGACAACTCGAAATGGGACAGTTAAAAAATCAAAAGTCAGTGAATTTGAAAATATTAGGAAAAGTGGCATTGTTGCGATAAAATTAGATAAAGGAGACGAATTAGTATGGAGCACCTTAACATCTGATGATGATGAGATACTTCTTGTTACAAAAGAAGGAAAGGCAATTCGATTTAATGAAAAACAAGTACGTGCAATGGGAAGAGCAACACAAGGAGTACGGGGAGTTAAAATAAATGCAACCGATGAAGTGATTAGTATGGATATTGTCCATCACGACGACAAAGATGCAGTACTTTTTACTATTATGGAAAATGGATTAGGCAAGAAAACACTTGCTAGTGAATTTAGAGGCCAAACACGAGGTGGCATGGGAGTAAAAGTTGCTAATGTTACCGAGAAAACAGGAAAAGTAGCCGTGTCACAGATTGTTCCACCAAATTGCACAAGTGTTATTATTACATCCAAAAAGGGACAGGTAGTACAGCTTGAGTTAAAATCTATTCCCAAGCTTTCCCGCGCAACACAAGGCGTTATCTTAATGCGATTTAGTAAATCCGGCGATCACGTTGCCTCAGCAACCTGCGTAGAATAACTACTTGATTTTATTTTATTTGCTCTTTATAATCCTTACTTAATATGTCAGGACAACAAGGATCAAGAAGAAACCCCTCGGGAAGACCAACCCCCGCTCAAGATGAAATCTTAGATATGGCTAGATCAAGAGGAACGTTTGACTTACGCGTATTAAGAGAAGAAGCAAACCTTCGTGAGTTATCAATTCCTTATGAGGGAGCATTGAGAAGACTTGCAGAAAATCAAGGAGTCGAGGTCAAGGGTAACAAAAAATGGCGTTCAGATCTAGAGAAAAAACTCCAAAGCAAACCAGCGGAATCTGAATAAAGAAATTTTGCTATAATAGCCTCATGTTGTTAGATGGAAAAACAGTTGCCAATTATATTCTTGCTGGACTTATCGAGCGTGTAGATTTGCTGCAAGAGCAAAATATTCAGCCTCACTTGGCTGTTATTCAAGTTGGGGAAAATCCCGAATCCACTTCTTATATTGTCCAGAAAGAAAAAAAAGCTAGAGAAATTGGTGTAGTTGTAAGCGTTTATAATCATCCAGAGGATATATCTCAGGAAAAGTTACAAGAAACAATTGATTTTCTACAAAAAGACGGCACAATTCATGGCATTATCTTGCAGCTACCCATTCCAAAAAGTCTTGACGCACAAAAACTTATTGATTCAATTCCACCAGAAAAAGATGTTGATGGATTTGTACCCAACTCACCATTTATTGTCCCCATTGCTGCCGCAATTATGAAGCTCTTGGAGGTGCCAATGATGAAAGAAGCACTAACAACAGGAGAATCCTTTAACGAATGGCTTTTATCCAAGCAGATTGTTGTTATGGGAAAAGGGACAACAGGAGGAATGCCAATTATTCAAGAACTTCAAAAAAGAGGAGTCGAGCCTATTGTCATTGATTCAAAGACACAAAACCCAACAGAAGCAACAAAACGCGCAGATATTATTATAACCGCTGTTGGCAAACCTGGAATTTTAACAAGAGATATGATTAAAGAGGACGCTATCCTTCTAAATGTTGGCATGACAAGGGAAGGTGACGGCAAGTTTGTTGGAGATTACACTGAAGAAGACATAAAGGATATTGCTGGGTGGTACAGCCCAACTCCAGGCGGCGTTGGACCGGTTAATGTGGCATGTTTACTCGAAAATGTTGTAATAGCTGCAGAGAAAACATCTTCAAATTGACAAAGAAAATACAATTTCCATTTTCTTTGTCATCCTGAGCAAAGCGAAGGATCTCTCATCAATTGTAAGAATCTAATGAAGAAAAGGTAAGTACTTGACAGAATTTCCATTGTTGTATCATAATTAAACTCCAGAGACATATGAAATACTCTGGTTTTTTTGAAGCTAAGAAGCTCTTTATTATTAATAAGACGAAGTATCAAACGCCCACACAGGCGTTTTTTTTTGACATTTTTGCAGCCTACCAGCTGCATTTTTATTGCGTATGAGAAGTGCCAACGAAGTACCAACATTGCTATCCAACTTTGCAGTTAAACGCACCACAGCAAACTCTGAGTCATCTTACGCAGTACGCCGTTTCCCTCGTCTTGGAGCTATAAGAAGAGGGGGAGGGGGAGAAGATAGACAACCTAATATTAAAGTTCCTCGACCTGATATGGAAAAAACGCTTACGCTGTTTCAGCAAAGTGCGGAAAAAACAGGACTGGAAATTGGCCAACATGACCCTGCGGTAAAACTTCTCCGTGTTACAGGAATCGGATTTGGAGACTCACGCGAAAATCCTAATATGCATCCAGCAGAAGCGCTCATGCAAATCAACGATGGGACAGGAAACTCTCTGAGATTTCGTCTCATTAACCAGGGATCATTCACTGACGGAGAAGGACGAGTATGGGACGGAAGAGTTGTCGCATTTGTCGAGCAAGCAAAAATTCATGGACAAAATATCGACTTAACTCATGAAATGACTCACGAGGGTTTTGTTTTTCTTACTAAAGGTATGCCTGATATTCTTCAACAAGTAAAAAATGGGGATCAACCTACAGCAACAATCCGCCAAGAAACACCAGACGCGGTTTGTTTTATTGACGGTCATCACACATTTATTGGAAGACATGACATGGGATGTTACTGTAAAGAAGAACGAGAAGCATCCCTTGCCGTTATTCACGCTACAGGCGGGGTGAGCAGTCTTATGCCAGGCACAGGAAATGGCAATGGAAGAAGAGCACAAGACATGCAAATTGCCGCACGCTATAGCCTTGCAGAAAACGACAGCTCTCTTGAATTACTTCCTTCCTATCCTGAGGTCTATAACAGAATGGGCAAGAAGGGCGATGATAGGAATAGGACACTAAAAATTTCAACCCTCCTTCTTGAACATCTTTTCCAAATAAAAAATGTTCCAAATATCACAACGTTAACTGAAAGCAAAGCAAAGCAAAATGTTTGGAATGAATTTGGTGCACAACACATGGTAACTGGACAGTCTCTCCATGTAACTCCTGTTGACCACCCTGACTCACGATACAAACAGCAAGTTTTGGGTTACTCACGAGCAGACGAAGTACCTTTCCCGCTTCAGCGCAGATAAAAGAATCTTGTCAATAAGTGGGTTTTCCCATATACTGTCTAATATGCCTCTTACCAAATCAGATATTGCCAAGGAGTATCAACCTTTCATAAGTGTCCAGGATTATTCTCCCAAGCAAAAAATTGAAGGCGTAGAAGTTGTTGAAATAAAAGTCTTTACTGGGGAAGACGGCGACTTTTCCGAATTAGCACGACTCACGCCAAGTGGAAAATTAGAAGGATTTCCTGATTTTCAAGTGCGACAAATGAGTAGATCCAAAGTTATGCCAAAATCTGTCAAGGCATGGCATTTTCATTTAAAGCAAGATGAAATCCAGACAGTACTTCCTGAAGATAAATTAATTATTGGTCTGTGGGACCTGAGGGAAAAATCTAAGACAAAGAGTATGACCATGAGGCTAGCATTTGGGGGAGGAAAGGCTCACTGGCTTTATATCCCTAAAGGAGTTGCACACGGCTACATGAATCCATTCGAAACACCAGCAACAGTACTCTATATGATGAACGAGCAATTTGATATAAAAAATCCAGATGAAATGCGCATGCCCTGGGACGCAATGGGTAAAGAATTTTGGGAATTAGCCAAAGAATAGCCTCAAAGCGTAAGAATTTGTCTTATAGTATTGACATTTCTGAAAGAAATGTTTATAATGCTCATATGAATCGAGTACCCGAAGGCTACGTGCCAGGTAATTATTCTCAAACTCCTGATGTAAGTAAAGTTCCACTAGTCGGAGGAGCGGTAAATGTACTATCTCAGGTGAATATGACAAGAAAGCGAGCATTGGCAGCTTCCCGGGCAGTTGCACAAACACCAGGAAGAGCAATCGAGGCAGGAAGAAACGCTGCACAACATGCAAGAACAGATATAAGCAGAGGCTTAACTTCTAAAACAAAAGCTATTGAAACAGGAATAGACCAGGCGAGTCAAGCACTTGCTGAACGCGCAGAAAGAGCAAAAGCCGATCTAGGTAATAGTATTACCTCTACGTTAAAGGCAGCT
Source organism: uncultured Gammaproteobacteria bacterium (assembly GCA_964408485.1). Lineage (GTDB taxonomy): Bacteria > Patescibacteriota > Microgenomatia > Levybacterales > UBA12049 > DASQJJ01. The sequence continues at coordinate 76,796 of CAYOZJ010000001.1, forward strand.
GAAGCTGCAATCAACACAAGCAACCAAAGACTTGACACTACTGGACAGAGGCTTGCCCAACGATTTGAAACTACAATGACAAATCTAGATACCAGACTTAGTCATGTAAAGGCTGCTATTGAAAGCGTAGAAACGAAGATCGATGACGCGATGGGATTGAAAAAAACTCAAGCATTTTCAGAACCAAAATTACCTACACCCCCGACACACAGACAAACCAAAACTATTAATAGGCGCGAATATACTCCAGATGAAAACGCAGGACAAGATGAAAGACCTAAAGTAAGAAATACTACAGAACCGAGCTATGTGGATCTGCGATCTCACGACTTAGGTCAAAATACTCTACGCGAGACTAGAAAACCTACTGACCCTAATAGTCGTTCCAATGATCTTGAGCTAGGTGCAGATGGTAAACCATGGGATGTTGCCCTACGTGAGAGACTTGGCGTACCAAAACCAGGAACCTATATTTCAAGTCCTGAGCAAAGAAAAGCAGAACTGCAAGAAGTCTTTAGACGTTACCATTTATAATTTATTTCCCCTTATTACCACTGTGAAATTGCTTGTGAATGTCTCTTAACTGCTTATTTGTGATATGCGTGTAAATTTGGGTTGTGGCAATGTTTTTATGCCCAAGCATTTCTTGTACACTTCTCAAATCCGCCCCGTTAGACAATAAGTCTGTTGCAAAACTATGTCGCAAGGTATGGACCGTTGCATCAACAGGTATCCGGGCTATCCGCACATACTTTTTTACCATTCGCTCTACACTTCGTGGCGTTAGTCGCATTTTCTCTCCACCATTCTCGGGCATTTCCTTACCAGAGTAGCGAATAAAAAGAGGCTTATACACGTCTTCTCTAGCAGCCATATATTTCTCGATCCAATCTGCAGCTCTATCGGAAATAAAGACCACACGCGCTCGTCCGCCTTTTCCAATAACACCAAACTCGCGTCTTTCTATATTTATCTGCTGATGATTTAACTTACATAGCTCAGACACACGAAGACCAGTCGAGAAGAGGAGTTCTAGCATTGCTCTATCTCGAATTCCCTCAATTTTGGACGTATCGATACTCGTTACCATTCTGTCTATATGATCTCGCTCTAAAAATTTAAGGCTTCTAGATTCTGTTTTGGGTAAATCAATTTTTGTCGGCTCAAGTGTCTTGACATCATTTTTTAAAAGAAATTTCAAAAAAGACCGAAGACAAATAATGTAGTAATTTTGGGTAACGCGTTTCATCGTCATCCCGTGCAAGTCCATTTTGGATGCTAAAAATACTCTAAATCTTCTTACTGTCTGCACGTCTAAATCTTCTATTGTTTTATGTGTCTGCGTTGTCCCAAACCATTCACCAAATACTTCTAAGTAGTGCCTATAATCTCTAATAGTAAGTTTGGAGCAATTTCGCTCAACAGATAAGTAGTCTAAGAAATCATTTATATGAAGGAGTAGGGAAGGGGGCATATTATTTTCAGGGGTAGGGATAGGCAAATGTGTTTCTTCGGGAATTACTGAAACAACTGGTGCTAAAACATCTTGGGCAGTCATAGATATTGATGATTTATAATTTATTATTTACCATTGACGAAAACTTTTATGGACATATTAATTAGAATATTTTGCGACGTGAAAACTCATGTCGTAAAATGTAACAACCTCTTAACTTATTCTGCGACGTGAAAACTCTTTTGTCAACTCTTCTACTTAGTGTACAATTGTTCTATGAATTTAAGGAAAGCAATTGTTCAAGTTCAGCAAATTGGTCTTGAGCATGGATTTACCATAGTCATTGTTGGAGGCGCGCTAGTGCGACTTATTGGTAAAAAAACAACAATTACAAAAATAGATGCAGACAAAAAAAATATTTTTCTTGAAGGAGCAGAAAATCCGACAACCAAAAGGGAAGACGCTAAAACAACAGTAGATATAGATTGTATTGCTTTCTCAAATAACCATGATCCTTTTGAAAAAGAAGTAAGAAAAGACTTCGAAAATCTGCAGAAAGATCTAAAAAAGCTACAACAATCAGACTTTCCTGCTATATCTCTAGAACCAGTCCTATATCATCCATATTTCCCCAAACCAAATAATCTTCTTCAATTTGTCTCATCTGTTGAATCCTACCATGACCATGACTATTTTTTCCGTTTGGGAAGCATTAAACAGGATGTTAAGAAATCATCTCTTTCATTCTGGACATACACATTTGATAATTCAGACCAACAAATTACAAGCCTTAGTCCTTTGGCAATTCAACTACGGTATAAAATCCGCGGATTCTCTATAAAACCTAAAGATAAAGAAAAAATATTTGGAAATAAATCAGCATTTGCTCAATTTACTGCAGGTTTTAATACAAAAACCAAGGACGCTTATAAAAATGACTATGCTGAGTGGGATAAATTTGCAGAAAGCGTGAGCAATGCCAAACAACCATCTCTACGACTCAAGAAAGCCCTCTGGGACGCGTATTGGAACACAATTGGCACATACCTCGCTCATGGTACAGGATTTGTTGGGAAATTGCTTTTGCCTCTTGGCAATACCTTCTTTGCGGGAAAATGATTGTTACCTTTTACCCACGCTCTGTATGAACCGAAGTTTGTTCTCTTGTTCTCTCATCGTGTTCTTTCGCAACTTCATCTGCTTTACTAAATTCTGCATACTTATTGCTTTTTCTTTCACCACCTTGACCAGGTTTTACATTTTTCCTAGCGTCGCGTTGTGCTTTTTGAAAATTTGACTTTGAAGCCATTTGAGAAAATATAAAATATTTGCAAACCCTTGTCAACAGAGAGTTAATTGTGCATTTATCATTTAATAAAAACTACAGCTTTAATGAAAAAAGTAAATTTACTTTATAAACAAGCACTGTTTATAAAACTTTTAAGTCCTGTAGTAGGGGATAGGACAATTTTTAGACCTGTCAAAAAGAGAGAATATTAAGCCGAAGAATGAAAGGTGTAATGACAAATGTGTCGTTATTTCTACAAAGTAATAAGCAGTAATCAAACCTCCTCCCCAGGACTCCAGCCTGAGTGACGTCGTAAAAGTATTATTGTGCGACGTTATTACATGAGCTTCCCTTGGGTCTTTACGTGGTATTTTTTGTCTTTTAAGACAAAGGCATTTGTCTATAAGTAACTCTTTATGGTAGGGGTAATAGACCTCTTCTCTAAGAAGAGAACGATAAATTAATGAACAAGTGTTCGTCCCTTCATGTACCTATTCGTCCTAAGGCATCCTAGGCCACTACTTTCCCCGAAAGGCCTAAGCAGCATTACGATTTGGTTGCCAATTAAGGCTAAAGTCTCTAAATTAGCTTCAATCTGTAAGAAATATGAGAGCAACTATGATGGTTTAGATTGATTTATCGACCTAAACTTTCCATTTTAGCCTCGAAATGCGAATAGTCGTTCGACTTTTTTTCATTCATTTCAGTACAGACTGTATCAAGAAGGAGGTACTCTTTCACATCACAATATGAATATTCACGCTTGTGCTACCCGCATATACTCGCTTTATGGTGAAGCATATATGCTTTCTTGTTTAGAGGGCCGTGAAAAGTGAGGCTTTAAAACCCGTGAAACCTCTTGAGTTATCCACATTGAGCTTGTCGAAATGTCCTATAATTTTAGATATTTTATTATAGGTCTTATAGTTTATGTGTATCAAACTATATCATTTGAGGCTATTTTCCTAAAATACCCACTCTCCTCTTCCCTAGTTGATTAAGAAGAAATTTTTATTTTATTCGTAGCTAGTTAGCCTCAGAATTATTTGAATCCTGCTCATCCTTCATAAACTCTTCATGATGATTAATTGCTTCCTGAGCATTTTTCCTTCGACCTAGAGGTAATGAATCATGCATTTTCTGTAATATTTCCTTTACTGTTTCATCTATCTTTCTTCCCCATTTTCTATGTTTGTATGAAGAATATCTATCATTCATTGCCAATTACTAAACCACAATAAAACAAAAACAGCAACAACTGCAACCCAAGAATACTCCCAGAGTACACTTTTAAAAAGCCTTTTATCTAACCAAACATGCGTAAGTCCGGTAAAAATATAAAATACAGCAGCAATAAAAAGAGCAAAAACAGTTGGTGGCGTTGGCCAAAACCACAAGAGCGCAGCAAACTCCGTCATACAAATAGTAAGGATACCATTCCACAGTAAATCATCCCGCACGCTCTTCCCTAGTGTATACGTCCAAATACTGTGGAGGAAAAATAAAAAGGTAAATAATGCAAATAACCCAAGTGTTGGAAAAATACTAAGTCGAAAAGAAAAAATAGTATTTGTTACAAAAAAGTATGCAACAAGGGTTATGACAAAGGTAACGATTCTCGCACTGCTTAGTAACGCTATTGTGCGAATACTTCCTACAACAAAGATATTCTCAGAAAGCAAAACTGAGTACATTCCAATTGCAAAAAGTGAGGTAAGGATTAATCTTGTCAAAAGTCTTGCTGGCGCCAGAAAGTAGAAAAAACCAAAAGACAAACTCCATAAAAAAGGAAGGGTTAATGGATAGATTGAGAAATTTGAAAATAAGTCGTCACCAAGTGACATGATAACCAACAAATCTGTTACAACAGCAAGAATGCCTGCGAAAAGTACACCGTAGCCACTAAAAAGATACTCTGAAGAAAAAAGACCAACAGACAAAAGTCCAACAGTAATGACAAATTTTTGCCTTTTGCTCAAAGAAATTCTTGAACCATTTTCTTTTTTATGAGGTTTTGGTTGCAAGTGTGGCGGAAGCAACCTAATAAATATATTCTGTATCATCTGCTACACCATGTTTGAGTATGTTTTCTGTACGTCATCCAACTCTTCAATTCTTTCAAGCAAATTCATTACTTTCTCGCCTGTTGCATCATCTACTTCCATTGTTACTGTTGGTTTAAAAATCAGTTCCATTTCCTTAACAACTATCCCCTTATCAGAAAGACTATCCCTCACCTTTGCTAAATCAGAGGGATTCGTGTAGACAAATGCCAATTCGTCTGCTTCTTCTACATCTTCTGCCCCGCTATCTGCTGCTTCCAAGAAAAGATCATCAAATGACTTGTTACCCTTTTCTACTACTAATTGCCCCATTTTTTTAAATTGATAACTTACCGATCCCATGGCTCCCATATTTCCCCCATTTTTATTAAACGCGTTTGCAACTTCACTTGTTGTTCTATTTTTATTATCCGTTGCCGCCTCAACAATAATCCCAACTCCATTTGGACCAAAACCTTCATACAGCACCTCTTCCATGACTCCTCCACCTTTCCCTGCTCCCTTTTCAATTGCCCGTTCTATATTTTCTTTGGGCATATTTGCTGCTCTTGCTGCCTCTACAGCAAGTCGAAGTCGAAAATTTTGTGCAGGATCAGGAACACCGCCTCCGGAAACAACGGCAATAGAAATTGCTTTTGAAAGTTTGGTAAAAATTGCGCCACGCTTTGCATCGTTGGCACCTTTTTGACGTTTAATTGTTGACCATTTTGAATGTCCAGACATAAAATGCTTAGGGCATAGTGCCTAGTGCTTAGAGAAAAACTCTATGCTCTTTGCCCTATGCTCTTTGCGTAATTATACCTCTTCCACCTTGACTTTTGCAATGAAGACCGTTACAATTTTTCAATTAGAAACTACTAAATTCTTCAAAATGACTTCTTTAAAAACACAAGCAATCCAAATAGCCCTCCTTGGTGATTGGCAACAAGCAGCGAGCCTAAATACGCAAATTATTAAAGAAAATCCCAAAGATACCGAAGCCCTTAACCGCTTAGCATTTGCCCTGACTGCCTTGGGAAATAATAAAGAGGCAAAAGAAACATATGAGCGCGTTCTCATTCTTGATCCACTTAATCCAATTGCATCACGTGGACTTAAAAGAATCGCTACACCAGGTAGTCATGCTGCAATTCCAACACATTTGGTAAGTAATATGTTTTTAGAAGAGTCAGGTAAAACAAAAATTGTGAGCTTACTAAATACCGCTCCGGCAAAGGAAATTCATAGTCTGCAAATTGGTCAAACAGTATTGCTTTGCAAAAAACGTAATAAAATTTTTATCCAAGGGGAAAGCAAGGAATATATTGGTGTACTTCCCGATGATTTAGGAAGACGACTTATTAAATTTATTGACGGCGGAAATGACTACGAAGCATATATAAAGTCTGCCAACGATCATGGAGTTGTTATTTTCCTTAAGGAAACAAAACGAGCAAATCGTTTTAAAAACCAACCGTCATTTTTATTCGGTGACAAAACACATCTTTCTTTCAGCAAAACCCCTGCAAAAGTTCCTCAAGAGGAAGTTGAAGAGTGATTACTACTTTGCCAATAGGCATTTATTGAAAATAGTATTAGCGGTGGCCAATTCTTCTGAAGCAAGTTTGCCTGGTGCTAACCAAGTTTATTTTTTCTTGTAGTAGTACAGCACTCTCCCCTTTGCCAATTTTTCCTTTACTTCTGCTACCTCTCTTTGCTTTTTTGATTCACGAATGAGCGAAGTATACGAAATAACAACAGAAATAATAACTAAAAGGAAAATAACAATGGCAAGAATCATAGTCTTATTCTACCAGGGAAATACTTTTTTTGCCAAGAATAAGCGTGATGTCCGAAAGTCCAGGCTCTGTTGCATGGATAACTTGCCCATTAAAGAGCCGTTGTAATCGATTAATCGTATACGAATTTGTCTGCTGTGCTGAAATAGTTGTCCCGTCTTGTACGGAATCTGATGTAATAACAGAAATAACATTCACACCAATGGTAGTTAACATGTGGGCAAGCTTTGATCCAATACCACTTTCCCCTGTTGCATTCACAATGGTAACGCTTTCATTGTCATTGTATATAGTGGTATCAACAAAAAGACTGGGAAGCTCTTTTTCCGTCACAGTTGCATCAACTGGCAGTGTTATGGAAGCATGCTGAAAGTCACTGGGCTTAAGGGAATTTGTAAAAATGAGTAACCTTACTTTGTCGATGATTGTCATACCGCTTTCAGATTTTGTCCCAAAAAGCATTGTCCCAACAAGTTTTGATGTATCTTGCATTGTATTCATCTGAATTGTTGCATCTGTGGGAATTCCTAGATATTTTCCAAAACCGTGGTCTGTGCTACCGGTAATAAAAAGTGTTACAACTGATTTTTTGTCTGGATTAAATGCAATAATCTCGCCTCTAGCTTTACTTTCATCAACTTCAACAATATATTGATGCGCGCTATCAAATGCGGATGCCCGAAGAACTAAAAATAGCTTGAGAAGAATTCCACTAAAAACAAGTAGACCTATGCAGATAAAAAAAATTACTGCAATCTTTAAACTTGCATCATGATGACTGGGCGAGCGTCTCATACTGGGCAGAAATTGAGCCTATTTTTCTCGTTTTTCTTTTTTTATTTGTACTGGTGCAACAAAGACAGGTCTTGTTGAAAGAGAAGACCCTGTACCACCAGATCCTTGTTTTTTCTTCTTTTTTTCTCTTTTACCAAAGTCTCCAAATGATCCCATTTTTTACACCTCCTTTGTGCTTTAATGGTAGCAAATTAAAAATATATGAACAAGACCTTGATTTGATATAAATTAGGTAATAGAATTGCATTCAAATTTGCATAAAACAATAGAGAGTGATAGAATTATAGGCCATATGGCAATAAGAGCTGACATAAATCCCGAACCTTTCTGGAATGATGATATTCGAGTTGATAGAAATCCCGAACCTTTGCGATGGGCTGATGTTCGAGAAGAAGTTTTGAACAATACAGCTGGTGAAGGCGTAGGGCAAGATTTCAAGTAAAAAATGCAGAAGAGGATTCATATCAAACCCTCGAACGATTAGAAAGCGAGATCCATGACAGACATGCAGTTGCTGCAGCAGAAGAATTAACATGGAGACGACCTAATCAATCAAGAGTACCAAAAAGACGGGATGAACTTGATTTTTTAAAATTTCTACGTGAGCGAGGAAGACTCAAGTCTTAAGTTATTTTTCTTCAAAAGATTTTAGCACTTCACTCAATTCATTCGGCAAAGGTGCCTCAAAGTCCATTTTCTTTCCATTTATTGGATGGGTAAAGGAAATATGCGCTGCGTGAAGAAAAACGCGAGGAAGTACCCTCCTGTCTTCTCTACTTACTTTCCTCCCGGCATATAGCTCGTCACCAAAAATTGGATGACCAATGTATTGCAAATGGACTCTAATTTGATGTGTTCTACCTGTTTTGGGGAAAAGCCTAACAAAAGAAAGGATTTCTTTTGTTTTAGGACTTTCTAAATACCTCTCGACTTCGTAATGCGTAACAGATTCCCTACCTCCAGCCACAACACCAAACCGCTTACGATTAAATTCTAACCGTCCAACAGGTACATTTATTTCCCCTTTTGCTGGAAGAATTTTCCCATGGGCAAGAGCAATGTAATTTTTCTCAATTACTCTTTCTTTAAATTGTTTTTGCAGCTCAATAAAACTATCCAGTGTTTTGGCAACAAGCATAACTCCTGATGTTTCTTTATCAAGGCGGTGAACAATACCTGCGCGGTTGGCAAAGGCGTCCTCGGGAGGTTCCCAATTGGGATTCCATTGTTCTGGTAAACGTTGTTCTTTAAGTAAACCCGCGCCGCCTGTCGACACTTCGTGCGCAGGCAAGCTCCTCACTTCGTTCGTCCGCTCCCATTCTCCTTCTTTTCTTTGCGTAATAAGACGGATAGGATTTTTAGGGATATGGAGGTAATCTTGCACCATCTCTTGCAAAGTAATGACATGTGCAGTTGTGTCTGAGTTATTTACAATTACTCCCGCAGGCTTATTAACAACGAGCAAATCAGTATCCTCATAGATCACATCAAGCCTACTCATGCTTTTTGTTGTGTCTTTCTAAATTGTGCAATAAGAAAACATACAAAAAGAAGGAAAAAAAGTGCCACAGAAATACTAATATCTATGGGTAATGCCTTAAAGCGAATAGTAAGAAAGCTTGATATAAGAAAAGCCACATTAACAACAAAAAGACTAATGAGTGCTGCAGATCCATCTTTCCAAGAAAATGTATTAGATAATTTTTGCAGTAAGATAAAAAGAATAAGCAAAACGCATGCTTCTATTCCAAATCCAGCGGCAAGGAAAAAGTCTTTTCTGTAAAGCACCTCCCCTGCCCTCCCAGCAAAAAACATAACTGTGGATAAAAGAAAAGACAAGGTGAAAATATCAAACAACTTTCCCAAAGGGAATTTTTTTCTCATGGCAAAAAGATACAACACGCTACATCCTCCGAAAAGAAGACCACTCGCAGTAAGTCCTGGAAAATACGGAATAATAAAAAAAACAAAAGGGTTTAAAAAATTCAATGAAAAATGTGTTAGAGCGTAAAAAAGTCGTGAGAAGAAAAGTCCACCAAGTCCAACAAAAAATGCGATATCAAAAATGGTTTGTGGTGTAACATTTCGACGAAGCAAAACAAAATCATCTTTTGAAAAAACAAAAAGACAAAATAAAAATACGATGATACAAAGCGCAAGAGTAATCATGAATGTTTTGTTAGTAAGCGAATTATACCAATAATGCCAACACTTATCCCAAGTACCATAAGGACTGCTGCCACACCATAAATATCTGCCAACGATCCAACAATAACAATCGGAAGTAACGAGAGAAGCGATATGAGCGAGTTAAGCGCACCGTATATTTTCCCCCGTACTTCGTCATTTGTTTCTTCCTGAATAAGCGTATTTGCTGGCACAAACATAAATGCATTTGCAAGTCCCGAAAAGAAGGCAAGGATCGCCATAAAGTGAATTTGCGTAAATTGGAGAAATGGTGGAACCTGCGTATTGTATGGTTTTATATGAGACACCACTTCCCCACCAAAAGGCAAAAGAAAAAGCGCTAAGGCTGTTGTGAAGATACCAACATTAATAATTGTTTCTTTAGAAACGTGATGGAAATAATTTGTTAACACAAAGGCGCCAACCCCCATACCTACCGCAGCAGGTAAAACAAATAACAATGGAAAACTACTTACGGGAATTTTAAGAATATGCGTTGCAAATCCTGGCCCAATAACCGCAATAACTAACACTAAGATTTGTGAAATTGCTAAAAGCAAAAATGAATGAGATATTTTTCTGCTCGCAAAAATGATATGAATTGCCGATGTAATTTCTCCCCCAATAGTAAGTGTTTTTGCTTTTTTGGATTGTTTTTTTACTTCTTGAGATCGTTTGATAAGACTGGAAAAAATACTAGCGAGCAAAAACATTCCTGTTAATGCAAAAAAGACATTACTCTGTCCAAAGAAAATAAGAAGTGGTCCAGACAAAGCATAGGCAATAAGAAGTGATCCATAAAATGCAATCCCAAAAAGTGCATTGGCCGATAACAACAATTTTTTATCAACAAGAAGTGGAATCATTGGCGTTTCAGCAGGAATAAAAAATTGCGTTGCTGTTGCAACGGCAAACGTAAGTATATATACACCGATCAAACTACTGTGCATATACGCAAGGATTAAAAGAATGATTGCGCGTACAATATTCGTTATAGTCAATACATGTTTTTTGTCCTGATGGTCAACAAATACTCCTGCAAAAATGCCAAAGAGAATTGCTGGGAGTAAAAAGGCAATCATAATCCCCGACACCGCTGTATTCGAATTCGTTAAGGAAAAAACAACCAAAAGAAGAATGAAATTTGTCATATTGGAAGCAATTTGTGAGAGAACTTCGGCAAGCCAGAGGAATAAAAATGGTCTATTCTTAAGAGATGCAAAGAGATGATTTTCCATGCTGTACAAGTATATCACTGCACACAACGTCTGTCAGCAGATTGTAATAGAAGTTATACACGTTCTGTATAAGCACCTGTCCTTGTATCCACCCTAACTGTATCCCCTACGTTAATGAAGAGGGGTACTTTTGTTGAAAGTCCATTTTCGAGTGTTGCTTCTTTGAAAACATTCGATGCAGAATTACCCTTAACACCTGGTGCAGTATCGGTAACTTTTAAGTCAACTTTTGGCGGCATAAGCAAAGAAAGTGCTTCCGTATCTCTAAAAGAAACTGGATAATTTTGTCCTTCTTTGAGGAAAGCTGCTTCAGGCAGAATATTTAGCGCAATAGTAACTTGCTCAAAGCTAACTGGATCCATAAAGTATGCACTATCTCCATCTTGGTATAAGTATTGCATTTCCCGCTTTAAGACAGATACATCTTGTACTTTTTGGCCATTAACATAGCCTTTCTCTGAAATACTTCCTGTGCGAAGATTCTTTACTTTTACTTTAATCGTAGCGCTCCCTCTTCCCATTTTAACGTGCTCAAAGGATACTACCTGGAGTAAATTGCCATATTCCTCATAAATTGCACCCTGGCGAAGGTCATTTACTGAAATCATAAAGACAATTATACTGTTTTGAACTGAGATTTTCCAGTGGGCTATGGTCTTCCATTTTCTGGATCACTTAACCATATATTTAGTAAGGTTCGTTCAAGGCGCATATCCTCAACATCGCTTGTCAATTCTTCAGGAGTTGAAAAACCTCTATCGCCTCTTGCCCGCCTCGCTACTGCTCTTTCATGTACTCGATTATGATGCGCAGCTGCAACCTCACCTAATAGCCTTCCGGCATCTCGTGGGGTTATTGCTGATATTCCGTGTCGTGTTCGATCCGCTGTCATAGAGGGAGAATACCAAGGGGTTTATTGTTTGTCAAGATATTTCTCAATCGCTTCTCTATCCCGCTTTGCCCAATCAAGATTTGATTCAATTTGCTCTTTTACTTGTCTCATGGCTTTATCGAGTTTGGGATATGGATGAGAGGTAAAAAATGCAAAAATGTCTTTTGCCAAAGTCTCATCTACAATGCTTGCTGCACCGTCAATAATCCAATCCATTTCTATTCCTTCCATTCTCTCTAATAATTCGTCCCAATGATCTTTTACAAATTGCCATGTTACCTGCCATCCTTTTTTATTTCCAAAACTTATCACTAAAAATCGTCCGATATCCTGTGTCCTGACATGTTCTGACAAAGAAAAATCTAAGGCCTTCTTAATGATATTTGGATCTTCAAATAAACACATTGCGTTACCAATTCTATTTTTTTCTGAAGATAATTCTTCTTTGATATAGAGATTTTTAAGAATTTCAAATTCTTTTTCTCCACTATTCTCTGCTGTAATGACATACACAATACCACGAACATCGGTGTCAACAGTACTTTTATCTTTAACTGCCTTCTCAAATAATTCTTTTGCTTTTGCTATTGTCTCTTTATCTTTATACATCCCAAGAGATGAAAGAATGGTGCTTCGTAGTAGAATATCTTCATGTAAATCACCAGCTTTTTTCTCCCACCCAACTCTTTTACCAACTTCTGAAAAAATACTGCACGCATATGACGCAAATTGTTTTTCTGAATTTTCTGTATCTAATATGTTTTCAACTTTCCCCAATTTTCCAGCTAAACTTGCCCAGACAATGTAGGAAGTTTCATTTTTATATGATTTTGCCAGTTCTAATGCCTTAACGACAGAGGAATATCCACTTTCTGCAGAGTCAAATGCATCACGAATAATTCCCATTCTATCAACACTAGGAAGAAGTTTTCCTTCAATTGGTTGTTTTAACACCGAGTAGAGCGCTTCATCATAAACTGTTCTAGCAAAACTGGTTTCACCCACATTTAGCTTTATCCATGATGGAGTTTTTGCAAACTCTGTTGATTTTTTATCGAGAAGCAATGTCTCTTCTTTTCCATCCATACTACTTTTTAGAGGTACAGACCACACTGTTGTATCTTTTGACTGTTTACGGGAAATTGCATTGCTAAAGAATCTCTCCTGCGTAATATGCAGTTTTTCACCAAAACTTTTTACAGAAAGAATTGGATAACCAGGCTTTTGTGTAAAGGTACGCATAATATGGGTCACCTGCTTACCAGACACTTTCTCTAACGCAATCCACAAATCCTCTGTTTCTGCATTGCCATATGAATGCTTTTTTAAATAATGTCGTAGTCCTTCACGAAAATCCTTTTCACCTAAATAGGTTGCCACCATTTGAATAATGCTTGCTCCTTTTGAGTAGCTTACTTCATCAAAGTTTTCAGAAATCTTCTCTACACTTGTTATTTTTGATTGAATTGGGTGGGTATTTTCAAGACTATCCAGCCCCATTGCTCTATTATGGTCTAGTACTGCAAACTGCTCCCACACTTTCCATTCAGGGAAGAATTTGTCCATCCCCGCATATTCCATGTAGGATGCAAATCCTTCATTAAGCCACAGGTCTTCCCACCACTTCATGGTAACTAAATTACCAAACCACATGTGTGTTAATTCATGCGCAATAACTGTTGCAACCCATTGCTTGTTAGCAGCAGAGGTCTGCTCGGAGTCAACAAGAATTGCTACTTCGCGAGCGGTAATTGCTCCCCAATTTTCCATTGCTCCTGCGTCAAAATCAGGAATAGCAATAAGATCCATAACAGGAAGTGGATATTTAATGTCAAAATATTCCTCATAGAATGGCAACATTTTTACTGTTGTACTTAGTGCAAATTGCGCTTGTGATTTTTTCCCAGGAGTTACATATACCCGCACCCTAATTCCACTTGTCGTTGTATCTTCAAGGTATTCAAATTCACCAACAATAAATGCCAATGCATAGGTAGCCATTTTGGGAGTTGGGGAAAATGTAACTGTCTTGTATCCATTCTCATGCTCAACAGTATGCGTATCCACTGTATTAGAAATTGCAGTCAAGTGGCTTGGGATCATAAGGGAAATAGTAAAAATAGCTTTTGCCAATGGATCATCTATAGATGGAAAAACTTCCCGAGCGCCAATTTCTTCAAATTGTGTTGTTGCTAAATGTCTTGTCTCTCCATTTACAGAATAAGCACTCTTGTACCAACCTTTGAGTTTTTCTCCAATTACTCCTTTGAAAACCAGTTGGACTTTGTGTTGACCTTTTTCAATACCTTTTGAAAAATGCAAAACAACTGCCATTTCTTTTTCTTTATAGGAAATTTCTGCTTCTATTTGCTTCTCCCCTTCCAAAAGCACTGCTTTTGTAACCTCGACATTTTTTGCATGAAGCAAAATGTCTTGTGTAGGTTTTTCTAAAGAAAATGTAATGGTTTCTTCCCCTGTAAAAGTAAATGCCTGCATATCAGGCTTAAGAAGAATGTCGTATTCTAAGGGTTTTATAATGTGGAGCAATCTGTCTTCTAGATTCATAGGAATAATTTGTTGAACTGAGTGTAGCTAAAAGTATATAATATGAAAGCTGAAAACGAAAGACTCAGCTTACCCGGGCGAGTGGTGGAATGCGAAGTCCGCCGACCAATTTTGGCATGAGGCGTATTCGAATAGAATTGAAATCCGATTCAATCGGATTGAAAAGCCGAATGCGAAAATAAGGCGGGGTAGACACGCGGAGCGAAAAGGATTTGTTGATCAGATTCAATTAGTAAGTTTAAATAAAGAATATTAGGGCAAGTGGCGGAATGGTATACGCGTCAGTCTCAAAAACTGATGGTTATAATGACTATGAGGGTTCGAGTCCCTCCTTGCCCACCAGAATAATTTATTTTCCTCCGCCTCCACCCGGAATTGGTCCTGGTCTTTTAACACCCCGTCCAAAACCTCTTGGATCTGCCCATCTTGGTGCATTTATTGGTGCATTTGGATCTCCATGTTCATATACACGAGGTCTTCTATCGGCTGGACCAGCTGGTTGGTTTCCGTTCAGATAATCTGTCCCACCTCCTGGTCCATGACGTAAAGGCTTAAGTCTTCCATGGGTTTGGGCATATTGAGTTGGCGTCATTCCATTATCAACTTGTGATGGAGAAGGATATCTTGGTTTCCTTAAAAGGAAAGGCAATTTAGAAAAAAATTTCTCCCTGGATTCATTGCCTCTTCTTCTAGAAATTTCTGCTTTTCTTTCTTCTCTTTCCTCTGGAGTTCGATACCGAACATCATCAATCTGTTGATTCAACGCCTCCTGTTGAACTCTTCTACGATCAGTTGGGCTTAACCTACCAAGTCGCTTTTCTGCTAAGTGTTTTTCCTCTTGGTAAGGATCATAAAAAAGATAATTCTTATTTTCCCTTTCTAATTGATCCAGATATTCTGTTGCTTCTCGTTTTACCTGATCTTCTGTTAATCTTTCTACCACAGCACTATTATACTCCTGACCGTCAAATCAGGCTAAATACAATAAATCCCGGACGTGCCGGGATTTATATAATGCAAGAGACTAGCTTACGCCTTTTTTCCCATTGCATCGAGTTTTGCTTCTATTCTATCTAGACTATCAAGAATTTCATTCAAAACATCTTCTGCATAGGAATAGTCATCTTCTCCTGCTGGCTTTTTATGCTCTGGCATAGGAGCAACAGGCATTGGTGCAGATGCTAAATCTGCCATTGGATTAACTGCTGGTGCAGGCATAGCAGGCTCTGGTGCTACTTGCATAGGTTCTGGCATAACAGGCGCTGGTGGCGGTGGTGTCATTCCTGCAACGTCGCTCATACTATTCATTGTATCCATAACAGGACCAACTGGAACAGTTGGATCTACTGGTGCAACTGGTGCTGGATCTGTTGGAACAGTTCCTGGCGTTGGAATTACTTGGTCCAAAGGACCATTTGGTTGTGGCGTTGTTTGTGTATTATCATCCATGACACTCACCTCCTCTCATTTTAAAAAATAGGTATACATCCATTAAATCGAAAAGTGAAAGGGGTTGTCAATGTATCAGTTTGCAGTTGTAACCGGAGTAGTATCTTGTCTCCTGTCCATACTGTAGAATTTAATTCTGTCTCCTCTAAATAGCAGGTTAATTTCTCCTGTTGGGCCGTTACGATGCTTTGCAATAAGTAAATTAATAGGTAACGGTGATCCTGTTGCGTCTGGGTCTGCACGATACAAAAACATAACCACATCCGCATCCTGCTCGATTGCGCCGGATTCTCGAAGATCTGCAAGTTGTGGCTTTGCTTCCCCTCTATGCTCCACTGCACGAGAAAGCTGAGATAACGCAAGGATTGGAATCTTTAACTCTCTTGCTAAATTCTTGAGTGATTGAGAAACAATAGAAACTTCCTGCACACGTGATTCTACTTTTCGTCCTGGGTTGACAAGCTGTAAATAGTCAACAACAATAAGTCCAACATTATGCTCTAACTGAAGCCTTCTGGCTTTTGTCCGCATTTCAGAAATAGTAATACCCGGTGTATCGTCAATAAAAATTGGCGCATCAGCAAGTTGTCCCATGGCTTCGGATAACTTCGTAAAGTCCTGCTCTGACAATTTTCCTGTCTTTAATCTCCATGCATCAACATCTGCTTGACCAACAAGAAGTCTGTCAACCAATTCTTCTTGAGACATTTCTAAAGAAAAAATGCCAATTGGTGTTTTGTTATCTACTGCAATTTGCTGTGCAATATTCATTGCCATTGCTGTTTTTCCTGTACCCGGGCGGGCCGCAAGAATAAGTAAGTTAGACGCCTGCATACCGGACAGCATATTATCTAAATCGGCAAACCCTGTCCTAACACCACGAAGTCCCTCTCCTTTTTTATGCAACTCATCAATTCTGTCAAAACTTGCTGCCAAGCTTTGTTTAATTGGAATAAAACCTTTGGTAGTATTTCCCTGGGAAATAGAAAAAATACCAGATTCTGCTTTTTCTATTGTGTCACGCAATTCTCTTTCTTGATTAAATGAGTCTTCGGTAATTTCTGCTGAGAGATGAATGAGACGCCTCTTTGTTGCACCGTCTTTAATAAGCCTCGCATATTGCTCAACATTACTTGCTGTTGGAACACTATTTACCAACTCAGTAAGATACGCGCTTGTTATTCCGTCTGATGCTTTTAGCTTTTTAAGCTCTGATGAAAGAGTAACAATATCTATTGGACTTCTATTTTCATACAACGCAAGCATTGCATTAAAAATAGTGCCATTTTTATTGTCGTAAAAATCTCCTGGTCCTAAAATTTCTGACGCAATATTGATTGCATCTTTGTCTATAAGAATTGCGCCCAAAACAGAAATTTCTGCTTCTAAATTATGTGGAGGAACTTTTGGTTTCATACAGGTTCAATCATAGTATACCAAACGATGTGAAAAGCAAGGGGAAAAAGATAATAAAAAAGACTTTACATTTCTTTTGATGTATTATATACTATAAGTTATATGTCGGCTGATATACCCGTAAATTGTTTTAGCTACGCAGTTGAGGAGGCACTACGTGAGGGAAAGGAAGAATTTATTGCTCCGGATGATATCGTGTATGTTCTTGGCAATCGCTTTGTACTTGTACAAAGCATAAATGAAGCAACTACGGCAGTTGCTATTGAATATCCCGATACCGCAGGGGATCCAAGAAGAGTTAAAGCGATTCATGCCGCAGCGATTGTACCGGGAACAACACTTGTTACAGAAAGACAACACGCTGGAGCAGATGTATGCCCTCCCAAGCCAATTGCTGAAGCAATGAAAGGATATCGATTTATTCGATATTATAGACCACGAGAACTTCCACCGGTTAGCCCAAGAAGATAAATTCTGTTTCTTGGGGTAATTTATCTTTTGTTACAACGTATTTCCCAACAATTGCATGCGGCTTATCAAATGCTTTTGCATTCTCCTCTGCTTTTTCTCCAACAAATATAAGTACCCGCGCGTTAATTACTCCCATAACTGTTTGGCTAAGTACATCATTGGCAAAAAGCACTGCAACATCATGTTCGTGCAATTTCTCTTTAAACATTACAGCAGAGGTTACATTGCCAACAAAAACAGCCATACCTTCCATAGTAACGGTATACATTACTTCTTCATCGATTTTAAATCCGGTAATTTTTGTCCCCTTCACTTCGTATTCGCCAGGTCCTTGAAAAATAATTCCTGATTCTTCTGTAAAAAATTCCTTTGATTGCTCCGTACCCAATAGAAGGGATCCATCTGCTGGGGTTTTACTTTTCCCTGCTGGAAGATTGGTGACAAGCGTTACTTGTTTACCTTTTATTCTAACGTTTGTAGGAGTTATGTATGAAATTTCCATTTTTCCATAGTATCAAACTACAATTGAATTGACAAGTCAACATGAGTATCGTATTATTCAATACACTTGAGCGTCCCCTGTCCTTTTTGTTATGCGAATTGAGAAAATTATTTTAGCCGTGGCCGGAATTTTTGCAGGACTTTTTGTTGCGGGAATTGCATTTTACATTTACCAAACAACCAAAACAATTTCGCCAAGTAGCATTAAGACTATTACATTGCAAAAACCCACACCTGCAGGAAATCTGGTCCCGCTTGTTATTTCTAGTCCGACCGATGAGAGTGTCATCACTTCACGGGTAGTGCAAATAAATGGCAAAACAAGCCCTCAGGCAACTGTTATTGTGACAACCGATGGAACAGATACGATTGTTAATCCAAGCAGTGATGGTAATTTTTCGCTCAGTATGACTGTTGATAGCGGCGAAGATAGACTAACCATTACTGCAATTATGCCTGACGGATCTGAGTCACAAAAGCAAATAACAATTAACGTAACAAGTGAAGATTTCTAATACATTCGACAAGCTCAGTATACTATTATGAAACGATATTTTTTTCTTTTATTTTTACTTCTTACAATACTATTGTTGCCTAAGGTAAGTTGGGCTGCAACAACTCCAACCCCGATTAAATCGGGGCCGACCCCAACAGGTAATCAAATCGAACAACAAATTAATAATTTAAAGGATAGAATTGCCAGTCGTGTTGCGCAATTAAATCTTGTTGAAAAAAAAGGATTTATCGGTAGCGTTACAGATATTTCTGAAACGCAAATTACTATTCAGGATTTACAAGGTAACACACGAATTATTGACGTTGACGAGCTAACAAAATTCTCTTCTCCCTCTGCAAAATCCAGCTTTGGCATTTCTGACATTGCGAAAGGTACAACAATTGGCGTAATTGGACTATACAATAAAGATTCCAGGCGCCTCTTGGCACGTTTTGTTGACGTTGTCCAATTACCACAAATTTTCTCAGGAGGAATAGTAGGTATAGATAAAGATAACTTTACCTTTACTATGGCAACGGAAAAAAGCCAATCAGTAAATATCGACATTGAAAGTATTACTAAAACAACAAGCTATACCAAAACAGATGGGTCTGTTAAAGCAGGATTCTCAAAATTAGCAATAGGACAACGAGTCTTGGTTATTGGTTTTCCAGATGCGCGAAATAAAAACCTTACTATTGCATCACGTGTTATTGTTTTTCCTGACCTACCGGTAAATCCAAAAATTCCTCTTATTAATCCAACAGATCTTGCACCAATTACGCCGTCCACAGGGAGCGGCAAAACACTGACCCCCATTAAAAAGTGAGCGTTAAGGGTATAGCGTCAAGCGTTAAGAAAGTTTTCTCTAAAAAACTCATATTCTTTACCCTTCGCTTTACGCTTTCCCCTAGCTATGAGATAATAGCTCCATGAAGTCCCGTCTTAACCATCTCCAGCAAATCATGTCAGCGGCAGCTGTCGATGGATTTCTTATCTCTTCAAGTAGTAATATTTTTTATCTGTCCGGATTTAATAGATTTTTAGAAGATCACGACGGATTTCTCCTTGTTACCAAAAAGGATCACTATCTTATTACTAGTCCCCTCTATACAGAAGCAGTAAAAAAATTTACGCCAGATTTACAGATTCTGGAAACATCTCCTGATGCATGGTATGCGCAAATGGTAAAACAAGTTGCAGAAAAGCAAAATATAAAAGTGATTGGTTTTGAAGAAAAAGATTTACGTGTCGCAGAATTTTTTGATTTAGAGGAGCAGAAAATAGAACTAAAAAGCGTATCTCTACGCAACTTACGACTTCAAAAAGATGCTAAGGAAATTAGTGCAATTTCCAAAGCATGCATACTCACCGATAAGGCGTTTGAGCATATTCTTCCATTTATTAAAGAAGGCGTAACCGAACTCGATTTAGCAAATAAGATGCAAGAATTTTTAAAGAAAAATAATTCCGACATGGGCTTTCCTGCGATAGTTGCTTTTGGCAGACACTCTGCTGTCCCCCACCATATGACGAGTGAGGAAAAGCTGATAAAAAACAGTTTTGTTTTATTTGATTTTGGCGTAAAAGTAGATAGTTACCTCTCCGATATGAGTCGTACTGTTTTTTACGGTGTACCAAGTACTGGACAAATCAAATTATATGAAACAGTTAAAAAGTCCCAACAAGCAGCAATAGACTATATTGAAAAAAAGCTTCAAACTGTCATTCTGGGGAACGAGGAACGAGTGACACCAGAATCTCGTTCAAAGATAGATTCTGGACAAGCCAGAATGACGATACCCGACATTTTTACTAAAGACGTGGATGCTCTTTCCCGAAAAGTAATTGAAGACGCAAAATTTACAGCCTACCCTCACGCGCTAGGACATGGTATAGGACTCGAAGTCCATGAAGCGCCAACCCTCTCTTTGTATTCACCAGAGAAATTATTGGATGGAATGGTATTCACTCTTGAACCAGGAATCTACGAACCCTCAATGGGTGGAGTCAGAATTGAAGACATGTATGTAATCAGGAATCAGAAACTTGAACAATTGACTCACGCATCCAAAGAACTTATTGTAATATAGTACCTTTGTTTTCCTCTACTAAAAATTCTTGAATTGTTATATTATTAAATTGTTATATTGTTTGAATAATTTTAGCAATTTAGCAATTCAACAATGTAGCAATGTATATCTTATGCTCGAAGAATTCAAAAAACAATCCACCTTACTCAAAACCTTTCTTATTTTAGCATCCATTGCTCTCGGCATATATCTTTTTCAAATGCTCTGGGGAGTTTTGGGATTTTTCTCTGATGTACTGATTATCCTTTTTTCCGCTTGGATTGTTAGCTTTATTTTAGGACCAGCAGTAGGATTTTTAGAAAAGCGTCTTAAAATGCCAAAGATTGTTGCAGCACTTGTTGTGTATGTATTGTTTTTTGCGCTTTTTGCCGTTGCGATTATTAACTTTATTCCTGTTGTCACATCACAATATTTTGCTTTAGTTAAGGTACTACCAAAATATCAACATACCTTCCCTTATTATGTTAATCGTGCAACACAAGTTGCACTTACTACCGTTGGTAATTCTCTTACGCTTATCCCCGCAATTGGAAGCTTTTTTGTAGGACTTATTATGGTCCTTATTGCCTCCTTTTATTTTGTTGTTGATAAAGAGCGGATTAGTAAAGAAATATTTTTCCTTATCCCCAAAAAATATCATGATCAAGCATTGTATGTCCAAGAGCTTATCGATAACACGTTTGGGTCGTTTATTCGTGTGCAAATTATTTTTGGCATTATTGCAGGACTTGCAACGTGGTTGATTATGACAATTTTTGGTGTTGGCTTTGCTGCTTCCACTGCTCTTGTTGCTGGAATTTTAACAATTGTCCCTATTGTTGGCGGCCTTTTTGCACTTGTCCCCCCTGTTGCAATTGCTCTTCTTGCAGACCCATGGAAAGCACTTTTTGTCTTAATCTCTCTTGTTGTCATGCAGCAAATAATATTCAATATTATCTTTCCCCGCGTTGTTGGTAATGCGCTAAAGCTACATCCTGTCGTTGTTATTTTTTCATTCTTTATTGGATATAAAATTGCAGGATCGTTTGGCGTTATTTTTGCCGTACCATTTATTGCTGTTATTTTTGTTATTCTCCACAGACTCTCCCATCACTTCTTGGAAAAACAAGGCTAAATTTACCTCTTGACCCGATTTACTCCGATTAAATCGGAGTTAAAATCGGGGCTTGACTTTAGTTAAGTAAAGTACTATACTCTACACTAGAGTTAGTAATCTGTATGGATTATTTGCATACGAAAGACACAAAAGAATTATTCAAAGCAATCTTACTTTTAAAAACAGAGGAAGATTGCAGACGATTCTTGCGAGACTTGCTCACCGAAGCAGAAATAAAAGAGTTTGCTAATCGGTGGAAAGTTGTTCGGATGTTGGATATTAAAACGCCATACGAGACAATAACCAGCCAAACAGGCATGAGCAGCACAACAATTGCGCGAATTGCCAAATGGCTACACGGTAAAGTTGGAGGATATACATTTATGTTAAAACGAATAAAAAATGAAAAAGCAAGTCATCACGCTCCCCTAGCAGCGGCGTGATTTGATGTGTTAGAAAAATAAATCACCCGCCAGAGAGCGGGTTTTTTAGTGATAATGGGAGCAAAAAAATATGAAAAAACAACAAGATTTAATAATTATTGGAGGAGGCATTATGGGCCTCATGACAGCGTATTTTGCTTCACAGTTTGTGAAGAATATTACTGTGCTTGAAAAATTAACCATTGGTAATAAAGAGTCAGCATCATTTAGTTTTACGAGATCAATGCGTAGTGACTACTTAGATCCTGAGTATTCCCGTCTTGCGTATGAATCACAACAGATCTGGAAGCAAATCCAAAAAAAGGTGAAAAAACAGTTTCTCTTTTCTTGCGGATGCATGAATATTGCCAAAAAATCTGTTACCCCTGATTTTGCTAACACATATGCGCAGATTGCATATAACAATGAGCTGTCCGTGAATCTCCCAACAAAAAAGTTCACAAAATCTACATTAAAAAAAGTTTTCCCTCAATTTAGTGCAGATATGGCTTGCCTTGATATCGAGGCAGGATTTTTGTATCAACCGGTAATCAATGAATTTATTCTTAGAACTCTTCAGGAGAGAAACGTAACTATTATTGAAAACGTTACTACAGAAAAAATTGTAGACAAAGATAGTGTAACAATTACAACAAACAAAGGTACCTTTATAGCAAAGAAATTAGTTATTACTGCTGCATTAGGAACAAATAATGTCATTCAAAAAATTCAAGGAAATACAATCCAATTCCCTATATATCCTGATAAACCTCAGGAATGCAAATATATCTACATTCCAAAGCGATTGCAAAAATTATTCTCTCCTAAAAATTTTCCTGTTTTTGCTTATTTAGATGTAGGTATTTACGGACACCCTATTTTTGATGCCAAGAAACAATGCATTAAAGTTGGATTTTATAATCCACCAGACGTATCAAAGAAATTGAATAAAAGAATAAATTCTATTGATTCATTCATTACTGAATGCTTGCCGTTACTTAAAGATGCAAAAAGAGAGTTGGTAAAAGATGCTGATCAGTGCTCGTATGACTTGGTTAAAGACGATAATTTTATTTTAGGTAAATTACCAAAGTTTAAAAATATTCTTGTTGGATGCGGATGGCGTGGAACAGGATATAAATATGCTCCTCTTATTGGAAAAATTCTTATGCAAGAAGCGCTGCAAAAAGGAACTGTTTATAACATTACGCGTTTTTCGCCGGAAAGGTTTGCAAAATGAAAAAAGGAATTCTTGAACGATTGCAAAAAGGGGTTGTTTTAGGGGCGGAAGGATATGTTTTTGAACTTGAATGCAGGGGGATATTAAAGCAGGTCCGTATGTACCTGAAGTGGTATTGGACGCACCAAATGCAGTCAGAGAATTAAGCAATGAATTCCTGCGTGCTGGGGCAGAAGTAATTGTTGCACTTACCTACTACGCCAACAGAAATAAATTAAAAGATGTAGGACGGGAAGGAGATCTAGAGACATTAAATAGACAAGCAGTCAGAATTGCTAATCAGGTTGCCAAAAAAGGCAACGCGCTTGTTGCAGGAAATATCTGCAATACCTGGATGTACGATCCAAATGATAAAGAAAAAAGTGGCAAGGTTGTCAGGAAAATTTATCGCGAGCAACTACAATGGGCCATGCAGGAAGGAATAGATTTTGTTATCTCAGAAACAAATGATTACTTGGAAGAAGCGCTTATTGGACTACAGGAAATAAAACGCCTTGGTTTGCCTAGCATGGTTACCTTGGCTACTATCCAAAAAGACAAAACAGCAGATGGATATGATTATATAGAAGCATGTAAAATTCTTGAAAAAAATGGAGCAGATATCGTTGGGCTTAACTGTGATAGAGGACCAGCAACCATGCTCCCCCTTTTGAAAAAAATTAGGAAAGCAGTAAAATGTTTTGTTGCTGCACAACCTGCACCATACCGAACAACACAGCAACAATTTACTTTCGAATCACTCAAAAAAAATGGACAGCGCATTTTCCCTCTTGGACTCGATCCTTTTCTCCTTACTCGATTCGAAATGGCAGAATTTGCTAAAAAAGCAAAAGCAATCGGTATTAACTACATCGGCAGTTGCTGTGGAACAAACCCATCTATGACACGAGCCATGGCTGAGGCTTTGGGTCGAACGGTACCTGCAAGTAAATACTCGCCTGTTTTAGATTTACACCCTGTTATTGGCAATACTATTCAAACAGACAACAAAGAATTCATTGCAGATTGGAGAGATGACTAATATGGAAATTGCACTCATTACTACCATTGTATTTTTTACTGTTAAAGGAATTATTTCTTTACTCGGAATTATCTGGGTTGGGAAAAAAGTTAAGAAATATATCAGAAGGGAAAATGAAAAATGAAAAAGCAGACTGCCCAAACTTTTCCATTTGATTTAGAATTAATCTTAGGGGAACAAAGGGATAAATATGTGGACTTTAATTTACCAATTTACAAAGTTTTTCGTGGTTGGGAAAGATTAAATCCGTATCTCGAACAAGATAACTATTTTGTTGTATTTGAGTCAAAAAGAAAAAGGTACCCTTTCTTAGACCAATTACTCGATTTTGCAGATTACTTTGCATATCGGGAAGCAAAGAAGATGCCTGGATTCCGAGGGTACTACCGAGGTGAATTGGACAAAGAAACACACCTCTGCCGATCTTTTTGCGTTTGGGATAAAAAAGAATCTGCTAGGAATAGCGCAAGACAACCTAAACACAGGAAGGCAATGCTTATGACAAAGGTTGCTTTTGACCTGTACAGAGTCAAAAGATATATTGTCCAAAAAAGAAAAGATAAAATCCTTTTCCAAGAATATATCCCGGAAAGGAGTAATTAATGAAAACGAATAAGAATTCTGATATCATTACAAGTATGCAAGTACAAACACTAAAAGGATTCAGGGATTTTTTGGGAGCTGAAGCTCGAAAAAGAAAATATGTTATGGACACTTTCAAAAGAGTGTTTGAGTCCTATGGATTTGAGCCACTTGAAACTCCTGTAATGGAATATGAGGAGATTCTTATGGGTAAATATGGTGAAGAGGGTGATAAATTAATGTATCGGTTTGAGGATAATGGGCAAAGACGTGTTGCACTTAGATACGACCAAACTGTTCCTAGTTCCCGATTTGTTGCACAATACCTGAATACTCTTCCCATGCCTTTCAAGAGGTATCAAATGCAAAATGTATACCGCGCCGAGAATACACAAAAAGGACGGTATCGAGAGTTTTTACAATGTGATATTGATATTTTTGGCATTGATTCTGCATTGGCAGATACAGAAATTATTCTTACCATGATAGCGAGTTATAAAGCGCTTGGTTTTAAGAATTTTAAGATTCTTCTTAACGACAGATCTAACTTTGAAGGACTTACTACAGAAACAATTATCGTAATTGATAAGCTTAAAAAAATTGGCGAGGACGGAGTCTGTCAAGAAATGGTTGATAAAGGAATTACGAAAACTAAAGAAGAAGCGTATAACTTACTCCAATCCGTGGTTGAAAAAAAACTAACAGAAAGACTAACTGAAGTGTTTGCTCTTCTTGAAAAAGAAGGAATCGATAAAGAGACTATTGTCTTCTCCCCTACTCTAGCTCGTGGACTTGATTACTACACAGGAATGATTATAGAAATAGAAAGTCCTGATTATCCAGTTGGATCTCTCGCAGGGGGTGGACGATTTAATAATCTTATTGGCATGTTTGCAAACAAACAAATCCCAGCAGTTGGAATTGCAGTTGGGTTTGATAGAACAATGGAAGCAATGGAAGCATTAGATTTATTTCCAAAAAATTTAAGCGAAGCATCAGCAAAAGTATTGGTAACAATCTTTAATAAAGAATTAGAAAAAAAATCATTGGAAATAAGTTCTCGCTTACGCTCGAACAATATAAATACTGAGGTCTACCTATCTGATTCTAAAATGGAAAAGCAGTTAAAATATGCTGATCAAAAAGGAATCCCGTATGTTGTGATTATTGGTCCAGAAGAACTAGATAAAAATGTTGTAACACTTAAGGATTTAAAAAATAGAACACAAGAACAAATGACTTTAGAAAACGTTATAAAAAAGCTTAATCAATAAATTCTGGATGCATCGCCTAAACGACTTACCAGAATGACCATGTCGTCACTTCCCTATTAAAACAACTCCAACAAATGCAACAACTGCAGCAATAAGTTTTTTCCATAAATGGGATGTTTCTTTAAGTATAATAACAGCAAGTAAGACGGTTAAAATAGTTGAAATTTGCGATATTGCAATGAGCTCTGCTGCATTTCGCGCAACTGCATAGGCTGAATAGATTGCAAACGCTGCTACTGCATATAATGAAGAAAATAAAAACATTTTTAAAAAGGTTGGTCCATGGAAAAATTTTTTCATATGTTTTGTTGACTTTGGATAAATAATCCACGTAGCAAGAGCCGGCAGCAAGAATCCAAGCACTTCATATGAAGCAACATCACTGCCTCGGACAACATACGCATCATTGACAAATGCTATCCCTGTTGCTGCAGCGGCAATAAGTCCCCACCATGTCCCTTTATTAAATACAAATTTTCCTTCTCTATAACTCACCATCACAACGCTGAACAAAACAAGAAATGTACCAACAAATTGTAGAGGGAGAAAATGTTCGCCCAAAAAAGCGAATGCTGTAAAAATTGTCCAAAGCGATCGTGTCGCATACAAAATAATAAATTCAGATGCTTCGATGAAATGAATAGATTTAAACGAGAAGACTCCTGCAATAGTATATAGAATAATCATGACAATAAAGTTTGGCCAATAGTGAGCAATATTCGGCATATGAAAACCGGCAAACAAGGTATAGATACCAATAATTATTGCGACTAAACCCTGGAATACAATGGAGTACGCAACAGGATCCGATTCATCATCTTTTAGAAGTATTTTTTGGACAAGTGTAGCTACAGCAACGCTCACCAAACTAATACTGACTAAGAATTGCCAGGAAGAAAAAGAGCCATGTTCTGATTGTACGGAAAAGTTATGAAAAAACACAAGAGACACTTCCCTCTTGCGTAGTATTAAGAAATGCTTTCATAATAGATTTATCGTCATTGCGAGCAAAACGCGAAGCAATCTTATAAGATCGCCACGGGAATTCCTGTTCCCTCGCGATGACAAAAAGAGATCCTTCGACTCTGTTTCACTTCGCTCAGGATGACAACAGTATATGAAAAAGGCGAAACTTGGAATTCTTGCTCTTATCGTTGCAACTATTATCTGGGGAGCTGGTGCGCCAATTTTTAAATGGGCGCTTGTTGGAATTGCTCCCGAGCTCTTGGCATTTTTCCGTTTTGTCATTCCGGTTATTCTTTTACTACCGTTTGCAAAGCATATCCAAAAAGTAAGACCTAAAGATTTGCCATTTATGCTAAGTCTTGGGATTGTTAATTGTGTTTTTAACATAGGACTCTATTTCTTAGGCCTATCTTTTGCACCAAGCATTAATCAATCAATTATTGCTTGCGCTGGACCTATTTTTATTATTATTGGATCCAGTATTTTCCTTAAAGACAGGGCAACAAAGAAAATTTTGCTTGGTAATATTATTGGTCTGACTGGTGTCTTATTTATTGTTTTTCAACCAGTCAGAGGAATTAGTACACCCCTCGCACTTTTAGGCAATACACTTTTTATTCTATCTACTTTTTCCGCATCTATGGGTACCATACTGTCGCGAAAATTGGCTGAGCGCTATAACCCGATAACGCTTATTTTCTGGAGCTTTTTAGTTGCAAGCATCTGCATGTCTCCATTTTTCTTTCATTCCCTTGCCAACAACACACTCATGAGTAGCATCAACACAAGAAGCCTGGTTGGCATCTTTTTTGGAGGGATTTTCTCTTCATTTACAGCATACTTATTATTCTATTTCGGGCTTCATTACATAAAGGCATCAGAAATCACCATTTTTACCTATATTGACCCTGTGGTAACTGTCCTTATTGCAGCTCCTCTTCTTCATGAATATCCTAATCTCATCTTTATTTTGGGCGCATTTTTGGTCTTTTTTGGCATTTTTGTGGCTGAAGGACGCATTCATTACCATCCGATACACAAGCTTTTTACCAAAGCTTGAATTTCTAATTTCTAATTCCTAATTTTTAATCAATTCCCAAATTTTCAATACAAAATAGCCTATATCGTAACGTAAGTAAAGGCCATGCGAACCGAAATAAAACTGAATCAAAAGTTGCTTGTGTGCATTATGATATCAGACTGGTAAGCAACTTTTGCTTAGCGAAGTTGGAATGGCTGTTGAAACCTAGAAAACCAAACTAAGCGTCATGTTTTATTTTGGTAAACATGGCCTTTTAGCCTTAATTATTGCCTTTTCCACCTCTTTTTGCTATACTATTACCTATGAAACAAGGAATTCACCCACAATTTTTCCAAGCAACCGTAACATGCTCTTCTTGTGGTACAAAATTTACCATAGGCTCAACTCAAGAAACATTCCATATTGAGCTTTGCTCTCATTGCCACCCATTCTACACAGGCGAAGAGAGATTTGTTGATACAGCATCCAAAATTGATAAGTTTAATAAAGCCAGAGATTTGGCACAGCAAATTAAAGCTAAAATGGTTGCTAAGAAAGAAGAGCAAGTACGAAAAGATAACGCTCCAAAGACACTAGCTGAAATGCTTGCTGCAGCAAAGTAGCAGTCCTCATTTAACCTCGCAGTATGCCGTATGAATCATGCAATACGCAATGTTATAATAAGCATAATTCATGTTGCATAGTGCATAATTCATAAACTTATGGAAGACTACCGACTTGTACAAATTAAAGAGCTCGAAGATAAAATTGCCGAGACACAAAAACTCCTGGGAGACCCTGATATGGCTGAAATGGCACAGGATGAAATTAATCAATTAGAGCAAGAGAAAGCTGCTATCGAAGAAACAATGAAGCCTGAGCCAATTGAAGACACTCTCAACGAACGGAATGTTATTTTGGAGGTAAATGGCGCAGCAGGAGGAGAAGAGGCTAAGATTTGGGCAGATGAGTTGCTTCGTATGTACCAACGCTATGCAATCGAACATGGCTTTAAGGTTGAAGGCGTAGACGAAAATGTTATTACTATTTCGGGACACAATGCATTTGGAACCTTTAAATACGAAGCAGGCGTCCATAGAGTGCAAAGAATCCCAGAGACCGAGAAAAAAGGCAGACTCCACACATCCACAGCAACTATTTATATTCTTCCAGAGCTGGAAGATATTGATTTACATATTGATCCACAAGATGTCACCTTTGAAGCATTTAGAGCAGGCGGACACGGTGGACAAAATGTCAACAAAGTGAGTACTGCAGTACGACTTAAGCATATCCCTAGTGGCATTGTTGTAGTGAGTCGATCTGAAAGATTTCAAGGACAAAACAGAGAGATTGCCATGGAAATGCTCAGAGCCAAACTCTGGGAAAAAGCACTGGAAGAGCAAAATGCAGAAGTTGGAGCACTTCGTTCAACCCAAGTTGGACGTGGCATGCGAAGTGAAAAAATCAGGACATATAATTTTCCGCAAGATAGACTAACAGATCATAGACTTGGTGAATCCTGGCATAATCTGCCAATACGTATGGAGGGACAAATTGATGACATTATTAAAGACATGCAAAAGCTAGAAACCCAAGACGCCCTCCCCCCTACTTCCAATGAAGAATAATCAGGAGTTTTGTAGTATTCTAATTTTCTTAAAGTTTTTGCCTATTTCATTCAAGCCGTCTATTTGAATATCTTCGAAATCAAACTTCGCTTCTTCTAACTGCTTTGGACTAAGCACCAATTCCGCAAATGAATCTCCTTCTTTTTGCAATGCTCCCACTCCTGCCCAAAATTTTGCGTATGATCTCTTTGTACTGCCTGTTACAATAAGTCCATCATATTTCCCAGGACATGTTGGAATAAGTCGTGGATCTTCCAAATATTTTAAAAGTGTAGGTGTATTAAAAATTGCTTGATGCTCCCATTCTACTTTCTCCATCCACTGCGAATCGCTATCTTGATTTGGTCGAAGCTTTACATTTAACTGCGTTGCTAATTTCATCTTCTCATCCATTTCTGGATATTTACCGTTATTCTTCTTAAGTAATTCTTGTTTGGCTACTTCCAGTTCTTGATCGTATTCTGAAAGATCTTTAAATTCCTCTGCATGACGTCTATAGGTAACAGTTACGCCGTTAGGAATATACTGCTTAAGAAAACCAAGCATTTTTCTAAAACTTTCGGAATATTTATCTGTTTCACTGCGGGGAACGTTATTAAGAGACTCTATAGAAACGTCTTGTGAGTAATAATCAAACCGCGCACCGTATTCATACACAGAAGCAATCCCCTTCATCCATTCAAGAAAGTAGGTTGCGCTAAATAATTCTGCCCAGTCAACTTCTGGTGCTTCATCAAACCGCCATAATTTATTTCCACCAAACAAGCTACTAATTGTAATGGGTTGCTTTTCTTCCACTGCCAAGTGAATTGCCTTTTTTGCAATGGCAACAATCAGATCGTCAGCTTTAAGTTTTCTGAATTTTTTAGACATGACCTTTGCGTAGATAGCATCTTCTAGTGGAGTGCTACCAATGTCTTCCTCTTTTACTGGCTCTTTCAGATGCTTAAGTGTAGATAGAATATATTCTTTAGGTGTCATTTTGGAGATGCGGGGAGGAATTAAACCTCCGTCTTTTGTCTTGCGGACAAACGCCTTAACACTTGACTACCGCATCACAAGCATTATACCAAGAATATAGCTATTTGCCCATAAAAGATTTTTGTGTAACAATTATTTCATGCCCATCCTTAAGCATCCGAAATTCCCCATAGCGCTATTTGTCCCCCGTCTTCTTACTGTTTTGCTTTTGCTCACAGTAGGAGTAGGAATTATTTTGGGTGTTAGGTTTTATCAGGAAAACCAAAACAAAAATTCTTTATCTAAACAATTACAGCTCACGCAAAAAGAATTAACTGCTCTTAAAAATGTTGACCAGTATAAAAGAAATAATGATCTGCAAACAACAATCTCTGCTATTCAAAAAACATTTTCCCAAACAGTAGATAGCTATCAAGATTTAGTAGATCTCAAACCAAACCTTAAAGACTCATCCGATTTTGACACTCTCTTTGCACAGGTTTTAAAGTATCTTTCAGATAAAAATTATGCGTCAGGAGCTGCAAGCTTGGACAAGCTGAATAAACAAATTACTGCAGAAAAAGCAAAAATAGCAGCAGCTTCTATCCCATCAGTCCCACAAAATGCTCCTGCAAATAATGCAGCTCCGGGAAATGGATACAGTCGACAATCTGTCTCAACACCGAATGGTAATTTTGTTGTCGATATTATTGCCGGAGACATAGGATCGACTCGTGTTGTTGTTGATACTGCTAGTGATGGAGATTGCGGAAATAATTGCCCAACCCTTCCCCTCTCTACCTATGTAAGTAGGAGCGGCGCATATGCAGGAATTAATGGATCATTTTTTTGTCCTACAGAATATCCATCATGTGCGGGCAAAACAGGATCTTTTGATTTGCTTGTAATGAATAAAAATAAAGTCTACTTCAACTCATCTAATAACGTATACAGTACTAATCCTGCAGTGATTTTTGGCAGCGGATTTGTTCGTTTTGTTGGGCAAGCGTTGCAATGGGGACGAGACACAGGTGTTGATGGAGTACTATCTAATTTCCCTATGCTTGTGTCAGGAGGAGGAGTTGTTTTCTCAGGAAGTGATGATCCAAAATTTGGCAGTAAGGGAGCACGAGGATTTGTTGCCAATAAAGGTAATACGGTCTATATTGGTGATGTTTATAACGCAACCATGTCAGACAGCGCAGTTGTTATGAAGGCATTGGGAATGGATAATGCAATGAATTTAGACGAAGGTGGATCTACAGCACTTATGTTTAATGGAAGTTACTTAGCAGGACCCGGAAGAAACATTCCAAATGCAATTTTATTTTTACATAGGTAGATTAATGAGTGTGTGCTGCTTGTTCTAATTTGATAATTCTTTCCGTGTGATCTTGAATATCGTGTTTTATAAAATCCTGATCTTCTCTCATTTGCTCTAGTGACGAAAAATATTTATCCATTCTCGTTAGCACTTCGTCCTTATATTCATCAAACTTTTCAAGTAAAAAATTTGTCTGATGCTCCAATGCGTTTTTAAGCTTACTTTCTGTTACAATCGGATCGAGAACTTTATTCTTCATATTTTTACTATAATGAAGAACCACTAGTCTGTCAACAAAACCTTAGAACAGATTCATTCTATTGAATGCCCAGAGAATAATAATTCCCAATGCTAAGGAAATAAATGAATACGAAACAAGTGGTGTCGCATCAAAAATGCCTGTTAAACCCCGCCATACCAAAACAACACCTGCAGTAATGATAAGAGGAAATAGCAATTTGTGATGTTTGGCTTTGGTAATAAGATTTTGCTGTACCATACTAATGGATTCAACCTTTTCAAATTGTTCTTCCACTTCTTTTCCTTCTTTCTCCTCAACAACTACCTGCTCTAGGATAACATTCTGCTTTTCTGCTAAATCTTTTTGCTGATCAATAACCGTATCAACTTTACTCAGAAGCTCTTCTACTTTTTTATCTACTTTTTGGGCAATTTTTGGATCATCCATGTAGTATCTAGGATATCTAATTTTGAGGGTATTTGCAAGAAATGATAATTATAATGGAGGTTTTATACATTGGGCTCGTGCACAATTCTTATACGACGTCCATCCTGATCAGTACCAGATGCTTCCTGTTTGTCAAATGATGTTCGCCTATTACCAAGTCCATTCCCTCTTGCATATCCTCTTCCATCAGTGTCACGGACTGAGATCTTATCTAACATTTCTGTCCCACTAGTAACCTGTCCTACTTTTTTACCATCAATATAAAGAGTTGTTTTTAATTGAGGATACACAGAAACATGATCCAATCGAGGATAACCCCATGGACGAGCGTTGTGTCCTGAAGCAACTTTTCTATTTGGCATATTTCTTTCTACCATGGAGATATTTTAGCACTATATACCCTTTTGTGCTTGACTAAATTTTGACTGGATCCTGACTGTAATTCTGTAAGGAACTTACTAGATAGCTTGAGCGGAGGCGAAAACATATACAGCAGAATTTCCTGGTATCACGAAGTGATAAATTCTACTAATTTTATCTGTGGTCTTTATACTGTTGGTGAAGAGGCTTGTGGCGGACAACTTCGGAAACAAAGTTAAATCCATATTTTGCAGCTGTTCGCAACACTCCTTCTGCTTCTATTCTTCGTCCGGAGCTATCTACCAAAGACCTGCGGAGGAATTTTACTTTACCGATTTTATGAAGTCTCCTGGCAATATCGGTATCTTCGCCGTAAAACTCGATATTTTGGTCAAATCCACCAATTTTTAGAAGTACAGACCGCTTGGCGACAAAATTTGCCCCTAAAATCATATATTGCATAAGCAGCTTGTATGTTGGGTATGCGAGAAAATTCCACCACGACCAAACCAAAACGCGCTTCCACTTGGACACATCATACAGATTATACGGCGCAGACAGACATACCAGCCTCGGATTTTTTTCAAATTCCCTAAGTACGCGATGAAACCATCCGGGCTTTACATGGGTATCTGCATCAATATAGGCAACCAAATCCCCTTTTGCAGCCATAAGTCCTGCCTGACGAGCACGGGTAAGTCCCTTTCTTTTTTCGTGAACAACTTTTACTCCCTTGTATTTTTTAGCTATTGTCGAGGTCTTATCTGTTGAGGCATTATCGACAACAATAATTTCAAAAATATCATCTCCTGCCTGAGTGATGAGCTCTTCCAAACACGCACCAATATATTTTTCTTCATTGTAGGCTGGAATGACAACAGACAATTTCATCATATATTCATTATAGCAAAGTGCGCATCTATAAACCCAATTCCTTAGCAAAGTAACGTTTTAAAGCAATCACCATAATAGGGTGAAGTCTGTCTTTTTCTTCATCAATCATACGACGCATTACTTCCCAACTAACAAACTGAACAGCATCCACTTCTTCCGTATGCTCCTCTATTGGTCCATCAAAAACAGTTGTATATATCTTATAAATAACAGGAGCGCCTGATTGCTCTACATGTGCTCCTTCACCGCGAAAGATAAAATCTTTTTCTTCAAATATAACGCCAATTTCTTCTTTTCCCTCTCTTACCAACCCTTTTTGATATGATTCCCCTTTTCTCACATGTCCTCCAAAAGAAAATGACCAATGAGAAGGATAGGCGCTTTTGCTGGCTGAGCGAAGTTGAAGAAGTATTTCTCCTCCCTCATTGGAAAGCATACAGACGACTACATGATGCCTAAGCTTTTCTTGATGGACTTTTTCATATGAAGCGCTACCTATAACTTCATCTTTCTCGTTGATAATATCTAATATTTCTCTCATAGTTCTCGACTTCCCGACTCGGTACTAGTGCTCGATTCAGCATTTTCCTCGCCGAGGTGGCGTTCGCCAAACTGTCGCACACGTTCGCTCGAACAATAAACCTTTCTTTACGCTTTACGCTTTACCATTTACGCTTTTAAAATTCTCCCACAAAACTAATTTCTGGTTCCATTTCTAAACGCAGCTGGTCTCGTACAGTCTGGATTACTAAAGTAATAAGTGCTCTTACATCCGCTGCGGTAGCATTCCCTAAATTCACAATAAAATTTGCGTGAGTCAGAGAAATCTGAGCACCTCCAATTATTTTTCCTTTAAGTCCTACTTTTTCAATAAGTCTCCCTGCCCCATACCCTTCTATTTTTTTAAAAATTGACCCTGCACTGCATTGTGTGGCATTTTTGGGATGTTTTTCTGCTCTCCATGCAACATTGTCATCAATTGTCTTTTGGATTGTTTCTTTCGTACTTGGTGTCAGACGAAATGTTGCTGATAAAACAATATCGCCACTAGTATGCAAAATGCTTTTATCGTATTCAAATGCAAAATAACCTTTTGTTACAATATCTGTCGTGCCATCTTTAAAAAGGAGACTTGCGCTATCCAAAATATCGGCAATATAGAGTGTTTTACTTCTATCAGGACTTAAAAAATGAAGATTTTGCCATAGCGCACCTCCAACGGTTGATGGAATCCCAGCAAAATGCTCGAGTCCTGAAAGACTCTGCTCTTTTGAAGCTTCAATTAAATTTTCTATTGTCGCGCCTGATTGAGCAATGAGAAGATTCCCAGCAAACTCATATTCTTTTGCTTCATTTTTAATTACTAGTCCTCGAAACCCTTTATCACTCACCAAAATATTTGCACCACTTCCAAGAACAAAAACTTGTTGGTTATTCTTTTTAGCGAAGGAAAGCGCCTCTTTTAACTCGTCTAGTGTAGTTGTTGTGACAAAATAATCTGCAGGACCACCAATGTGAAATGTTGTGTATTGGGCAAGAGGAATATTTTGCTGCATTTGCATAGGAGTATTATCTCACACACACAGAAGGATTTACAGCTTATTGGTCAGGAGTTGTTGTATTGTTAGTTTCATTTGTAAGATCGTACGCATTCTCCATACGCTTTGCAATGTGTTGTAAATTAAAAGGCAAACTATATAACCCTAAGTCATATATATCTTCAGCAGAAAGTTCTTGATTAGTTTCTAGCTTGGCATGTAAGCTCTGCACCCTCTTAAGAGCCTCTTCCCTATTTCCAAAAAGCTGTTCTATTCTTTCCTGCGGAAATGCATTCGGCACCTGTTGATTGAGATTGGTAAAATAATTGCCAATTTGCGGGACTGCATCGGGATACTGCTGATACATACTACTAACTTGTCCAAAAAGGTTTCTCACCAACCTTGCTTGATGAGTCGGATGAACAGTTGCTTCGTACACGTATGAAAAAAGTGTATTTGGCCCATGATACGAAGACTCTAACTGATTGAAAGAAAATTGCGAAAGAGTATTATCTTCTCTCACCCGCGCAATAAAGGAATTTGGAATCATATTATACAATATACTAGAACGTGAGTCTGTTTCTCCAATAGTAAATAAACCTAATTCTCCACGATTGTCTGTTACTTCAAAATGCTCAATATCTTCGTTAAGAGAAATTGGACTCATAAGCGACGGGTCAACAACAGCAAAGTCGCCCTCTCGGCGTGGTAACGTACCTTCAGAGACAGGTGTTTTAGTTGGATCATCCAATTGTTCAAAAAGACTTGTAAGTGTTATGGATTTGGGTAATTCCACAACTTCTGGCATTGCTGCAGTAGCTTGCTCAACAACTTCTTGCTCGACAACTGGAGCTTCGACTTGCATCGGAAGTATTATTTCCTCTCCCTTAAGCATTTCCATGACCTTTTTAATATCAACACTATGTCCTAAAAATTCAATTTGGCGAATTTGCTCGGGAGTAAGAGTAAGTGGATCTATTTTCAGAACTTCTTCCAATGCTTTTCTTCTTTCAGGCCATACAGCGAGAGTCTGCTCGGTGTTAACTGTATAAGGAAAAAGTTCGTCTACAACTACCTCTTCATTAATGGTTGGCTCAACGGAATCAATAGCAACAAGCCTATTAGGAGTAGATACATCATGAAGTATTGCTTGTTCTTTTTGAATAAATGGAACAAGTTGTTCTTCAATAAAATCCTGCTCCTCTGAAGAGAGATTTTCTTGCAACCCCGCATATTCTCTATGAAACTGTTGTTGAAAGGCAATCTGTATTACCTGACCCTCTTCATTATTATTTCCGATCAGTTGTGGTTCTATAACTTGCAAATCATGAAATGCAAATTGCCTTAATGAGTCTGGTGTTTGAGCTTCAAAAAATTCTTGAAGAAGCTGTGGATTAACCTCATGAACACGCAGAATTGTCTCCCCTATTTGTTGATAAAGCATTGCTTGCTCTTCGGGGCTTTCTGCAGATGCAGCAGCTAAAGCAAATGTACCAGAGTCATTGTCGGTTAATGCTTCTGCATTTTTAAAACGCTTATTTTCTTCTAAAACACGGGCTGGTGGAAAAACTTCCTCATTGGGGAAGAGATGTTCTCCATCAGGTTCAAGAACAAAGAAATTTTTACGAAGCTGTAATTCTTTTAGTTGCTCAAATGTAAGATTTTGCGCAAAATCCACAGGAACACCTTTTTCTAGCCAATAAGGATTGCCAGGTTGTGCAGGTGGTTGAAGACGTGCTAAAACATCTTTCACATTATGAGGCTTCCCTTTTTCTAATGCCTGCGGTCTTTCAGCTTGTTCTCTATGCTTCTGCAACCATTCCCATGCAGTGCTCTCGTCTTCATTCAATGTTGCGTCAGGTGTGACTTGCTCTAATGCTTGCTGATCATGTAATGCTCGGGTTTTTGCAACAAGGAGAGCACCCAGTGCATGCTGCGCTTTCTCACCTGCAACTTGCAAAAGAGGAGCAACTCTTTGAAGATTATCAATAATTTTTTCAGGATCTCCATTACTTTCTCGACTTGCTGCCTCGACCAGAGTATCAATAAGCTTTTTTGTATCATTTCCGCTTTTGTCTGTAGGACTTAGGTAAGTAGCATAGAAAATAAGCATACGAGCAAAATCATTGTCGATACTTTCCTGAGATAAGGGACGTTCGCCTCCTATAGCCTGCAAGTCATTATTTATAGTGGCTATAAGAGAAATTACTTTTGGGTCCTGTAATTCTTGTTGTGTTTGGTCTATTGACCCATGGAGACCAACAGCCTGCAATATATGTATAACATCTATGTCTGTTTGCTTAGCAACCCACTGACGAATTCCAGGTTTTTCTCTATCTCCTGCAATCCATGTAATCAATTCTTGCCCAAAATTTAACTTTTTCCCCTGGGATTGTTGTTCTTGCCAATACCCATCCCTATCTGAAAGGGATCCTCCCTGAAAAGCAGCAAGTACATCTGCAGGAATGTCTTGACCAAGTGGATGAGATCCTTCTTGCGTAAGAATTCTCTTACTCACGTTTACAGAGTATCGAGAAAGTAAAAGTCGACGTTTCTTCTCCTCTTCAGGAGTACGTCTTCGTTCAATCATACTATTTTTAGTGTACTAAGAATTGGAGAAAATGAAAAGGAAGAAGAAACTATTTGCCCTGACCTTGAGGACCACTTTGTCCCCCCGAACGATCCTGTAAACCAATTGGTCGCCCAGGCTGAGTTCCCGGCATGTCACTTAATTTTTTAAGTTTACTCGGAGGTACAGACGAAAGTGGTTGCGTCACTCTCTCTTCTTCATCAAGACCTATTCCGCCAATGCTTCCTCTTACTGTTGGGCGAACACCAGAATCACCAGGAAACTGAACGCGGTCATATGGCCTTGTATCTCCTAGTTGATGTGTGACAATTGGAACACTTGGATTTGTCTCTGCTGAATCTGCTGGATTTGTACCTGTTTTATTCAATTGTTCAATTCTATCAGGTCTAACAGAATCTCCATTGTCTATCATAATCTAACTTAATCAAATTCCTATAAGCTTTGCAAGAGGAAACTTATTTACCCCCACCATTGGTTGGCTTTTCGCCACCAGAAGTATTAGAACCCGCAGATCCCTTATCTTTAAATTGAGGTCTAAGAATTTTTGCTTTTGTAAGAGGAGTTGTCGGCTTACTTTGTAACTGTTCTAGAAAATAGTCACCATCTGTATTAAGAGGAGCATTTCGAGGAGCGGTAAGATCTGGAGCGCCGGGGTTATTTGGTATTCCCTTTACGGAAGGCTTCTCTGGATACTCAGGATCAGGGGCACCTCCTTCAAAAAGATCAGTTGGGCGTTCAGGCATATTACCTTCATTCATATCACCAGCATACAAAGAACTTTTTTAAGAGTCAAGACTCTACTGTAGCACTGTTTGAATTGCTTTTTCTAGCTGCGTGTCATGTGTTGGATCTTTATCGTCCAGACTCACTTGCACATCTGGCGTAAGGCCTATTCCATTTACTCCCTTACCAACCCATGTACCATTTGGTGTAAGCCATTTGGCAATTGTTACATGAAGTCCTGCTCCTCCACCCAAATCCAATGCTTCTTGTACTGTCCCTTTTCCAAAAGATACTTCTCCTACCAACTTTGCCCGCTTGTTGTCTCGAAGAGCACCACTCACAATCTCTGCAGCAGATGCTGAGCCTTTATTAATAAGGACTACGAGTGGGACTTTGTTTACCAATAGACCGTTCCGCGTAACAGAGAGTGTTGTTCTGTTACCACTTGCCTCTTCTTCCATAACAACTGGTGTTCCTTGAGACAAGAATTCTCCTGCAATAAATGTTGCATCAGTTAAGTATCCTCCAGGATTATTACGAAGGTCTAAAATAATTCCCTTTACTGTCCCATCTTTTACTTTTCCACTAAGTGAATTCACTAAATTCTGCCAATCAACATTGGTATTATCTCCAAACTGTGAAAGTCTTAGATACATAACAGACGTATCTGCAAGTGGGCTGTCTTTCAGATTAATCGCATCAACATCTTTTACTTTCTTTACCCATCCTGCAACACTTTTTACGGTAATCGTGTCACGAGTTATATTCATTGTTACAGGTGACTTTGCATCTTTGTGTAAAATACCAAGCGCTACACTGCTTCCTTTTGGTCCACGGATAGTATTAACTGCCTTATCCAGTGTCCACCCATCCGTTGACATATCATTAACACTTACAATCATATCCCCTGCCTTTATCCCTGACTTTTGCGCAGGACTCCCATCCAGAGGCGCTACAATAACAATTTTTCCATCTTTTAGTCCCAATTCTGCTCCAATACCACTAAATTGTCCTGCCATTTGTTGTTGAAAAGATGTTTGCTGAGCTGGTGGAAGAAAAAGTGTATAGGGATCACCAACAGACGCAACCATTCCAGAAATTGCACCATACAGCAATTTTTGCGGATCAACTGCTTTTTGGTCGTAGTAATTGCTCGTTAACTTAGCCCAAACATTCCAGAATAAATTAAAGTCCACCAAAGACGCATTGCTTGGCGGCTCTTTATTAACAACAGTAATATTTGGTTTGTAATTCTTCCAATCAAGATTTACTTTCGCTGTACCCACATAAAATCCAATTAAAAATACGATAAGAAGAATAACAAGGTAACGAATTTTTCCTGGGGTCATAAAGAACAGTTTACTAGAGTTTTAAAAGAGTGTCCAGGAGAAAATTGAAGAAAATTACTGCGACTTCGCGCTAGCGAAGAATAAAGATAACTAAACTCCTATGCAGCAAGACAAGGATTTATCCTTTGTCTTATACTCGTAAAACAAAAGGAAGAAGGGCTAAATGTCTTGCATGTTTAACTGCAGTAGTGACTCTTCTTTGATGAAGTGCACAAAGACCTGTGCGTGCACCACTAATAATCTTGCCTCGCTCGGTAATATATTTTTCGAGTGACTTACTATCCAAGAAATTTGGATTAGTCCCATCTTTACAGAAAGGGCAATTTCTTGGCACTACTATTTTCTTCATTTTTGATCGTGATTGTTGTTTTTTTGGCATATAATTTTACTCCTTAAAACGGTATATCATCTGCAACGTCATCTGCGCTCATTCCCTGATCTTGTGCTGAGCTTGCCGAAGCATCTGCTTCTTTTTTTACTTCTTTTACTTTTGGCGTTGGCGCTTCTGTCACTTGCCCTGAGCTAGCCGAACGGGTTGGTTCTACAGAACTTTCAAAATTCCCAGTTCCCTCACGTCTACTATCCAAAACCATCATATCATCGATGACGATTTCTGTTGAGTCTTTTTCTACGCCGTCTTTATTCGTATACTTCCTATACGCAATTCTACCCTCAACATATACTTTTCGTCCTTTTGAAAGTAACTGGCTACACAGCTCGCCCAACTTATTCCAGGCAACGATTTTATGAAACTCTGTCTCCTCTTTCTTCTCACCTGTATCAGTTGTCCAACTTCTATTGGTTGCTAAACCAAATGTGGCAACTGCTGTCCCTGTTGGTGTATATCGCAATTCCGGATCTCGTGTTAAATTTCCAATCAACTGTACGCGATTTAAACTTCGTGCCATAAGTAATTATTTATTTATTATTTATTAACGAGTTTTGCGAGTTAACGGGTTTCTCAACTCATTAACGCGTTAACCCATTAATAGCTAATTAGATCGTAATACCAACTGCCTTAGGATTTCATCATTTTCCATAAGTTTTCGCTCAAAATCGGAAGGCATTGTCTCTGCCTCAACTGTTAACTCATAAAAATGCCCTGAAAGCTCGTGCTTAATTTTATATGCTAAAGCCTTACTTCCTAAATCTTCCTCTTTTGTGATTTTTACGCCTTTCAGAAGGTCTTTTACCCATCCAACGGTTTTCTTGCGAGCATCATCAGACCCAGTTTTAACAACCAAAACAACTTGATAACTTCTCATGTTGTCCTATTTTACTCAATTTTGAGGCACAAAACAAGAGGCAGGTTACTAAAACCATTACCTTGACAGAAGAAAAACTTTCCATTACATTCTAGTCATGGCAGCAGACAGAGAGACAGATATACAACAGGCGGTTGAGCAATGGCTTATTGAAACAAGACGTCTCAGAGCTCCAAAAGCTCCAGGGAAAACACACGAGGCTTGGTTAGCTCCAACAGAAACTGTAGTAGAGCCACCACAAGCAACTCCCCCAGTTGGTGCTCCCTCACTTCACCCAGACAGATATTTTAGAGATTCCACCGGTCTAAGACATATAGACAATCCGTCTCCGCGAGGATCAAGTCGGGTGAGAGGTCCCCGCGAACGTGGCAACAGAAGCTAAAAGTCTCTTGACATAACTACGCTGATTCTGTACAAATAGTAGCTATGGGAAAACACAAGAAAGGTAGCCCTGCAACAAGTAAGCTCGCAAAAGACCATGCATACTCCGATACAAGGGATGCTCCTCGTCTTCACTCTAATAGACTAGGCAAACGTCCTCCAGAAACCGACATGTCTCAGGAGGGAGAAAGCAATGACTCAACAAAAAGAGAAACACCAGGTTTGCGATTTGTACAAGCACCACCAATAACAAGAAGACCATCGTCTATTAGACCAAAGCCTGAAACAGAAAGAAGTGCGTACAAAGATATGGTAGATGAGTGGAATGGGAATAAGGAAGAAAAATAAAAAAATTAGCTCCCTATTTTAAATTCAACTACGTCGCCGTCTTTCATTATGTAATCTTTTCCTTCGAGCCGTGCTTTTCCTTTTTCTCTAGACCCCTTCCAACCATTTTGATCAACAAAGTCCTCATACCCAACAACTTCTGCTTTAATAAATTTCTTTATAAAATCTGTATGAATCTCCCCTGCTGCTTCTGGCGCACTACTTCCTTTTCGTATTGTCCAAGCCCGCACTTCTTTTTCCCCACAAGTCAAAAAACTTATTAGACCTAACTGCGTATAGGCTTTTTGTATCAAACGCTCTAAGCCCGACGCGCTAAGCCCTAAGCCGGCAAGGTATTCTTTTTGCTCATCATCCGAAAGACCTGCTAATTCAGATTCAATTTGCGCACAGATGACAACAATATTGTC
The DNA here is from genome assembly GCA_964408485.1 of uncultured Gammaproteobacteria bacterium. Taxonomy (GTDB): domain Bacteria; phylum Patescibacteriota; class Microgenomatia; order Levybacterales; family UBA12049; genus DASQJJ01. The sequence goes on from CAYOZJ010000001.1 coordinate 119,564, forward strand.
TACCCCAATGTCATTCCCGCGCAGGCGGGAATCTAGGGAACTGGATCCCTGATCGGAGTCAGGGATGACAGCAGAAAGTAATGAACGATACTCTCTCGTTACTTTTTCAATTCCTTCAGGATTATATTGTGATTCACTCACGTTTAGGACAACTAACTCAGGCTTTGAGCTTAGCAGGAATAGCTCTCTTATTGCTTCCCTTTCTTCCTCGCTAAGATCCATTGCCCTCACCGGTACCCCTTGTTCTAATAGCTTTTGGACTTTCTCATGATTTGCGTTTTTTACTTTGCGATTTACATTCTGCAGAGTCTGCAGGTCAGCAAGCATAAGCTCAGTATTAATGACTTCATAGTCAGATTTTGGATCTACAGCACCTTCCTTAATAACATTCTCGTCTTCAAACGCTCTGACAACATGCGCAACAACCGACACTTCTTTAATGTGCCCTAGGAATTTATTGCCAAGTCCTGCTCCCTCTGATGCACCTTTCACAAGTCCTGCAATATCGACAAATTCAACAGTTGCAGGCTTGAGTGGTGGCAATTCACTCATCTTTTCTTCTTCTTTGGTAATCTCAGCAAGCTTGTTAAGTCGCGGATCTGGCACGGCAACAATCCCTACATTTGGCTCAATAGTTGCAAAAGGATAATTTGCAGCTAACGCTTGCTGCTTTTTAAGAAGCGCATTAAACAATGTAGATTTTCCTACATTCGGAAGACCGACAATCCCAACACTCAAGTTCATAGAGGAATTATAGATTAGTTGTCTTTACTTTGGTATACCCAAGCTTCTTTTCCACTTAATAACACAACCTTTGCTCTTTTATAGGCAGACTCATACACATCAATTTTTGCTAACTCTTCTGAAGTAACAGAAAGAATCTTTCCTTCAATAGTCCCCTCTCCCTCAGAAATAATAGGATATGTTTTGCCATCAACTTTAATAGTCGATTTACTGAATCCAGGTAATGCGTCTGGTACGCCGCTAACAAACCGGCCAATAATACGCTGCTGAACTTCCGGAATTAGTAATGTTCCATAACTAAAAATTTGCTCTGATGGATTCATGAGGCTAATTATAGCAGAAGATTGTTTTCTGTTATACTTTTTCTATGGTTACTCCTTTAGATAAAGCACGAGAGCTTATTCTCAAACAATCTACACCTGAGGACGCAAAGAAAAAAATTGAACTATTAAAAAATATTTCTGAGGAAGAATTACAAGAAGCGCTTATTCAATATTTTGACACTGCCGAACCCTTGGCATATTCAGGAAACGTACAAGCAATTAGCACCATGCTTCGAGTACTCGAACATTTTGGAGATAAGTCTCATGATCGAATGCTTCTTCACTATATTGCGCAGGCTGCAGCAAATAACGCTCTCTCAGAACTGAAGTCTGAATCTCATCCACATCATGTAAATATGGTTACAGCTCTAACTCTTATTTCCGAGGCTTTTGCCGATGCAGACCAGATAAATGATAGTAAGACTTCTTAGATAACTTGCAGGACTACTTATCCTTTAGGGGAAAGCCCTAGCGCACAGGGCTTCCTGGATTAAACGAGATTGTTGGAGTAGCTGTTGGTTTTGTTGTCGGTGTTGGCGTAATAGTAGGAATAGATGTAGGAATGGGAGTTATGGTAGCAGTAACAGTTGAAACAGATGTTGGTACAATAACTGTTGGTGTTGCAGAAAGTGTTTGAGTAATTTGTGCAACAGCTGCACTAGCAGAAACATTAGAAAGCCTCGTTATAGAATATGGAGGTAATTGTAGAAGAGTTGGTGGCACTTGACCTGAAATACTTGTTGTCAAAAATGAACTATCTCCTGTTGAAAGAGCTGAGGGAGTTGCGCTTAATTGATTATAAAATTGGGCATTCAGATTTGGAGACAATGAAATTGTATACGCTGTTGATGAAAGATTGAAAATAATTGCTTGCTTGTATTGTCCACCAGAGAAAAGATACCCAACAAGAGATGGAAAACTGCCAGCGCGTCCAGAAAGCTGTGGATTGGATGAAAACTGAAGAGAAGCAAATGTTTTTTGTCCATACATCCCTCTCATTACTTCAGTCAAAACAAGTCCTGCAGAACTTAATCCATCTTGAATAGTTGTTGGAGCATTTGTACAACCGCTTCGATGGGTATATGCGTCTGTTGTCTTAAAAATGAGTGAAAAATTTGCATTTGCCCATAACGTATAGTTAGTAGCTAAATTAATTCTACTGTCAGAAAGCATGCTTGTCAGGAATATTCCATCAAAAAGGCCACTTCCCCAACTTCCATCAATAGCATTATACGGATCGGAGTAGTTGTATTCTGTAAACCAAAACTTTCCATTTCCCCATGTTTGTAATTGATTCAAAAATGGTTTAATTCCATTTTTCTCATAAAGATATGCTTGACTCAATAAATCTTTTACACCCTGATCTGTCTGAAGATGTGCATATTCTGATTGCTGCTTCTGGCAATATGTTGTGCCTGTTACTGCCATATTCGGCGCGGGATATGGATGAATCGTGAGATAATAATTTTTTCCTTTGAGTGCTGTAATAAGCTGGCTATTCCATGTACTATTCGTCCCAAAAACTGCATTTACTCCCACCTGAACTGTACCATCCCATGCATGAATTCCGTCAATCCATCGCTTGGCAATATTTCCATACGAAGTACCACTTGGAAAAATGCATGTTTCATCTGGACTAGAGTTTGGTTGATTTTTATATACCTCATTCCCAAGTTCTACATATTTTACCGATATTCCCATTTGTCTTGCAGCTTTCAGGAAATTTAGTTGATCGGTTAACACACTTTGCCATTTGCTATCCCATACTTCATTGCATTTCAGATTTATTCCATTGGTTGGTGTAATAAGATTTAATACAAAGATAGGAGTCCCATGTGTTTTATCAACCATAGTCTTAAGATCGGTGAGTGTTTGGGTGTAATGAGTGAGATAATATGGATACCCATTTACATACGTCGAACTATATTTTGGTCCATGAAGATTCCAGAAAGTTCCATCGTGCCAATTATAATAATTAGCCACTCCCGATGGAAAACGAAAAACAGTTGGTAAGAGATTTCCCAGATTTTGTCCAAGTGTCCCACCAAGACGTGAGGGATCAATACCATCTATATCTACTCCTGCAAAAGGACCATGAAGCGAAGATTGACTACCAATGCTTACAGAAATTGTACCCGTTGATGCTCCTAGTACATTTGACTTAGTCAATATAAGCACTCCAATTAGTACTATGGCCATAAGAAGTGAAAAAGAAATACCAATATATTTAAGATTAAAAAATGATTTATGCTTCTTATGCCTTACAACCTTTTTAACAACTTTCTTTTTCTTCACATAAGTAGTGTGAGGTATTTATTTTTTTTCGTCAAGGACTGAGAAGCTTATGAAGATAAAAGTGATAAAAAAGAATAATTTTTAAAAAACCTATAAAATACTTATTACTACTTTCCCTCTGGGGTGAATATCTTCTTGATACGTAAATGCTTCTTTTGCTTGATCTAATGGATACACTTTATCTACTTGGATTTTTATATGTCCTTCGTCAACTAATTTTGCCAATTCTATTAGTCTTTTTGTTGTTGTCCGTGTCTGTTGACCAATACTTGTAATGCCCAATTCTTTTGCTTTTTCAGGATTGACTTGCCCAAGCATTGATACAATGATTCCTCCCTTTTTCAAAACACCAAGAGATTTCTCTCCAGTCTCTCCACCAACCGTATCAAAGACAGCATCCATATCTTTAACGATTGTTTCAAAATGCTGTGTTTTGTAATCTATAACTTCATCTGCTCCAAGACCTTTAACAAAATCTATATCTTCTGTCTTAACTGTTGTCACAACATATGCACCCAGAGATTTTGCTAACTGAATTGCTGTACTCCCAATTCCCCCTGCTCCTCCATGAATGAGAATTTTTTGTCCAGATGAGAGATGCATTTCTTCAGTGAGTGCCTGCAATGCGCTTACGCCAACCAAAGGTAATGCAGCTGCTTCTGTCCAATTTGCTTTGGCAGGTTTTTTGGCTATACTGGTAATTGGCGCTAAAACGTATTCTGCCATAGATCCACTTCCTCCTCCTAAAATAATTGCACTGCCATAGACTTCATCTCCTTTAGCAAATTCTGCAACACCATCAAGTACTTCGGTAACTACTCCTGCAAAATCTCCACCCAAAGTTACGGGAAATTGGAGGGGTACATTTTTAGAAAGCATACCTTCTGAGATTTTCCAATCAATTGCATTAATACCTGCTGCATGGACTTGGACTACAATTTTACCTTCTGTTGCTTGAGACATGGGAGCATTGGGATTTACCTGAATAACATCAGGCTTTCCGTAGGAATTAATCTGCACTGCTTTCATACAAACAGCATAGCACTATTTATTAAAATCAGTAAAGTAGTTACAAAAAATAAAGTAAGAGAAGTAAATTTAACCTATATGAGCAGATTTTGCTATTATATTTGCGAGCAAGTTTATACCTAAATCTTTACCTAATCCCAATGCAAAAATAGTCCATTTTTTAATTGTTTCCCAATTCGGATTTCCTTTCTCTATTTCTTCTTGTATTTTTCTTATTTCTCTTACAATTTCTTCTTTATTTTCTTCGTCAGATTTCTCTATGCTTTCTATAAGAACATTAAAATTACTTACATTATACTTAACAGCAACATTATTTTTATTTTCATTAACCTGTATTATTTGGAACAGTGTGTCCTTTTTCTCAAACACAGGAGGTTTCTCTTCTAGAATACTTCCGTCTGTATAACCTTTTTTAACGGCATTTAATATTCCTATGCCTTGCTTAAGATTATGTTCTGTTGAATTAGATCCACAATTATGCTCAAATTCTTTAACATACGTACTGTGATTTCCTAAAAAATTCTTGAGATTTGCTAACGATTCCATTCTCCAACTTGGATATAAGTCACTATTCACAGTTGTGAAGTATACAATTTGTGGTTTACTTGCAGAAAAAGGATCGTATGAATAATCATGTTGCTCATAAGACTCATGCATGACCAAACTCTGCCCTTCACCAATAAGGGTTTCTAACTTATTGACTCTTTCTTGCTTAGATAAAAGCATAAAAAATTATATTAGAATGTTATATCGCAAAATTAAAATACTTACTTTCTCCATAATCATATAAAGAAATTGCATTTCCACTTACTGCTCCAGAAAAATGTTTTCCCGTATGATAATCGTAACCATCAAAAGTATTTTGATTAATCGCTAAGTTTATGTATGCACTATTTCCGTAGTGATAAAGCGAAAAGGTTCCGTTTGATCCAGAACCAGAGATATGTTTTTGGAGAACATAATCAAAAACAGCTATACTCTCCTCTTCCACATTACCATTGATGCTGAGATGCTTTGACTGAGAATAATCGTAAACAGCGGAAACGTTTTGCTTAGATATAATTCTTGCTGCAATATATGCAACAGCGTATCTTGTATGTGTTTTCATATTTTCACCTCCTTTCTTAGAGTTAAAAAAAGGGTAAATGAGTTATTCGTGGGTGTAGCTGATCTGAGGTGGGCAGATAGTTTCTTCACGTAGCTCTCGCCTAAAGAACAGCATAAACATATCAAACTATGCAAGAAAAATCAACATATGAAAGTTTTATAGGATTATTTTTTATTCCTCAGTAGCACAAAATGGTCAACTTTTTCACCTCCCAAATGTTTTACTATTTTTTCAATATTTTTTATAAGGGTTTCGTTAGTTTTTATATTGTGCAGATATCTATTAATTTCTTTTTGACGAGAAGGAGGATATTTTTCAAAAGTGTCTTTTGCTTTCTTATTTTGCGCTAATGCTTTTTGAAGAAGCGGATGTATAGATACTTCGCGAGAAGATTTATCTACAAAAATTTCAAACTCTGCCCTATCACCTACTTTTACTTTTGTTGCTTTTACCATTATCCCATTTACATATAATCTCCATGCACCCTGATACTTTATTAAAGTCTGCACAAAATCTTTTCCATTAATTTTTCCAATGACCGGAATTGGACCACGATCTTTACCAAAAGATTTAAATAATTCGGAAAGAACTTTTTCCGGAAGTAAAACATAAGGATTTACGCCAATAATTTCAATTTCTGCAGAAAAAGTAAGCATTTCTTATTTGGATTTATTTAACTTTGCAAGAAAAAGAAGCGTGTTACCTACTAAAAATGCTCCTACCAAAATCCCTAGTGTCCATTCCCCTACTCCTCTATACCCAACAATAGTTGGATTAAGGAAAGGATACGGATACCAATGCACAAATACTCCACGAAAAAGTGTATACACAACAAATGTCAAAGGAAATATAAGCCACATTGCAACGCTTTTCCATGTATACGTCTTTATTGGAAACACAACCCACCCAACAACTACCGCAATTGGCATAAGCCCGTGAAGGACCAGCGTTATCCATTCAACGTCTGTTGTTAATTGCTTGCCTCCATGCAAAATTGTCCAGTACACAATGCCTGTTATGCACATATATAAAACAGCAGGACCATAACAGTTTTGAATAAACATGTTCTTTTTCAGAGTTTTTAAAGGAGATGCTCCAAGAGTAAGAAAAACTACAGTAATGAGTATATTGCTAAGAATTGTGAAATAACTAAAGTAATCAACAATAACAGTAAGTGACAATAATAATGCAACCCCAAGCGCAAGTAAATTAATGAGTCCGAAGAGTAAAAAATACCATCGCATATACTCAGCATAGAGCAAATCTTCTTGTGAATGCAATGGATTTGTGAAATAGTAACAGTATGAAGAAAGTTTGGCTCACTGTCATTGCAGTTTTGCTTCTTCTTATTGCAGGACTTGTTTTTTACAAACTCCATATCCAACCCAAACCTGCAGACCTTTCCAAAACACCAGAGACTGCTCTTCTTGCACAAGTTGCCCTTTGGTATCCATCTGCCGGCTGGTCTTCTCCAAAGATAGATAAACAAACAACACTATACGGCTCCTTTACTGGAGAAAGTATGCAGGCAACGATAAAAAGCGATAAAGCATTTATGGAGCATTACGAAAATGCAGATACGCTCAAGCAAATGGGATTTTTGCCTGATACCAATCTTTCTGCAGATGGACCAGGGTCGTCTAGTTGGGGATATTCCAATATAACAAGTAACTCCAAACAATTAATTATTTTTTCGTACCGCACCAAGCCAACCAATACTAATCCCAACGAACCTGCTCAATTTACCTGCCCTTGTGATAAAACAATTTCTGTTTTTGTAAGTCTCTCCTCTACCCCAACACAAGCTACTCACGTTAGCACAACGCCAACCCTGAGTTCCTCCGGTTCAACCGGAGTTCAATCGGGGCCAACACTTGCCAATCCTGCATCGGTCAACTGCACCAACAAAGGCGGAACCTTACTTATTAAAAAGCGCGGAGACGGCGGTGAATATGGACTATGTGATTTTGGTGATAATATGCAATGCGAAGAATGGGCTCTTTTCCGAGGAGATTGCCCAGTTGGAGGCAGAAAAACAACAGGATTTGATACGATCGATCAAAAATACTGTGCGTGGCTTGGAGGATCTACCTATGCTGTAGAAAATGCTACATGCCAATTACCCAACGGCCACAATTGCCTAGATACAGATTTGTATAACGGGACGTGTCAGTAAATTACTTCGTTAGTTTAAATGTAGAAAGAAATAGTGCAAAATTATTCAATTCCTCAGGCGTTGTGTAGCTATTAGAAATCATATAAATATTTCCATTTGATTTTACATATACTCGATGCTGCTTGTATGTACCTGTTGCCACCTCAATAGTCAGGGCTGATTGTCCATTTACTATCGTATCAGGAAGTTTGGTAAATGTTGCTCCTCCACTTGTTGTACTCTGACCATTTTGCATTGTTGAGAAAAGATTTATGAAGTCACTAGACATATAGTTGTAGACTGCAATATCTTTTGCATTAAACGTGTCAGAGATAACTGCTGTAAGAAAGGTTGGCAGTACAGGTTCGTTACTAGGCGTTTTAAAATCCACATAATGGTAATACGTATTGTCCTCATGGGTCGTGAGAGCAGATGGATACTTAACGCTGTATCCGTATTTATCATTTGTATATGTTGACCAGCTTGCTGTTGGATCTGGAGTTGGTGTTGCTGTTGGGACTAGGGTAACAATGGGCTTTGCAGATTGCTGCATAGAGGAATTGCTTTGTTTGGTTCCTAAATAGTATCCTCCACAACCAACTCCAGCAATAAGAATAACAACTACAAGAGCAAGAAGGATTTTATTAAATGTATTTCCTGATTTTTTCTCTGGAGCTGTTGGTTGTTGTGCAACAATAACAGGCTGTTGTGCTATCGATTGTGACACTGGTTGATTAGGTAATGGATCCATAAGATAAGTATAGCAAATTTACTCTTCAAACTTCTGTTTCACTATTTCTTCAACTTCTTTGAATGAATTTGCTACCGCATCTGCCTTTTCAGTCTGCAAGTACCCTTCCCGAAGAAGCGGTGTAAATCCAATAACAAAAGCGCCAGTAGCATTTGCTGACTTAATTCCATTATTGGAATCTTCAAGAATAATTGTTGTCTCTGGTACAACACCAAGATCCTTCATTGCGTGAAGATATCCTTCAGGACTTGGCTTTGATAAGAGTCCTTCTTCATTGAGTGAAATTGTATAATCAAAAAGCGTTTTATCCTCTATTTTATCCAAAACCATTTGTATCCATGACCTGCGAGACGAACTAACAATACCAACAATAAATCCTAAATTCTTAAGGGAGGAAATAAGATCTTTTAATCCGTCTGTTATAACTGCTTTTTCATACATTTTTTCCGCCTGAACGTCATATTGATGATAGTATTCATTAAGGTCCATTGAAAAACCATGCGCTTTTGCAATTGCGTATTCATGATCAAGACTTGTTCCGGTCGTATCCCCCATTGCATCAACAATCTTGTCTCCATAGAGTTTTCTAGCAAAATCTGCACCGTAAGTTTGCCACTTTTTTTCACTATCAACAATAACCCCATCCAAATCAAAGAGAAATGCGCGTTTCATGGAGTAATTATACCAAACGTATTATAAAGAAGCTTTTTCTACTTCAGAAAGTTTTTTTCGGTGAAACACATTGTTTAGAATAACTATTCCAACCACGATAAAAATCCATGAGAGCGGAGCAAGAACCGGATGAATAGAGATAAGTGGAATAGACATCGTAAAAACAACCGGCGCAATGAGCATTCGCATTGTATAGTAACGAATATCTCTCTCGCTCATGTGCGTATCTACCAATCTATTATGATGACTAGCATACACCCAAATGGCTGCTAAAAAATAACCCACAACTGCCAAGCTTGCACTATAAAACACCACGATAACAGGTGTCATAAAGAAATCTCCATACAAATCAACAGGAAATGGTAAAAAGGATAAAAAGATAAGAAATACTAAATTCAACCACACAAGAGAACCGTTATACTTTTTAACCATACTAAAAATAGCATGATGGTTAAGCCAATAGTACCCAATAACAAGAAAGCTAATAATATTTGCTAAATATTGCGGCCAAAGTATAGTAAATGCAGATAAAAATTGTGTACTTACTTGTTGTCTAACAATTTGGGGTAAGTCAATTTTTAACACAAGGAGTGTTGCAGCAAAAGCAAAAACAGCATCGGAAAATCCTAATACCCTGTCTTCGCTAATAAGATTTCCTACTTCACCGGCAATCTTTTTCTCCTCTTTGTCTTCCATGAATTTAGTATAGCATTAACCCTTCGACCTAGCTCAGGGTTTCGCTTCGCTCAAAATGCAGTTTCTTTTGGCTCGACATGACTAATAACCCGAAGAGACAAGAAGTAACAAACAAGCACTAATACACTTCCAACAAGAAATGGCAAAGGTACAGAAATTGTAGCGACAATTCCTCCCAAGATGGGACCAACAATCATACCAATACTTTGATATGACGCATTAAGTCCCATGATAGATCCTTGAGATTTAGCATCTGCTTCCTGCGAGAGAATTGCTGGAATAAGCGTCTGCGCAACGCTATTCACAAATCCCAGAAGAAGTGATATAGCAACAAACAAATACAATGAGTGTGCAAAAAACATCGCAAAGAAAACAATTGCGGTAAAAAGAAAGCTAAGAGAAAATGCTTTCTTCATACCAAACATTTTAGAGAATCTCTGAACAAGAAACGTCTGAGAAATAAGCCCAACGATTCCAAAAAGTGTAAAAAGGATTGCATTTTGCTGGGAGGTGACTTTTAGAATATTAATGGTGAAGGGCTGAAATCCATAAATAATTGCGCACGAAAATGCAAGGAAGTAAATAAGTGAAATGATAAATGTTGCTCCAAGATTTGGGTCAAATAATGTATGCCACAAATGAGAAAAATCGAATAACGACTTCTTCTCTACCTCACCCATATGCTTGTTGGTCTCTGGCAAGTAAAGAGCTGTCAAAACAATTGCAAGAATAGTAATTGCCGCTGCGATAAGGAAAGGGACACTCAGGCCAAACCCAACAGTGAGCGCTGAAATTGCAGGACCAAAGACAAATCCAAAGCTAAAAGCCGCACCGACCAAACCAAATGCTTTTGGCCTTTCTTGTGGCTCTGTCGAATCAGAAATAACTGCAAAAGCAACAGGAATATTACCTGCAGTAATTCCGTCCAACATTCGTGCTAAAAAGAGAAATAGTGCATTTGGCGCAAATGCCATAAGGAGAAATGACAATGCTGTACCGGTAATAGATATAAGGAGCAACGGCTTTCTTCCATATTTATCAGATAGTCTCCCAATAATTGGTGTTGAAATAAATTGGCAAATCGAAAATGACGCAAATAATAATCCATTTTGAAAATCCGATAACCCAAAATGCTTTGAGTAAGAATACAAAATAGGAATAACAATGCCATAACCAAGCATATTCACGAGTGCAATGAGTGCAATAATTAAAAAGTTGCGGTTTTTGTGTAACATGTATAGCCCATTGTATCAACACACCAAAGACCAAACAACCCAGCAAATTTGCTACGGGCTATTTGACTGCTTCTTTGCAACACAAAGCATAACGATACATTTCCTTAACAGCAAATCTAAGCATTTATGCCTTAGATTTGACAGATGATTGTATCCATGATTTGATGAATATAATGCATCTTCCTGAAAGGACTAAACAAATTATTCTCGCCTGTGTTGTTAGTATTGTTGTTGTCGGACTTGGGCTTTTTGCATCAACCCAATCAGTTACCTATTCCGGCACTCTTCCCTGCGCTGACTGTGTCGGCATCAAGACAACGCTTACTCTTTACGCCAATCAGACCTACCAATTAAAGTCTCTTTATATCGATAAGGGAGCGCCATTTACCGAAAAAGGGTCATGGCAAGAAGAGTGGAAAAATAATATGCAGGTGTATGTACTAAAAAGTAACGGAATGCCTAGTTATTACCAAATCATTACCTCAACGACAATAAAAATGCTTGATGGAGATGGCAATCAAATTCAGGCGCCTTTTAACCAGATACTCAGACGCGTAGATTAGTGAACTACTTTTTGTGCGTGGTTTTTTATCTTCGTAAGTAATTCTTCCATATCAAATGGTTTTGCAATATAGTCATCAAAGACAGCACGAGCTGCATTTTTCTTAATTTCACTATTTGCTGAGACTAAAATAACAGGAAGATTTTTCATTTCCTTATTTCTTCTAATTTCATTGCATACATCAACCCCATTTACTCCCGACATCCACAAGTCGAGAAGAAGTAAGTCTGGCTTAGTGTCTCGTATCCGTGAAATAACCTTCTTCCCTTCTCTCACCACATCAACATCGTAATCTGCAATTTGTAACATAAGTTGTATTGCATCAAGAATGCCCTGGTCGTCATCTGCAATAAGGATTTTCGGTTTTACCATGGCTATAAGTGTAAAGTATACGTATAAGAATCATGTAAGAATTACATTATTCTTCTTTTCTGGATAGGAACGCTCATGTGAAATGTTGAGCCTTTTCCTTCACTACTGTCTACCCAAATTTCTCCACCTAACCGCTTCATAATTTCGCTAGAGATATACAACCCTAGCCCAAGACCGGGGAATGTTTCTGTACTTGGTCCGCTTACCCTAAAAAATTGCCTAAAGACACTTTTTTGTTTTTTCTTTGGTATCCCAATGCCAAAATCTCTAACAGCAATTTCTACACTGGATTTCTTTACCTTTGCAGTTATGATAATTTCTTTTGCATTTGGTGAGTACTTAATTGCATTAGAGAGGAGATTAATGATAACTTGCTCAGTCCTCTCTTTGTCTCCATATACTTCTCTTTTAATATTTCCCTGAAGTACAATTTCATGTTTTTCTGTTGTTAACTGCATTGACTCAACAGTATCTCGAAGCATGCTATCAAAATCAAAAAAATCAACATTTAATGGAAGCTGCCCTGATTGCATTTTTGTAATATCAAGCAAATCGCCAATCAAATTAGTAAGCTTGGTTAGCTGTCCATTCATTTTATCTAAAAGCTGTAAGGATTTTTCATCCCCTCGACGCTGCGCAAAAACGTGTAATACGTGAGTAAATCCCTTAAGCGATGTGAGAGGCGTTTTTAGCTCATGCGATGCGGTTGCAATAAAGTTATCTTTTTGTTTTTCTAATTCTTTCTGTCCTGTGATATCTCGAGTAATATTGGAAACCCCAATGACCTCACCCTTATTATTCGTAACAGGAGAAATACTCATCGAGACAGGAATAGTTTGCTTATTCTTTTTTAACCGCAATGTTTCTATGTGTTCTATGCTTTTCCCTTTACCAATTTGTTGAATAATTTCCCCTTCTTGTTGACGTAAATTTTTCGGAATAATAAGATTAATGGACTGCCCAACAGCCTCTTTACTTGTGTATCCGAGAAGTTTCTCCGCACCTTTATTCCATGTTGTAATAATTCCTTCCAATGTTTTACCCATAATTGCATCTTCTGACGATTCAACAAGCGCAGCTAAACGGTACTTTGCTTCCTCCTCCTGCTTTTTTTCAGTAATGTCATCTATCGTGGAAACAGCAGCAATAATCTGATTTTTGGCATTTTTAATTGGCGCAGCACTGACACGAAGAAAAACGTGCTTTTTGTCTTTCCTCACATATTCTATTTCTTCAGAGCTAATTGTTTCACCTTTCGTCAGAGCCCTCGTAATTGGCCAATCTTTTGCCTCCAAAAATAGATTTCCCCGCAAAGCACTCGAAGACTTACCATCCTTTCGCAAGCTTGTTTTTATTTCCTTTCCCAAAAAAGAAATCAGCTGCTTATTTCCTTCTACTCTTCTTTTCTTATCTACAATGAGTACCCCTATGGGCAACTGCTGCATAATCGCAGAAAGTCGTCTCTCATTTTCCTCGGCTAGTATACGTGCTTCCATTTCTCGACCTATCAAAATGTCTATTGCGTGCTTAAGATACGCAATGACTGTAGACATACCAAGATATACAATTCCCAGAAGGATTGTTGTTTGAATCCCTGAATACAGTTGACTTCCTGAGTACTGCTTGGAAAGAATAATAAAGAGGTAATACAACACTGTCATTCCAACGGTAGTAAAGCCTCCCACAAAAGCATCGCGAAAAGAAAAATACAGAATAAGCGTGATAGACATTACGATAACAATGCCACTGTATAAACCGTTGTTATGAAGAATAAAAAAGGATAAAACTTCAATAGCAATGAATACAATAAGACTTACTAAAAACGGGAAACCAAATGAGTACCTTTGCACACCTAATCTACTAAATGGATTGATGTAATAGGAAAAATTTCGCAAAAGCGATTTGTGTAATTTTTCTTCTATTCGCTGTTCTATTCTATTAAGAAGGGTCACGTGAGCCAGCAAATTATAGCATATGTATGCAAGAAGTTAGACAAATCCTGGAAAGAAATCTTTCTTTATGTGGAATTGAGAAATACCAATTTCCTTAAGCGTTTTTTCAAATCCCACAACCATACCATGTGGACCGGACAGATAAAAGAGTCTCTCTGTAAAATCTGGAATTTCTTTTCGTATCATATCAGGAGTAATTCTCCCAACCTGCCCTTTCCAATTTTTTGGCACACTGTCTATATCGGTAAGTGTGTAGATTGTTTTTACTCCAATTTTTTCGCCAATTTGGAAAACATTTTTATACATTATTTCCGAATCCGCTTTATTGGAATACATAAGGATAATATCTCGCTTTTCGTCACTATCTATACAATATTTAATCATGCTTCTGAAAGGTGTTATTCCTATACCACCGGCTATAAAGACAAGCTTTTTCTCTAACGACTTTGGCAATGTAAACTCACCACCAAGACTTCCCACTGTAATACTGTCTTTGTCTGAGAGATGGTGCAAAGCGCGCTTAAAACTACTCCCATTTTCATAAAATTTTACTCCCAAATGAATTGCATTTTCTGTTGGAGAAGATGCAACAGTAAAATACCGCCTGTTTCCCCTGCTGTCAGTGCTCGGGTGCTTAAGTGTCCACTCCATGTATTGTCCTGGCATAAAGTGAAGCTTTTCTTGAGACGCAAAAACAAATTCCACTTCGTCTGCACCATATTGTGTTTTTTCTTTCAAATGCAACAGAAGCTTTTGTTTAGGACTTACAATATACGAAAAAATATTTGCAACAACTAATGTTAGCTCTGGTGAAGAATAAAAAGCGCCAACATGGATATGTGGATCAATAAGCAAAACAACTATTGTCCCGTATACTACTTGTAACAATTTTGTTGGTGGAGATGTAAGTGGTTCTGTTAACATAACAGTTGCAAAAAATACAATTGCAGAATCTAAGAAAAGTGAAGTAACACTGCTATACATAGGTGTCCCCTGCCAAATTGCAAAGAGAATAGTTATACCAATAACTCCGAGAAGAAATACAGAAATAAGAATAACTTTTTGAAGTTTTTTAAGGATAAGAAATCCGCCAATAGCGACAAACGGCAACATAACCGCAGTTCCAATCCACCAACTTGCATATCTCCCTAAAATAAATGCTGTTAAAACAACAGCAATTGCCGCGGGATTAAAAAGATGCTTTTTTTTGATTGCTAAAATATATTTTGACGCCATGGCAAAAACGCCAGCAAAAATAAAAAATGGAATATCCCTGACAGAAGTCATGGGAGTAATAATAAAAGTGAGAATAAGTGCGGTAATGTATACAGATTCTACATTCGTTGGCGCTTTAAAAAGGAATGCAAGTATCTTATTGCTTATCCAACAAACAATTGTCAAGAAAAGTGAAGAAAGTATGAGCGCACCTGGTGAGTAGGAGAGTAATCCACCATATGAAAGGATTGCTGCACACGCTACCCAACCAATTAAAACATACAGCACTACACGGTACATGGTAATTCTGTCTAAAAAATTATCTAAAAGATTCAACATAAAAATCGTCATTCTGGCTTGTCCAGAATCTGATCATACAGAAAGATCCTGGATGCGCTCCGCTTACCAGGATGACAGTTTAAACAACATATTTCTCAAATCCACTTGTCATGGTTGCAATACCATTCGTATCTATCATATATCCTTCAAGTCCCTTTTGTCTTTCAAGAAATTGTACGCTCATTTTCTGCATAGCAAAACAAGCAGTTGCAAACCTGTCTGCTTCATAAATATTTGGACCTATTACTGTCAAACTAACGATAGTTTGTAACGGAGCACTCGGTGCAAAAGGATTATACACATGTTGGCCACGTACATATGTGCCAGTTGTTGCAATACCTTCTGTTGCCAAGCAAACACGTTTGATAATTTCTGATTGATTGAATGGATTTCTTATCCCAACTGTCCATTTTTCTCCTTTTCCATTTTCCCCTGCTACTTGTATATCCCCTCCCGCATCAATAAAAAAGTTTTTAAATCCATCACGTGTTAGTTGCTGTGCAGCTTGCCAAATTGCCCATCCTTTAACCATACCTGATGGATCAATGAGTCCATTTAATTTTTTAATATCAAAGTAACCATTTGTTTCTTGCTTAGTCAGTTCTGATAAATGTAAAACTTCTTTCATTTCTTTTGAAAGATCTTTTTCCTTTATTTCGTGACGGTTAAGCTTTGAGATTTCGCTATTTTCTTTATAGGTGCTAAATCTGTTATCTATTTCTTGAAAATAGGCAAAGATTGCATCGATATCTTTTTGAGATGCTTTTCTATCAACAATCTCAACGGTTATGGGCATACCCATGAGAAGTCTTGTCTCATGCATAGAAGATTAATTTGCTTGTGCTAAGGCGGATGCTAAAGATTTTTGAAACGCTTCTGTATCTTGTGTTGCACCACTGACAATGTCTACCTGAGAACTTTGTACAGCAATCGCCTCCTGCTTAAGAAGAGGTTTTGCAAAATCAGTTACTTCCTGTGTATGTCCAAATCCCTCTCCAGGCATCTGAAGGAAAATAACATCAGTCAATTTTCCCCCACTAATTACTGCTTTTACCTGAATTGGTCCATATCCCCTGTCTGCCTGCACTGTGTTGCCTGTATACGTACCGTCCTTATACGTTGTCGAACTAGAAGAAGGGGTTGGTGTATTCCCAGAAGAGTTACCAGGTGTTGGAGTCGGAGTCCCCATCATATCTTGATCACCTTTTTTCAAATAAAAGAATGCGCCACCACCAATAATAAGTAAGATAACAGCAGCAAGTAAAACTTTTTTCATGTTGTTCCATTATTCTAAAAATCCTTTATGAATGCAAGATGAAAAATGAAGATGAGATCCTTCGTTATCGCTCAGGATGACAAAAGAATTTTAAAATTATAAATCCTTTTGTCAATTTTGACTTTGCGTCATTCCATTAGGAAGAGTTTGTGATTGGGATTGACTATCACTATCTTGATTTTGTGACTGACTGCCTTGTGAATTAGAACTACTTTGTGATTGATAATACCAAACAGTCGGTTGAGTTGTATATGTTGTTGTAGTTGTCGTTGTTGTCGTATTTACTCCACCTTTTGTTGTGCTTCCTTTTTGAAAGGACGGTGTTGGCCCCGATTTAATCGGGGTTGGTGTTGGAGTTGATGCAACAAATCCATATGGTGTTGGTGTTGGGGAAATTGTTGGAAAAGATGAAGGCTGTGTTACTACTGGCTTTTTATTAAAAAATAATCCTCGAATAACAAAAAATAGGATAAATATAACAACGATTACTGCCACAATTCCTAAGATAAGTCGTCCGCGTGATCCTTCTTCTTCCATGACCGGTAGTATAGCACTTCCGAGGCTAATTGACAATATAGGACGCTCCAGGACTAGTTTTGAGGCTATTTTTTACTTTCAGGCTGGAGAAGACCAAAGATATTTCCTTCTGTATCCAGACACATTGCATTCATTCCAACGCCTGGAATATTTTGAGGTTGGCTTGTCGACTTACCCCCATTCGCTTTTACTTTTTCTAAAATGTCTGTCAAGTTTTCTACCTGAATTGTGCAGACATACCCATTACTTGCCTCGCCACGCGGTACTGCTCCTTTCCCTTTTCGTGGAAATAACCCACCATTAATTCCGCCACCTGGTTTGTTACTTCCCCATTCAGGCGCCCCAGTACTTACCATCCAATATTCTTGATCTCCCCACTGTTTTAATTCCCATCCAAAAACAGATTCATAAAACTTCTTTGCGCGAGCTGGGTCATCTGCTTGAATTTCAAAGTGAACAACAAGATTCATTATTTTTTACTGTATACTACTTTTAGGGAATTTTCAATATGAATATACTACAAATTTTAGGAATCTCTGCGGGAATTATTAGCACAATCGGAGGAATCCCCTACATCATAGATATTTTCAAACGAAAAACAAAACCCGAGCGCGCAACATGGTTTATTTGGTCAATACTTGGAGGAATTGCATTTTTCTCGCAACTTGCAAAAGGAGCAACAAACTCTTTATGGATTACAGGATTTGAATCTGTTGGCCAGGTTATTATTTTCATATTGTCCCTGCGATATGGATACGGAAAATTTAAGAAAAAAGATGGCATTACCCTTTTTATTGCACTGATAGGACTTATTATTTGGTTTGTAACCAAAGAAGCAGTATACGCGCTCTACATTATTATGACAATAGATTTTATTGGATCTATTTTAACTATTCAAAAGTCATACCAGGATCCAGAAAGTGAAACACTCAGCACATGGGTGCTATCAACTATCGCAGGATTTCTATCAATTCTATCTGTAGGGAAATTAAATATTTTTCTCTTAAGTTATCCTGTATTTATATTTGTCATAAATGGGACAATAGCTCTGGCAGTTATTTTTGGAAGGAAAAATCAAAAAAAAATTAAGAAGTAGACTTATCTTGTTTGTGTGTTCTAATTAATCCTTCTTGTATAAGTGATGCTATTACTTCTTGTGCTTGAGCCTGAGTTATTCCACCTAAAACTTGTGTATTAGGATCTATTATTTTTCTCATTCTCCTCTCCACTTTTCTCCTACCCCTTTCTGGTTTTGGTGGAAACTGAACAACTTCTCCAGTCATAAAGGTATTATAGGATAAATTTTCTCTTGTGTCGAGCAGGTTCAATGTGCAGAAGATGAAGCAGTAGGAGCTGCTGTTGGCGACCCTGTATACGTAAATGTCCTCGTAAGGGTTTTCTGATCCGAGCTAACAGTGCTATTTACCCGCAAGTTAAATTGCACTTGTCCACTTGGCAAATTATAGAGACACGGGCTAGAGTTACCAAAATCAGACCATGCCCCTCCATTAATTCGATACGACCACACAACCGAACAATACGTTGCGTCTGAGTATTGAATTGTTATACAGACTGGATTATCACTCACGCTGTCCCCTTCTTGCGGAGATGTAATACTAATAGGTCCTACTGTTTTTTGGCATGACGGAGAAGATGTTGGCTGATTAGATGCATTTTGCGGAACAATAATAACCTGAGGTGATGGAGAAGCAGAAGGTGTTACCGCTTTATTTTGATGAGTAAGACTTGTCCAATTAAGGATAATTGCTGTAACAAGAACAGGAATAGAAAGAATACCAATCAACCAATCTAAATGTATTTTTTGAAGTCGCACTCTGGCAAACCTCTGCCAAGCTCGTTGCATTTTTGCAATATTCATACCTAATTCTTAGTATATATCTTAAATACAAACTTGGAAACCCTTAAGAAAACTATTCGAAGATTAGTATCCGGTTGGAGCACCATATTGTTGCATCATTTGCTTTACTTGCTCTTGAGACATACCTGTTGGAGCACCGGACGGCATTGCTTTCATCATTTCAGACATATCGGTAAATTTTACGTCAGTTGGAGGTACAAAAAGCTCATCATCAACTACTGCGACCTTACAGGAATCCTTGAATTTTTCAAGCATAGAGAGTGCATTTGAGCCTTGATTTTGCGCAGATTCCGTTGACTTCACTGCCGAACTCGTTGGCATAGGAGTAACCGTAATGCTGGGAATAGTCATAACACTTCCTGTTTTACTGCTTACCTGCCAAAAATAGATTTTTTTGTCCTTCATTATCATGCTTTGTGCATCAGGCTTTTGTGGGTTGGTATCTACGCGTACTGCTCCTGACTTTATGTAGGCTGTTGTTGCTGTCCCATTGTCTGCAGTAAATTGACACTGCAAAGAAAGATTGCGTGTTAACGCATCTTGAATAGTATTAAAAACTCCCCCGTGCTCTTCTCCGGCCATACTCGGTGATTTCACACTATGTGCAAATTTATAATATGCAAGACTACCTGCAGCAATGAGGAGTAAAACAATAACCAGAAGTCCCCACATCCACTTTTTCATTTCATAATGAGCGTAGTAAAATTTTTATTCCTTGTCAATACATGCTACACTTTTATTGTCATGGAAGAATCAACATCTCGAAAAAAAGAAATTCTAGAACTTCGTTACGAAGTACTTCGGAAAAGAAAAGAAATCATGCCAAGTATTTGGCTTTTTATTGGACTTTTGTGGGGACTTCTTCTTAATTTGTTAGCCAATATTATTCACGATATGTTTAAGTCGCTCAATTACTGGCTGTATGTAGAAATAGTTTTTGGACTTACTGTCTTAACACTCATTATCTTTTTGTGGTTTTTAAATAAATATTATTTTGCCCCAATAGAAAAAGATCGTGAAGAGATTAGAAAATTAGAAGAATTGTAACCTACTTATCGTCGAAGATATGAGACGTTGACATTATTACTGCACCAACTGTCACTCCATTACTATCTTTAACTGGTACTACTACTTCATCTACTCCTGCTGGATAATCTGGACTTTTTTCTGTAAATCGTCTTGGCTTGCCGTCTTTTATGGTCTGTAAATCTGCATTTCCACCATTGGTATACATTTTCCCAACATTTGCAGGAAGTGTATCTGCCAAAACAAATTGATGCGTATCTTCGACAACAATGTCACGTCCTGTTTGGTGAGATAAAAGTGAAACTAGTTTTTGCAGACTCTCTTTATCTGTCCACAACACCTTTCCTGTGGGTACATTTACAATAGTTGTTGCAAGCATCTGAGCATCCTCTGTTGCATCTGCTCCAATATATTGCTGCTTACTTGCCATTGCCGCTTGCTGAGCAAAGAAATACATTGCACCCTTTAACTTTTCATGCTTGAATACTAAAACAACTACAGCCAAAACCAAAACAACGCAAAAAAGAAGAACAACTGCATTAAGAAAAATATGAAGCTCTGGTCCAACCTTCTTTATAACTTTGTGTAACATTATATATCTATCATGCACACAAATATTTTTATCTGTCAAGGGCTTCTTGGTTCTTATTCGCCAATCTGCTGTTTTGTGCATGAAGAGTGAATAAATGACTCAGGGGGATTCCTCGCAAACTTGTCGAGGAAGGGGTGAAATCCCCCGAGGAATGAGTGAACGATGAAAGCACAAAACGAGGCTTGGCAGGAGGCTTTGGTACTTTCGCCGGAACGAAAGTACGGAAAAAGAAAATTATTTAAGTCTTTATATCCTTCGACTCTGCTCAGGATGACAAAATATACTGTTTTAGATATAATCATACCCATGACAATTGATGAAATTAGACATGCATTTGGGGGCAGGTTGGTTGGGACAAAGATTCTGAAAGAAAATGTTTGCGAGGTTGTTGCCCTTCTTCCCCAGGATTTACAGGAATATGTAACAGAATATGTGTGGTTTGTGGGATCTATGGAGGATGCATGGGGATACACCTTTACCGGCAATGATCTAGCAGACCAACATTTAATTTTCTTGGGCGACGATCTACTCCGAGAGGACAAAGATCAAATTCACTGGTCTATTGCTCATGAAATAGGACATGTTGTCCTAGGACACAAAAATAATATTTTTGTAAAACAAAGTAAGGTTGCTATTGGTCATCAGGAAGAAGAAGCAGATGAATTTGCCAGTAAGTACGCGTAACTTATTTCCTTATTCGCACATCCTGAACATTCCCCGTAAAAGTCTCTTTTCTTTGCACTTCTAATCGTTTTCTCTCTCCTCTTCCTCGTAATCGATCCAACGCATTTTGTATGCCAAAATTCTTAATTCCTCGAAACGCTGCAAGAAAATGATGTGATGATATACTTTCTTCCATATACGCGCGAGATGCTGCGCTTTTTCTATCTTTTCCGCCAACACCTGAAGACATAACTTGATTGTATCCTTCTCGAAGCTGAGAAAACTGGGGTTTTTCTTCCTGTGTAATTGGTTGTTGATCTCTCGGCACTTGTTGTAACATTCTTTGTGATTGAAAACGCTCCATTTTTGCAAGTCCTTCTGCCGAACTTCCTTCTTCAGAAAGCGTAATTGCCTGATTGAATGCGGTAATAGCATCTGCTAAAAAAATCGGATTACCGGTAAGAGAAAATATCGCTATATTCAGCTTTCCTTCATCGCGTTTCATTTCTGGGGGCAAGTGGTAGGGATCTTCTCTGTCAAGCGTTTGCAGCTGACTATCGTAACGTATTCTTTCCTGAAAAGGATCATATTTGTTACGGATTACCTCAGCGGCTCTCGCAAAGTTTTCTGCAGCTTTATTACCATTCTCTTGCCTATTTCCTTGACTTGTCTCACTAACTGTCTCATCTCTCCATAATTTTGCTTTATCTCGCAGTATTGTCGGGTCTTCTGCTGCAATGGAACTTATTGCACCATGCTCCTTGGCTAGACGAATTGCCTCTGAATAATCTCCTGTTTTATTTCCCTCAAGTCGCGCCTCTTCTGCCTTTTGCAACTCTTCTGATATATCAGATTGTTCGTTCATAGCTATAATTTAATACAATATATGAAAACAATCAAATTCTCTTGTCCATCTCTTAAAAATTCTTTATACTATTCTTCATGACCAAATCACAGCAATATTTTCAAGATATGGTGGAAAATCATAAAGATCTTTTTGATGCATTTAAAGTGGTTCATGACCAATATGTGCTAGACGCTAAAAAATACCAACAGCAATTAAACGAACTCGGAGAAGACGTATTAAAAATTATTCGTCGTTATGAAAATATGCTCTGCTCAGAGTCAGAGGGTGGAAAATTTGGTAAATTTAGCAGTAAAACAGCAGATAAATTCTGGGAATATGTGCGTGGATTTCTTCCAAAAATTGATTCAGTAGGTCTTAAGTAAATATATTGTTCGAATGCAGTGAGAACTAAAACTTCTCGCTTTGCTCGAAGAATAAATATTTTACTTTTGTACAGATTGGCTTTTCTCCAACTGAACCGGAGTCGGGGTTGGAGTAATTGAAGATAAAACAGTCAGATATTTTTGATTAAAAAGCATACCTGCATAAAACGCAACTCCTAAGAAAGCCAAAACAAGAAGAAGGGCTAGCATTTTAGAAAACGCAGTAACTTTGGTAAGTGATTTAGGAAGTTTGACCATACATCTACTTTCCTACAAAAACCAGAAAAAATCAAGTCGATTTCGTGCTTGACAGATAATAAAGGGCTCTCTATAATTTTGGCCATGAGACACACTTTAGAAGTAAGCGAGCCAGGAGGAGCAAGAATCTGGACAAATGAAGGCACACCAATCACTTATGGTGCAGAAACTCGCGACGGAGTGGTCGGAGACGAAGTCCCCCTAAGAACCGTTGGAGTTGCTTCTGCAAGAATCCATGGAAGCTTAGAGTATAAAAGGATTGCTCGGCCACATTTTGGTGAAGAACCTACAAGAACACGAAATAGAGCTGGTCATTATGTTACTCAAACGCTGGCAGATGCAATCGTTGCAGCTCATAATACAAGAAAAAACTCATAACACTTCTAAAAAAATCATCCAATTTCGTGCTTGACAAGTAATATAGGTCTAATTTATAATTTGACTATGGCTGACAGAATTCGCTCAAATTCAGGTTCAGAAATTATAAGAGACACTGATTCTTACACGTATGGTGCAGTCTCAGAAAGGGTAGTTATTTTTGGTTTTTCACAAAGGGATGTAGCAAGTGCTCGTGCGAGAGTTAGAAAAGAGCTAGATGAAGATAAGGCTATTGATGAGCAGGCACAAATTCTCGCTAGACGCGGGTTACGTATGATGGAAGAAAGAAATCAATGGAATTAGTTTCATAACCCCAAATTTGAATAGCTATTCATCTGATTTTGTACTCCCTGCAAAAATGCTCCCATTGTCCACAATGTTAGGATAACTGCCAGAATAGTCAAAACTAAAGCTATCCATCCAATTCTTTTTGCTTTTGAATCACTGGATCTAAGATATTTCCATGTCCAGATAAGTCCAAGTGGCGGAAGAAAAAAACTAACAAAGTAAATCCAGACCTGCTTCCCTGTCCCAATAGTTGGCGTGTGATTTGTCAATTTTGCACCACAATGACTACAAAATGTATCATCAGGAGCAGTTATGCTTCCGCAATTTGGACAGATAAATTGAGAATTATCCATAATGTATTCTCCCTGAGCGATTCATTCTTCTTCGAGTGAGTCCGAAGGATGAATCGAGAAGTTTTGTTCTAAACTTATTTAAAGTTCTCGACTCATTTTATTCGCTCGAACAAGAATATTATTTTTTATTTACCCTCGGACCATCTTTACCGTCCATAACATCAAAGCCTAAGTCGCTTATTTTCTTTCTCAGCTCGTCAGATGCCTTATAATCCCCTGCTTTTCGAAAAGTCTCTCTTTCTTTGAGTAAGTCCTCAACATTCTTTGGTATCTTTACGCTTTCCGCTTTACGCTTTCCGCTTGCGAGGCCTAAGCCTAAAATGCGATCCATTTCCAAAAGCGTTGCCTTTTTTTCGCCAGGATTAATAATGCGCTTTGTCATATCCCACACAATACTCAATGCTTTTGCTGTATTTAAGTCGTCGTTAAGAGCTTCCATAAATTGCTCTATCCAAAAAAGATTTGGTGAAGCAGTAGGATCATTGGTAATATGAGATCGTAATTTCTTAAGACTACTTGCTGCAGCGTCCAAACTTTCCCAGGTAAAATTCATTTCTTGTCTATAATGCGTTTGTAAATATAAATAACGAAGGCTGAGTGGGTCATACCCTTTTGCAACAACATCCTCCACTGTATAAAAATTACCCAATGACTTACTCATTTTCTGACCTCCAACAACCAGAAAATTATGGTGCACCCAGTAATTAACAAATTTCTTGCCCGTTGCAGCCTCAGATTGCGCTATTTCATTTGAATGATGAATTGCAATATGATCGATTCCACCTGTGTGAATATCGAGCGTTGGCCCAAGCGCTTTCATGGACATTGCACTACATTCTATATGCCACCCTGGGAAACCCACTCCCCACGGACTATCCCATTCCATTTGACGCTTTCCTTGCCCTGAGCCTGCCGAAGGGTCATCTTTGGGAGAAAACTTCCAAAGAGCAAAATCACTAGCATTTTTTTTGCCTTCAATAAAATCTACTCGTGCTCCTTTTTGCAATTCATCTGGATTTTGCCTGGACAATGCAAAGTAATTTTTAAATTTTGATGTATCAAAATAAATTCCATCAGACAAACGGTATGTATATCCTTTCTCTTCTAATTCCTGCACTAATTTAATTTGTTCTTTAATATAATCTGTTGCATGCATGAGATCTTTAGGTAAATCTATATTAAGCAACTTGCATGAATCTTTAAACTGCTCTTCAAACATTTTTGCAACATCCCACACAGACTTACCAAATTTCTTCGCACCTTTTTCCATTTTATCCTCCCCTGTGTCACTATCACTTACTAAGTGACCAACATCGGTAATATTCATTACATGGTGTACTGAATACCCATTTGCTTCCAAAACCCGAATAAGGATATCGTCCCAAACGTAACGCCTCATATGCCCAATATGCTGATAGTCATAGACTGTTGGCCCGCAAGAATACATAGCCACTTGTAGTGGCTTTAGTGACTTAAATTCCTCAACGCTTCTTGTTAATGTGTTATAAATTCGTAACATAGTTTTTTTGAATTATGAATAATGAATTATGCAGTATGCTTTCTTAGGTGCTTTATTCATATTGCATATTGCCTATCGCAATATTACCCTATTCCTCCTCCTTTATTTTCTGTTGCGCGCTGTGCTTTTAGCAAATTATCATCTTGTTGTTTTTTCTCTTCTTTTTTCTGCATATCTTGGAATTTTTCCTCCTGCTTATCTTGCTCTTTTTCGTTATTTTCAACGACAGTCTTTCTGTCTCGTCCTTCTGCTTTTGCTAAAAAGTCCTGATAATACTCTTGGTGAAGACTCCTAAGTTCTTGCTCGATTTTCTGAATCTTTTCTATATCCTCTGGCGACTTACTCCCAGGATCTGCAACCAATTGTTGACCTGCTTTTGTAAGCATTTGCGGAGCTTGACCTTGTCCTTGTTGCTTTTGCTTACCACCAGCTGCATCCGGACTAAATAAGTCTCCTCCTTGTAGCGTATTTGCCCCGATTGAATCGGGGTTAAATGATCCATTTTGGGGCTGCTGCTTAGGAGGAGTAAAACTACCACTTATCCCGCCGCTTCCTTTTACTTGACCTGCTACAGATTTAGTAAAGTCAGCAATTGTCCCACCAATTGCCTGTTTTGTATTTGCTGTTAAATCCTCTAATGCTTCACCAAATCCATTTGATCCATCTGACATATTGAGTCTAGTTTAACACAGAATGAGACCAATATCATTGTCGTTTGTAAAATCGATGAAAAATTTCTAATTTCTAATTACCTAATTAACCTAAAGAAATCCCAAATTCCAATTTCTAACATTTTGTCATTGGTGCTTTTTTAGAAATTAGGGTAATTAGGTAAATTAGGTTAATTTTCTTTAATGTAAGGCACATGATGTTTAAAGTTATTTTTATCAACAAATCCTAAGACTTTTTTAACGATCTTTTCATCAATTCCTGATGCAACAATTTCTCCATTCGTCATCCCTTCATCAAACGCACGGTACAAAATTTTGTCTGCTTCTGCATAAGAAAATCCAAATTCATTTTCATCTGCTTGCGAATCCCAGAGCCCTGCAGAAGGAGCTTTTTCTACAATTTCTTTCGGCACACCTAAATATTTTGCCATTTCCCATACCTGCGTCTTATACAACCCTCGTATTGGCTCAATATCTGATGCCTCATCTCCAAAACGTGTAAAGTACCCTAAATAGTGCTCACTCTTATTTTCTGTCCCAACTACGAGTGCTTCCAGCTGCTTTGCCAAATCAAATAGATAAATCATGCGGACACGTGCCATCATATTGCCTTTGCGCACAGCAAATATGTCATTGCGAGGAGCTTGCGACGCGGCAATCTCTTCATTTGTATTAGATTGCTTCGTTTCACTCGCAATGACGTCAACTGCACTTTTAATATCCCTCACAAAAATATGATCTTCTTTAAGACCAGCAGCCTCCACTACCATTTGTCCATGCTGGGAAGACTTTTGACTCATTTCCCCATAGGGCAAAAGTACGGCATAGACATTTTCTTTTCCTAATGCCTTTACTGCCAAGAAAAGTGATGTTGCACTATCCACTCCACCTGACACAGCAAGAATAACACGGGAAAAACCCGCAGTTACTACTGTTTGACGAATCCAGGCAATAATCTCCTCTGATTTATTTTTGTAATCAAGATCGTTCATTGTTAAATGATTAAATTCTTAAATTATTAGCAATATAGCAATTTAGCAATTTAAGAATATAGCTTGTGCTCTATTATATACTTTTCTACACTTTCAGGCACAAGTCCTGTGATTGATTGACGATCTTTGATTAGATCCCGAATCCGTGTTGCACTATCTTCGAGTGGCACATAATTTGGATCTGTAATAACCGTTGCATTGCTGGGTGCATTTTCTACAGAAGAGCCTTTGCGAGCAACGACAAGAAAATGTACTTCTTTAAGAAGCTCTTCCCAGTGTGTCCACTTGTGAAATACATTCATATTGTCTGACCCCACAACAAAAACAAACTCATGCTCTGGGTATTTCTGACGTAATCTTCGAACAACGGCTATTGTTTCTGTCGCTCCTCCTATTTCTACTGGTGTCATATCCACCTTCAAAGTGTCATTGCGAGGAGCTTGCGACGCGGCAATCTCTTCATTTGTATTAGATTGCTTCGCTTTGCTCGCAATGACGGAAGAAATTGCCAACTCAGCCATTGCTTTTCTGTCTTTTGCAGATGCAACAATTGGCCGCCATTGATGCTGATTCTCTACGCTAAGCCATACCTCATCTGCCAAACCAATTTTAAGAACCTCTTTTGCAACAGCCAAGTGACCATTATGGATAGGGTCAAATCGTCCACCAAAAATCGCGACCTTCATGAGGAGTATTTTAGTATTATTGTTCGAGCTTGTCGAGAACTTATTAGGAGAAAAACCGATATCGAATGATACTTGGCCACATCCACCGTATGTTCGCACTTAGCTTTTCAATACTATTCGTATACGCCTCGTGCCAACATTATTGGTGGATTATGTACTATTTATACTTTAGCTATGGAACATAAAAAAACTCCCTTTCAGGAGTTCTTTAATCCAATCTTAAATCTTATCTAATAAATCCAGGTGAAGTTGGTTTTCTTCTTGATCTTCCTACACCATTTCCACCATTATCTGCTACAGGTTCATCTGTACCAACCATATGATCATACAGACCCAAAACTCTTACAGTCTGCTCTACAATATTTGCCTCTCGAGGCTGTGTATTTCTTCCATTAGATACCCTTGGATCTCGAGGAGTTAAAGGTTGAGATGCATCTCGTTGTGCTGGCTGTCTATCCCCATTTCTTGCTGCTCTTACAACCTCTTCCACTGTCTGCCTACTAGGTGCACCTGTAAACTGTTCTACTGCCGATCCCTTCACTCTTTCATGGGTATTTACTATTTGATGGGCAAGGGCTGCTGTTGCTTTATTCGCAAGATATGTTTTTGCAAATCTCCATGGATGTACCTTACCCTTTGCATCAACTGCAGCATCTGCTGCTGCTCGCAAGCTGGATTCTGCTTCAATTTGCGCACGCTCTGCATCAGACAAGGCTGCTTGTTCTGCGTGCATTCGTTGTCCAGCAACGTCTGCAACAGCTCTTGGATGAATACCATGTCGGAAAATAGCTCCCTGTGTGGCGTCACTGTGTGCACCAAGTGTTTTAGCCCATCCCTCCACTTGTTCTGCTCGCTCTGCAACTTCTCCTGCTACATCAAATAGCATTTCTTCTACCCCTTCTACTCCTCTATCACGAACTGTTCTTACTAATCCACCAACTAATGCTCCAAAGAAATTCTCTCTTTGTGGAACATATGACTCTGGTGCTTGTACAGGTTCTACTGCTCGTTGCTGTGGTTGTGGCTGTCTTGGTGCTCTTCCACCTCTTACTGAAGGCATATCACTTGCTTCAACACCAGGATATACTGGATCTTGTTGTCTTTCTGGTCTTGCAAGTGGAACTCGTGGTGCTCCCTTTGCTCTACTTCTATCTCTTTGTTCTGCTTTTCCCATATTATTGTTGTCATTATAAATATACTATATTAAGTTGTCAATAGGGTATTTTTATCTTCTTTATATTTGATATTGTAAGAGAATGATATATTTATGCAGTCTATACACTCTTTTATTAAAAATCACTATTTAGCCCTATAACCTTCAGTTATGAGATAATTTCTAAATTCCACTTTCCCCTCTTGACAAGACCGTACTACTGCTATTATTATGCGGGTATATGTCAATCGCAGTAAAACCAGGTACATCGGCTCGAATAAGAAGAGGGAGAGGAATCACTATTCCTACTGATATTAGTATTTCAGTTGAAGGTATTAAAACAACTGCGGTAGAACCATCTACTCAGACTGCTTCAGAACCTCGAAAAGGAAGAGCTGCAAAGCGCCTTGATTTAGCTTCTTTGGATCCGCAGATCTCAGTGGGACTTGTTGGTCATAGAGAAACATATCCAGCAGGTGTATTAAATCGTAGAAAAGCTACTGATAGTCCTGTGGCAAGGGAACCTCGCCAAAACGAAGAACCTCGTGTAGACAAGGTAGTAACACCAAAAAGAAAACATGGAACACCAGGTACAGATTTGGGTGATGTAAAACTTCCTGATTGGGTTTTGAGAGAAGCTCATTTGCCACGTTCTTAATTCATTTTCAGAATCATTGACTATACTTATACTTCGCTTCTTCCTTCCATTGCACGTTGTAATGTAACTTCATCTGCGTACTCTAAATCTGCACCTACTGGCAAACCTCGACCTATACGAGTAATTCGCAGTTCGTGGTTCATAGTTCGTAGTTGTTTGGAGATATACATTGCCGTTGCTTCCCCTTCCATCGTTGGATTGGTTGCTAAGATAACTTCCTTGACCTCGTCATTATCCTTAAGCCTTTCAAAAAGCTTTCCTACATATATCTCATCTGGACCTAAATTATTTAATGGATCAATTCTGCCATGAAGCACGTGATAGATTCCCCTGTATTTGCCTGATTTTTCTAACGCCAAGACATCTAATGGCTGCTCAACAACGCAAATAGTACTGTGATCCCGTTGATTATCACTACAAATTGAGCAAGGGTCTGTCTCGTCAATGGACATACAGATAGAGCAAAGCTTGGTACCCGTTTTAAGACCCGTTAGCGCATTGGCAAAATTATCGAGCTCGGGTTGGGGTACATGAAGCAGATAAAACGTAAGACGCTGAGCTGATTTTGGCCCTACACCGGGTAATTTTTCAAAAGACTCAATAAGAGACTGAACAGCTTTGGGTATACGCATAATGAATTGACCTAATTACTCTAATTGATCTAATTAACCTAATCAAGCACCAATTTAAAAATTTTGTCATTAGGATTTCTTTAGAATAATTAGAAATTAGGTGAATTAGGTTAATTGTATTGCCTCTGCTAACAGTGACGCTACAGATAAAACAGTGAGTTTGGAAAACAACTTTTCCTTAGGTAAAACAACCGTGTCTGTTACAAAAACACTAGAGATAAAAGACTTTTCAAGAGCGCTTGGTGCATCTTCGGAAAAGATTGCATGCGTTGCCATAACAATTACTTCTGTTATACCATGGCTTTTAAGAAAATCACTGCCTAAGATAATTGTCTTACCTGATGAAATAAGGTCATCCACCATAATTGCCCGTTTTTTACCTTTAATTGACCCTTCTTTAACACCTGTTATTTTTACTTCCCCTGTTTCTAGATCCCTATCCTTTTCCAAGGCAACATATGGCATATCATCTAAAAGCTCTGAAAGTTTTTTGATTCTGGCTATGCCTCCCATGTCTGGAGAAACAAGCACCGTATCTTCGGTATTCCAATTATTTTTTCTTATTTCCTCAGCAAAAAGAGGCAGAGCACTCACATGCTTAACTGGAATATGAAAAAGGCTAGGAATTCTAATAGAATGCATATCCACACTAACCAACTTGTCTATTCCTAAATTTTCTAATATGCGGATAACTACTTCCAACGATACTGCTTCCCCATCTCGAAAAATATGGTCTTGTCTCTGGTATCCAAAATACGGGACAACTGCAGTAACAAACTCTGCACCGCTGCGCTTTAGCGCGTCTATAAGGAAGAATAATTCCATATAGTTAGTATCAACAGGAGGATATGCAGACTGAACCACCACGACAGAATCACTAACAACTGCTTCATTTACCCTAACTCGCCTTTCCCCATCTGGGAAAATATGTTGGTCAACTGGTAACTCCTTTACACCTAAAACCTTACCCATTTTCTGGGCTAAGTCCTGACTTGCTGTGCCACCAAAGAGTTTCATATGTAAAACAAATTTCCTTCGACGCACTACGTTTGCTCAGGAAAAATTTATCCCTGAGCGAAGTCGAAGGGTCTCCAATTTACTGTCCTCCCATAAGGCCTCCTAAGCCTCCTCCCATTTGAGAAAGTTTTTTGGCTGCGATTTCTTGAGATTTTTTAATTGCTTCATTGATACAATCTTTAACATCGTTGTCAGACCTACCATTGGTATTAATACTTACAACTTTCTGGTCTCCTGTCATAACAACAGTAACTCCTGATTTTTCAACGGTTATTTGCTCAGCTTGCAACGCTTTTTGAATTTGCATTGCCTGATCTCGCATTTTCTTTAAATCTCCTAATTGTTGAAATGGATTTAACATATATCTTACATCACCCCACCTTCTGTTTTAAATGTCATTCTAAATTTTATTCAAAATCTATTCAAAAAATATATTGCTACATTGCTAAATTGCTAAATGACTAAAGACAACAATTTAATAATTTAAGAATATAACAATTATTTACTTCTTTAATTCTACCACCACACGAAGCTGTTTGCCAGTTATCTCCCGTACTACTTTTTCTAGAATCTCAACTATTTGTGCTTCTCCAAGTTTTTCTTTATGAAATGCGTATGCTGTCTGGAGTACCAACTGAGTATCGGTAAGAGATTTTACCGTGCAACCTCTGAGTACTCCTGCAACAGAATGATTGTAAGGCTTTACCTTATAAATAAGATTCTCAAGCAAAACGCTCGTATCTTTAATATCTTTTGGTAAATCTGTTTGAGTACTTGTTGACTCCTCCTTTTTGGGAGCAACCGGCTTTACACCGCTTAATACTTGCTTTACTTTAAGATTCTGCTCTTTTTTAAGCATGTCTTTCATGGTATTCCGGTCATTGTGAGGAGCTAAAGGCGACGCGGCAATCTCTTTATCCGTATTAGATTGCTTCGTTTCACTCGCAATGACAGCGCCTTGCTGACACCACACAACCACAGCTAATTCTAAAGGAAGGGATGGAATAGGGGCATATTTGGTACCTTGATACGCCTCCTCAAATAAGGGAATGAGTATTTGCATATCTGAAAGAGAAATTTTTATATCGCCCGTGCTATTTGTATTTCCTATTTCCCTTAGTAGTCTCTTATGCAAGTCTGACAAAATTTGATAGAGGAAGAATTTTACATCTGTTCCTTCTTCAACAACTTGACTGACTACCTGAAGCGTAGCCTTTGCATCTTTTTTAAGAAAGTTTTCCATAAAATCATGAAGATGAGGAAGAATATTCGTTGTTTTAAATGAAGTTTCAAAAACCTCTTTCGTAATCTTTTTTCCATTTGATAATGCAACAACTTCTTCTAAAATTTTGGTTGTATCTCTGTATCCCCCATCTCCCATTTCTGCTATTAACCCAAGCGCTTCATCATCTATATCTATTTTTTCCTCTTTTACAATTCTTTTTAATGCATGAGTTAGCTCTTCTTTGCTTGCTCTATTTAGAGAAATATGAAAACATCTGGAGATAATGGTTGCGGGGACTTTTTGCGGCTCTGTTGTTGCAAAAATAAAAACCACATGTGCTGGGGGCTCTTCAATTGTCTTAAGAAGTGCATTAAATGCTTCGTTGGTAAGCATATGCACTTCATCGATAATATAAACTTTTTTCCGACTAGCGCTTGGTGCTAGATTAACCCGTTCGCGAAGCTCTCTAATTTCATCGATGCCTCTATTGGATGCACCGTCAATTTCCAAAACATCAATGTTTGATCCATTGGTAATACTTACACATTGGTCACACTCATTACATGGTTCTATACCGTTACGCTTAGAACTTGTACAGTTGAGGACTTTGGCAATGATTCTGGCAGTTGATGTCTTCCCAAGTCCCTTGGGACCGGTAAATAGAAAGGCATGAGGGATTTCTTTTTGAGACAAAACTGCTGTTAGGGTCTCTCTGAGCTTTGGACTATCTAACTCTGCAATTGTTTGGGGACGGTATTTTCTGTAGTAAACCATAGTAATTTGTCATTCTGGGTTTTTCATTTTGTCATCCCGGACTTGATCCGGGATCCACTCCTTTTTCTGGATTCCTGCTTTCGCAGGAATGACGCTTAATGAGATCCTTCACTCGACTCAGTATTTGCTTCACCGAAACGGCACACTTCGTTCAGGATGACAGAGACGAAGCATGATTTAGGATACTACAAAAGGAGGGGTATTAAAAGATTGCAAAGTGTATCGAAAATTAGGTTCTCGGGGAATTAGGTCTTTGTCTTGAGCCAGAAGTTCGTCTTTTTGGTCTTGCTGCATCATATCCCCTAGCAATAGCCGCATCTACAGCAGCAACATCAAATGGTTGACCAGCATCTTGATATGCGGCCTCTGCTGCATATCGTGCTTCCCAAAGGCGCTTTGAACTTTCAACTGCTTCCTGACCCGCTCTCCGAGCAGCAGGCGTATTTCTTATCCCAACCTTGTTAAATCTTCTATGCCATCTTTCTGAAGCTTCCGCAGCTTCCGTGAGTCTTTCTAATGCGCCTTCAACCATAGAATGCACTATAACAGATTTTTATGGGATGTCAAGAAAAAAAGCGTAACGGAGTTAATGAAGAGTAGCATTTCTCGCCCGAGCACGTGCCTGATGTACTCTACTATGTGCAACTTCGACGGGAACACCTTCTCTTTCCACGTTCGCAAATGCACTATGAAATGTTATCTTTGCTAAAGAATGACCAGGTCCTTTCGGTTTCCAGCCTACTGCTGCATTTTCTAATTTTCCCAATGCCTCTTCCTGTTCGGGACTTAGTTCAAAATTCATACCGGATTATTATATAACTCTTACATGAGGTTTCAAGAGGAATCTTTTATACCACGTTTTTGAGTAACGATGTGTATCTTCTTTTCCACTCTGTATATTCTTTCTGCGCAGTGATTCCTGAATACATCCACTCCCTTGCTACACCCACCGGAATAACACCAATATCAACCTTTCTTTGGAGAGCTTGCTGTCTATTTCTCATTATAGCGTTGTGATGCTTTCTTAAGGGGTCAGAGGTGGGCATTTCACGCGTTTGCTCCCAATGTCTACCAAACTCAAATGCTTCGCGTTGAAGTTGAGAACCTATTTCGTAAGCCAATAATCTATAATTTGCTACCATAAGTTATTCGTGGTGGATTCCAAGAAGATGATTCATACCATGCTCAACAAGCATATCCATGCGGTCGTCTACTAATTCTTCTTCCCTTGCTGCTTCGGTAATAAGCACAGGATACGAAATAACAATGTCACCTAAGCGTAATTTGTCTGTTGGCAGCACTGTTGCCTCACCTTCTGAGAGAGAAAAGCTAAGAATATTTCGCGTTTTATCCTCGCCTTTGTATTTACGGGACAATTCACGCATTTTGCGATCTCCAACAATGGCAAGAGATACTTCAACCGGTCCTGAGACATTTTGCTCACGAATTACCTTTTCAACGGCTTTTTTAATGCGCTTGCGATTGACTTTGTATCTACTTTCTACAAAAAGTAAGACAGTGACGTCATTCATTATATTGTTGGTTGCAGGGATCTTTTCAGAAGTCTGGCTTTTCTTTTATCTTGCTTCTTCTGGGCACGAGCCGCAGATGGCTTTAGGTAAAATTGGCGTCTTTTTGCTTCCTGAACAATACCGGCATCTTGTACTTTTCTGGTAAAATCGCGAATAACTTTGTCATCGCTATCACCTGGTTTTTTCTTAACAATTAATGTCATAAATATTACACCTCCCCCGTTAGATAGTCCCGTTAGGACATCTAACGGGGCCACATGAGATGTCTCAAGACTATCTCATTGTGGCTAAAATCTATCCTTTTTGAAGCTTGAATTGCCTTATTATAGCATATGAATGTGGAAAACTAAACGTTCTTAACGCTTGACGCTTTACCCTTTGCGCTTTTATACTGCTTTTCCCATTGGTCCCATTAAATGGACATGAAAATGATCGATTTGCTGTCCCCCTCCACCATTTGTTGAAAGCCTAAATCCTGTCTCAACAAGATTAAATTCTCTTACCATGTTTTGGGCAACCTCACGGATTTTGTTCCAAATCATTTCCTCATCCAATGCTAAAAGATCGATAAAATGCTTTTTGGGGACAATAAGTAAATGTGTTGGCTTAAGTGGATGAGTATCTGGGAAAACCATAATATCCTCGTCTTCGTAGGTAAAATCTTTTGGTTCTATGTGGTTGGCTATTTTGCAAAAAATACAGTCATCCATAAGTAATTTTTCCCTTTTTCTCTCCTTCTCCTTTCAGGAGAAGGTTGGGATGAGGTTCGCTGATTTTCTGCTCCTCAACCTCACCCTGGCCCTCTCCTCGCAGGAGAGGGAAATAATATGGTCAAGTCTTTTCCAAGACTTTTACGATTTCGTCTAGACTCAATCGTGTTGGAACCATTTTGGGATTTTTTGGTGTACCATTTAAAAGCATTTTATTAGACACGTGTAAAAACCATGTTGCCTCAGGATCCATTTTTTCAAGCTGATCTCTTACTAAAGACAAATTAATATCAGGGACATTGTCAAACAAATGAGATCCTTCGCTTCGCTCAGGATGACGAGGGGGTGCGGGCACTGCTTTTATACGCACATACCCTTTTCGTGGATCGCGTCTTATAACCACTACATATCCCATCTTTTGCGCAAGCTTAATAACGCTATCGTTAATTGTTTCTAGCGCAAGTCCTTTTCCCCATTTTGTTGTAAATTCTCTGCCTTTGTCTATTTCTTTCTCTGCCCAAATGCGACTTTCAAATCTCTTAAGCATTGCGTCTAAAATCTCCATTCCCCAGCTTACAAAAAATTCGTCATTATCTGGATGGAGTCCTTTCATTCCCTCTAGAATTCCATATAGACTAAATTCATGAATATCAGATCCTGCATCTGGCCAAAAAATCTCCTGAAAATGATCAAGACTTACAATATAACTAACAATGCGCTCCATGGCAGCAATTTTATCTTCTCTTTTGCCATCTGACGTTGTTGCGTGAAGCGCTGGATTTTCTTTAACAACATACTCCCAGCATCTACTTGTACTGCAAATATTGGTGTCATAAATTTGATGATGATCAAGAGGTGTAAGACCAGTATCGACGTGGATTATTTTGGTATCGTCTGACTCAACAATGATTTGTGTATCTGCTTCTTTTTCTTTTCGCAAAACTCGTGGACTTCTCTGTCCTGCTGGGACAAATTCTACTTTTGCATTATCCCATCCAGGTAAAAATCTTTTAAGAATCCAGACCGATCCAATGGCATCCCAATCAGGAGATGCGTGTGCAATGATAACGTGCATAGAGGTAGTATAGCGATTTTAGAAATGAATTAAAAGACAATACGTAAAATTATCAAGAAGAACGCTGTGGTGTCTGAGGTTGTACTTTTGAATTGGGTTGAACTTTTCTCATAGCTCGTTTTCTATTTCTTCTATGTTGGTCTATTTCATCTATTCTTTCCCCAAAATCCTGCATTTGCTCTATATCACCTCTTAACGTAGGTTCGGGTCCTGCAACAGGATACAAACGCTCTTCTGTCATAAAACGCATTATACTATCTTTCTTAATGCAGTCAATCCAGATTTCGACTTGACAAACAAGTTATGTTTCATGGATTATAAATACATGGATCCAAAACAAAATTCTAACCAACCGCTTGACCCAAAACTTCAAGAAGTCTATGACCGCGTAATGGGAACAAATCCATCTGATCCTACTGCGTCTACACCAATGCCATCAGAGCCATCTGCACCATCTACTCCACCAGTTGTTACTCCTCCACCTGCGGATCCTGTAGGACCAATTGTTTTGCCAAGTGATCCAACTATTCCACCAGCAAATCCAATGCCACAACCAACAGAACCTACTGCTCCAGTATCTGTACCATCTATGCCTCCTATAACGCTTCCAGAACCAGTGATGCCAACTCCGACAGAATCAAATCCAACTCCTCCGACACCAGTTGTACCACCATCAATACCAGAACCTGTTGCACCACTTCCCTCAACCGATGACAGCCAACCAACAAGTCCGATAACAACACCAACTATGCCAGAACCCGCTGCACCTACGGATAGTGTCAGCGCAACAATGAACATGCCACAAATTACTCACCAGGAAACAGTAAAAATTGGCCTTGGTGGATCGCCTGTTGCAACAGTAGCCAAACATAAAGGAAAAGGAATCTCTCCACTTATTTTAATTTTTGGGGCTTTTGCATTTCTTCTGGTCTATGCAGTCTTTTGGGTAAAGTTTTTCGGGTTTTCTATTCCTTATCTTTCTCAATAGCTCTTAACTTCTAAGCACTCCGAATCAGGGAAAACTTTGCTGCAGGTGAATTTGCTCCGCAAATGCTATTTATTACGCTTCGTAAACGAAGTCGCAGTGAAATTCTTCGGGTTTTCTATTCCATATATCTCACAGTAATCTTAACTTCTCAACTTCGCTTCGAAGAATATTATTCGTTCCCTTGAGTTAATCTTTTAATTGCTTCTTCTAGGCTAATCAATTCGTTATGATCTTTACTACGCTCTTTCCATTCCACATTGTCTCCTGTTTTTTCACTCACAACTAACCTTACTGGAATTCCAAGCAAATCTGCGTCGGCAAATTTTTGTCCTGCACTCGCATCCCGATCATCATAAAGTACCTCAATGCCTTTACTACGAAGAGTTTTGCATATTGCTTCTCCTTTTTCTCCCTTTTGCAAAGAAATAAGATGTACCAAAAATGGCGCAACATTTTTTGGCCAGACAATACCCTTATCATCATGAAATTCTTCAACAATTGTTGCCATCGTCCTAGCAAGTCCTATACCATAACTGCCCATATAATATGGTTGCTGTTTGCCCTGTGCATCAGTGTAAGTTGCGTCTTTCATCTTACTTGAGTAATGAAATCCTAGTTGGAAAATATTTCCTACCTCAATTCCTCTCTTGGCAACAAGTGACTTACCGTCTATAGATAAATCACCTTCCCTAACAAGAGCTATATCTGCCTCTATATCAACTGTATAATCACGATCTATATTTACATTAAGTAAATCTTTATGCAGCGCATTATCTCCTGTGTACATATTCTT
>CAYOZJ010000002.1:0-145714 GCA_964408485.1 uncultured Gammaproteobacteria bacterium
CTCCGCGACTAGGATTCGAACCTAGAACCTTGAAGTTACTCTTTGGACTATCTCATCACCTTGCTTTTCAGTTTAGGTGGTGGGCGCTAATTGGTGTACTCACCTAGTCTCTGCACCTTCCCCGTTGTTACGGAGCTTGGCTCAGGGTTGTTGATACGTTCCCTGAATTCACCCACTTCTCACTCTCGAGTTTTCCCGAAAGGCTGCTAACACAGCTTCCTGCTCTACCATTGAGCTATCGCGGAATATGAAGCTATTTTATCATCAAACATAGCATAAATCCATCCCATTACTTTCCTATGTATTGTTGCGTCAGAAAAACTAATAGTGAAAACTCCATATTCATGTATATTTTTCCTTTTCTTGCGTGAATTAGGCTTACTTTTTGTAACATAGGTTTTAGTAAACTGATCTATGGGAATTGTGCTTAATTTTGACCAAAATGTTTTTGCATTTTGTTCACTCAAGTTTTCATGAAGCCAAATTCTTCCTCGTAATTTTTCTTTCGGAACTCTTGCATATTCCAGAAACCACCTTGCCATAAAAGCTATCAATTTTGGGTCTGCATTAGTAAATCCCCCATGTTTATCCATTTTTGTTCCTTCTCCGGCGTACAATACCACTCCTGTAATGAATTTATCTCTTTTGCTTAGATTACCTATTTCTTTCTTTGCTATCCCATAAAGTAATTTTGTCTCTGATTCTCTCTTTTTCTTTTTATTCTCTGCAGCAACTATTGAACCTTTCTTTTGACCAAAAGATTTATTTTGCAGTAATTTCTTTTTTTGACCCTCACTTAATACAATGTCTCGACACCAACGACTGATGGTATCTTTTGAAACAGGTATTATTTTAAGAATTTCTTTATAAGATAATCCTTCTGATCGGAGCTTTTGTACACGTAGTTTATCTTCTAATTTCCCTGAATATCCCATTCTTTTATGGTAATAAACGAACCAAGAATAGTCAAGTACAATATTCCTATTTTTTGAAGATTTTCCCTGGTTTCCAAGGAGTTCCAAGAAGAGTCAAAACCCATCTATCCAATCCCCACCACCCTGCTGTTCTCCACGCTAAAATAAGAAGTAATTCTATTAAAAACATAAGCGGATTAACACTCACTGTGCCTGCAAAAAGATAATTCATATTCATGAATGCGCCAAAAAACGCTGCTATTCCTGTAAAAAGTCCTAAGATAAGCGCAATTCCTACAAGTAATTCTCCATACGCAACAATGTGAGACACAATACCTACGTTAGACATAACTATGTTTTGCAAAAACCATCCATACCAACCCGAAACATCCGGATGTGGTCCTGTTGTTTTACTTAACGCACCCATTAGAAATCCTTTGATTGCTCCCCCAGCATGTGGCCCCACCCACACAGGACTTATTACTTTTTCCCATCCTGCAGAAAGCCATATCCACCCAACGTACACTCGAAACAGTAACCACACCCATGACATTCTTGTATCTGCAAAAAGGAATTTTGCTACGAGTGGTTCGGGAATATGATTTTGTTGAGCCATTACTTTAAGAGTAAACTTCTGTTGGAGAAAAAACAAGAAGATGGATCACTGATTTGCGCCAAGTAGTCTCGAAGTCTTTCGACAAGCTCAGGATTGAAATTATTTATGCCAAATAATCGCGTAACTTATTTCCGCGTGAGGGATGTCGTAATTTTCGAAGAGCTTTTGCTTCAATTTGTCGAATACGCTCTCTGGTAACACGAAACATCTTTCCAACTTCCTCTAAAGTTTTTGGGCGTCCGTCCTCGAGTCCAAATCGCTGCTTAAGAACTTCTCTTTCACGCTCAGAAAGTGATTCCAAAACCTGTGCTACTTGCTCTTTTAAGAGCTCACGGGATGCTGCGTCAAAAAGCGTTGGTGTTGTTGTGTCATGAATAAAGTCTCCGAGTCTACTATCTTCTTCGTCTCCAACTGGAGATTCAAGACTTGCAGGTTCTTGAGAAATTTTAATAATCTCAAGTGCTTTTTCAGGATCAATGCCAAGATTTTTTGCAACTTCTTCAGGTGTTGGCTCTCGTCCCAATTCCTGCATAAGCTTTCGGGAAGCTCTCAAGAATCTATTGATATTTTCAACCATATGGACAGGAATTCTAATGGTTCGAGCCTGATCTGCAATAGCACGAGTAATGGACTGTCTAATCCACCAGGTAGCATAGGTACTAAATTTATATCCGCGTCTCCAATCATATTTTTCAACAGCGCGAATAAGACCTTGGTTTCCCTCTTGAATAAGATCCAAAAGCGTTAAGCCTCGTCCAACATACTTCTTAGCAATGGATACAACTAAGCGAAGGTTTGAGGTAATGAGTTTTTGCTTTGCTTCTTTGCTTCCCTTTTCTACTTTTTTAGCTAAATCAATTTCCTGATCGAAGGTAAGAAGTGGAATACGACCAATTTCTTTTAAATACATTCTCACTGGATCTGAGACCGTGCCTTCTGTTAAGACAGTGAGTGCTTCTAATTCTTTTTCCAAGTCCTCAATTGGCTTTGTATTATCTTTTTCCTCATCAACATTTTCAAAAACGTCAACATCCATTCGCATCAACTTGTCATACAATTCGTCAAGCTCTGCTACATGCTCTTCAGGCTTGGAAAAGATTCCTAAAATTTCGTCTTGGGTTATATAGCCTCGTTTTTTGGCTGAAGTGGTAATGTCGCCAAGAAGAGGGAGTGCTTTTGTTGCTTTGGGTGCTTTGGTAACCATGTCCGACCTATTATAACAGATTTAGGCTCGCTTGAAAACCTCTCCCAATTACTGCTTAAGGCTTACTGCCAAACGGGAAAATTCCTCCTGAAGCTTACTCAACTCTTCAGGTGTTGCAGACTTCTCCTTTTCTGCAATTTCTTTACTTATTTTCTGCATTTTTTGCTTTAATAAGTGCGTTGTGAGCTCTTGGGCTGTTTTTTTAAGTTCTTCTTGCCATTCCTCCTCTGTGCTCAGATTTGACAAGGGGAGCAAAAAGCAGGTATCAAAACTTTGCACCAGCTCCTGTGGCAAGGAAGAAAGTGAGTCTTTAGCAAGTCCCTGTGGGTGGGATTGAATAAAGACTTTCACATGCTCAACAACTTTCCCTAAAGATGGAATATGCCATACATATTCTGCAAGAAATGCTTCCAGTGCACCCAAAAGCATAGCAATATACGGACTTTGGACAAGTAAGGCAACAAAATGCTCCTCTAATTTTTCCTCACGGGACGTTGTTGGAAGCGCTTGGGGGGCGACTTCTCTAACAACTTTTTCTTTTTGCTGTTTTTCCATTGCCTTGGTGAGCGCCTCAATTGATGTATCAATTGTCTTACTGAGAAGTTGCAAATAATGCTCTTTTACAATTTCATTATCAACGTGAGACAAAAGAGGCAATAATTCGTCGCCAATTTGTTTTTTCCCATCTGACGTTGCTACATCAAAATGCTCTTTTGCTTTTTCAAGTAAATAGTCATATACACCAACGTCTTCTTTAACTGCTTTTTTAAACAGCACTGGGTTATTTTTAATACTTTCATCTGCATCTTTCCCGTTAGGCAATACGACGACTGTTGTTGTGAGTCCTTTTTTTTCAAGTAAAGGTAGTGAACGCTTTAGCGCTTCTTGTCCTGCATTGTCTGTGTCAAAACACAATTGTACTTTTTTACAAAACCGTGCAAGAAGAGCAACTTGGCTTTCAGTAAGCGCAGTCCCCTTTACAGCAACAGCATTCGTTATTCCTTCCTGAAATGAAGAAATTACATCAAATTCCCCTTCCATAAGGATTGCTGTATTTTCTTTTTTTATACTTTCCTTTGCACTATTTAATCCAAAAAACGTTAATCCCTTGTGGTATACCAATGTTTCCCGAGTATTAATATATTTTGAAATTTTCTCATTTGGATCCAGTACCCTTCCTGAAAAACCAATAATATTATTTCGATGATCATACAACGGAAACATAAGACGCCCCTGGAAAAAATCCACTGCGCTTTGTCCGCGTCTTGTTGCAAGACCTGCATCAAAAATATCATCAAGTGAGTATTTTTTCTTTTTATGAAGATATGTTACAAGTGATGCGCCTCTTGGCGAAAATCCAAGCATATAGGTATTTACTGTTGCGGGACTTATTTCTCTATCCAAAACATATTTGAGTGCCGGCTTGCCCAATGTATGCTTTGTTAAAAGGTAATGATAGAATTCTGCAGCCAAATGATTAAGCGCATAGATTGTCTCTTTCTTTGATTGAGCCGCACTATCAAACCGCTGATTCTGCAATTCCACTCCAGCTTTCTGTGCAAGAATTCTGAGCGCTTCTGGAAACTCAATGTGTTCGTATTCCATAAGGAAAGAAAATACGTCTCCCCCCTTTCCACAACCAAAACAGTGCCAAATTTGCCGCTCCGGACTAACAACAAATGAAGGTGTCTTGTCACTATGAAATGGGCACATTGATTTAAAATTTCGTCCTGCCTTTTTTAGGGAGATATATTCCTGCAGCAGTGCAACAACATCAACCTTTTCTCTTACTTGTGATACCTGATCCATCGTAGGGGTATTGTACCATGTATTG
This sequence comes from uncultured Gammaproteobacteria bacterium, assembly GCA_964408485.1. Taxonomy (GTDB): domain Bacteria; phylum Patescibacteriota; class Microgenomatia; order Levybacterales; family UBA12049; genus DASQJJ01. The sequence goes on from CAYOZJ010000002.1 coordinate 4,569, forward strand.
ACAAAAGTGCTCCTTTTCTCTTAAATAGCATAGTTGAATACTACAGTTGTTATTGGCGCCCAGTGGGGTGATGAAGGAAAAGGAAAGATTATAGATTATCTTTCTCAACAATCAGACTACATTATCCGCTTTCATGGAGGCAATAACGCAGGACACACTGTTATTAACGAATTTGGAACATTCCCTCTTCACTTAGTCCCCTCAGGTATTTTTTCAAAAAAAGCAAAAGCATGTATTAGTAATGGTACAGTCCTCGATCTAGAAGTATTGGTTACAGAAATTGCAATGTTAACCAAGGCAAAGATTCCTCTAAAAAATAAGTTATTTATTTCACCACGGTGTCACATTATTATGCCCTACCACAAGATACTCGACGGACTGTACGAACAAGCAAAAGGAAAAGCAAAAACCGGTACAACAGGACGAGGAATAGGACCAGTCTATGCAGATAAGGTCAGTTACAATGGGATCCGTCTTATTGACCTACTCGACAAAAAACAATTCTCTAAAAAGCTTGCAGTGCAGCTAGTAGTAAAAAATAAAGTTATTACAGCACTTGGTGGTAAAGCACTTAGTCAAAGCAAAGTTGAAAAAGCGCTGTTGTCTGATTTTCGAAAAATAAAATCTTTTGTCACCGAACCATTTCCTATACTACAAAAGGCAGTAAGTGAGAAAAAATCCCTTCTTTTTGAAGGAGCACAGGGAATGTATCTGGATAATGATTGGGGAACCTATCCTTTTGTCACTGCATCAAATGTATTAACCGGCGCAAGTAATGCAGGAGCTGGCATTCCACCAATAAAAGATACAAAAATAATTGGTATTGTAAAAGCATATACAACTCGCGTTGGTGGCGGGCCATTTCCAACAGAATTAGAAAATGCAGACGGTGAAAAACTGCGGCAAGTTGGGCATGAATTTGGTACGACAACAGGAAGAGCAAGAAGGTGTGGCTGGTTTGACGCAGAACTCATTCGCTTTGCTGCACAAATTAATGGATTTACCAGTATTGCCATTACCAAATTAGATGTACTTGATACATTTACTACAATAAAAATTTGTACTGGATACCGATATAAAAATAAACCTGTGCATTATTACGACCTATCTGCCGAGCAGCTTTTTGACGCAAAACCCGTATATAAGACAGTTAAGGGCTGGAATAGTCCAACCAAAGGTATTACTGATTTTTCCAAACTTCCAAAACTAGCAAAGGACTACATAAAAGAATTAGAAAAGCTCACCAGCGTACCCGTGAGCCTTATCTCAACAGGACCAGAAAGAGAAGCAATTATTTCTAGGTCATGAAAGACTCCTTTGATTACTCCACGTATCTCTCCCCTTTTACCATACGCTATGGATCTAAAGAAATGCGATCTATCTGGTCTGAGGAGAATAGACGTATGCTTTGGAGGAAAGTCTGGGTTGCGCTAGCTAAAGCCGAATATAATGCAGGACTTATTAACAAAAAAGAATTAGCAGATATTATCTCCCACAAAGATGACATAGATATTGCAAAATCAAGAAAACGAGAGGAAAAAGTGTACCACGAGCTTATGTCTGAGATTCAGATTTTTTCTGAACAGTGTAAAATTGGTGGAGGAAAAATTCACCTAGGGGCAACGTCGACAGATATTTTAGACAATGCAACAGCACTGCAAGTACATGAGTCTCTCATGCTAACAAAGAAAAATCTTAAACAAGTCCTTGCACTTTTTGCAGAAAAAATAAAGCAATACGAAAATACAGTCTGCATTGGTTACACCCATTTGCAGCCTGCAGAACCCACAACCTTGGGGTACAGATTTGCTTTTTATGCGCAGGATTTACTCTTGGACTTACAGACTCTTGAAAAACTTGAGCCACTTATTAAGGGAAAAGGATTAAAAGGCGCTGTAGGAACTTCTGCAAGTTTTGAAGTACTTCTCAAAGATTCCAAAACATCTCCCGAGGAGTTGGAAAAAGATTTTTTGGAAGAATTAGGAATTGATGCTGTTACCATTGCCAATCAAACATACCCAAGAAAAATGGATCTGCTTGTTGTTGAACTTTTAGCAAATATTGCAACGAGTATTCATAAATTTTGTTTTGATTATCGAATTCTTCAGAGTCCGTTGTACGGCGAGTGGATGGAAAAGAGAAATTCTGAGCGCGTTGGGTCTAGTGCAATGCCGTTTAAAAGAAATCCAGATAGAGCAGAAAAAGTATGCTCCCTTTGTCGCTACGCGTCAGGATTTTTAACAGTTGCGTGGAGCAATCCTGCCAACAGTCTCCTTGAAAGAACTCTTGATGACTCAGCATCGCAACGCCTTTTCTTACCCGAAGCTTTTTTGGCAATTGATGATTGTCTAAAAAATACAAAGATTCTTCTAGAAAATCTTGAGGTAAATACTTCTGCTGTTGAAAGAAATCTTTATACCTTTGGTCAATTTAGCGCAACCGAACCACTACTTATGGAGCTTGTTAGGAAAGGCGCAAATAGACAAGAAATGCACGAGATTATTAAATCAGCAAGCATGCAAGTCTGGCAGGCAAAAGAGATAGGACAAAATCTTTCCTTGTTTGAGATTTTAGGAAAAAACAAAATAATACTTTCTTATTTGTCTGCTAAAGAACTTCACCAATACGCATCCCCTACTTCTCATATTGGCTTGGCAAAAAAGCGGACAAAAGCATTTCTTAGACAACTTGACAAATCAAGACATGACAAGTAACGTAAAGTAATGAAAACATCAGAATCAGAAGGAACAGGAAGACTCTATATGTCAGACAGGTTAAGGGAAACACTCCAGAAATTAGCTCGTGATGGTCGCAGACATGGAGATTCATTAGCGATTGGTCAAGCAGAAACGGCGTTAGGTCAATCAACAGGAACATCAGTCCCAAAAAACAAGAGAAACAAACCAACAGTAAAACTTTCATAAATCTTCTTTTCAACAGTAATTTTCTTTAGTATTCTTTAAATATGCTTGCAAAAGTTATATCTGCGGCACTTGTTGGACTCGATAGCGTACCTATTGAAGTAGAGGTAGATATTGCTTCCCAAGGACTTCCTTCTTTCACTATTGTTGGACTTCCGGATGAGGCTGTACGAGAAGCGAGAGAAAGAGTCCGATCTGCTTTAAAAAATTCAGGAGCAGATTTCCCTGCAAAAAGAATTACCGTTAATCTAGCTCCTGCTGATTTGCCAAAAGAAGGACCCAACTATGACTTGCCTATTGCCTTGGGCATTCTTATTGCATCTGGCCAATTACCCAATCTAGAAAAAAGCAGCATGGTACTTGGTGAATTAGCACTCGACGGAAGTGTGAGAAAAAGTCATGGCATTTTATCCCATGCACTTCTTGCAAGAGAAAAACATATCGAGCAACTATTCATTCCAACGCTCAATGCCGAGGAAGCATCCTGTATTGCAGGAATTGCTCTTTTCCCTGTGGATAACTTGGGGATATTAATGCGTCACGTCATGGGACAAAGTCTTATTTCAGCTTATCCCTACAAGCCAATTGATACGTCCTCCTTTACCAAAAACTTTGACCACGACCTGCAGGATATTCAGGGTCAGGAAAAAGCAAAAAGAGCACTGGAAATTGCTGCGGCTGGTGGGCATAACATTCTTATGAAAGGACCTCCAGGAAGTGGCAAGACACTTCTTGCCCGAACATTAGCTTCTATTTTACCAACGCTTACTTTTCCGGAAGTTTTGGAATTAACGAAAATTTATAGTGCTACTGGCCTTAATCAAGATGGATTTGTGACAATTCGGCCTTTCAGAAGTCCCCACCATACAACATCTGCAATTGCTATTATTGGTGGCGGAAGCTATCCCAAGCCTGGAGAAATTTCTCTGGCCCATAGAGGAGTATTATTTTTAGACGAACTTCCAGAATTCCCACGCATTGTTCTTGAATCACTCAGACAACCAATAGAAGATGGTGTTGTTACCATAGCTCGTGCTCAAGGAAGAGTTACTTTTCCTGCGAAAGCAATGATTATTGCGGCGCAAAACCCTTGTCCATGTGGATATCTTGGGGATAACTCGCGTGTATGTACCTGTAGCCCTGCGCAAATTATTCGCTATCAAAAGAAAATCTCTGGCCCACTTTTGGACAGAATTGATATCCATATTGAAGTTCCAAAAGTAGAAACAGGTAAATTAACTGCTCAACAGAAAGGAGAAAGCTCTGACTTAGTTAGAAACAGAGTCCAAAAAGCACGAGATAAGCAAACCACTCGATTTATCGGTACTCCTCTTTCAAGCAATGCAGACATGGACAGTAAAGACATAAAATTGTTCTGTGAACTTAATCAAGAATGTTTGGATATTCTCAAACGCGCAGTTGATATGTTTCATTTGTCTGCAAGAAGTTATTATCGAATAATCAAACTTGCCAGGACTATTGCAGATTTGGAAGAGAGTGATGAAATTAAACAAGAATATATTGCAGAAGCTTTACAATACAGACCAAAACAAAACAGTTTATAACTCACTGAGGCTCTATTTACTTGAATCGGGTTGTTCAGAGAATCTCCAACGACCACCAAATCTTTTCCCCGTTGTAACTTCTCCTGAAGAGATTTCTTCTCCTCGTTGACCCTGAGCATCGAGAAGATACATTGAAGTAGATCCATCTCCCGCAACCATTTGAATTCCCTCTCCAGTTACTTTTGTACCATCTGCTGTAACTGCTACAGCACTGCCTGGATATGAAGCTACAACTACTTTTTTAGCTCTACCTCTTGGTGAAAGAACCGCATAGCCCGTATCGGGCAATTGTCTACCAAATGCTTTTAGACCGTAATCAACTCTTATAACTGACATGATTGGTATTATAGTATGAAAATATTTTCAAGTCAACTCTACTGATGCTCCATGGAGATTATTCAAATGTGTGAAGACCCATGAGTTTTCTCATTTTCGCATCAATAACACGTTGTCCAACAGTCACGTCATGACGCGTCTGGGGAGATAAATTTAATTTAAGAATTTCCCTTGGCCCAAACCATTTACAAATTTTCCCGTCGCGAGATTGAGCAAGCGCTGTTTTAAGACTGGTTACCGGTGCATAGGTAATAGAATAATTTTTACTCGCGTCTTCATTAAGATACGTATAGACTTCTTGAATTGTCTTAATAACAAGCTTTAATTGAAGGGTATTGCGAATAAGATCAGCAAATGTTGTTGCAGGATTGGCATCTTCTTCTACTTCTTCTGATTCAAAAAGAGACCAAGAAGGACTTATGGACTGGATTTGCTGCAGGAGAATTTGATTACTAGGCTCGTGGTAGAGAAATCCGCTTACGTATAAACCTTTATGCATTCATCTCTACTATAGCACAAACCTGGCTAAGAAGTACGAAATGAATTACTATAAACATTCTTTCTTGCCATTTTCTTACATTCAGCTTATAATAACTTCACTATGACAGATAAATTACATTGGACATCTCGTGGTACCGCGTATGCAAGTAAAGGAAACGTTGTTCGCCCTCGCATAGGATGGAATGGTCCAAGGATAAGGCCAATTGATTTTGGGAGAGTAGATTTTGCAGCAGATGAACCAGTTGATCAATCTAGACTACCAAATAATGTTGATGCTGCATTTGCTTCTCCTAGAAAAAAACGATTTGTGCCTGATTTAGGATAACTTTCCCTTCCCTTTTTTACCCAAATGTTCGTACGCAGTATCTGTAACCATTCTTCCTCTGGATGTTTTTTTAAGAAATCCCAACTGCATGAGAAATGGCTCAATCATATCCTCAAGGGTATTGCTGTCCTCAGAAAGAGTGGATGCAAGCGTTTCTATACCAACTGGTCCACCATTATGAAAGTCTATAATTGTTGTTAGGAAGCGAATATCTGATTTATCAAGTCCTTTGTTATCAATTTCTAGCATAGTTAACACTTCATGGATAATTCCATCTGTCACCTTCCCTTTTCCTTTAACCTGAGCAAAATCCCGAGCACGTTTGAGAAGCTTAAGAGCAATACGAGGCGTACCCCGAGACCTTTTAGAGATTTCCTTAAGACTCTCTTTATCTATTTCCATTTCCATTTTCTCACTTGCCCTTTGAATAATTTTTTCGAGCTCTAAAGGAGAGTAGAATTCAAGTCTATGTGTAAGACCAAATCTGTCCCGCAAAGGACTAGAGAGCGCTCCTGCTTTGGTTGTTGCACCAATAATAGTAAACTGTGGTAAATCAAGCCGTAGAGTACGTGCTGCAGGTCCTTTCCCTATGACTATGTCTAAGGCATAATCTTCCATTGCCGGATACAATACTTCCTCAACTACTTTGTTGAGTCTATGAATTTCATCAATAAAAAGGATGTCTCCTTTTTCCAGATTTGTCAGAATTGCTGCCAAATCTCCTGCTCGCTCTATTGCAGGACCAGATGTTACACGAATATTAGCTCCCATTTCCTTCGCAATTAAATGAGCAAGAGTTGTCTTTCCAAGACCAGGAGGTCCGTATAAAAGTACATGCTCTACTGCTTCCTCCCGCTTTTTTGCAGCCTGAATCGCAATAAGGAGTGCTTCTTTAACTGTTTCTTGTCCAAAAAATTCATCCCAATTACCTGCGCGAAGACTAACCAGTAGCTTTTCTTCTTCGGGAGTTGATTCTAATTCTTTTTCAATAAGTGGCTCACTCATATATACTCCTTGTCATTCTGGCTTGTCAGCGCCGCTTCGGCGAAGCAAGTACTGAATCGAGTAAATCTAGATCCTGGATGCGCTACGCTTACCAGGATGACAGATAAACTGTCATTTTCCAAGGTATTTTAGCGCTAATTTTATTTTTTCCTCTGTTGTCTTCCCTTTTTCTCCAACTTCTCTCACTGCTTTACGTGCTTCATCTGTATTAAATCCAAATTGTGTTAATGCGCTAACCACATCTGACTCTCCTTCTGCTAAATCTAGCTCTTCCACAGCTCCCAATTTATTCTTTAGCTCAATAATAATTTTTTGTGCATTCTTTTTACCTAGTCGCGGTACTCCAGTAAAAAAGTCCACATCTGCCTTTCGAATTGCCTGCAAAATCTCGTCTTTTTTACCTAAGGCAAATACGTTAATTGCTGTTTTTGGCCCAACTCCATTGACACTAATTAATAGCTCAAACAGCTCAAGAGATGCTTCGTCTTCAAATCCATAGAGCTCAAGCGCATCTTCCCGAACATGAGTATGAATATACACAGTCAAAGAATCTCCAATATGAAACTTTTGCAAAATATCATGCGATCCGTAGACTTTATATCCAACCCCATTTACATCAATCAGAAGATATGGATCATGTCGAGAAAGAAGTTTGCCGGACAGATAGCCAATCATAAAGTTATTCGATTATAACACGAAGGGAATGAGCATTTTTGTGCGTAATTGATAGTCTGTATATTTCTTTCCAAAATGCGCTACAAGCAGTGTTTCTTCCTTCTTTGCTTGAAGAAAAAATGGGATAAAGAAAAAAAGAAAAGATATCCATAACCAACTTCCCATAAGAAGTTCCATTCCTACATAACTCACAACAAATCCCGCGTAGATAGGATGACGAACAATTTTATATACACCGCTTGTTACTAATTTTTGTTTTGGCGTTACTCGGGAAGCTGCAGCATATACCCATAGATTGCCCAACTGTCTCTTTGCAGCAAATGCTCCCACTACACCAATAACGACCAATAAAAACCCCGCAACAACTACCCATATATCCTGGTGCATTGGAAAAATATTTTTCTTACCAAAAAGCTGGGTGGCAATAAGAAAAAGCAAAAACGCTTCTGCACATTGAGAAAATACTACCCATTTCCATTTTTTCTCTTGAATGGTAAGCGATAACCCGATCCAATAAGAAAAGCGGAGAAAAAGAAGAATAAATCCTGTAACTTGCAATAATTCACGCATACTTTTTACTCACCGCATGAGTAAGGGCAACTGCTAATGCATCAGCTGTATCGTCTGGCTTTGGAACCTCTGCTAATTTAAGCTGCAGCTTTACCATTTGCCCAACTTGTTTTTTATCTGCCTTACCATATCCTGTTACTGCAGATTTTACCTGTGATGGTGTATACACAAAAACATCAAGATTTTTCTGTGATGCTGCCAATAACACCACTCCCCTTGCCTGTCCGACGCTAAATGCAGTAGATACATTTTTGGCAAAAAAAAGGTCTTCAATAGAGAGCGTATCAGGCTTATATTCATCGATAATCCGGCACACCTCATCATAAATGGCATAAAGCCTACCGGGAATATCTGATTTTGGCTCTGTTTCTACACACCCAAACCCATACACTTTAAAAGATACTCCTGATTTTTCTATAACTCCCCATCCCATTCTTCCAATACCAGGATCTATGCCTAAAATCTTCATAAAACGTAAAACTAAAAGTGAAAAACTAAAAATAAAAGCACTTTATTTTACGCTTTGCGCTTAACACTTTTAGCTTACTTATACTAACGTACATTTGCATTCAAAACAAGCTTAACGTATAATAGCTTTTATGAAGAGAACTAGCCTCCCAGTTGCCAAAAGAAGTGTCTTTGGCAAGAAAGTAAAAAAACTCCGAAAATCTGGTACTCTTCCTGGTAATGTATACGGCAAAGAATTAAAATCTATTGCTGTTGAAATGCCAACAAAGGAATTTTTAGCTGTATTTAAAGAAGCAGGACATTCTGGCGTTGTTGACTTAAAATTAGGTGAGGAAGTTATTCCAACTCTCGTCCATGAAGTAACATACGATCATATTAATGATATTCCACTTCATGTTGATTTCTATAAAGTTAACCTTAAAGAAAAAGTAAAAGCAACCGTACCCGTTGTCCTGATTGGCGAACCTACAGCTGTTACTGAAAAACTTGGACTTTTGCTCCAAAACTTAAATGAAGTTGAAGTTGAGGCTCTTCCTACAGACTTACCTGAAAAAATTGAAATTGATGTTACCCACTTGGCGCAAGTTGGCGATATGGTAAAAGTTGCAGACATGAAAGTTGCAGGAGATGTAGCTATTATGGCTGACATGGAGCAAGAAGTTGCCAAAATTGCAGAGCTCGTGAGTAAAGAGGCAGAAGAACAAGCAGCAGCAGAAGCAGCTGAGGCCGAAGCAGCAAGTACAGAAGGCGGAGAAGCGCCAGCAGAAGGCGAAACAGCAGGACAAGAATCAGGAGAAGCTCCTGCAGAACCTGCAGCTGAAGAGAAAAAAGAATAACCTCATCCTTTACCTTCTAACCTCCGAGCTAATTCCTGACGCATTTCTTTAAGAGAAAATCCACTGGATTTTGACTCTCTTTTTAGAAGTTTAAATGAAGTTTTTAATAATTGGGCTCACTAGAGCAGTAAAATCTTTTGCGTACATTGCTATTGAAAATCGCCTATCGCCTGCATTAAAAACAATTTTCTCATTCTTAAGAAGAGTCGCATCTACATACACATCCAGACCAAATAGATTGCCAAATGGTGGTACGCCTCCAGGCACTACGCCATTGGTAATTCTGTATACTTCGTCTTGCGTTGCAAATCGTATTTCCTTTGCATCGGTCACTGATTTTACCCTGCTACTAGATAGTCTTCTATCTCCAGGCAAAACACACATAATAAATTTCTTTTCTCCATTTCTCAACTTTGCTTTGAGAATGAGTGCTTTTGCACCTTGGGAAATTGAGTATCCATGACGAAGCTTGGCTGCCTCCTCACTTGTCCGCACTTCCTCATGCTCAAACGTTTCATACCAAACTCCTTTTTCTCTTAAGAGCTCTTGAATTGCTGTAACCAATTGGTGATACATATTATTTTTGAATAAATCTGGCTGTTTTAACGCTTTTTCGACACTTTTCCCATGGAAAGATTTTCCCACTCATTGCAATATACACACCTTTTCCTAAAAAATCTATTGCCCCCACTGCGATTCCAATATTAAATGGTGCATCTGAATCCAGAAATCGCTCAGGAATAAGTGCCCCAGTAAGAACAATTGTCTTTTTCAGACCACATAAAACTTCTGCCGTTTGCACCATGGTGTCTGTTCCATGTGTAATAATAATCTTTTCTATGCTACTTTTCTCACATACTTTTCTGATTTTCTCTCTGTCTTTTTGTGTTATATCTAAGCTATCTTTTTGTAAAAGTGGCACAATTTCATAGCTAAATCCAGGTTTCACTATTTTTAGAACTCTCTTAACAGCAGGGTCAGCTATCTCGAATGCATAGCTTTTTATTTTCTTGGGGTAATCTTTATCGATTGTCCCACCTGTTTGAATAAATAATATTTTTGCCATAAAAAAATCCCTTCCACATTACCTGCTTTGGTAATATGTAAGGGCGTATTATCGCTGTACCACCTTACTTTTATCTCAAGTGCTCCGTTACCGACACACTTTTGTTCTATTACGGGAACTTCCCGACTGGTTCTATTTATCCCGCTCAGCGGGACGTTCTTCCAGTTAGCTCCGGACGTTACTCCATCTTCGCTCTTGTTATAGTATAGCTTTTAAGAAAATGGCTGTCAAACTCATAAAAATTCAAGTTTTTTCGCAGGTTCGTAATTAGGATCAATTCGTAACGCCTTACCTAAGTATTCTTTTTCTTTCCCTCTATCCCCTAATCGATATGCCAAAACAGCAGCCTGAAAATATGCGTCCCTATATCCTGGATATTTTTGCGCAACACTTTCCCATGTCTGCATTTGGCTATTTAATGTCTGTCTTTGTGCTACAACCTGCCGCAAATCATTACTTTTTTCAATTAAACCAATTATCTGCCAGAGCGAGACAACCCCAAGAATACTAATAAAGGCAATAAGAAGAATGGTCTTTGGAGAAAAGGTAAGATTTGATAAGGATTCGGGAATGTTACGGGGAATATTCGGTAATTTAATCTTCTTAGACTGCTCTTTTGGAAAAGGCTGCACATTTGTTTCCTCTACTAAAATAACTTGAGCTCGTTTAATATATTTTCCCCGAGGTTTTCCCGACTTTTTACCGACCCTTTCATTATTCTTGGTAAAGAAGCGCTTTTTAGCCATGAATCTATTCTATGCTTTTGGCCAAGAAGTGACAATAAGAGGCTTATCTGATACTTTCATTTGGGAATAAATCTCCTCTGTTACAAACGGCATAAATGGGTGCAAGAGCTCTAAAATAGTTATATAGATATTCGCAAGTACTGTGTAGGAATTCTCATCCACCCTTTCTTTTACTTCTTCTATGTACTTATCTGCAAATGTGTGCCAAGCAAATTCATAAAGCCTTTCTGCTGCTAAATTGAATTGATATTTTTCTAAATATTGAGTGATTTCTCGCACAAATGTTTTTGTCTCCTCAACCATATCTTTATCTGCCTGAGAAACAGCAAACGAACTTAATTCATGCAGCTCAATTTTCTTTAGCTCTCCCATTCCTTCTGGTTTTTTCATTTCCAAAAATCTGGCCATATTCCACAGCTTATTGGTAAATTTTCGTGCAGCGTCAAGTTTTGCATAACTCATTGCCTGGTCATTTCCAAGTCCTGTCCCATATACCAAAGCAAATCGCACGCTATCTGCGCCATACTGATCGGCAACTTCCAACGGATTAACAACATTTCCCTTTGATTTACTCATTTTCTTACCCAACGGATCATTTACGAGTCCGTGGAGCACAACATCTCGAAACGGAACGGTCTTTTTAAGTTTTTCTATGTCTGTTTCGTGCTTACCGTTAGCAACATAAAGTCCAAGCAAAAGCATACGGGAAACCCATGCGCGCAAAATATCATATCCTGTCTCCATAACCGATGTTGGATAGAATTTTTCAAAATCTCCAGGCTTACTTGTTCTGAGCGTTACGTACGGCCATTGACCTGAAGAAAACCACGTGTCAAAGGTATCTGTTTCTGGTAAATACTGCTTACCCTTTTCTTTTTGATCTTCAAAAACAACTTTGGCTGTAATTGGCGCAACGATAGCCTGAAGTCCTGAAAGAATTTCCTCAAATGAATGCCTCTCGAGTGCTTCCTCAAGCGTCCCTTTTGTGTGCCGTTTTTCTTTATTAATGAATGAAACAGTAAATTCTTTTGGAGAATGCACCTCATACCATACAGGAATTTGAATTCCCCAGACATTTTGTCTAGAAATATTCCAGTCCCTAAGTCCGCCGTACCATTGCTTAAGTATTGTCACAAAATTCTGTGGATATATTTTAACCAATCCACTATTTACTGCCTTTTCTGCATTCTCAATAAGTGGCTTTACTTTTACATACCATTGTTCAAGAGGAAGTGGTTCTAAAACAGTTTTACATTTGTAACAAATCTTGATAACCATATGGTGCGGTTCTGTTTTTTCTAGAAGTTTTGCCTCCTCTAAGCGTTTAACAATTTCTGTTCGTGCTTGCTTTACATAAAGCCCGTCTAAAATTCCCTTTGTATTTACCATTTTCCCATCGAATCCAATAATTGGCGGGTAGGATAATTTGTGTTTTTTTGCTATATCAAAATCATTAAAATCATGAGCGGGAGTTACTTTTACTGCGCCCGATCCAAACTTAGGGTCCACATAATCATCTGCAATAATAGGAATCTCTCTTTCAACAAATGGTAAAATAACAGTTTTACCAACAAGTTTTTTGTATCTCTCGTCTGTTGGATTTACCATTACCGCTACATCTCCTACAAACGTTTCTGGGCGAGTAGTAGCAATAGTAATAAATCCGCCATCTTTTAAAGGAAACTTTATGTAATACAAAACTCCTTCTCTTTCCTCACTTACTGCTTCCAGATCTGAAAAAGATGTTCCATCTCGTGTACAATAATTAACTAATCGATAATCGCGGTAAATAAGCCCATCGTTATACATTTTACGGAATGTATCCTTAACAATTTCAACAATATCTGGATCTAAAGTAAATTTTTCTCTACTCCAATCTAGTGAAAATCCAAGTCTTTTAAGTTGTTTTTGAATTCCTCCCCTATTTTCCTGTACATACTCCCAGATATGCTTAAAAAGTTCGTCGCGGGAAAAATCAAAGCGGGACTTTCCATCAAGTTGTAATTTTTTTTCATATACAAATTGTGTTTCTGTTCCTGCATGATCTGTGCCTGGCAACCAAAGTGCACTATCTCCAAGCATTCGATGGTAACGGATAAGAATATCTTCGACAACAAACATTGCATGACCAAAATGCAAATCTCCATTGGCATTAGGAGGAGGAAGAATAATTGAATACGGTTTTCCATCAGGATTTGTCTCAGGCTGAAAGTATCCACCCTCTTCCCAATTTTTATAGATTTTTTCCTCTACTAATGTATGGTCATATACTTTTTCCATATTTTTATTATATCCCAAAAATGAAAAAACCGCCTAGGAGGCGGTTGTACATGATGTAACCGCCTTCCCTAAGAAGCAACGACTACAACGACAACTTGTTTTATCATACATGCATTATACTTCAAAAGAAGTTTTTAAACAATTAACTTATATCCTCTGGTCCTTACAGTCACAATTTCCATATTCCCCATTTTCTTTAATTTCCCCCTAACCCGTGCAACAAGCCTATCTACAGACCAGTCAGAAACACCGTACTCTTTATATTCCGGCCACACAATTTCAACAATTTTTTCTCTATCTACTACTTGGTTAGGAAATTTCTTTAGGAGTTCAAAAAGCATATGCTCTTTTTTACTAAATTCAATCACACTCTCATCAAGACGTTTCTTTCCGCTTCCTTCAACAAAAAGTTCAAACAATGGACTAAAAAGTCTTACTCTCCCCTTTTCCTCCATGACAAATCCTGTATTCCACAGATACTTTCCAGCTTCTCTTTCTGCCTCACTAATCTTTCTTTCTTCATATACCTTTTTGGCAATATCCTGCTCCTGACGAGTCAAGCTTTCCCATAATTCCTCTGACTGAAGTGCCACCCGCTCATCTGCCTCTATTGCCGCAACAACATCTTCCTCCAAAAGTATCTTTTTCTTGAGTGACAGTTCATGCAACACAACAAGAGATAACTGCAGATACTGCGCGTGGCCTCCAGACAGATCGATAATAAGCTGTCTCAGAGGCAATGGAACAGAAAGATCATACTTGTCTGCAAGTGTTGTAAAAAGAGTATCCATGTCTCTTGTCTCTGCAGGATGCAGATACATGGTTGTAGCAAAAGAGGACATATTTTGCTTTGGGAAAGTGTCTGGCGCAAGCACATCAAGTTCTCTATAAGAAGTAAAGACATACGAAAGTTTTTGATTTGTTGCGTCCTGCAATGCATGGAGATTGTTTAGAAATCCAGGATTTACTGCATCTTTAAGGCGATCAAATCGAAGAAGAAAAATAGTAGGATAAATTTGTGCCTTAACAAGCTCAGCGAGAGACTCTCGTACGCCGTCGAATGTTAGAAATGCATCTCCTGACTGAATGCTTGCAACAAAGAGGTCGTTAATTTTTTGTTTTATTTTTGTATCCAGAAGTGTATTTTCTACTGCATCAACTAGTCGCTTAAAGGTGAGTCGCCAAAAAGGAAAGATTTCTCGTTCTATCAAATTGTTCAAGTCAACGGGAATAAAAAGATTTTTTCCATCTTGTGGCAAATAGAGCCTTCGAATGTCTTTGTGGTAAAGGAAAAACCTGAGAAAATTACTAATGCCAACTCGCTTCATACCCAACAACTGCACGCTTTGTCTGTGTTGAATATGTGTCCCTAAAACTTTTGCGTCTTTCTCGCGAAAAAGTAATGGGTACTGCATTTCTGTGACATTTGCTTCCATGTTGGGGCTATTATAGCTTTTTTACCTTTTATTTACCAATTTGCTTTGTCTGGGAAAAGTCAGAACACTTATCTTGTCAGACTTATTGAATTCAACTATACTGACACTACTCTATGCCTAACGATAATCTCCTAACCACAGTAAAACAGCTTCTCTCACCCGGAAAAGGTCTTCTTGCAGCCGATGAAACAGTAAAAACAACTGACAAGCGCTTTGCGCTTATTCAGTTGGAAAACAATGACGTCACGAGGCGAGAATTTCGAGAAATGCTCCTTACCGCAAAAGGTTTGGAACAGTATATTAGCGGCGTTATTCTATTCGATGGAACGATACGTGACTCCGTGGATGGAAAATCATTTGTTGATATTCTTAAAGAAGAAAAAATTTTGTCGGGAATAAAGGTCGATCAAGGCCTCTCGCCTACTCCAAATGGTGAAAATGTAACACTAGGAATTGCAGACCTCGATGCCCGACTAAAAGAATATGTGAGGCTAGGGGCAACGTTTTGCAAATGGCGCTCTCTTTTTCTTGTAGGCAGCGCAACGCTAACCCCGATTAAATCGGGGCCAACAGACGAGAACATACTAACCAATGCACAAGGAATGACCCAATATGCACTTCTTTGCCAGCAAAATGGTCTTGTACCAATTGTTGAACCAGAAATTCTTATGGATGGAGACCATACGCGGGAAGAAGCTGGAGCAGTAAGCGAAAAAGTATTAACAGTACTTTTTAATGAGTTGGCGAAAGAAAATGTCTACCTTCCAGGACTTATTCTTAAAACAAGTATGGTACTTAAAGGAAAAGAGTCTACACAACCGGAGACTTCTCAAGATATTGCTCAAGCAACTCTTGAGGTATTTAAAAAAGTTTTGCCAAATAATTTGGGTGGTGTTGTTTTCTTGTCCGGCGGACAAAGTGAATTACAAGCAACAGAAAATCTACAGGCAATTCGTACACTTGACTCTCTTCTCTTCCCCGTTACCTTTTCCTACTCACGCGCCTTGGAAGAAGGTGCCATAAAAGTCTGGCAAGGAAAACGGGAAAATATCCCCACAGCACAAGCAGTACTCCTTCACCGCGCAGAAATGAATAGCCTTGCATCGTTGGGTAAATACACTCCAGATTTAGAAAATAACTAAACATGCTATAATGCGCATATGATCGCACATGGACTAAATATTCCAACAATTGAAGATGAACCAATTATTGGTAAAACAGTTTTGGTCAGGGTTGATTTTGATGTTTCCTTTAAATCACTCCATAAAATAGCCGACGATACGCGTCTTCGAGAGTCCTTAGCAACCATTCTCTATTTACTCAAACACCGCAACAAGTTAATTCTTGTCTCAAAACTCAATAGACCTGAGAAGCGGGATAAAGATCATTCTATGCACTTAGTTGCAGCACGCCTTAAGCACTATCTTCCGTTACATAAAATTACTGTTGTTGATGATTTTTTGGATCCAAAAGAAAAATCTATTTTTGAAAAACAACAACCTCATGAAGTGTTACTTTTGGAAAACATTCGGTTTTATAAAGGTGAGAAAGAAAATGACCAAGATTTTGCCAAAAAATTAGCGTCTCTTGCAGATGTCTATGTTGTTGACGCGTTTGCCATGATGCATAGAAAAGAAGCAAGTATCGTCAGTGTCCCAAAATATCTTCCCAGTTTTGCAGGACTCCTCTTGGCAAAAGAAGTTGCATCAATTGCAAAAGTCTTAAAGCACCCAGAAAAACCATTTATTGCAATTGTTGGAGGAGCAAAGATTCCAGATAAACTAGCGTTTTTAAGTAAGCTTATTCAAATTGCAGACTACTTACTTATTGGCGGAGGGATTGCTAACACATTTCTTTTCGCAAAAGAAGTTGAAATCGGAGAAAGTTTAGTGGATAAAACACAAGTAGAGCAAGTAAAAAAACTTATTGCATTGGCCAAAAAAGAGAAAACAGAGATTGTTTTGCCAACAGATTTTATTGGTGTTAAAAAAGGGAAAAAGGACGAGCGCGCTGAAAAAGCAGACGATATATCCAAGGACTTTGAAATTTATGATATCGGTCCTGAAACGTGGGCTCTTTTTGGCAACATAATTAGCAAAGCAAAAACAATTGTGTGGAATGGTCCGATGGGAAAAATTGAAGAGGAACGATTTGCTCGCGGTACTGATTTCGTCTATTACTCTATTGCTGACAATGATCAAGCATATTCATTAGTTGGTGGAGGTGATACATTGGCTGCAATTTCTAAAGAAGAATATTTAGATAAAATAACACATATCTCAACCGGCGGCGGCGCAATGCTCGAATTTATAGAAAATGGAACCCTTCCAGGGTTACAAGCCCTCAAAAAATAATCCTCTGCTATAATAGCTTTATGGCAACAAAAGAACATGCACAGCAAATATTTGCTGCATTAAAATCCCACTACCCTCATGCAACAATGATACTTACCTGGGAAAATAATTTTGAACTTCTCGTTGCCATTATTCTCTCTGCACAATGTACTGACGTCAAGGTAAATGAGGTAACGACAAGAATCTTTCCAAAATACAAAAAAGAATTTTCCAACTTTGCATCACATTACGCCAACTATACACGAATTGACTTACCAAAAGAACAAATTACAGAACTCGTTAATTTCGCGCATGTCCCCTTAGCAGAACTCGAACAAGATATTAAATCAACAGGCTTTTATCACAACAAAGCAAAATCAGTGCAAAATGCAGCAAAGAAAGTTTTAGAAACTTTTAATGGCATTCTTCCTCGCTCTATTGCCGAGCTAACAACAATTCCTGGTGTTGGTCGAAAAACAGCAAATGTTTTCTTAACTAATGCCTACCACATCGATGAAGGCATTGCCGTTGACACTCATGTTATAAAGCAATCTCTTGCATTAGGTCTGACAAAAGAAAAGACTCCTGAAAAAATAGAACAAGATTTAATGAACTTGTTTCCCAAGAGTCAATGGCACCAGCTTACTTATATGCTTATTGAACATGGAAGAAATATGAGAAAAAAACTTTCTGATAGAAAAGTTTGTGGAAAATCTGATTGTATCCTTTGTTCCAATAGATAACCATTGCTATATTCTTAAATTATTATATTGCTAAACATTATGAGAAATAATAATTCAACAATTCAACAATTTAGCAATCAAGTCTTACCTCTATTCTTAACTGCTATTACCTGCCTTGGTCTTATTCTTCTTTTGCTTAGTTTTATCTATGTACTAAATCTCTTTCCTCTTGCGGACAAAATTATTCTACAACTTCGCATTGCTGATATTCTTGTTGGACTGACAATTTATCTAAAGACTTCAGTTGATTTTGCCTTATTTATTGGTAATTTGATGAGCAAATATACAGGCGTAAAAAATCGTATTGCAATAGAAATAGGGACAGCTGTGGGTAACGCGCTGGGAACAATTTTTGTCTTAACGATTTGGACGTTTTTTAAAGAAGTGCCAATTCTTATGATTATTATGATTTTACTTGCATCACTTGTCTTGTTTACACTTGCTGAGGAGGGACTTGAAGAATTTGTAACTCTCCACCCCAAAACATTATTTGCCAAACTACTATACCTACTTAAACGTTTTAATAGACTCTTCTCCCCTGTTTTAAAATTTATTATTCCTCACGCAACAACAGATACCAAGCTTCACAAGACATTTCTATCACTTTTATTATTTTCCTTAAGCATTCCTCTTATTTTAGGGTTGGATGATTTTGCCGGATATATTCCGCTTTTTAATATTGTTAATGTGTTTGGATTTGCCGTTGGCGTATTTGTCGGACATATGATTTTAAATTTGGCACTTTTTGCATCTCCTCGTATAACAATAAAGATTGTTAAACAACCAGTTATTGCACTTTTGGGAAGTTTTGCATTTATTGGCATTGCTCTATGGGGAGTATGTGAGGCAATAAAAATTCTTCAAACACTCTAGTTACTTCTTGGCAAATGACGCAGTAATCACTGTGTCTTTCGCTACAGACAGAGAGTACGACAATGTCTCTGAACCACTGACGAGCGGGATTGTACCGTCCAAAAATTCTACCTGTTGGGGCAGATCCATTTGTAAGTCGTACGGTATTACATCTACCCCTGCTTGCTTCCATACAACAAGTGAGTAGGTTTGTTTTTGATTTGTTAGAGAGAAGGCATGAGGAATGCTATACTTCACTTCCACAGAAAGCGTACTGCTTGGATCAATCCTTGTCATAAATCCATAGACTTCTTTTCCTGCTTCTGTTTCGTGATTTACTTCAAGACCTTTTGGGGCAACAAATGTTTTTGCCTCATATATCTTAGGGTCTGTGATAGCTGGAATAATATGCTGGTCAACATTATTAATCGAAATAGCATTAACTAAGGCTCCTTGTGGAAGAAGTAAGCGCATATAATTAATGTATGGTCCGCCTGGCCAGGACGCATTGGACGTATTTTGATATGTGATAATTGCTTTTTCCACCACATCACCATTTTCTTCAACTACTACACTATGCGAAAGGCGCCGGGAGATAAATGCATTCACTTTATTTACCCCCAAATTTGCTTCCACCACTCCAAGAAAGTCATTAAAGGACGTGCTGGTTTTTATACGCTGGTCTTGCAAAGAATTAGACAAATTATTTAATGTGAATGGTTGCTGGGTTAATAAATCGGAAAAACTCACCAATATATGTTTTCCATCTATCATCTGCATGATTTGCCCAAGCAGTATCGATGTATTTATTGTCTTTTGTTTTTGTAGTTTTTCTAAAAGCGCCGTAGCAAATGCTCTCAGAAAATCTTTTTTTTGTGTTGAGCCAGGAAAAAAATTCCTCTCTGCGTGTTGCTCTGTCAACTCAAAAAAGTTATCTGCTGTCACGCTTTGGTTGTATGATGGAACATACACATTTCCTACCGCTTGCAGGAGTCCCTTCATTGCAGTTAAATCTACACTACCAACACCATCTACTCTCTCGCCTGTCTCAAGTGACAACATATGCGCTGCTATTTCTCCATCTTTGGTAAAGTCTGGGTCAAAATTGCTGTCACGAAGGTACAGGTGGACAAGCGGAATATATCGTCTAATTGCAAAAGGTGGCTCAACATGTCCAGCCAATTGACCATCTGCATCATACACATCATGGACAACAAAATCTTTTATTGCCCCATTATGTAGATGAAGCAATCCATATGACCCAATAAATCCCCCACCCGGGCGAAGTTCCATGTTGTTTTGGAAAAGGATAAGATACGACCTATCCCCTGCTATTCCTAATGCTTGCGGCAACTCATCAATAACACTACCCAATGCTGCAACAATACTTCGTGCATTGATAAAATCTGTTTTGTATTTCGTAGGAATGTCATCAAGTGATATTTCCTGAAGACTGCTCTGTATTTGCTTTGTTTGTGCAACGATGACATCGCTGTCTGTCTGAGGAGAAAGGGTTTTACCTAAAAGAATTTTTTGCGTGGAGTCAGCAATACGCACCCCACTCTCTGCAATATGAGAAAGTTTTTCAAATAGATATATCTTTTTCTGAATATCCAAAACAGTCTTGCCCTGCCCAATCGCACTTGCTTCTATCTCAAGAATTCCCAATGCGCCTTTTGCTAACAATATATTTTGCTCTGCTGCTTGTATCTTTTGTAGGGCAAGCTGCGTATTGCCGCTTCTCACATCGCTCATTCCATTTACCAAAAGAAAATATCCCACTCCCCCACTTCCGAGCGCAACGCCAATGGGAAGAAAAATTAAGCAAAGGAAAAAATAAAAAACGTAAAAAAGCGGAAAGATATTCTTTTTCTTTTTACTCTTTTTTGGAAAAACAACACTAGCCTCTTTCTTAACACTTCTAAGATCCTTTGCAAAAATATGTTTGTATTCTTCTTGCAGTTTACTTGTTGCGTCATATTGAAGAAAAGCTGCGTGGTGAGTATACAATGCTTCTTGCATTTGTTCTGTATCCGATGAAAAATCAATGGCTAGATCAGGGTCAATTTTTTGCAAACCGTGGGCAATACTTAATGCGGTTACTGCATGGTTTGGACCAACAAAAACCTCCCCATTTCCTTTTCCGTGCAGAGCAATTTCTGCAATCTTTGCTATAGCATCGGCAAACAATACTGGATACCAACGATGAAGTCCCATGTTGGGAAGTTGAATGCGCTTGTTTTGTTTTGCATGAGAAAGAAAGGTATTGAGCGACGATGACACTCCTTGACCAAAGATATCCCCAACAACAAAAATTGTTACGCTGTCTTTTATCTCTGGCAATACTTCCCTTTCCTCTTCTTTTAGGATAAGAAAAAACTCTGCGTGTTGCTCGCGTGATTTTTGTAGTAACGGATCAAGAAGGTGCTCTTCTTTTTTGCTCCAAATAAAAAATATTTTCTGATATACCCCATCAGGAATCTGTGGCAATGGAGGAAGATACGGAACATATACTGTGTCTTTCTCGCTCTCGATTGTTTCCTTAGATACAACAACAATGGTTGCGTGCTGCGCTAACTGATCGGACAAAAGGTTGGCAAATTGATTATCTTTATCAATGACGAGAAAAAGGGGCTTACCAAAAGGTATTCGGGCAGAATCCATGCTTCTATTATATTGAAGAAGCGAGATACTTGTCCAACGCAAGGTTAACCTGTGAATCTGCTATGAAATTTTGCTCCCTGGGAACATGAACAAACACGAAGGGGACTGCGAGCTCTTGCTGCAGCAGTCTTACCTGATCAAATAATACTCTAATTTGTGGATGTTTTACTTTATAGATTCCGCTCAACTGCCTACAGGCCAGCTGAGAATCCATGCGGCACTCGATCTCCGAAATTCCATCAAAAGATTCTCTGTTGCGCATAATCCAGGAAAGTGCCTCAATAATTGCCGTATATTCTGCATAATTATTTGTTTGAATGCCTAAATACGTACCAAAACGCGTTAACTCCTTACTTTGATCAATTGCAATATATATGCCTGATGCTGCAGGCCCTGGATTGCCACGAGATCCTCCGTCGGTATATGTAATAATTTTCATAGTTTGATAAAAAGAAGTGAGATAAGCATTATAGCGAGTATGAGCGTTTCTGAAAATCCCGTAATTAGTGCTGATGCAACATAAGAATAGTGAGGAATAAAAAGAACATTAAGTAAAATGTTTAAAATAAGTGACGCCGCATAAAGAATAGCTAAAAAGCTTTGCTTTTTCTTTGTAATAAAAATCCATTGTAAAATATTTGTTGCAAAAAAGATTGGAAGAGATAAAGATAAAATGCGAAGTGGCAGAACGGATGGCAGGAAGTCTTGCTTTACCAATGCAATAAAAGGAGAGAGGTACCAAACAAATGGAATAAGAATGCACCCAAGAAAAAAGAAGATTGCAGTGTATAGACTTATATTTTTTCTTTGAATTCGGGAATTTTTTTCCAGGCCAAGAAGGATTGGATAGAGAGAGTTTGACAAAAATAGGGGCAATGCAATAAGAAAATCAAAGAACTTGTATGCAAAGTCATAAACACCAACGTCGTGTGACTTTTGAAAAAGGGACAACAAAATCATGTCAACTCGAAAATAAAAAAGATTTAAAAAAAGAAGGAGTGTTAGGGGAAGCGTTGCAAAGAAAAGTTTTTTAGAAAAAACAAAAGAGGGAAGTGTGATGGTAATATTTTGTTTAACAAAATACCAACTAACTCCTCCCTCTAAAAATCCCCCAACCAAATATCCAACAATAATCCATAGAAAGGGAAGCTGTAATGCAACGGTTGCGATAACGATACCAAGCGTAACAAGAGAGCTTATCAGCGTTGCTTTTGTTGCATTACTGTACGCAAGATTCTGTTGGAAAAATGCACCACATGAATAGACTACAGCTCTTGAGAAAAAAGACAAAGAAAAAAGAATAATACCCAATTTTACAACAGGGGAATACCCACTTGTTGCAGCCTGACTAAAGGGGAGAATGAATGTCAAAAGACAAATACTAACAAAAAGAAGAGACGAGAGAAGTAGTCGAAAAGACAATAGATCTGAGAAACGTTGCTCATGCTTATCAAATTGCAAAAAGATAGCATTAGCCCCTAAATCAATCCCTAAGTAAAACAGCCCTACAAGTGCAGTTATTTTTGCCAAGTCTGAGTAACCTGCTATTCCTACATATCGAGCAATAAGAAGTGTGATAATAAATCCTGCGCCACTTGAGATAACGCGAGAGAGTACTTGAGAGGACGTATTGGTCAAAACAGCTTTCAGTATGTTCACTCTTGTATTGTAGCAGAGGTTTGGATTTTACGGATAATAAGTCCAATAACCAGCGCGAAAAGAAGTTGTCCTTGCTGAAGTGTCAAAAAATAATGGTCAAAAAACCCTGTAAAAAGAATGACAAAAAGACAAAGAAGTAAAAGGAGTATTTTATTTTTCTCTTTTACGGGAGAGGTGCGCCATACATGAAAAAGTCGACGCATCATAGTAGCGAGAAAACATAAAAATAAAATGAGTCCACCGATTCCTGTTTCCGCAGCAATAAGTAAGTAGATGTTATGCACCGGCTGGAGAATAAGTCCATTTTTGGCAAAGAAAGGAAGTGATGGGATAAAATTTCCCAAACCAACACCAAAGAAAGGGCGAGCAAAAATCATTGCGAAGGCATTGATTGCTAAAAGAGAGCGCTCCTGAAACGACTGATCTAAGGAGAAAGTAAGAGCTCGCTGGAGAAAGGGTTGGAAAAAAACTGATGCAAGCAGCAATGTTGTCAAAACACCAAGTGCAGCAGAAAGCACAAATTTTTCTATCCTCTCTCGAAACGTAACCACAAGAATGATTGCGCCAACCAAAACCCATGAAACAATAGCAACTCTACCAAGAGTGAGGGCTAGACTCATTGTTCCACACACTAACGACACTATAATCAGAATCCGCTGGAAAGAGGTCTTCCTGGACAGGAAATAAGGAATGAGAAGCATAGCAACGACAAGATATCCGGCAAGCATATTTGGGTGCGAAAACGTTCCATATGGACGGAGGATTAGCTGCCCACCAACAGAAGCGTTGGCAATTCCTGGAGTTGTCCCTGAAAATGCACGCTCACCAAGAAAATAAAATAACCCCCCCAATGATCCTTGGTGAATAGTCTGAACAATTGAGAGAATGCTCTCAAAGATAGCGCTCCCTGCAAAAAGTGTCCCTAGAATAACTGGTTTTGCCTTACTATGAACCGCGTACCACACAAGAAAACTAAGCTCAAGAAACTTAAGAAGCATGTACCACCCAACCATTGGAGAGTAAGAGAGAGAAATACCTACTGAGAGAACCAAGACAAGCAAAGAAAAGAACGGATGAAAAGAAATCCTTTTTTTCAAAACAGTAATAATAAAAAGAAAAATAAGAAGAATATCCGTTATGTAAAGGGTGGGGGAGAGGTAATCTATTCGCTGACCTAAAACATAAGAAAAATCAAACCAAAAATGCTTACCGAATTGTGTAGGGAGGAGAAAAATAAGAAGGTAAAAGAAAATGGAATCCAAATTCTTAACGAGGCTTAACAACCAATACTCTATCCCTGCCTTCACCCATTGACTCTGTTGTAACTTCACCATCATCTTGCAAGAGAACATGCACTTCGCGCCGTTCCCAAGGCTTAAGACTTAAAGAGATTCCTGTATTCTGACTTAAAGCCTGCTCCTTAGCCTGCATTGCTAAGTTCTTGAGGTATTCTACACGATTTTTCTTATAATCTCCAACTTCAACACTCACTCTGACAAATTCGCCCAACTCTTTTGAAGCAACAAGAGAAAGAATTGTCTGAAATGACTCAAGCGTTTCCCCATGATAGCCAATAAGCATACCACCATCTTCTGTCTCTACAACAACCTGAAGCATGTCCTCTGCAGGAGATACGGCAACATTGCCGCTTACCCCCAAAAGAGAAAGAAGTTTTTCTGCTGTTTCTTTAACTACTTGTGCTTGTTTTTCCATTATTTTCTCCTTACTTTATCAACCCATTCGGTCAAGCCGCCTAAGCCTGAGATTTGATACTGCTGCAGTATACCAAAAATCGTAAACGTATTCCAGTATAAAGACAGCCCCAAAGGAAGTGTCCAGGAAAAGATAGCAATCATTGCAGGGAAAATATACAAAGACTGAGACTGAAATGCTGTTGCAAAATCATCTTCCTTTTTAACTTCCGCAACCAAGGCTTTGCTTCCACTTGCTTTAGCATCTTTTTCAACGCCTTTAATTTTCTCCTCAAAGCTCTGAAACATCATCTTTGACTGAATAAGCTGCAAAACCCCTGTTACTACTGGGATTAAAACGATTGCAAATACACCCAATTGGAATACATGACCTGGTGTTAAGCCAAGAGGAAGCCCAAAAAAGCTTGTATCCCACATATGAGTAAGTTTAAGGCCAGGGAAGTAGAGGGAGCCATTTACATAATTTAGCACGTGTTTTGCATCTGTTTTTACTATTTCCTGAAGTACTCCGTACAACGACCAGATAAGGGGAAGCTGGACCAAAAGTGGCAAGCACCCTGCAACAGGGTTAACTCCATGCTCTTTGTAGAGTTTCATTGTTTCTGTCTGAAGGCGGGTTGCATCATTTTTGTGGATTTCTTTTAATTTATTTAAGTGAGGTGTTAGTTTTTGCATTTTTTGAGACGTTTTGAGCTGAGAACCAATGAGTGGGAAGAGCAGCAAGCGAAAAAGTGCAGTCAAAATAATAATAGAAAAACCCAATGCATATGGCACGTGAATCATTACCAACCCCTGATAAATCGCAACAAGTACATTAATAATGGGATGAACAAGAAGTAAATTAAAAAATTGAAAGAAAATGTTCATTTATTTTTGAAGCATTACGGGTAGAGAGCTTACAAATGGCTGGCAATATAAAAGTCTTAGTATTGATTTTGCTGTCCCAACTAATATTCCGTCTCGCTCAATATGTATTCTAGCATACTCCGAGCATGTTGGCGAGTAGCGACACGCATGTCGCACTCCCATGAGCTGATGCAGAAAAGGAGAAAGGACATGCTGATAAAACGACAAGATAAGAAGCATAATACGTTTCATAATGATAATTTTGCAAAAATATTGTTTATTTTTTCTTCCAACTGCATCCTTTCTATGTCCTTTATCTGTGGGTGAAGAATAAAGAGCACATCGTACCCTTTTCCTTTCTCCAACCATTGCTGCTCAATAACAGATCGAAAAACACGCTTGAGCCTATTTCTCACAGTCGCTCTTTTATCTATGGTTTTTGCCACAATAAATCCATATCGATTGTAATCAAGGTTATTTTTTTGCACTTTGGCAGAAAACACGCTGTCTTTAAAAAAGTGGGCATTGGTAAAGATAATAGAGGAGGGGAGTCTGAATTTTCTTGATAACATTACACAGTAAGACTATGTCTACCTTCAGCTCGTCGTCTTTTTAAGACTTTCCGACCATTATGGCTATCCATTCGAGCTAAAAATCCATGCTTCTTTCGAGACTTCACTGGCTTGGTGGTACGAATTCCTTTTTTCATGTATGTATAGTATAGCAAATAGTGAGTGCGTTTGTCTAATGTTAGCCTTTGATCTCTTGACAAAAAGTTATCCACATTGCTACAGTTGCAGCTACCATGACGCAACCGCTAGACGCTATTTGGACCACTGTTTTGTCGGGAATAGAAAAAGAAGTATCTCGAGCTAATTTTTTGACTCTTTTCAAGCAAACTGCACTCATTTCTTTTGATGAGGGGATCGCAACCGTTGCCGCACCCTCAACAATGGTTATTGACCTTCTCCAGAAGCGTTTCTTACCAATCATAAAACTTGCCTTAGAAAAAGAATTCAAACAAGACGTAGATGTACTTTTTGTTACAAAAACCTTTACCTCTTCTCAAAAAGAGCAAGACACACCGCTTTTTACAAATACTCAGACTACGACCAAACCTCTCATCGGTCATTTACCCCGAGTAAGACCCGATTTTACCTTTGAAACACTTGCTGTCTCGGACTCAAACCGCTTAGCATACGAATCTTCCAGAAATGTTGCTAAAAATCCTGGCAAATCATATAACCCGCTTTTTATTTACGGTCCTGTGGGAGTAGGCAAAACCCACCTTATGCAAGCAGTCGCTAACGAGGTTTATTCACAAAATCCCGACAACAAAATCATTTACATAACGAGTGAAGAATTTACCAATGAAGTGGTTGAGGCAATTCGCTCCAATGACACAGCTAAAATGAAGAGGCGTTTCCGCTCGGCTAATTTGCTTATCATTGACGACGTGCAATTTATCGCAGGAAAAGATAGGGTCCAAGAAGAGCTGTTTCATACTTTTAATAGCCTTATTGACGGCGGGGCACAAATTGTATTGTCATCAGACAGACCGCCAAGCGAAATCAAAAAGCTTGAAGCGCGACTTTCGTCTCGTTTTGCAGGCGGACTGACTGTTGACGTTGAGGCACCGGATTTTGAATTGCGAACAGCAATTGTTTTAAAAAAAGCAGAAAAGGTTGGCTTTGCCATATCGATTGACGCAGCAAAAATTTTAGCTGAAAAAGAGCAAGACGTGAGATCTCTTGAGGGGATGCTCCTTCGTGTTGCAACACTTTCCAAGGGGGGAGACCTACATGAAAGCGAAATTCGTCGCATGCTGGGTTCTGCAGATCTGGACAACAAAACTCATGCAATTCATGCAGACGACCTGATTGATGCAATATGTCAATTTTATAATGTCAAAACAACGCAGCTAAAGGGACCGAAGAGGGACGCTTCGCTTGTTAAAGCTCGTCAAATTGCCATGTATCTTCTTAAGCACGAATTGGGTCTTACGCTTGTTGAAATAGGAAATATCTTGGGTGGACGGGACCATACCACCGTAATGCACGGTGTGGATAAGATGGCACATCTTGTGGAAAAGAAGGGATTTTTGTCTGAGGAAATTGTGGGGATAAAAAACAGGATTAGGGGATAATATGTGTACTAGAAGATTTGACCAAAGCTATCAACATATTATCCCAAGAGTTGTCCACATGGTTATCCACACAAAATCCGTGGCTGCTCCGTTGCTTTTTTCCACATTTCCCGATACACTACAACAACTACAAATATTTATTATATGAAAGTAACTATACTGGCAGAAAACCTTCAAAAGAAATTATCATTTGCCAATAAGGCAATCTCTACGAGAAATCAATTACCTATACTTTCCCATGTCCTTCTTGAAGCAAAAGGAGAGAGACTCATTATTAGCAGTACGGATTTAGAAATTGGAATAGAAACATCTCTTCCAGCAACTATTGAAGAAGAAGGAGCAACAACAGTACCAGCAAAGCTTTTTCTAGAATTAGTTAACTCTCTTCCTCAAGATAAAATAATACTTACTACAGTGGACGGCTCATTAGAAATAACGAGTAAAAAAACAAAATCTCTTTTCCAAACAACCCCAAAAGACGAATTCCCTTTATTGTACGAAGAAAAAGGGGAGAAGGTTGCTGTTTTTACGAGAGGTAATATGAAGACAACATTTGGAAAAATCCTTTTTGCAGCAAGTAATGAGACAACCCGCCCCGCACTCTCAGGAATTCTTTTTCAGAAAATGATAGATAAATTTCTTATTGTTGCAACAGATGGATATAGACTTTCTCTTGATGAGATGCCTGAATCTGGAAAACAATCATTCGAAAAGCTTCTTATCCCAGCACGAATCTTACGTGAGGCAATGGGTGTTTTTGAGGACGGGGAAACAGACTTATATCTTTCAAGTAAAAACAATCAAATTATCTTTGAGCAAGAAGACACGCTTCTTGTTGGAAGAACAATTGATGCGACATTTCCAAATTTCGAAAAAGTAATCCCAACCGATAGTGCAAGTGTTGCAGTGATAGATAAAGAAGAACTTTTAAAAGCAGTAAAACTTTGTGCGATTTTTGCCCGTGAGTCAGCAAATATTATTACCCTTTCACTTTTGCGAGAAAAAATAGTTGTGAGTGCAAAATCTCCATCGCTTGGAGAGAATACAGTAGATGTAGAAGCGTCTCTTACAGGTGAGGAGAATCAAATAGCCTTTAATGCACGATATCTTCTTGAGGCACTATCTAATATTCCGGAGAATGAGATAAATTTTTCTATGACAGGGCCATTAAATCCTGGGGTTTTCCGCATTCAGGGAAACATTAATTTTCTTCACTTGATTATGCCCATTAGGACATAATTTATTGATACCGTATATCAAGTTTTTGAATTTCCTCATCGGTTAAACTAAGAGAGTGAAGCCAGGAAAGAAAATCACCTTTCCCGCTTGCTGCTTTCTGCGTAACAGTAAAGAAAAAGCTTCCACCTTCAGAATCAGAAAAGTCTGAAGTTACAGAAAAGCTGTCTGAATCGTAAGGCGTGTATGTTGCTAAATAAACATCTGGATAATTTTTTCGTTGTTCGCTGTCGGCGGTGGTCTGGAGATGATCATACTCTTGGGAAAGAGGAGCTACAGAATTGGATGAATTTCCTGTTGCAAACGTGCCAGTGAAGATAATATTGCCATCTTGGTCGAGAAACGAATAAGTATAAATTGTGTTGATATCAAGAGGTTGGGAAAATGCAATGATTATCTGATTGTTAGTTACTGTTGGCACAGATTCGATACTAGGATATATATTAAATGTTATGCCCGGCACAGGTTGGCTGAAGTTAGCTTTGATAGATGCGTTTGATAGAACGTTTTCTTCCTTGTCTTTCGGGGAAATGGATACTAAATGAACAGAACTATTGATAATAGAGTTTGGTGCACTGATAGGTGTGGGCGTTGGAAGTGAGGACGGAAAAGGATTAAGTTGCGACTTCTGTCCTAAGCTGAAAATCACCAAGCAAATGATGATGAGTATGACAATACTGCTAATAAGTATTAATTTCTTCATTGTTTTCTCCACCAGCCTAAAATATTTGCCCCACGCCCTAGATTGTCATTTAAGTTAGTCCATCGAAACCACGTAACGCCATGGCGATAATTTGCTTCAACCACACGAATAGTAAACTCATTACCCTGAACAGTTACAACAGTGGCAATATGTCCTGGGTCTGATCGCCCAGTGCTTCCATAGATAATTATATCCCCTGGAGCAATCGCTCCCCCAGCTTGATTTATTTTACTTGTTGTACAACCACCAACGCGATATGGATTACAGATAAAGCTATATCCGGCTTGTCTATGGCCAGAGTTCATGGAGTACCATTGAAAAACACTTCCCACATTCCCTGGGAATACTGGCCAACCCAGTAAGTGTTGCGCAGACCAAATAAATTGTCCGCACTGAAAATTCGGGTATGTGGCATTAAGGTTGTTTTTAAATGATTGTGGAATATTTAGATTTCTGACACAAGATGGATATGGTGCATGTGCGCCACCACCTTCACAAGTAAGAATTTGATTAACTGCATTAACCAATCCACCAAGAGAGCCAGATGGGACAGGGATTCCTCCAGATCCTCCGGCGTCTTGTGGCGGATTTCCAATAGCAATATCAAGAGACTGTATGGTTTTGTATGTAATTTGTTTAATTGGGGTGGGGAAAACTTGTTTGCCTTGCGTTGGTGACGGTAAGAGGGCACAAAAACTCAATGGGAAATCTTGTCCGGCTTGGTCTGGATTAGCAAAAGATGGTGTTTGCACAATAATATTAAGCCTGCACGCTTCTTCGGGAGAAATATGAAGTAGGGTAAGGATGTTTTGTTCGGCAATTCCTCTCGTCGTATCGAACGGTCCAGTAATAGTAACAAGAAATTGATTTGAGCCGGGTAAATAAACAATTCGATACTCATCCTTATCTGCTAATGCACGGTCTCCTTCGGGATCAAAGGGAGTTGTGGATTGATAAAAATTATCTGTTGTGACCCCATCAATTGTTATCGTATTTCCTGTGGGAATAGGGGCCGTAGTAGGATGAGTAACAGGAAAAAGTGGCTCAACAGGTGTGGGGGTAACAGTGTTGCTTGGCGTTGGTACCGATTTTTTGGGAAGATATAAAAAACCAACAACAAGCAGAATAGCAATAAAAAGAAGCCCACCAATAAGTAATCGAATCTTTGTCATATGCATATTATATAGTTAGAAACACTTTCCTTTCTCAGCATGCCAGGGACCGTCCCAATTATTGCCTGCCGAGCGATAGAGACTTACTGCTGCTTTTACGTTGTTGGTTGGATTTTTCATAAAATTTGCGCAGCTATTTTCAAGGGATTGGTTTGCAATTTTGCATATACCAGAACTATAACTAATGTTTTGGGCACACGACCTGGATACTAGGTCTCCATGTGCTAAAAGATTTATTTGAAATAAACCCACACTATAGTCTTTTGTCCCGCCTCGCAGACATGCACTATTAATAATTCCCGGATCTCCGCCGCTTTCGTGTTTGCAGATGCAACTTGCTACTGTTCCTTCTTTCTGTCCGCCAAAAAATGGAGCAAGCGCTGTTGGACTACAGGAGCCTGATGCAAGCACAGGTTGACCTACTCGTACCGCACCAGTCGTATTAGCAGTTGTGGATTGATTTAGCCCAGGCGGTCCGCTCCCAAGTGCGTAGGCTGCAGTGATTTGGTTGTGAAGAATAATATCTTTTTCAGTGGGCGTTAGTGTTACATTAAATTCCCAGTGCTTATTAGATGCCGTTGAGTTAGGTAGGGGGGTATTTGCATCAAGATTCCAAGTAATGGAGTTGCCAGTCAACACGTGTTGTCCTGTAATACTATTTGCAACAATAGTGGCAGTCGTGGGAATTTGATCCGTTATAACCAACGAGTACTGGCCTGTGTAGTTAATATCAATGAGATATTTAATATTTTGTCCATTTAAATACGTTGTTTTGCCAGACGGGTCAGTAGTAAGGGTGAGAGTGAGCCCGGGAATTGGCGCAGTTCCTCCAGAGGGAGGGGGCGTATTAGAGAGAAGGATAATAATAAATGCAGCAGCAAGTATAAGACCTAAGATTATTACAACTGCAACGAGAATAATGATAATGCCCAAAAGTACCTCTGGATCAATACCAAGCAGTAGAGCTAATCCCTCAAAGCCACCTTGTCTTGCTGCAGCTCCTGCCACTAGCTCCTCTCCTTTTCTTGTTGTGTTTGCCAACTTTCTTCCTTCTCTTCCAGCATTTCTCACTGCGTTGCCTGCTTGATTGACGAGTTGTCCTGTGCGACCATTTTGTTTTTGTTGTGTCGAACCCTGAAAGCTTCTTTGGGGAATTGCTTCCGGCTGCTGTTGAGAATAGTTTGCATGCTCAATTGCCGTATGAACGGTGTCTTCATACCCTTCATCAATTGTTGTGTTGTACGAAAAACCATACCTACCAAATTGTCTTACTGCATCGTCGAGTGCAACTGATTGCCATTGATTGTCAAACGCCGTTCCAAGTCGTTGTAGTGCTAAGGAACGCATTGCGTCTGTCTGATCTGCATTTTGCGGTTGACCCCGAAGTGCTGCTTTTATGCTCTCGGCATTATATTGTTCTGTTTTTCGTTGGTTAAGAAGTTCTTGTGATTGATTACGTAATGCTTCGTCTGAAAGTGCCATGTTTTGGGTTTGCAGAAGCGGTGCAAGACGCGCATTGCCCTGTTTGCTTAGCTCGTCCAATTGTTGGGTAAGATCTTTTTTGTCTGCATACAAGGATTGCGCTTGTGCCTGAAGTATTTTGTATTGATTTCCTAAAATTCCCGCAGCACTTAAATGAGTTCGGTAGAAATTTTCAATTGCGTCAGGAAGATCCTTCTCCGAGGTTGTGTCGAGAAGATGCTTAAAAGCATTAATCGTAGCAATTTTTTGCGTTTGCTTCAGTTTTTCGCTAGCTATATCTTTTGGATCCGGTCTACTGCTTCCGCCACCGTGATTTTCGGACTTTTTGGGAAGAATGCTCGCAAGCGTAGATGTTTGAGGTGGAGGAGTTTCTTGATTTGATACGGGTCCTGAAGTAGTAGGTGCGCTAAGGGGCTTACCCCATGCTAAAGCTTCTTCGAAAGTATTCTTTTCATCTCTTTCTAAGGAAAAAGGGTGCTCTTTGCCGTATTCTTCAGCATACGCATGAATAAGCTCTCGGGCTAAGCGAGGAAAATTTTCATTATCATTAAGTCTTGCTGCTTGGCGTAATTCCTGAAGTCGGTCAAAAAGCTCTCGATTTCCCGCCCGTGCAGTTCGATCGAGAAATGCATAAAAACCATCCCACGTATTTGGAGCGTGATCATTGTCCATAGGCTATTTTGCGCTCTGTCCGGTCTCTGTTGGTGACAAGCTGGCATGCTGGTTTTGCATTTTTTGAAGTTCTTCTGGATCTGAGGTAATAATATTATGCTCAAAAGGTGCAGCAACAATTTGAATGGCAACGTGATTCTGTCCTGCAAAGAAGAGTCCTTGGCCAACACCGGATGAGAGAAGCATTTGTCTTTCGCCATCAGATAGATAGAATGTTTTCGCGACCGTGTCAATTTCTGAGGTACTCTGCTTTAAAAGAATCTGTATAGAGCTGTTAGAAAGAATTGCGCGACCATAATCACTTGAAAGGAAATCTTGTACGTCTTGAGTCGCTGTAGTGAGTCCTAGATAGTATTTACGAGCCCTTTTGGCAATGCTGTACATAAAGGATGCAGAATCTTCATGTTTCATTAAGTACCATGCCTCATCAACAATAAGTAAGCGTTTTTTTAAAGATTTTCTGACACGAGTCCACACAAAGTCTAAGAGAATATGCATTGCAATGGGTCTAAGTTCGTCTTCCAAGTCCCGAAGAGAAAAAATCGTGAGAGGATTTGTGATATTGAAATTCGATTGTTGGTTAAAAATGCCAGAAAGACTGCCGGTGACAAATTTTTCCAAACGGAGGGCAATGTTTTGTGCTATTGGATCCTGTGTTTTTACTAATCTCTGATACAAATCCTGCAAAATAGGAGGCGTTTTTGTCTGGCTTGCCGGATCTGCAGTAATTCCCTTATCTGCATATGTTTCAACAAGTGCTCTGTCCAAAATTGCATCTTCAGCAGGATTAACTGCACCAAGCATGATTTTTAAAAGTGCTCGGATAGAAAGGATCTTAAGTCCTAATTCGTTTTCTCCTTCTTCATAGACTCCTGATAAGTCAAATGGATTAATTCTCACAGGACTTGTTGCTGAGAAATTCAAATATTCTCCCCCTAAGCTCTCTGCGAGCTTGCCGTATTCACTTTCAGGATCAACAACAATAACTTCTGTCCCAAACATAAATTGGCGCATGATTTCAAGCTTAATGCTAAAGGATTTACCTGATCCTGATTTTCCAAAAACAACTTCGTTAGCATTCTCTAAAGAGTATCTGTCAAAAATAATAAGTGAGCCATTTTGTTGATTTACGCCGTACAAAATGCCTTTGTCTTGCGTTAAGGTAGCAGAGGTAAAAGGAAATGTCGATGCGAGACTAGATGTGTCCATGTTGCGTGTAATCGACAATTTGTCTTGTCCAATCGGTAGCGTTGTTTTAAATCCCTCCTCCATCTGAAGCGTTGCTGGTTTTGCTGTTACTAAAAGAGAGGAGAGCGTGCTGGTCAATTTTTTAGTTGCTTGTTCTAGTTCTGCGCTGTCTGTTGATGAGAGGGCAATGTAAAGACTAAATTGAAAAAACCGTTCTATTCCTTTTGCCAATTCTGCCTGGAGTCCAAGGGCGTCAGAAAGTGCTGCTGCAACTTTGGGATTTTCTGGTTTCCCTTTTTCTTCATCGCTTGACATTGTTGCTTCCATCTCGGCGATTTTGCGCTTTAAATTAGACAACACATCATCAGTAAAAATTGGATAGACAAACATACTAATTGCTAGAGAGTGATCAAAATCAATAACAGGGGATAGCCACCCGACTGATACATATCGAGGGTAGCCAGAAACAAAAAATGTTCTGTAGAAATGATTACCGACACGAATCGTCTTAAAGTCTACCTCAACTTTTGTTGGGGCAATAGCATCTGCTGCATTGCCGGCTCCCTCAATAGATACTTCTTTAGATTTTTTAGTAAAAAGCGCCATAATTATTCGCTATATACATCATGAAAAAGTTTTACCAATTCTGCTCCTGTAATAATCCGTGCACGAAGATTCATTCGGTCGATTTGAGAGAGAAGGCTTTCTGCTTTTGTCTTGAGTCCTGCATGCGCCCTGATGAAGAAGTCATCAAGATTATCACTTCCCATTTTTGCAACTCCACCAATACCTTCTTCTAGAAGGGAGTAAGAAATAACAAAAAAGAATTGTTTATCTAGGACTGTTGTTGATGTAACTAAGTCTTTAACAAACGATTGATATTGAAGAATGTCTTGGGAAAGCTTAGGGTTATTGGCTTTTTGGGAAGCAATGCCTAAGGAGTCGATATATGGGAGAATATTGACTTGTTTGCTACGCATGACAATTTGTACAGGGAAAGAAAGAGAATTAAGAAGTCCTGCGTAACCATATACTTTCGCGTCCTGTTCCTCGCTTGATAAAAGGGCAAAATTTACTGCCTGGAGCTCGATAAGTAGGCAGGCATTGCCTCCTTTCATCAAAACAGTATCCTCTCGAATGTCCAGGACTTCGGTAAAGGATTGCGTTGATTTTGCGTGATGTTGGGCAGCTTGTTTCATATTATCCAAAGAGCTCTTTGCGCAAATCTTCCCGTGCGTCAATTGAGATAACCTCAAGTGGTTGGAGAATGTCTCCAATTGCTTGGAGTTCTATTGTGTCAAAGCGCTGTTTGCTGTTAGGGTCTTCGAAGGTAAGCGTGTATGTGCCGTTGATAACAGGCGTTGCGGAAGCAAATTGTCCTAATGGATTTGTTTTAAAAGCTCGTACTGGATTTTCATCTTTATCTTTTACTTCAATTAAAATATTTGGTAGCACATTACCTCTAGGGTCTTTAACAACGCCGCAAATAAGATTGGGAGTATCGCTGACAAAAGGAGCACCTACTATTTTTGATTGCCCTGGTGCTACTTGCCTTACGTTTTCAGTAATCTTTGGCGTAGGAGCGCTAGACGGCGTAAATACCTGTTGGGGCTTTTGCGATAGCTGCTTTTGGAGCTCAAGTAGTTTTGTCTCAAGTTCTTGTTTTTGGGCACGAATTGATTGAAGCTGAGATTCTAAGTCGCCCACTTTTTCATGGGCCTCTTCGGCTTCTTTTTGGTCATGCGCCGCTCCTTCTTGTTGTTTTGCTGCAGCAATTTCTTTTGCCAAATCCACCGCCTCTTTACTTAGCTCTTGCTGATTTGTTTCTTCGTTTGTTGTGTTGCTTTGCGCGGAAACTGGGGCAATGGGCGTGCTTGCAAGTTGTATGGTAGGTATCTCTTGAGGTTTTTGCTCTTCAAAAAGCTTCTGGAAGGAAGTGCTGTCAACAGGCGTTACTAGTTGCACTTTTTCTTCCTTTTCTTCTCTCTTTTCCTCTTTTTTTTCCGGTTGATTGTCTACTGTTGTGGTTGGGGTAGGTGCATCATCAGATGATTTATACGTATATTGTGTTGGCGAGAAAACAGCCTTAAAGAAGTAAAAGATCATGCTGTCTGCTGGTCGTCCAGCAAGTGGGATAAAAGCCAAAATAACCCCAGAACCTGCAAAAAAAACAATAAGCGGCAGTTTTATGAGAATAAAAACAGGAAGAGACAGACTTATCCATGCCAATACAACACCTGCGGCAAGGTAAGCAAATTGCTTAATGGTCATATCGCCAATTAAGCGAAATTGAAATCCTGTAACATCTTGTGGAATAGGATGATTATCCATATAAAAAAGTGTATGACGTGAAAAATCCCATTGCAACCCTTTCAAAATAGATCACCCTCGTGGCTACAGGACGCGTGAAAAAAAATAAAAAAAATGCAATACTAAAGTCATGCCACTTTCTCTTTTTGTTGGGATCCTTATTATTCTTTTTTTACTCTCCCGCCGGGTTACCCGCTTGCTCTCGCATTTATTTGTTCGTCTTTTCCGCAGTCAGCACGCAGCGATCTATGCATTGTCTTTTATTTTTCTTCCTGGGGTTGTTTTGCATGAACTGTCACATTTGCTTTTGGCAAATATTCTTTTTGTTCCAACAGGAGAGGTCGAATTTTTTCCAGAGATTCAAGGGGATCAAGTAAAAATGGGAAGTGTTGCTATTGCTCGCACAGACCCTTTACGAAGATTTCTTGTTGGTGTTGCACCGGTTATTGGAGGATTGGGTATTATTCTTTTAGCATCAACATATCTTTTTACCACACTTCTTTCTTGGCAAAGTTTAGTACTTTTTTACATAATTTTTGAAATAGCAAATACAATGTTTTCCAGCAGTAAAGACATGGAGGGAGCAGTAGGACTTCTTATTGGTCTTGCAGCGCTGAGTATTTTGCTACAATTTCTTGGTCTGCCATTATGGCAAGTGGTGATTCAGTTTCTGGGGAATGAATTCGTAAACAGCATTCTTATTAGAATGAATTTATTTTTGCTTTTAGCGCTGGGGCTTGACGTCTTTCTCGTGCTTCTTTTTGAAGGAATTGCCAGACTAAAGTAACTACTGACATGTTCCAAATCCAAACGAAAGAATGCACGTGACTCCTGTAATGCCCGCAACAAGACCGATAATAAAAAATGAAAGAAGGACAATGATGAGACCGATAATGGCATAGGTGACAATATTTTTTGCTTCTTCAACGCCCTTGCCTCCACCGGAGGTTATATATTTAATGCTTGCAAAAAGAAGCATAAAAAGAGAAGCAAGCCCCACAAGATAAATAGCCGCACCTACTCCAATTCGGTATAGCGGAATAATGCAGGAAAGTGTTGGAATACCATTTACTACGCAGTCTTGACCATTAACAATCCATGAACTCATATATGTAGCCTATCAGAGAGAAAATAAGAAAACAAGAGAAGTTACCTTGTTAATGTAGGGAGCGTAAGATTAAATAGACTTACACCAACAAACAAGTTAAGAACAAAGTTGACGATGAGATAAGAAAGAAAAATAATAACAAGGCCAACAACAGCTGCCACTATTGTTTCGCGTGCTTTGTTAACGCCTTCTTTTTCTCCTTGAGACGTAAGCCACTTGACGCCGCCAAGAATCAAGAAAACTAATGCCAGCATGGCGGCAACAACAAAAACAAAATTAATTGCATTACCGATTACTTTATTTAAATCAGAGGCTCCAAGACAAAGAGCGCTAAAGTTACCAGGGGGACATGCATTAATGTTAACATCTGCAAATGCAATAGGAGCAAGAAATGCAGAAAGACTGAGCGTGCCGATTGAGGCAAATAATTTCTTCATTGACTCTATCGTAGAAACAATTCTTTATCTTGTCAAGTCGCTAGTTGCCAAGAAGATGTACGCCAAACGTGAAACCAATGAAGTTAATAATAAAAAATGACAAAAGAGCGAGAATAAGGCCGACAATCGCATATTGGATTGTTTTTTGTGCACCCTCCAACTGCTTTTTGTCTCCTTGAGACGTAATCCATTTTATTCCCCCAAACATAATAAAGAAAAATGAAAGTAAGATTACTGCAACAAATATGCTAATAATGACAAAAGAAACAATGCTTTGGATCGAGTTATTGTTCATGAGATTGCGTATTTGATTGGGAACGAGCACAGGATAGGTTGCTGGTTCATCTGGGTTGCCAATAACAAGAGCAAGATACCTCATATTATTTCCTAAAACCTGGAATTTGGAGAATATCAACGCCAATAAATTGCAAGATAACCACAGAGAAGATGATAAATATTAACCCAACAATTGCAGCAGTTAGTCTTTCCCTTGCTTCTTTTACTTTTTCAGGATTACCCTGTGACGTAATCATTTGGTATCCTGCAGCAATAACAAGAAGAATCGCAACCCCCCCGGAAAGTCCAAGAAGAATACCAAAGGTGCTTTTTACGAATCCCGCAACGGTTGTTTGAATGGGTCCAAAAGCAGTATCAACGCTTGCACATGTTCCATTGGCATAGGTTTTGCATGGCGGAGCTAAGTATGGTGATGGTGAAGGGGGAATGGGTTTATTTTTATCTTTTGGCTCACAGCAATAGCCCGAACCCAAGAAGCCGCATTTTGGAACACATGGGCCAGTATCCCACAGGAATAAGCCACACCTACTACTTGTTCCATATTTGTATGAAGCATTAGGGGCTCCGTTAATAGTGCAGTTGTCACCCGGTTTTGGATTAGAAGCATTGGCATCTTGCGGCTGAGCGTTGCAATAGTTTGGATAATTACAGTCAGCCTGTACGTTTCCTAATGTGGCAAGGGTTAGGCAGAAGAAAACAAAGATAAAGACTCCTATTTTGAAGAATTTCATATATCTATCGTCCCACATGCTATCTTTGATTGTCAAGAAAATTATTGCTCGAATCGTATCCCTCTGCCTTTAACAGTGAGAATATGGATAGGTTTTGTGGGATCCTCTTCAATTTTCTTTCGAAGACGTAAGATGAGTTGGTCAAGTGCTTGCTCACTTACTCCAGATTGTGTTTTTGTGTCTGACCAAACAGTAGTAATAATTGTTTCTCGGTCAACAATGGTTCCTTGTTGTTTGAGAAGAAGTCGAAGTAAGCGAAACTCAGAAAACGTAAGCGTATCGGAGATAGGTTGTTCATCCTGATTGATTGTATTTGTTGATTCATCAAGCACAATTTTTGTAGATATATGTTTTGTGCTTTCTGTTTTTACATATTGTGCAAAAAGAGGAATGGTAATTTTTTGATTGTGAATAAGTCCAACGCTTTGAAGGAATTCGCTGGGGAGAGGGCAGTTGCCATTCTTGCAAAGCATGAGCATATCTTGTCTCTCATCTGGCGTTAGGAAGAGCCACAATTCCTTCAGTACTCCTTGGATGCCCTTTGTTCTGAGAAGAGATTTTTCAGTAGCACCGGCAAGAAGCGCTTCAAGCCCAAGCTTAGTGAGTTTGCCATGCCAGCCGGTAAGTGCAAGAAGCTTTTCAATGTATGACTCTGGTAATTTTTTCCCTGCAAGTTTTTCTAAGTAACGTAGGCGAAAGTCAAACCCAATGCGATCTTCAAGCTGTAGATAGATTGTGTTGTCCACAACAAATTCATAAAAATCAGAAAAGATTTCTGGTTCAAGCATATCCTCCAGAGGACGTGTCGATGAGAAGACAATGGAAAAGGCATATTTTGCTCTGCTGCGAATGCTTCGCAAATTGTTAAAAAATTCTTCACTTGCCTGAGGGACAAAGGTTTCAAACCGGTCAAATAAAAAAATAATATGTAATTTTTTCTCAAGAGTTAGGTAATCAAATGCATCTTTAAGCTTCTGAAACAAAACCAACTCATCGTTATACGAAAGTGCTTCCTTAAAAAGCTTGTCTACCATTAAAAACTCTTCTTCTTTGCGTCTCTCATGCAGGCTAGATGCAAGCTCAAGAAAGAAGAATTTCATTATGTCAAAAAGAGACCTGTTTTTGATTTCTGAGAAATGAATTAAAACAAAATGATAGACCTCCTGCTTTGCCTCTCCTACATGGTGAATTCGTATATTTCTGTTATACGTTAATAAATTCAAGACAAAATTTCTTCCGGCTCCAGGCAGCGAGATAAGCTGAAGAGATTTACCAGCGTTAATTGCAGAAAAGATTTCTCCGATTTCTTTCTCGCGGGTAGTTGCCGGATAAAGAGATTCTAAGCGCTCCGCTTCATAATTGACTATTGAAGAGTGATTATTGACAATTGACCTGGATTTATTTTTCATAGCTATTGCCCTTCGCTGTTTTAATAGAACTCACGAATATCTTTACGATTTGAATTCCTTCATCAATCAAAATATCAAACTTTTTCCTCAATGACGGATTTATCTCAGCAAGCAGATCAAGCCAATAGACAGTTTCATGTGCTTCCTTGCGACAAATATTTATTATATGTGTGAAGTCTAACTTTGTGTCTGCAAATATGGCCTCAGCATAGTTAGCTCCTATTGACGATACCGATCTTATGAGCTGTTTTGCGAAAACAATGTTTTCCTGAGTTTTTGGAAGACTTCTTAATAAGAAAATAGTTTCTAGAACAAATTTTTTAATTCTTCCAGACAGCTCCTTACTTGTCATAGTTACTTAATCATAATTTTTAACCTTTAATTAGTCAATTTATCCTATGGTCAATAATCAATTGTAAATAATAAATAGTCAATTTCGTAATGGTTTTGTGAGGTAAATATCAAGGAAAAATCTTGAGTTAATTCTACAATACGCTCATGAGTAATGCAGAATTGACACCAACTGGAGGAAGCAGGTACGATGGATATATGAGTGCAGGTACATCAACAGCCACAGCAGAAAGACCATCATCCTACCAAAGCGATGTAGCCCCAGCGCCGGTAAGTGAAGCAACAGCATCGCTTAAGGCAAATGCAGACACTGGGAGAGAAACTGGTGTGGAGCCTATTTCTGCTAAAACAGATGCGCTGCCGGAATTGACAGAAAGAGTAAACAAAGAGGGAAGAAGAAATCTTACCAGTAATGAGCTAATAAAAGTTGCAAATACTGTCCAAGGAAAGGCTTCGGCAGGAGATGTGATGGCTGATGCCGATTTTGTGTCGAATGCAGCAAAAATTCTTATTTATAATATTGAGTCTGATGTTGCAAATCACAATACAAATCAAGTCATGCTTGCAGAGTTTAAAGCCAACAAGATTCCTGAGGCAGCAAAAGAGCTTGCAGAGGCAATAACAGTAATTAAAGCAAACGGTCAGCTAACGGAAAATGAAGATACAGGTGACAGATGGGAGAGAATTAAACAGCAAGCGGGCCGTATTGCTGATTTGGCAAAGACGATCTCTTCGTATTATGAAAGAGCAAAACTTTCCAGAGAATATGACGATCCATTTAGGCAGGTTGTCTCATTTGAAGAATTGATGACCAGATTTAATATTACGCTTGATGATGATCGCTTTAAGTCGGGTGGGGACTTTTCTCTTATCGACATTAATGAATATGAAGATCAATTTGGACGGCAAATGTCCGATGAAACAGCACATCCAGAAAATTTCTACCGCTGGGTTATGGAGCGGGCAGAGTTTTACCATGACTTTGATCCCATGGCGCCGGTTGATCTTTTTCAAGGAATGTACATCGTAGCAGGCTCAAGAAAAATTCCTATGTATGAAATGTTAGTTGATTTTAATTCATACTTTGCTCACCGGGTAAAAACAAAAGGAGAGTTAAAGGTTTTGGAATCAGATTTGGATCGTGCAGAAAAAGCAGGAACATATGAGTCAATGGCAGTAATAGAAGGGGGGAGAGAGGTCTTAAAAACGGATCCTTATGATCAGAAAGCGCTTGGTCGTTACAAAAATGTTGAGATTATTGATGAGGAAACGGGTGAGAAGAAGACTGTAGATGTATATGTTAGTCCAGTTCCTGAAGAAGATCAGGAAAGGCATGTACGAGTTTTGCCAGTGTATTACTACAACGATAAAGGTAAGCTTATGCCAGTGCGAGAATGGTTGCAAAGTAAAGAACAGTGGGACACAATTCCGCCAAAAGATCCAAGAGCAAAAGAATTTGAAAATGCGCAGGAAGAAATTATGTATCAGCTATGGCTTCAGACAAAAAGTCATAATGCAGACGTGAATTATCGACAAAAGGGTATGCCAAGTGAGACTCCATTAAAAGACGTTATGGCAGAAATTTACAGTGATAATATTTGGACACGTACGCATCGAAGAATTGCTGGCATTTTAGACATGCCTGCCTCAACGTATAGAGGTGACGTAGATGAAAATGGCAAGCCCATTAACGAAGCTGCAATGAAGTGGAAAGGCAAAGATATAGGACAAGGAACTTTGGGAAAAGCATTCCAGAGGTCTTTAGCTGCGTATTATCATATTGCAGAAGCAAATGCAGAGTATAACAAATACAATACTGAAGGATTTAATCCCTTTTTTAACATATTAGAAAGACGGGCAA
Organism: uncultured Gammaproteobacteria bacterium; assembly: GCA_964408485.1. Taxonomy (GTDB): domain Bacteria; phylum Patescibacteriota; class Microgenomatia; order Levybacterales; family UBA12049; genus DASQJJ01. Next base: position 47,211 of record CAYOZJ010000002.1, read on the forward strand.
ATGAGGGAAAAGGAGAACTTGAAGTAAATGGAGGAGAGATTTTTTACAAAGCACTTATTGGGAGACTTCTTACAAATAAAGATGATACTCAATTCGATGAAGGGAACTTAAGCTATAGATTCGATAAAAAACATCCAGAAAGTAGTTTTGTAGAGGCTGAATTTTTGGCAGAAATTAATAATATTCGCGTCCCAATAAAAGACGGTACAACGCGAGCGAGATTTGCTTGGGAAAAAGCAGAATTGGCAGATTTGCTTATGCATAATCGCGCAGATTTTTTGACCACCTCAAACGAGGGAAGAAGTAGGTCTATAACGTCAGGAGCTCTCGCAGAAGTGGAAAGAATAATACGTGAAAGATACGCAGAAAAAAGAGATGAAAACGGAAATGTTATTCAGGTAGCAAATAGAGAAAGGTTGCAACAATTACAAATATTTCTTGACTCATTTAATAAGTCAAATAATTCAGATCAAAGAAGAGGAGATTTTCTTGATATGGTGAAAAAAAGGGTTAGACCAGGTAGTAGTGAGAGTGATGTTGATGCGTATAATAGGACAGAAAAAGCTTTCAGGGACGATGCTTCGCTAAAAAACCTTTCAGGTTTTGCTGTTGCCATGTTTGTTAGGTCATTTGATGGAAATAAGGATTTTACTGCCGGTATTAATCCGTATGAGAATATTCGCTATTCCTTAGATGCAAGAGAATTAATGCGAGGCGCAATGCGCGATACAATTTCCTACACAGAAAAGTTAGACGATCATGATGCATTGTGGGCAGAGGAATGGGCATATACCTTCACATTCCATACTGGCATTTCAGCAAGAAATGATATGCAGGGAATTGGGCATGATGCATGGTCGAAAGTAATCAATACAGAATTTTACCGTTTGCGTCAGTCTGGCGGTGGTAATTATTTGGGGAATAAAGATAATTTATATGGTATTCATCGGCTTGGGACTGACTTTTGGCAAGGATTAAAGGTGCGAGAGAAAGGATCAAATGAATACGGGAAAAATTTGTATGAAATTCTTGTTGGTTTAGAAAATGTAACGGATTCAAAAGGGAACGTAATAGGTCATAGAATGAATCTAAATAAAGATGTGAAAAAATTTGAATTTGCAGGAAATGCAATGCGCCAATTCTATGCGGATCATGTAAGTCATGCTGTTGATATGTTTATTGATATTACTCAAAAGCAGGAATTTAACCTGGATAAATTACTGCATAGAGATCAATTGGGACGAATGACATGGAATAATGAAGAAATGCAGAAAATGATTGATTCAACATGGAAACATATGCGATATGGTTTTGATAATAATGGATTTTTGTATGACAATACTGTCTACGGGTGGCTGTATGACGAGACTATTAATGCTCATGGTCAAGTATCACGAAAGCCTCACTTTGGCTTTATGACACTTCGGGAGTCTATGTTTAGTAAAAAAGTACGTGAAATGGGAATGTATAACAGGCATGATGTGTCGGGTTGGGCTGCAAATCAATACAAATCAAAAATGGGACGTAATGTTTTTGCATACCTTATTGCAGCGCAGCTTCGCGAGCATACACGAATGGCAGGGGGGTATAAACTTTATTCTGCAGAAGATGTTGAACACATTGCTCATGCATTCATGGAGTATGCCGCTCGTGTGATGCAGGGACAAGATGGTGAGGCGATTGTGCTATCTGGATTCTTTACGCCAGAGGAAATGATGAAGATCTTGGTAACAGGCCACGCAATTCTCTGGGCGCTCTGGATGCGTGAATATAGAGATGCATTCACAGGAGGATTCTTGTTTGGTTTTTTTGAAGCATTAGGCCTTGTCATGAAACAAGCAGGGGCAGGAATAAAGTTTTAACTATTTATTAAGACCTGGTTCGTTTTCTCCAGCAAGTTTTCTCATCTTACCAAATGGCGTAGGGATATTCATAAACCACTTTCGCAATCCTCCTTCACTCAAGCCTCGCACAGTATCTTGATGTCTGGTAAGTCTTTTCCATGGCTGACTGACAATACTACTGTATGCTTGGGTTCCTTGAGCCAACATTTGTCCAACTCCTGGTAAGTATTTAATATCCGGAGCCTTTAGAGCGTCTTGAAGCATGGTGAGCGCTTGAGGTAGAAGCAAGATAATGCCAAACCCAATAAGCGGTCCCATAAATTGACTTACCCCATTTGGGACACCAATAAGAGGTGGAACAAAGCCTGTTTTACTTTGCAGATAGACATCTGAAATAACTCGTCCGAGTAAAATAATACCTATTGCATAGGGAAAAACAAGGCTATACGCAAGCAAGTGACGAAGCCAATTGTCAAAGTTAATAGAAGTACCGGGTAATACGCCAAGCAAAATAAAGAACGGTCCTAATATCGCATAGAGGAGGAAAAGAACATATGATTTTAAAAGCGAAAAGTACATGCGAAGAAGCGCGAAAAGAAGCGCAAAAGCAAAAATAAAGAAAGCAACAATACCAGCAATACTGGATATGCCATCAGTAAAGCCGTTTTTAATACATGATACTAAGGGTGAATCGGCGGCATTTGTTGCGAGCTGAACAGCTCCAGCAACATGATTGCCAAAAATAAGGTTAGCAACTGCACCGAAATTGCCCAGAATTGGCTGTGCAACAGCATTTCCTATTGCTTGGGGAACCGAAGCGGGAAGAGCCAAAACCCTTAGCGGAAGAGGAAGGAAGCCGAATGCTCCCTGGCTTCCCAATAATTGTTGAGGTGCATTACCAATTGATCCCAAAAAGCAAGGAATAATGCCAGGAAGTGCCATCCAGCCTGCATTTTGCACAAGAGCCTGAGCGAGTCCGACATTTATGTCGTAAATTGATGCGGCAGGTTGTACAATCATTCCCAAAATGCCACCTGTATAGACAGTGTCCAGAAATGTAATAGGATTGGTAGAGATATTTGCTGTCATCAACGCAGGTTGCAGCGCTGGATCAAGTGTTGAAAAAAGATTAATAGTAATAAATGTCGCAAGCCACATAATATCGATAACAAATCCGGCAATTGCATAAGAAAATGTTACAAGAATCAATGCGACAATAATCTTTGGAATCTGATTTTCAATTGTCATAACTGTACGTGGATCTATTTTTGCCCGAAGCATAATCGCAAATCCCACAACAACAAAAACAATAACAAATAATAAGTATGCAACATTGCGAAATGCAAGCCAAAGCTTCATAACTGGTGCCAACTGATCAAATCCTGTGCCTGATGCTGCATTTGCACTTTTTACTGCGCCAAAATTTCCTGCAACATAGCTGACATAATTACCAACATGGAATTGTGGCGGACTGAAAAGAAGAGCAATGCCAGAGTTGGTGAGACCGAGAAGACCTTGATTTGTTGTTGTAGCGCGAGTTAACTGTCCTGTTTTGGAATTGTACCCAAGACATCCTTGCTGAGGACTGGTGACATCTCGTCCATCGATTGCACAACTTGCAAAAGAGAGAAATCCCCACATGACGCCTTGTGCTAGATTGCTTACCGTTGGGGCAACAGTATTGTCAAAAGAGTTTGTTGCGGTTTGAGTATTAACTGGAATTTCTTGTTGGGCATAAACCTTGGAAGGTAAAAAGGAATAGACACTAGATAGTATAAGAAGCAAAAGTACGCCAATTGCACTAAAAAACCGGGCAGAAAAATGCATATTTCCAGTGTGGAAGATTTTAAAAGGAAAGTCAAGATTAATGAGATAAATCTAGCGGAGAGGACGGGATTCGGTCACAAGTTGTCGCTGCGGCGACCCTCGCGATCCCGCCTCCCTCGCTTTGCTCAGTCCGGCATTCGAATCCCGAGAATTAATAATCTAGCGGAGAGGACGGGATTCGAACCCGTGATGCTCTTGCGAACATACACGCTTTCCAAGCGTGCGCACTAGACCAACTATGCGACCTCTCCTTGTCGAAAACTACATTATCTGTTTTATTTTCTGTTGTGCTTCTTGCCAGACCTTTTTGTCTCCTGTAAATGTTAATCTTTTTTCTACTTCAATTTCTGGTAGCCATTCAACCTTTTCCATTTCCCATCCATGATCTGCTACATCTCCGGACTCGTATCTCATTAGAAAATATTGAACTCGTTTGTGGCGTTTTTCCCCTTCGAAACTATACCAAAAGGCAATTGGAGACAGTTTTTCTAAAATCTTACCGGTTATTCCTGTTTCTTCCTGTACCTCTCGAATTGCTGCTTCTTCCGGTGTCTCGCCCTGAATAGTATCTCCAACATGACCTTTTGGGAAAACCCATCCATGATGTCCCGAATGCTGAGAAACAAGAATGGTCATATTGCCATTTTGTAACCAAAAAACTATTCCTCCAGCTGAAAATTCTTCTTTCATTATCAGTATTCTAAAAGGTAAATATCAAGAAAATAGCCTTAATATATCCTAGAATAGCCTTGCTATTATACCGTATTTATATTTAGCTTGCAGGAAGGAATGAAAATGAATTATAGTAACAATATGGATATGCAAGAAGAAGTGAAGCTAGTGGAGAAAGAATTGGTTGAGCTTATTATCGAGCACCTTAAGGTGAATCGTATTGCTGTGGAGACTGCTCGTCAGCAAGCAAAGGATTTTTTAGCACTTTTACCAATCAATGATCAGAAAGATTTACTTAGCAAACTAAAAGGACTTTCTGAGAAATATGAAGAAGCAAAAGAAGTGTATGCTGTGGAAATTGGAAAAGTGTATGAAGGAGCACGTATACAGGCACTTGGGCAAATGAGAAATTATATTCAAGCGGGCAACATGGATGCAGCAATTGCAGCTGCAAAATCTCTTTACCCGCAAAAACAAGAAGATCAACAGCAACCAGGGGAATCATCAGCCCCAGTTGTAAATCAGCAAGATGCTCAGCAAGTTCCAACGCAAGAAATAAGCGTTCAGCAATTAGAACAGAAAGGAAGTGCTTAAGATGTCACCTACTAACGCAAGGGCTGGTAGCGACGGCTCCTCTGGTCCTATTGGTGGGCCGAGTGGCCCAGAAGCCTCTGGAGCTTGGCAGGGACATAAGCCTATTCGTGGTCCAGAAGATGCAGCAACAGTACTGGGTAGGTTAGGTAAACCAAAAGATACGAGTGGTAATATACTGGATCCGCTAGCAGAGAAAAAGGTAGCACAGGAAACACAAGATGTACTAGTTGGTCCTCCTGCAAATCCTCAGGGAGCATTAGGAAAATTAGCTGTTGCAACAGGATTTCCTCAAGATACTCTTGCAGTGATGCATGAGGCTAATGGTGTTGACCCATTTAAGGAGTCAGAATCAGAATCAATCCCTGAACAAGCACCTACTGATTTGCCACAGTCTGCTGAGGGGGTGCAGCAGGCAAATCCAATGTGGCCAACAAATGAACCACTGGTGCAGGCAGAGGCTGCAAGAACCCAAGCGAATGTGAGTCAGCCTGCAGAAGTAGTCGCACCCACTGATGCTGTCTCAGATCAAGCAGATACACATACGCCCACAACAGACGAGTTATCAGAGCAGAGATATCAAAAAACACTAGAACAGGTTCGAGTTCTTGCAAAAGACAAGCAGGAGGAGGCATTGCTCCCTCTGATGAGAGCAAATCCACAACATGCACAGGAACTTAGTCAAGAGTTTGGAGTACAAGTACCAACAGATTTAGTGCAAGAATTGCAGCAGCAACAGTTGAGTGCAGTAGATACTTCTGATGTTTCTGTAGATACTACCCGAGCCTCTTTAGAGCCAGCAGCGGAATTAGAACAAAATGGGGAAGCAACAGAATCAGATACGAATACAAATACCCCTGATATGGCAGCTCCATTACCTCAACCTGCAAGTCCCGATGTTCCTGGACCTGATAATACAGATATACAAAAACATCTAGACAAGAGTGAAGATTATCAGAAGGCTCTAAAAGAATTTGAAACAATAGAAAAAGATACGCCAGATACTGTAAAACAAATTGCAGATATGCCCACAGAGGCGTCTGACCCAAAAGATCACCCCTTTAAAGAAATAAATGAAAAAGATGGGGAGATAAATGCATTATCTCCAGAGCAAAAAAAACTCTACGATCAATTCGTTAATGTGCGTGAGTACATAGAGCAAGTTAAAAACGAAGCAGCATTGGATGTGGAAGAAGCAGGAATAGATAGCTTACCAGCAGAGCAGCAAGCTAATGCGCGACGCGATGTTGAAGCAAGGAGAAGAGAGTCAAGACAAAAATCATATCTTCAACGAAATGCACGGTACCAGGATCTTCAAAGAAAATGGCGAACACTTGAGCAAAGAGCGTTAAGTGATACGTATGGTATGAGCGTAAGCGATCTTAGGGATCTTGCTGTTAAAAATTGGAGCAGCCTTTCTCCTACGGAAAAGCATTTATTTGGCGGAGATACCGATGAGGCAAAAAAAGCATTTCAAAAATATCAACGTGACAAGAGCGATATGAATAAAGCAGAAGGTAATGCAAAAGTTCAAGTCTTTAATGAAAGACGCGATAAGGAAAATCATAAAGAAGATGGAACAGCCTATTCAACAGATCCTAAAAAAAGAGATGAAGAGGTGCGAGAGGAAATGAAAAAAGAGTCGAGATTCTTAGGGGAGGAAAAAGATCTAGGAAGAATACGAAGATTTATGCAGGATTTTGGTCAGGGAGTAGATCATTGGTTTGGAAAAGCCGAGATGGATGAGCACGGAAAGCAAGCAATAGGATACGTAAAGCGATTATATGGTCAGTACGGATGGAGAGGGCTTTTTTCTCAAGAATCTGATGCAAAGAATCTGCGTAAGCTTGCAATGGAAGAAGCAGGAGAATGGGCAACGCGTTGGGGTTTGAGAAAAATTCCTCTATTCCTCCTGACAATGGGACTTTTCTGGCTTGTTTTACCTATGGTTTACGGAAAAGCACTCGAGATTACCAAACCATTCGGTGGTAATGGCTAGTGCGTCCCCGGGCAGATTTGAACTGCCGATCTTCAGGTTCGGAACCTAATGCTCTATCCAACTAAGCTACGAGGACAGATATTTGAGGGCGGAGGAGGTGAGATTCGAACTCACGGTATACAAAAACTGCATACGGCGGTTTTCGAAACCGCTGGAATAAACCACTATCCGACTCCTCCCTATGCGTGCCCGAGAGGAATTGAACCTCCGACCGTCAGATCCGCAATCTGATGCTCTATCCGCTGAGCTACGGGCACATGAAAGTAGGAGTATTATACCTGATTTAGACCATATGGAGCAAAAGATCACGCTTTTTCCAGTGGAAAATTTTTAGAGAGCCACTCTGCGGATTTTTCCATCATTGTTGGTTTTATATATTCACGGTAGGGAAGATACTGAAGAAGAATATGTTTTACATGGTCTTCGGTCATATCTCCTAATGTAAGTGTTAATTCTCCTGGAATCATGGCATAGGTGCGAATATGGAGCACATCAACGCCGTTTCTTTTTTTAAAGTAAAAATCGTACAATTCTTCCCATAAGAAAAAATGATCCTCAACCATGATCCCTTCAGTTGAAATACGGTAAAGAAAATTACTAGGAGGAGTAACCGCAAGAGCAAATGCCAAAAAAGCTAGCGCTGCAACAACGGCCATGAGCGCATATTGAGAAAATAGAAAGAGAATAATTTCAATAAGAAGGGTAAGTAAAATAAGAGAGCTGTAATAACTTTTTGACTTCTTTTTGTAGGGTCTACCTGGGGCTTTCCACGAAAGAAGGGTCTTTACAGTATAGGGATTTAATGGGTGCTCTTGGTGCTTTTCATCCATATACTTACTGTACTTGAGTGAGGAAATGGAGTCAAGAAGAGCGGAGAGGGCGAGATTCGAACTCGCGAAGGACTTGCGTCCTTGACTGTTTTCAAGACAGTTGCACTAGTCCACTATGCGACCTCTCCAGTAGAAGTATTATATATGAAATAGCCTCGTTTGACTATCTGGAGAGAGTAAGAGGCTACTTTGTTTGCTTAACATTCACATCATAGTGGCTAGGAATATTGACTTGTGGGCTGGATCCCATAAATGAGGAACGAAGATACGGAAGAGCGTAGAAAATAAATAAGAGCAAAAAAACAACTAACACAATTACTCCAAGCAAAAATCCCATGCCATTATTGCCTGAGTCTTGAGTAGAAGCCGGTGTATTTACAATTGTGTCTGTCATATTATATTGCTGTTGTAAAAATCTTAAAAAAGATTGAATTAAAAGTATTATAAGACAAATGTAGATTATTGACGTAAAAAAATGATCAATGAATTGTAAGAAAAATAGAAGAATTATCCTTGAATAAACTTGGCAAAGAAGTAGCCAACAAATGCAGCCGACAAGCCAATAATTACCATTCGGATACCACTCTTCCACCAGCTTCCAACAAGAGAAAGCGCCTGATATGCACCAACACCAAAAAGTGCAATCCCACACACAACAATAGATAAAATAATTTCTGTTTGGAATGTTTGTGGGACAAAAGAGCTAAAAAAGAAGGGAAGTAAGGGGACAATGCTCCCAATTGCTGTTGTTATACCAACTACAGCAGCGCTTCTAAAAATATTTCTCGTTTCAACTTTTTCTATTCCTAGTTCTTCTCGCATCATGGTATCAGTCCAGATTTTTTTGTCTCCAACAATTGTTGTTACAATTTCTTCCAGCACTTTTCCTGTAAAGCCTTTTGCCTCAAAAATTCTTCGCACTTCTTCTTTTTCCATCTCTGGATACATTTCTATCTCCTTTTTCTCTTTAATCAGCTCAGCTTCGTAATAGTCGCGTTGAGACTGAGCAGACGTATAGGCAACAGCACCCATGGAAATAGCTTCTGCTGCAGAGGCTGCAAGGACAGTAAGTACTAAAATATGCGCATTGCCACCAGCTGCAGCAACGCCCAAAACAATCCCTAATGCATTTACCATGCCATCTTGTCCACCTAAGATAACATCGCGAAGTGGATTACCAAATTTATGGTCTTCTTGATGATTTTTATGATGATCAAATGCTTCCTGGGTTGGGCGAAGAAGACTTGCTGGTGTTGGCATAGTGCTAGTATATCACTCCTACGCTTTTTGAAAAAACGCAACAAATTCACTATTCCCACCCTTACTGCCCAGAAGAGGAGATTTAACAAAGCCTTTTGCGACAACAGGGAATTGGTGTGGAATCTCATCATATACTTTTTTTGCAACCAGCTCTGCCGTGTCTTCTTCTAATTTTCCTTTATGGAGAAGTGATTTGTCTGCTTCATAATGGGGTTTAATTAATGTAACAATAAGACCATTCTCTTCGAGATTAGCTAATATATTTGGAAGAATTTTTTCTTGCTTAGTCCATGATGTGTCATTGGTTATTAAATCCATTTTTTGGGGTAATACAACATGCATAGCATTCGTTTTTTCCATTACAACGACTCGTGGGTCATTGCGAAGTTTCCATGCAAGCTCACCGTATCCTGTCTCGACAGCGTAGACTTTTTCTGCGCCGCGCTTAAGAAGACAATCAACAAACCCGCCAACACTTGCGCCAAAGTCTGCGCAGGTTAATCTTGTGACGTCTATATCAAACTCTTTTAATGCGTAATCTAATTTCTCTCCAGCACGGGATGCAAAGGGTGTAATACTCATGATGAGCGGAGAGGGCGAGATTCGAACTCGCGAATCCTTGCGGATCGTTGGTTTAGTAAACCAATGCACTCGGCCACTATGCGACCTCTCCAATAGCTTCATTTTATCATTTTGAGAGAGGTCTGGGAAGTGCGGAGGAGACAGGATTCGAACCTGCGCGAGCCTTACGGCTCAGGGGAATAGCAATCCCCCGCAATGGACCAGCTATGCGACTCCTCCGTGAAGTTGATTATAGCGAAGCAAAAGATTCTGGACAAGCCAGAATGACAGCTCTACACTTATTTTGTGAGTCTTCTTGATATTCTGTTTCCTAAAAAATGTGTTGGGTGCAAAAAGTTTGGAGAATATCTTTGCCCAAATTGTTTTGCTTCCCTTTCTTTTTCTGTAAGTCCAAAATGCTTAGTGTGTAATAAGCCTTGTTTTGATGGCATGACTCATCCCGGCTGCAAAGGAAAATACACAATAGATGGATACTTTGCTGCTTTAAATTACAAATCAATTCTTAAAAAGCTTATGTATCAATTTAAATATGCACCGTATCTAACGGATTTGCAGACTGTTTTGGGAGATTTACTCTATGAGCAAATGATTCAAGAAGAATTGTTTATGAAAATCCTGCAGCAAAATCCAATTCTTGTTCCAATTCCTCTATCTCGTTCAAAAGAAAGAAAAAGAGGATATAACCACGCAGAAATTCTGGCAAAGAATTTAGGGAAAAAGCTTGGAATACCTGTACAGAATATTCTCTTAAGAATTAAAGAAACAAAACCACAGTATGGATTAAAAAGGGAAGAGAGGATTCGGAATATAAAGAATGCCTTTGGCATTCAGAATCATGAATTAAGAATCAAGAATTATGCAAAGAGACCAACAGTATTTTTAGTTGACGATATTGTAACAACAGGGTCAACGCTTTTGGAAGCTGCAAACGTTTTAAAAAGAAATGGGTTTAGAAAAGTGTATGGGGTTATCCTGGCTCAGGATTAAGCTATCTATGAAGTTCTTCATATCGGAGGCCATGTTCAAGAGCTTCATTTCCAATATTAGATTTTAATCTTGAATCTTCTGTATTTCTAGCAACAGCACCCAATCTATGTGCCCGAGTAAGGTGAAGCTCAGCTATTTCATCTTGTTTCATTCCGGCATCACGAAGTATTCTGTCTCCTCTGAGAATTGTCAAACGTTGTTTTTGTACAGTAGTCATATAATTCAAAACTCCCCTTGTGGGGAGTTTTGTTTGTGGAGATGTCCGGCAGTGAACCGGAGTCCAAGGATATTATCTAAAAATTTCTACAAGCGTAGTCTTTGTAAAAGTGTCGAAGTATATTTTTCCAAAGACAGAAAGTTATACTCCCAAGGTTATTTGTCCAATAATATAGTAACCAAGTTTATTATTAGTTCTCTTAGCTAAATTAGCCTAAAGGACTCACTAAGAGAAGTCATCTTTAGACGCCATTACTTTATGCTTATGCAAAAAGTTGGAGTCCAGCATAGGCTGGTCTCACTACTGGCTGAAGGTCAGCTACTCGCTGAACCTTTATAAATGCTTTTGCATTTATTAGTGATTCTGTTTTACGACTACTTATCAAAGTCGGCTTGCAATTTTTAAAGAACATTTCTTGTCGAATCAGTTCATCCCCAAGAAAATAAATACCTTATTTATCTTATCACGAATACTGATTTTAAAGATCCTGTCTCTCAAGTTCTCTTTTTAGGTCACGTTGCTTCTTGGATTCCTTCTTTTGATACTGCTTTTTTCCTTTTCCAAGTGCGATTTCCAGCTTGATTAGACTGCCTGTAGTATACATCGAAATAGGCACAATTGTCAAGTTGGCTCCGTCCATTTTGTGCCTAAAATTGAGTATTTGGGTCTTGTGGAGAAGGAGTTTTCGGCTACGCCGCTCGTCATATAGCTCCGGTCTGGCATATTCATAAGGAAAAATAGAGGCGTTAACTAAGTAAGCCTCAGATCCAATTATTCGTACATGTGAGCCTGTCAGATCTGCTCTGCCTGCTCTTACAGCCTTAACTTCGGCTCCCAGCAAATTAATGCCAGCCTCGAAGTGGTCTTGCAGGTCGTAATCAAAATTAGCCCGTTTATTGAAAATTCTCATAGCCTCATGATACTGAAAAAAGTAGTTAAAGTAAAATGATATAATTCTAAAATGAGAAAATTAACGGAGTTAGAACAGGGAAGCGCAAGGGCAGATGAGATAATATATTTTCAAACAGGATCAGTCGATGCCGTTATTTCTGTGCATGAAGACGCTTTGAGTAAACAACAAGGACAACCTGGTGGAGAGGCAAAGCGAGCGGTGGGTTTGCATAGAATGCGACTGCAAAAACTAACTCAAGCTAGAGACGATGGATTTGGACAAAATGGCACAGGACATACTTTTCCTTCAAAGAGATCGAAGCAGGCTACTTGAGGTCAAGTTGGTAGACGATACTCCCTGAAAGAAGGTAGAGTTTTTTATTTTTCTCTGAGACATCAATAAAGGTTGTCGTTGCAACGGTTCCTGAAGAATACTGGGCAACAAAACTTCCATCTTTTTTAAATACCACTATTCGCGAATTTCCTTTATCCACGACATACACATTATCCAAATCTGCGCTTGTTAGAATTTGTGTTGGATTTTTAAGCGGTGTATCAAGCCCTGTTATAGAAAGACTATCCTGTGCGCCTTTTGTGTATTTAAGCATTGTTCCATCAGATTCCAAAATCCAAATCGAGCTGTCTATGGAAATAGAGACAGCTTTGGATAAATCAGGCGCAGTACCCGTAAAATACGCTGATTTATTCCCAAATCCACCACTCCCTGCAACATATTTATCTATCCCGTCTTTAGTATCCAGGACATACATATTGCCAAAATAGGTATCAAAGCCACCAATTTGCTTCCAGTCTGTACCATTAGTAATAATTTTTTTACTAACATCTGTTTTTTTATCGTACTGCGTGATGGTGGTGTTATCTGCACCATAGAAATTATTTGTGTCTTGGGTAATATACAAACTGCTATGCTTAGCGGCGAAAGAGAGAAGAGGAGAGGCATTGTCTGCTGCTTTTTGCGCATCAAGAAGCGGCACTTTTTGCGCATCGGTTAGCGTTGTTGTTACTTGAGATAATAGTGATTGGATTTGTTTGCGCTCGCTAGATCCTTGAGCAAATTTTTCTTGACCATTTGTGAGCGTCTGCTGGGCTGATTGGAGATCTTCTATGGCAAGTGTTTTATTTAAGTTAAGAAGTCCTTTTGCTTCGTTATATTTTGTGTTTGCCGGAGTATAAATTGACTGAAAGAGCGCTTCTTGCTTTGCAGCTTGTTGGCGATTTTGAAATACGAGAATACTTCCGATGAGTACTATACCTAAGATAATTGTTATCGTAAGAAAAAGCTTCTGTCTATGGGAAAAGGCAAGTTTGGATTGGTGGGGTGCTTCAATAGGTTTTTCAAATCCAGGAAGTGCTGGTTCTGGAGTTGTTGAAACCTCTTTTTCTTCTTCTTTTGGCGTCTCAATCACAGGACGCACGGGTGCAGTTGGTTCATCTTCATGATATGAAAAGACAAGTGCTGATGCTCCCCCAATCTGTGCATTATGTACTTTAGGAGCAAAAAGCTCTGCTAATTCCTCTGCTGTTTTCCCATCAAATGAAGCAGCAAGCTCATCGTGTGAGAAAATTTGTCCAAAGAAGAGTGTATGCAAAAGGACTATGTCCCCAACTTCTAAGAATCCTGAAACAGATGCGATTTTCTCCTCAGATTCTGGCTTGATTCCTAAGAGCATCCCTAATTTTTCTCCACGTTTGAGTAGTACCCGTCCTTCACCCGCAATCACCACATACAGGATATTTTTAACAACAGCTGCAACAACAAGTCCAACTTCTACATCCTTTGGGGTTTTGCTTACTGTTGCCTTTACTGCATCTTTTACTGTCTCAAGATCTTTGGTTGTTAGAGTAAAGTATTCAGAAACAAGCGTGTCCAAAAGCTCTTTGCCAACGCGCGCTAAGGGAGCTTTGTCACTTGGAGATTTGGTGCTTACGGAGACAACAGCAGTAAATCCTCCAGCATGGTATGCTTGTGACCATCCAGTATCATTTGCTGATGCAACAATTTTTCCAACAGTAATTTTGCTTGCCATCTCTTTTATAGTATCACAGTATGACAAGTGTGACGACAATAAGGGCAAGTGTGCAGATTCCTAAGAAAAGAACAAACGACTGTAAATACGGAAACATATCAGGTTGTGTGACAATCCGGTTCATTGCGCGAATTTGATTTAAGACAACAAAGAGAAATACTGCAACAAGAGACAGCATAATGCTAAAGCTTATTTTCAGCAAAATACTTGCACCCTGGGTTTGTAGAAATAAAATCTGCTCAGGGCTCATAAAATCTTTTTCCTCCAATCAAATCTTCAACAATTTCCTCGACCCTATCTGGGTGGGGAAGATTGTGGAATTCAAAATTGTCTAGTGTTCCTGCTGTTTGAATGAGGACAAATCCGTAACCTAGAATATTGGGTAAGACGCCTGTTTGGTTATAGCTAACATCCTGGACTAAGGCGAGTTTGGTCTCTGCTACATCTTTAAAAACAATTTGATGAAAATCAATATCAACAACACGTTTATTGGTAATAAGTGCTGCATTGTAATACCACGTAACAAAATTCACAAATGCATAAATAGCAACTAAAAGATAATAAAACGGGATAATAACCAAAATCACATTGAGCGGAGGAATGAGAGTAAGAAATGAATCATGTAAAAAATACAAAACAAGAGGGATAATAAGAAAAATAGCTGTTGTAAAGATCCACGGAAAATTAACCCATTGTGATTTTCGAAGAAATACTAACACCTGCTCATCTGGCTCTTGTGTTTGAAACGTTACATTGGATGGCCGCTCACAAAAAGAGGCAAATAAATGAAGCTTTCCTATCTTGTCATGCATTCGATGCATTTTGTCCATCATTTTTTCCCTTGTTGTGCTTGTTGTTGGTTGAGTTATGGTGGATGCATCCTGGGTAGGTTCTTCTGTTGCTTCGGAAAATCGTTGGTCGCGATCACTCATAGCTTTATGATATCACAATCAGTGAATTTCTAAGTTATATAAGTAGCCAACGATTTGAATCTTTGCAGGAGCGCGAAGATTAAAATATTTCCTAAATGTTACTGCGTCAACATCAAAACTTCCTTGGTCGCCTTGCAAGTGCACTGTTGACGATTTTCCACTTCCAAAATCTGCATCAACTGACCCACCACTAATTGAAGAGAATGGTGTACGGTATTTTGAAAGCTCAGACTTTACTTTATCAGGTGACCACATGTCTGGATCTGCAACATCAGGCTGCAAAATATGTGAATCTGCTGACGAATCATTTTGAACAAGAAGAATTGAATTAACAATATCTGCCATCTCACTAGACGTCATCCACGCTGTATTGTTGTATTGAGACCTGCCGCCCCAGTCGCAGTAAAACCAGGGAGAATCTTTGTCATATGCATTGCTATTTAAGCTACTCCAGGAAGTAATAGTGCTTGATGCATCTTGTCCTCTTTTGGTGAATGATGTTGCGGCCCAGCCAATATCGCTAGTTGTAAAAATGTATCCTCCATGTGTTGAAGAAAAGTATGCGGCAATAGGATTTCCCCCTTGTACCATAACTTGTCCTGCTGTTGCACTGACTGCGCCGTCCCAATTTCCGCCTTTTGGATCGGTTTTGAATACCTGGCAACTTTGTGTTGCACAGATGGATTTTGCACCGTTATTTGTCTCGGCCATTACGTAGGAGCGAGCAGCAATTGCCTGTGCTTTGAGTGCTGCAGAACCATTGTCTGTCCAACTATCTGGGACTTCATAGATGCGTCTCACATAATCATCTAAGCTTCCTGACCAAATGACATTGCCGCTATCATAGCCATTACTGTCATTAACTCGGATTGTTGCGCTCATATTCTGGTATCCATCAAAATTGTAATAGGCATGGAGAATTGCATCGCTATCCTGTCCTGCCTTTGCCCGCCCTAGTGCGCCGTACTGGTTAAGGCCAACACGATTTGGAACGCCATAACTAAAGAGTCCGAATTCTGTTCCGCCAAATCCAGGACTTTTATATGGATTTATATCACTACTACAGCCTCCTCCGGCAATAGCAAAAAGAGGAATATTCAAGCTTCCTAGTTTTGCAGAGAGCAATGATTGCTGTTTGGCAGATAAATCCGATATTTGGCTTGAAAGAGTTGCTTGGTACGCTTTAGCTCCCGAGACAATGGTATTCAATTTTGCAGATTGCTCATCAAGACTTGCCTTAAGAGTGACAAGGCGAGATTTTTCACTTTCCAAGTCTTTTTGTTTTTGCTCTAGTCCTGAAATATTCAAGGCAATATTAGTAATAATCTGTTTGTCAGAATCTGCTGCGACTTTTTGATACTGAAGAATTTGAGTAATTTCCTGCGCAGAATTGCCGGAAAAGAAAATAAGAATAGGGGAATTGTAGGAGGATTTAATATAGAAATTACGAATTGCCTTATTGAGTAAATCTTTTTTTGCATCTAAGTCTTTGTAGCCATTATCAATTTGCAGTTGTTTCGTTGCAACATCTTGCTCAATTTGACCAACACGAGCTTTGATTCCTGCAATTTGTGTCTGCATGGAATTGAGTTGAGACTCAAGTGGTCTAGTCGCATTAATGGATTGGTTAAGTGCTGAACTTAAATCACTGATCTGTTTTGTGAGTGCGTCAAATGCGTTTTGATCAAAATCATCTGCGTGATTTGGGGTTACAAGAACAAACAATGAAGAAATAATAAAAAGTGACGTTAAAAGAATACTAAAGAATGTTTTCATGGCAGGGAATAGATTTACTATACCAGAAGTTTGAATCTGGAACAAATAATGGTTGATCGTTTTTCTCAATTGGTTTAGTATGAAATTATGCAGTTATTTGACGTTGTTACTATTGGGGATGCAATTGTTGATTTACTTGTTAGTGTTCCTGACGATCCACATATTACAATTGACGGAAAAAAGGCTGTCATTGATTTGGGAGCTAAAATTCCAGTTGGAGATTCTTCTTTTTCTATTGGGGGTAATGCAACACATGTTGCGATTGGTCTTTCTCGATTGGGCTTTCGCGTAGCCCTAGCAGCAGAGCTGGGGACAGATGAATTTGCAGAAAAAATACTCAAAGATTTAGACCGCGAGCGTGTATCTAAAAATTTACTCAAGCAAACACCACAGGCTCTTTCAACATTTACTGTTAGTCTAACATTGGGTAATGATCGGACAACATTTGTCAGGCATATTACACGCGAACATATTTTTTCCTTAGACCAGATGCAGGCACAGTGGATTTATTTGACATCAATGGGTGAAGAATGGGAGGAGATGTATAAAAAAACGCTTGAGTTTGTAAAAGAGACAGGTGTAAAGTTGGCCTTTAATCCCGGAAGCACACAGCTTAAAAAAGGAGTAGATAGTTTTATGAATGTTGTAAAGATGAGTGATGTACTTTTTGTAAATAAAGAGGAAGCAGAAGAGATGTTATATGGCGAGGTGCTTCCTCCTGAGAAAAAAGAGCAAACAGAGAGCTTACTTTTTAGGTTGCAGCGGATGGGACCAAAATGCATTGTGATAACCGATGGAGAAAATGGGTCATATGCAATTGATGAAGAATCAAAAGTATATATGCAGGACTCTTTCAAAGAAAAAATAACAGAAAAAACAGGAGCAGGCGATGCATTTTCTACAGGATTTTTAGCAGGTATGCTTTCTGGAAAAGACATACAAGAATGTCTCTTGTGGGGAACAGCAGATGCAGCAGGAGTAATTAGCAAACACGGTGGGCAAGAGGGTCTTTTGACAAAAGAAGAACTTATTCGTAAGATACAACAGAATCAATGAAGATTTATTTAGCAACTGATCACGCAGGCTTCAAGCTTAAAGAAGTTGTCAAAGAATTTTTACTTGGCCAGGATTATGAAGTAGAAGATTGTGGGGCAACCACCTTTGAGACACATGATGATTATCCAGATTTTATTCGCAAAGCCTCAGAAAAGATCTCTGCAAATCCTTTTGACCGTGCAATTATTTTTGGTGGCAATGGACAAGCTGAAGCACTATTGGCAAATAAGTATCCTCATGTAAAAGCTGTTGTTTTTTACGGTCCAAAAGAACCTACTACTACGGTTGATGCAACGGGAAGAGTAAGCGCAGATCCATATGAAATGATTCGTCTTACCCGTGAGCATGATAATAGTAATGTCTTGTCACTTGCTGCGAGATTTTTAACAGATGACGAAGCATTGGAAGCAGTGAAATTGTGGCTTAAAACACCATTTTCAGAAGATGCGCGGCACGTAAGAAGGTTGGGGAAAATAGAAGATGTAGAAAAGGAGCTGTATGAGCAAAATTAGAAACCCACTCCATTTGGAAATTGTCCCTGCACCAGGAACATTCCCTTGGGAGGAGATAGAGAAGAGAATAGAAAGCGTTCTCCCTTTTGCAGAAAGTATTCACATCGATGTGACTGATGGAAAATTCGTTTCCCAAGTAGTGAGTTTAGATCCAACACCATTTAAAAAATATGCAGGAAGAGTTATTTTGGAAGCACATTTTATGACAGAAAATCCAATACAATATATAAAATCATTTGCTGATAACGGGTTTACTCGTTTTATTGGTCAAGTTGAGCAAGTGCCCGATATTACGGCGTTTGTTGCAGAGGCGCAGTTGTATGGAGAAGCAGGACTTGCAGTAGACGGACCAACACAATTATCTGTTTTGGATAATGTAATTCTTGATGATTTGGATGTCGTGTTGTTGTATACAGGTGAAAAAGCGGGTTTTTCAGGAGCAACAATGCTTCCTGATAGACTACAGAAAGTAATGGAGCTTCGAAAGAAAGACGCATTTCTTCCAATAGAGATTGATGGAGGTGTAAATGACCAGAATATTCTGCTTGCAAAAGATGCAGGGGTAACGCGCTTTGTGAGTACAGGATTTATTTTTAATGGCAATGTGGAAGAGAATTATACAAAACTCCAAAACCTTATTGGTCACTAGTCAGCCGCTTATCAAAATAAAACGTGACGTTCGTCATCGGTAGCTCATAATCCCAAGTGATATTTCCTACTCACTAAGCAAAAGTTACTTTCCAAAATCTAACACGAATGTACATAAGTAACTTTTGATTCAGTTTTATTTTGACTCGCGCCTGCCTATTACTCATTTGTCATTGATTGGTTTATTGGATTATTTGTATATTTGTTTATTCTCCTACTTTGTAGGAGTGGGTGTCCAGGTTGGAATATTCATTACGCAGTTGACACTATTTTCTGTCCCTTTAACAAAATATTCATTTTTTCCAAAGCAAGATTTGACAACAACATCATCAGGAATTATCCGAGTAGAATCTTTTGTGTCTTTTAGCAAGTTACTCATAATTCCATGCCAAATTGGCGCAGCACCAGTAATACCGGATGCTAAATTTTGACTCATTGGACTATTGTCATTATTTCCCACCCAGGTAATAACAACAAATTGAGGGGTACTTGCCCCGCTAGAGCTAGTATATCCATCTGTCCAGTTATCACGTTTATTGTCTGTTGTTCCTGTTTTTACCGAGACAAAATGGTTGTCGATTTTCAAAGGAGAATTGGATCCAAATTCCCAACTTCTTGCAGTATTATCTGCCAAGATATCTGAAAGAATAAAAGTTACCCCAGGATCCAATACTTTTTGTCCAGACTGATTTGTTTTGGGTTTTTCCTCAAGTGTTGTTCTTTGCGAATCAGTGATTTTAAGAATCGGATTTAAGTCAATTCTGCTGCCAAGATTTGCTAATGTTCCATATGCTGTTGCCATATCAAGCATAGATACTTCTGCGCTTCCCAACGTAACAGACAGGCCGTAGTTGCTACTGTCTAACAAATGGGAAATACCCATATTCCGTCCAGTTGCAACAAATGTATCAATGCCAATGCTGTTAAGTGTTTTGACAGCTGGAATATTAAAGGAATTAGCCAATGCTTGTCTGAGGGTCACTCTTCCATGAAATGCGCCGTCATAATTAACCGGACAATAGGGAGTAGTAAAGCCTGGAAAACAAATTGGGCTATCATCAATTGAACTTGCTGCTGTTAGTCCTTTTGCAAGCGCAGCAGCATAGGTAACCACTTTTATTGATGATCCAGGTTGGCGAAGAGATGTTGCCAAATTAACATTGCCCCAATCAGGATTATTGTAGTCAACACTCCCTACCATTGCTAGAATGTCGCCGTTTTTTGGATTCGTTACAACTGCAGCGCCATTGGTAACATGTAACGCATCATCTTTTCCAATCTCACTTGTTACAACTTGCTGTGCCATGTCTTGTATGGATAGGTCAAGGCTTGTTGTAACAGTAAGTCCTCCTTTTTCAACAATAGGGAGGCCGTATTTTTGAATAAGTAAATCTTTAATATACATAGCAAAATGAGGTGCATGAAGAGGGGTTTGCGGTTTGGCAAATTGCAGCTCTTCATTTTTTGCTTTTTGTTCTTCCGTTAATGAAATATATCCGAGATCTCTCATGTGAGACAAGACATCTGCTTGACGCTTTGTCCATAGACCAGGATATTGTCCAAACGGACTGTACCTACTTGGGGCTTGAGGAAGTCCTGCTAAGAATGCTGACTCTGCTAAATCTAGCTGACTAACATCTTTGCCAAAATATTGATTTGCAGCAGCCTCAACTCCCCATGCAGTGCCCCCGTAGGGGACTTCGTTAAGGTAGAGTTGGAGAATTTCATCTTTTGAGTACATATGTTCTGCCCAAAATGACAAAACAATTTCTTCAACCTTTCGTTTTATAGATTGTTCTGGAGTAAGAAGTGTTGATTTAATGAGTTGCTGTGTAATTGTTGAGCCTCCTTGAAAGCTTGTTTTGGACAGATCGGCAAGAAGCGCGCGGGCAATTGCCGCAACATCAAATCCAGGGTTTTTGTAAAAATTTTTATCCTCTATGGCAATTGTTGCATTTCGCAAATTTTTGGGAATATTTTGGAGCGGTACGATAGTCCTATCCTGGTTGGCATATATGGCATAGAGCAATTTGTGATTTCTATCAAAGATCTTTGTTGTTTGGGGGACGTTACTTAATGCTAAATTTTTAGGACTCGGGAGGAGAGAAAATAAAGCAATAAGAGAAAGGGGAATGCCAACAAATAAAAAGCAAAAAACAACACCAATACTAAAGTAACGAATTTTTGTTTTGGCAGGGATATTGTATGAGCGTAAGCGAGAGCGGGGTCTTCTCTGGGGAAGTCCTTTTAGAAGAAAACCAGTAAGGCCAAGAGATGGAATAAGAAGGAGACGGTAACAAAAATAAAACAATCTCTTGATAAAAGAAAGAAGGAAAAAAACAGCGTCGCCAACCGTTATGAAAAATAAAGCAAAGACAAGCAGTAAGCGACTTAGTATCCTCATGTTCCTAAAGTGGACAGGAACTAAGCTCATTATATGGTGAGTTTTCAGGTTTGGAAATATCGCATTCTATATCAAATTAATGAGGTGTTGGTGTTGGGCTTGGATTTGGTGGGGGGCAGGTAAGACAATATTTATCTCCAACTAAATCTGTTAAAACTGTTTCATCACGGAGTTCTAAGTTATCTGTTTGGCCAGGGTTTGGGGGTCTGCTGGTCGTTTTATCAATAAACATCTTGTCCTGAGCAATGCTTGCTGATTGCTTGTTTTGTCCTTGAATAAAGTATTCATTTCGTGTTGGACAAGCATTTTGGCCAGGAGTGCTTGGGAAAAGTCCAGTTGCTTGACACACTGCCATTTGTACAACATTTGCAGGTCGTTGGGGTTGCTGCGCTTGTTTTTCTTGCAGCAAATAGCTCATAACTGTATGGAAAATTGGTGCTGCGCCTGTTATGCCACTGGCTAGGCCATTCATGGTTGTATTATCGTTGTTGCCAACCCAGACAGTGACAACAAAATTTGGCGTGTAACCAATGGTCCAATTATCACGAAAATCATTGGTTGTTCCTGTTTTGGCGGAAACATAATTCTTGGGAAAATACAATGCAGATGCAGGCCCAAATTCCTGAAGACGTGCACCGTTATCGGCTAAAATATCTGAAATAATAAAAGCAACGCCATCAGGCAGTACTTTCTTGCCAAAAATAGGGCTTTGAGGTGGGGTATAGGACTGTAAAAGATTTCCTTTATTGTCTTCTACTTTAAGAATTGGATGTAAGTCTATTCGGTACCCACCATTTGCAAAAACACCAAATGCGGTTGTCATATCGAGCATGGTTACTTCTCCTCCTCCTAGGGTAAGAGATAGTCCGTATTGGTCTGCGTTGTTACTGAGTGAGGAAATGCCCATCTGATGAGCAAGATTCAGTACGTCAGGTACCGTGTCTGCTTTAATCATTTTGACTGCAGGAATATTAAATGAGTTACCCAATGCTTGTCTCATATCAACAACACCATGAAATTTCCCGTCATAATTAACTGGGCAATAGGCAGGACCAGATGGATTTGGAAAACAAATTGGTTGGTCAGCAAAAGGTGTTGCTGCAGAATACCCTTTAATAAGCCCTTCTGCATAGGTGATTGGTTTAAAAGATGACCCTGGTTGTCTGTGTTGGAGTGTAATATTCACATTACCATCTGTATGAGTTGTATCAAAATAGTCACGACTTCCAACCATTGCCAAGATTTCACCTGTTGCAGGATCTGTAACAACTGTAGCGCCATTGGTCACATGATACCCAACCAATTTAGCAACCTCACTCGCAACAGTATCTTGGGCAAAATTTTGAATCGTTAAATCAAGACTTGTTGTTACTCGTAGTCCTCCTGCTGCAACGCGGTCAGCCCCATATTGTTTTTCCAATAAGTCTTTTATGTAGAGGACAAAATGAGGTGCTTTAATATCATCGGCAACATTGGCATAGGTAAGAGTCTCTGTAACTGCTTTGTCGTATTGGTCTTTTGTTATGTATCCTTGGTCGCGCATTGCTATAAGCACATCTTTCTGACGCTGTCTTGCTAGCTCTGGGTGGGGACCAAATGGGGAATAGGTTGTGGGCGCTTCAGGAAGTCCTGCAAGAAGAGCAGATTGAGCAAGGTCTAAATCCTTTGCATGTTTGCCGAAATAGGTTTGGGATGCAGCCTCAATTCCATATGCTGTCCCGCCGTAAGGGATTTGATTTAAGTACAACTCTAAAATTCGTGCTTTTGGATAAAGAAGTTCGGTAAAAAATGCTAAGACAATTTCTCTCATTTTTCTTGTAACGGTTTGTTCGGGGGAGAGGAGTGAATTTTTGACTAATTGTTGGGTAATGGTTGATCCTCCTTGAATTTGTTTATGAAATACAATTACATAGAGCGCTCGAGCAATACCACGAAGGTCAATAGGACCATGGTGATAAAAATCTCTATCCTCTATAGCAATCGTTGCATTCTGGACGTTATTGGGAATGGTTGCGAGGGGAATAAAAACTTGATTTTTCTTTTCGTAAATGTTGTATAACAACGTACCATTTCGATCATAAATCTGTGTTGACTGAGGAATGTTGCCACTCGTCAGACTAATTGGAGATGGAAGGTCACGAAGGATAAAATAATAAAAAATGCCTGCAAGTAAAAGTAAAGGAAGAGCAATTCGCCCGTATACTATAAGCGTTTTGCGCGTTGGTTTTTTAAATACTTTTCGCACCGCTTTTGCAAGCTTCATTACTCTCATGATATCATTGAGAAGATTTTCTATCAAGAAACATGTTGAATTGGATAGACTATGCTATTGTAGCAATACTTCTTTTCTACGCAGTTGAAGGATATGCGTTAGGTGTAATTCCTGCATTCTTTGACTTGCTGCAGTTTAGTGCATCTTTTCTTTTAGGGCTTAAATTCTATAGTGCACTCAATCCGCTTATTATTCACTTTTTTCCTCTTCCCGGAGGGATTGCAAGCGCAATAAGCTTTTTTGTTATTGCCTTCGTGAGCGAGTTTTTATTGCACATTTTCTTTCGAATTCTGCTTAAAAGAGCATTTCAAGAAAGCTTTCTTCTAAAGCCTAATTTTCAAATGTTGAACAAAATACTTGGTATATTACCAGGAAGTATTTCAGGACTAGTCCTCGTGATGTTTATTATCACGGTTATTACCGCAATTCCTACAACTCCATTTCTTAAGCAAGCACTAAATACCTCCCGCATTGGGGGAGTACTTTTAGCAAAATCTCAGATTTTTGAAAAACAAGTTGGAAACATTTTTGGAAAAGCGGCAAATGACACAATTAACTTCCTGACTGTTGAGCCGGAAAGTAACTCAAGTGTTTCACTTCACTTTACGTATAGCAAAGGATTGCCAGATATATCAGCAGAACAAGAAATGCTTCAGATGGTAAATATGGAGCGCGGAAAAGTTGGACTTAAGGATTTAGATATGGATAATCTATTGCAGGTTGTTGCCCGCTCGCATGCGCAGGACATGCTTGTCAGAGGATATTTTTCCCATTACACACCTGAAGGCCTGAGTCCATTTGACCGAATGGATAAAGCAGGCATTGTCTACAGTTATGCAGGAGAGAATTTAGCCTTTGCGCCAAATGTCACTATTGCTATGCAAGGGCTCATGCAAAGCCCAGGCCACAGAGCAAATATTTTATCAAAAGATTTCGGGAAAGTAGGAGTTGGTGTGATAGATGCTGGTATTTACGGCGAAATGTTTGTACAGGAGTTCACTAACTAAAACTATTAATTCTCGTCACTTCTTCTCCATGTGTCAGGATCAAGACGAGCGCTGCCTCCATGGGTATGTCGTTCTCCAGATATCGTATCTAAATTTCGTCGCCACATCTCACCAGGCTGCCATGTTTTAAATGGTCTAAGCCCATTACCACCGGTACTTAGATCTACATCATTCTCGATTCTTCTTTTTCTTTGTTCTAGGGGCGTTTGATATTTCTTTTTTTGCTCAGTACCCATACTATTGGAAAAATTCTACCATCTTGAAAAAAGCAAGTCAATTCATTCTTCCTTAGCTCCTTGATCAAAAGTAATTTCCATACTATACTCAGTCTATGATTCGTGTTGCAATTAATGGATACGGAAGAATTGGAAGAGTAGCACACAGAATCATGCTTCTTAAACATCCTGAGCTTGATGTCGTTGCAATCAATGCAGGGACTTCAACAGATTTGAAGGGTTGGATGTATCTTCTTAAGTATGATTCTAATTATGGAATATTGGATGGTGTTGACTTAGATATACGACTAAATACAGATAAGGCAAATCCCAACCTTCTCGGCAAGCTTCTGGTAAATAAAAAAGAAATTTCTGTTTTTTCCCAGAAAGACCCGAGTCTTCTTCCATGGGGGGATTTAAAAGTAGATGTTGTTATTGAATCCACGGGACACTTTCTTACGAAAGAAGATGCAAAAGCCCATATATCTGCAGGAGCAAAAAAGGTTGTTATTTCAGCTCCAGCTAAGGACGACACGCCTCCATACGTTGTATCCGTGAATGAAAAAGAGTATCGGGGAGAACAGATTGTGAGTAATGAATCATGTACAACCAATTGTATTACACCAGTTGCCAAAATAATGGAGGATGCATTTGGTGTAGAGAAAGCAATGATGACAACAATTCATGCATACACATCAGACCAGGAGCTTCAAGACGGGGGACACCATGATTATCGTCGGGCACGGGCTGCTGCAAAAAATATTGTCCCAACAACAAGCGGGGCGACTCTCGCTGCAGCACAAGTAATCCCTTCCCTTAAGGGTATATTCAATGGCCTTGCTCTTCGTGTACCTGTATCAACAGGATCGCTTTCTGATTTTACTTTCCTAGTAAAGAAAAATACAACAGTTGAGCAGGTAAATACTGCATTTAAAAAAGCAGCAAAAAATCCAACATTTAAGGGAATTTTAGAAGCAACAAATGAGCCACTTGTTTCCTCAGATATTATTGGGAATTCTCATTCATCTATTGTTGACTTATCACTGACGCAAGTTGTGGGAGGGAATATGGTCAAAGTAATTGCGTGGTATGACAATGAATGGGGATATGCGCACAGATTGGTAGAATTAACGAGTGAAATTGGAGGAAAATAATGGACACAAATCCCGCAGACTTACGATTCCGCTTAATTTCCGTTTCCGGAAGAATTGCCTCAGGGTCAACTACGTTAGCCAAAAAACTCGCTCATGCACTACGGTGGCAGCGGATGGAAGGTGGAGATATTTTCTGGGAAGCTGTACGGAGTAAATTAGGTCTTGATGTTAAGGATACAGGACTTCGCCCAGATGAGGAAGATTTAGCATTTGAAGCAATGCAAAAAGAAATTCTTACCACACGGGACCATATGGTTGTTGAAAGTAAACTTGCGGGGTTTGTTGCAAAGGATTTGAAAGACGTGTTTCGGGTATTGGTTATTTGTGTTGATCCAGCAGGTGCAGATCAAACTAATATCCGTATCGATAGGCTTGTAAATCGCGAGCACATGAGTATTGCAGAGGCAAAAGAAGAAGTATTAGTAAGGGAGCAATCAGACGTTGATAAATGGAGACGTCTCTATGCTCCAACAGAGGCAGATTGGACATTTTGGAATGAGAAATATTACGACTTAGTTATAAATACGTATGCTCATGATCCAGACGAAGTCTTAGCTCTTGTTTTAGAAGCAGTTGGATATACTACGCAATAAAACTTCTTCTTGCAGAAAATAGCTATTGGTATTAGGATAGGAAAGCGTATGAAGAAAATAATACTTATCTCGCTTCTTCTCTTCTTTTTTGTCTTTCCTAAAAATAGTATTGTTACGGCAGATGACAGCAGTATGAGCGCAACAGCGTCTCCAACAGCAGTGGTTGTTAATGACTATACACTTCCATACCCAGGTCTCTTACCAGATAATCCCTTATATGTTATTAAGACAATTCGAGATAGAATTGTTACTTTTTTTATTTCTGATCCATTGAAGAAATCGTCATTTAACTTGCTTCAATCAGACAAGCGACTTGAAGCATCGTGGTATCTTTTGAAAAAGGATGTCAAGAATAATAGTCTTGCTCTTTCAACACTCTCTAAATCCACAACGTACTTTTCGCTATCTATTGACGAGTTACATAAAGCGCAGGGAAGCGGGGAAGACATAAATGCGCAGATAGATAGTATAAAAAATGCCATTGCCAAACATGTTGCTGTTGCCCATGAAATGCTTTCTCTTCCAGGACTTGGAAATAAAAATGGATTTGCTCAGGAAGTAAAACGACTTGATAATATTCAGAAAACTGTATCGGGGTTTAGCCCTGAGGAGTAGGCTGACTTTAAGAAATTGACTAGAATCTGTTAACGAAGAAGAAGAGAATTTTCCACAAAAAAGAAACTGAGGCTAGAAAAAGGACTGACCCAATTTGATACACTAATTGCTAGTTGACGCCACAGATTTAGGGTCCTAATATCGATAAGGACACTACATATGGGAAGTACTGTCCAGGGCAGAAGGAGATCATTAACAATTCATTATGAAATGTCCATACTGCGGTAATAACCAAACAGAGGTTGTAGAAACACGAGATAACGAAGAGCTAGAGACAATACGCAGAAGACGCAGTTGCAGTAATTGTGGCAAACGCTTTACCACATATGAGCGCATAGAAAATGTCGATTTATATGTACGGAAAAAAGATGGAAGGCGTGAGCTTTTTAATAGGGATAAATTAAGAAAAGGTGTGCTAACATCTACAGAGAAAACAAAAATTTCTGTAGAGACAGCAGAAAAAATCGTTGCAGATATAGAGCAAGAGATTCGTGCAAAAGGAATACTTGAAATAAAAAGTAAAGAAATAGGGGACATGGTTGCAAAACGCTTGAAAAAATTAGACAAAGTAGCATATATTCGCTTTGCCAGTGTTTTTAAACGCTTTGTCGATGTAGAAGATTTTGAAAAAGAAGTAAGAAAGTTGGTAATTAAATAATATGGGTGATACAAAAAAAACATTGGTTCCAAATTTTGCAGGGACACTGCGCGAAACTGTCTTTATGGATAGATATGCCTTAAAAGATAAAGATGGTTTGCCAATTGAGCATTCCCCTGAAGAGACATGGAAAAGAGTTGCATGGGGTATTGCGCAAAATGAAAAGCCAAAAGACCGAAAAGTTTGGGAAAAACGATTCTATGATGCAATGTCTGACTTTAAATTTGTTCCTGGGGGGAGAATTCTCTCAGGAGCAGGGACAGATTATCAGGTAACCTACTTTAATTGTTTTGTTATTCCATCTCCTAGGGATTCACGAGGTGCAATTTTAGATACGCTTAAGCAAATGGTAGAAATTATGGCAAGAGGCGGCGGCGTTGGATTTAATTTATCTTCACTCAGGCCACGAGGTGCACGAGTAAAAAAAGTAAATGGAACGTCCTCAGGTCCTACAAATTGGGCAGCACTTTATTCTGTCGCCACAAGAGACATTGTTCAGCAAGCAGGGACAAGACGCGGTGCACTCATGCTTATGCTGTGGGATTGGCATCCAGATGTTGAGGAGTTTATTACAGTCAAACAAGATCTTTCTAAAATTAATGGAGCCAACCTTTCTGTTTGTCTGTCAGATGCATTTATGGAGGCTGTCAAAGCAGATGGCGACTGGGAATTAAAATATCCTGATTTGGATGATCCAAAGTACGATAAATACTGGGACGGAGAATTGGATAAATGGATCGAGCGGGGAGGAAAAGTAAAAGTCTACAAAACAATCAAAGCAAAATACCTCTGGGATCTTATTTGTACTGCTGCATGGAGAAGTGCAGAGCCAGGTCTTCATTTCTTGGATAGGTCCAATAAAAGAAGCAATACGCACTATTTTGAAAGACTAGTTGCAACAAATCCGTGCGGTGAGCAGCCACTTGGTGCATGGGCTGTTTGTAATTTAGGCGCAATGAATTTGTCTGCGTACGTGAAAGATTCTGACTTGGCAAAAGATATTCCCGGATGGTTTGATTACGAATCATTTGGAAAAGACGTTAAAGTTGCGATGCGATTTATGGATAATGTGATTGATAAAACGTATTACTTCTTTAAAGACAATGAAGACTGTGCAAAAGATATTAGACGTACTGGGCTTGGTATCATGGGGTTAGGAGATGCACTAATAAAGATGCATTTGCCATATGGGTCTGAAGAGTCGCTTCCTGTTATTGAAAAAATCTTTCAAGTCCTTAGAGACAATTCCTATCAGGCATCAGTTGAGGTAGCAAAGGAAAAAGGAGCATTTCCGCATTTCCAAAAAGAGGAGTTTCTTAAGGGGTATCACATTAAAGCATTGCCTCAGGATATAAGGGATGGTATTGCAAAGTATGGTATTCGAAACGGTGTCCTCTTAACGATTGCACCAACTGGGACGACATCTCTTGTTTCCGGCGTCTCTAGCGGGGTTGAGCCAGTGTATGAATTTGCATTCAAAAGACATGACAGGTTGGGTGAGCATATGATTTATCATCCACTTCTTGAAGAATGGTTAGCCTCTCATCAGGGGCAGGATAGGCCAAAATATTTTGTCTCAGCAAATGATTTGACACCAATGGAACATGTGAAAGTTCAAGCAATCGCGCAGGAATATATTGATTCCTCAATTTCCAAAACAGTGAATGGTCCAAAAACAGATTCTATTGAAGATGTGAAAGAACTGTATATGGCAGCATATGATTATGGTCTGAAGGGCGTTACGTATATGCGAGATGGATCAAGGCAAGGAGTTTTGGAAAGAGTAGATGATAAAAAGGAAGAAACAGCGGCAGTAGTTCAACCAACACTTCCAATGATGCCTATGCTTTCCAGGCCTCAAAAAATTGAAGGAGTGACCTATCAAACAGAAACCCCAATGGGAAGTACATTTATTACGATTAATCACACAGAAGATGGACAACCTTTTGAAGTCTTTATTAATATTGGTAAAAGTGGCAGTGATGTTTTCGGAATGGCAGAGGCACTTGGTCGAATGATTTCAACAAACCTTCGCCTTAATAGTGTTTTGGCTCCAAGAGAGAGAATCAAGCAAATTGTTGCTCAATTAACTGGTATTGGTGGATCAAGAAGTGTTGGATTTGGAGCGAATAGAGTTAAAAGTCTCCCCGATGCAATTGCAAAAATATTAGCAACACATTACAACTTGTCAGTAAATGGCAAAGTAGAGGATAGGCAAGTTATTACAAAAGTTATGACCGATGGTGTTGTTCCAGCTCCTGAAACACATATCTCAGCAGAAGAACATGCGTCAGCAGAAGAAGCACATCCAGTAGCGCAGTTAACACTTGAAGGGAAAATGGAAGCAGCATCGACGAATACTTCTTTATATGATATTTGTCCAGAATGTGGCGTGAGCGCGTTTGCATATGAAGACGGATGTAAAAAATGCTATAGCTGTGGGCATTCAGAATGCTGATGCATTCATAGCAGTATGCAGTAAGAATTATGGGCATATTGCGTAGAGCATAAAGCATAATTCATATATTTATACATTGGGCAAACACCGTGTAATTCGGTGGAAGTGCCGCTACTGTAAATCCAGAAAACCATGTATAAATCATTCTCGAGCAAGAACGTTTTTGGGCACGTCCTTCTCGAGAGAGAGGGATTTTTTATGGAATTAATCAAAAAAGTAATACAACAATGGAGTAAATCGATTGCTATTATTCTTTTTCTTGTCGTTGCGTTTTTTGCAGGCAATATTACTGTGTTCTCAAAAAGTGACCACCCGCAAGTTTTAGGAGCAAAAACCCAGATTACTCCTATTCCCACACGTACGCCGATTCCAACAACAGTGCCAGTTACGATTGTTAACAATATTATTGTTCCAACATCAGTTCCATTAGCCATATCCCCAACACCTGTTCAGTTACCAATCGTTATCGTTGTTACCCCCACGCCAACCCCGATTGAATCGGGGCCAACTATTTCACCCACAGAAATACCTATACCAACTGTTACGCCAACACCAGTTTCTCAAACAATAACCATAGATGTTGACTATGCCGGTGAGCATGCAGAAAGTATCTATACCACTTCAATTGCTGCAGGGGAAAGTGCATGGCAAGCTGTACAAGATGCAATCGGGTTAGCAAATATTCACTACACGGATTATGGAGGAAGCCTTGGAATATTCATTACCGGATTCAACGGAACAGACGCTAACTCAAGTCAATACTATGATTTCCAAGTAAATGGAATCTCGTCTAATGTAGGAGTTTCCTCATATACCGCTCAGGATAAAGACACCTTGAAGTTTGTGTTAACCGGTTTCTAATAGGTTCGACAAGCTCACTATTTATCCTGAGTTTATCGAAGGATTTCTAATATGAAAAATATTCTCGCTGTGTCTTTTATTATTCTCTCAGCAGTATTATTAAGGCTTGTTCCGCATGTGCCTAACTTTGCGCCGATTGGGGCAATGGCACTTTTTGGAGGAGCCCATCTTCAAAAGCGATATGCATTTTTTCTTCCGTTACTAGTAATGGTTTTATCAGATATTTTCTTAGGATTTAGCGCAAGTACGCCTTCGGTATATGTAAGTTTTCTTATTATCGTTGGTATTGGTATGTGGTTGAGAAATCATACCAGCATTCAAAATGTAATCGTAGCATCGCTTATATCCTCGACTATCTTTTATCTGCTTACTAATTTTAATTTTTGGTATCCTCAAGCTTTATATCCGCGAACGTTTTCGGGCATGCTTGATTCCTATATCATGGCCCTTCCATTCTTCAGGCCAACAATATTTGGGGATTTGTTTTATAACGGACTCTTCTTTGGTGGGTATGCACTGGTTCAAAAAATTCTTTTCAAACAAGTAAAAGTATATGAGCAGTAAGATTTATACTAAAACAGGGGATAAAGGGAAGACATCACTTTTTGATGGGACACGGGTCAGCAAAGATAATATTAGACTTGAAACATATGGCACATTTGATGAGTTGAGTAGTTATCTAGGGGTTGCACAGTCATTTTCGAAAGATAAAAAATTAATAAAAGATTTGCAATCTATTCAAAAGGATTTACTTGATATTGGAGCATGCCTTGCAAATCCGCATAACACCCCTAGCAGAACGTTTTTAACGTACCTTGATGCAAGAGTCATCTCCTTTGAAAAAAGTATTGATGAGCAGACTCAGAAACTTAAACCATTAACTAGCTTTATTCTCTTTACTGGGAATAGTGCTAGTGCTTTTTTGCAATTGTCTCGTTCTGTTGCAAGACGATCTGAGAGACGACTTACTACTCTTTCTCAGAAAACCCCTATTGCTGCTGAATTTATCCGTTATTTTAATAGACTTTCAGATTTACTCTATACCATGGGGCGTTTTGCCAATAGAACAACAAAAAAAGAAGTTATTTGGGAGCCTTTTAAGTAAATATGGAGCAGAGTCCACACATGCAGAAAGTACAGGAAATTCATAGTGCTGTAACAGCAAGAAGAAACAAATTCCTTACCGAATATCAAAATCCACGACAAGGGAAGAGGGCACTTACTTATGAGCCAGCTCTGGATAGAGAAGTGTATAAGGTACTTAAAAGGTATGAACACGATCCTGAAAAAAATGCCTATGTGCACGTGCAGAATGAGTTAAATGCCTATACAGAGTTTCAGGTAGAAACATTTATTGGAGAACGGCTCAACGTTGGATTATCTTCATTTCGGTACGATTTGCGAGACGGCGAAATGTATGGACAAGGAATGAATGAATCCCTTCTAGACATGATTTCCAGGGGGAGGGCATATCGAGAGCAAAGAGTAAAAGATGTTGATATACCAAGACAGGAAGCAGAAATTGTTCAATTTACCAAAATTCAAGATGTTATGACTAGCCCTCAGGCTGAGCTAGGTACGACCATTGTATCCATCTCCCCGCCTGGCGGAGAAGGATCGGTCTACGCGCATAATTTTTATGACGTTTTTGTTTTATCCGAAGATAGTGAAAAAAATCGATACGTTGCTGCACGCAGATATGCATCGGGATTATCATTAGACGAGTATAAACAACTTGCTTCTCACCTTTCTGCGGGATATATGAATGATTATCGAGGTGAATCATTGGATAGTTACTTCTTATCCAAGCCATTAGTACTTGCCCAAAGCTCTTTGCTGTCTGGTGATCCAGAAGCAATTCATAAATTCCTTCATAAGGGTCATGAGTTTTTATCAAGTGAAGACTTTAATTATGTTAAGCGAGCAATTGCAGGATTAATCACAAGTTACGTTAATACACTTGTTGAGAATCCATCAGACGAGTTGCTGCTCAATAGTACATTGAACGTTATTATGAATGAAGCAGATACTGTGGCTGATAATCTCAAGTATCCTTCGCGGCGTATTATAGAAATTCATGACCGATCAGTACGGGGATCACTTACTAGGGAGGATATACTTTCTGAAGGAAAGAAAAAAGTAAGGTCTGTTGCAACCGGATGTGGCGAATCTACCGGATTTGAGGTTGGAGGAGAGAATAGGTTGGGAAGTAATATGTCTTCATTTAACAGTATGTACGATTTTGGTACAGATACACTTGGATCGCGAACATTTCATTGTCCAGATTGTGGAGAGATGAATCTGCGTCCATTAGATGAGACTCTAAAAGAGTGTCAAAACTGTCATAGTCCAAAAGTTGCATGTTGACGGAGACAACATGCAATCCTGAGCGTAGTCGAAGGATCTCCTCCTTATTTTATGGAAGAATGTGTTGAGTGTTTTAAAATTAAATGTCGCGGATGCGGGTGGGAGCCAAATGAAGAGGAAGTTTTACTGGTTCAGTCTGGGAAATTAACAACATGCCCTGAGTGTGGGTGGAGACCAGGAGAAATTCCTAATTATCATAGTCAGGATCTATAGCATCACTCGCTAATTCGAGAATACTACTTCTCATTTTTCGTCCTATTCGTTTCGGAAAAGTTTCAATCGGAGCTTCTTGAAAATCCGTTATAGACTGACTAAACCAATCTTCAGCGAGACTTCTTCTTTCTTCTACCCCCAAACGTCTTACATGAGGTTCTAAGGCAGCCCTTGTTGCACCTCTAAGAAGTTTTCGTACTGGACTTTCATTGTATACCATGGGGGAATTATATATGATTATAGGTTATATGTCAAAAAAGTAAGAAAACAATTGTTGGGTTTTTGAAAGGTTAATTTCATTGCCTCGTTTGTCAATGAATGCTATCATGGAGCTATGGATCCCAAGACTCAGCAACCAATTCAAAATCCTGTCCCACAACAACCAACGCAACCGCCTATTCAGCAGCCGGTTAGACAACCAGTTGCTCCAATGCCAGCACAACCAATAAGTGGAGGATCCAAAGAAGCACCTGTCCCACTAGGAGCAGCACAAGAATGGGTTAGTCCGTCTACTCCTGAAGTTGTTATGCCAAAAGAAGTGTCAGAAGCAGGAGTTGAAGCAACACCGGTAATACAACCTATTCCTCAGCAGGTCCAGCAGCTTGGCGTACAGCATGCAAAAGAAGCAACACCTGTAGAATCTGTTGTTGCTGAGCCTTTAGGACTAAAAACCTCTCGTTCTGTTTTGGATCAGTTAAAGGCTGCGCATAAGAGCGTAAAGGAGTCTTTTTCTTGGCTTATTCGTCTTATTCTGAAAGAGCAAGAGAAAAAAGAAAACCATACAACATCAGGATATAATTAAGTTATGCAAAACCTCGCCCAATTAAATGTATTTGATCTTTTGTCTTCCTTGGCAGCATCGTTTTTGATGCTTGGCTTACTCGGCGTTATTGGTTACTTTGGCGGTTATGCGCTTTTTCTGTGGTATAAGTGGAGGGATAGAGAGAAGTCCTCCCTAGACAGTGTTCTTCTACAAGTTTCTATGCCTCGGGATAATGAAATAAAAATCGATGCAGCAGAGCAGTTATTTGCCGGATTTGCGTCTTTGCATAAGAGTGGAAGATTTGCATTTCTTCACCCACAACAACATATTTCTTTTGAATTGGTTGGCAAGCCAGGAGATATTCGCTACTACATTCATGTGCCAAAAAAACTTCGAGATTTAGTTGAAAAACAAATTAACGGGTCATATCCAGATGCAGACATAACGGTTGTTGATGAAAATGATGTAAAGCAAAAAGGTGTTATTGGTAATGAGTACAACATTTTTACGGAAGATGGGAAGGTTGCATTTGCTTCGTGGCGACCAAAAGGATCAGGATATTCACCAATGAAAATTTATAAAGACATGGCAGTTGATGGAATGAGTCTTCTCACGTCCACTATGGCAAAAATGCAAGAAGGTGAGGGAATGGCATTGCAAATTCTCCTTAGTCCAGCAGATAGCACGTGGAAAAAAGCAGGACGAGCGCACATTGGGAAAGTGAAAAAAGCAGAAAGTAATCCTGAGAAAGCAAGTTATTCTGCAGATCCAAAAGAGCTTGAGGCAATAGAAAATAAAATCAGTAAGGCAGGATTTGAGGTTATTATACGGGCTGTTGTGTGTTCATCAACCATGGAGGCGGCAAAAGGACATTTAGATAATGTTGGAAGTGCTTTGGCAATGTTTGGCGGAGCAAATTCACTCACAAAAAATAAGCACCGCTTTAAAGGACTTTTTATGCAGGATTTTATTTATCGGTACTGGCCAATGTATAAAGGGACAGGAATTCTATCTTCAGAAGAATTGGCAACAATCTTCCATTTTCCAAATAAGCAAATAACAACTCCTGGCATTTTCTGGCTTACATCCAAGCGTGCCCCCGCGCCAACACAAATTCCAGACACTGGACTCTTTCTTGGAAGAAGTACCTTTCGTGGTCTTTCACGACCTGTCCATATGCTTCAAGAAGATAGAGCTCGTCATATGTATATCATTGGTAAGACAGGTACGGGAAAATCGCAATTTCTTAAGCAAATGATTGTCCAGGATATAGAAAATGGTGAAGGTATCTGCGTGATTGATCCTCACGGTGACTTAATCGAGGAAATTCTTCTTCGTGTGCCGCCAAGTAGGGCAGAGGATGTAATTGTTTTTGATCCATCAGATACCCAGCGACCAATGGGAATCAATATTATGGAGGCATATACAGAGGATGAGAAGCACTACATGGTGTCTAGTATTATTGGCTTGTTTTACAAACTGTACGATCCAAATAAGACTGGTATTGTCGGTCCTCGACTTGAGCATGGCATTCGAAATGCAATGCTTACAGTTATGGCAGAACCAGGGAACACATTTATTGAAGTGCAACGTGCTATGACCGACAGCAATTTTGTCCAAGAGCTTTTACCAAAAGTGAATGACCCTATTATTAAGAGGTACTGGACTGACCAGATTGCTCAGACAAGTGATTTCCATAAGTCAGAAGTTTTGGATTACACCGTGTCGAAGTTTGGCCGCTTTATTACCAATAAATTAATGAGAAATATTATTGGGCAATCTAAATCAGCATTTGATTTTAGAAAAATCATGGATGAGAAAAAGATTTTTCTTGTTAATTTGTCCAAAGGAAAAGTAGGGGAGGAAAATTCCCAATTCCTAGGTCTTATTCTTGTACCAAAGCTTTTAACAGCGGCAATGAGTAGACAAGATATTCCATATGATCAGCGTAAGGATTTTTATTTGTATGTTGATGAATTTCAGAATTTTGCTACCCCCGACTTTGCTGCAATCCTTTCTGAGGCCCGTAAATACAAGCTTAATCTTATTGTTGCAAATCAGTTTACTGGGCAGATGGAAGATGATGTGAAGAATGCTATTTTTGGTAATGTGGGTACAATTGCATCTTTCAGAGTTGGTGTTCAGGATGCAAATTTTCTGCAGCATGAGTTTCAACCAACCTTTGCGGAGACAGACTTAATTAATGTAGACAGATTTAACGCGTATATTCGAACCGTTGTCCACGGTGAGCCTGTTAGCTCTTTTTCAATTGATGTTACAAAAGATATGGCAAAGGAAAAAGCATTGGATAATCCAAGAGTTGCTGAGTTGATTAAGGAACTGTCTCGACTTAAGTATGCAAAAGACATTCATCAGGTAGAGGCAGAAATTTCAGCGCGCGCGCGTCTGTAAGCTTTTCTGAGAGCCTCAAATCTGCTACAATTCACTCACTTGGGTCGGTAGCTCAGTTGGTTAGAGCACTTGTCTTATACACAGGCTGTCGGAGGTTCGAGTCCTCCCCGACCCACTGGAAAAATCCTTTCCCTTGGGGAGAGGATTTTTTTATTGGTTGTGGACTCGAATGCCGGACTGAAGCGTAGCTGAAGGAGGCGGGGTCGCGAGGCGACAAAGTTGAACTTGTGACCGAGTCCTGCCCGACCCACTAACACCTCATTGACTCCTGAGCCTACTAGGTGTATGATTTTTGCTTCTTTATGAAAACCGGCGTTATTGTTGATGCCTATTCGTCAGGGAGCTTACTTGCTCCTGAGTTTGCCAAGAAAGGTTATCAAATGATTCATGTTAGGAGTAAAGAAATCCCCGATAGGGCATATACTAATGCCCCTTTTCAGAAAAAGGATTTTATCGAAGATATTTATGAGCCTGACCCTCAAAAACTTCTTGAAAGACTAAAGCAATACGATATCAGATTTGTCATTCCCGGAATTGAAACATCAGTTGAGCTGGCAGATTTTTTAAGTGAAAGCCTTAATCTTCCCACCAATGGAACAGTATTAAGTTTTGCCAGACGAGATAAGTATGAAATGGTTAAACTTATTCGTAAAGCAGGGCTTCATACGGCAAGACAGATTAAGACAAATTCCCTTGAAGAAATGCTCACATTCGGAAGAAGTCTTTCTCAATTTCATGTTGTTTTAAAAGCATTGCGCAGTGCAGGCAATGATTTGGTATTTATTGCAAAAAATGAAGAGGAAGCGCGTGTTGGTTTTGAGAAAATCCTTGCAACAAAAACACAATTCATGGAAAACAACACGACTGTTTGTGTTCAGGAATTTCTAGAAGGGGAGGAATATATTGTAGATACTGTATCAGCCAACGGTCACGTTGTCGTAACAGACATATGGCGTCATACATTCTCTCCCGCTAATGGATTGCCTGTTTTCTATGACTATGACGAACTTCTCTCACCAAGTGATCCCGATGCTGCAGAACTTTGTGAGTACACAGTAAAGGCTGTTAAAGCATTGGGAATTAAGTGGGGGCCAGCACATCCTGAAATTATGCTTACGCCGGACGGTCCGGCAGTTATTGAAATTGGTGCACGACTCGCAGGGGCAGGTATTCCTAAGCTTGCAAGAATAGGTCTTGGAAAAGCGCAAGTTGAATACACTGTTGCAGCATTTACGGATGTAAAAGAATTTGAAAACATGGTAAAGGAGAAAGTAAAACGTGCTAATTATTGCCTGTGGGTTTTACTCCTCTCGCATAATGAGGGAATATTGCAAAATCTTGAAAAATTTAACGATTTAGAAAAGCTTCCATCTTTTTATGAAAAGATTCTGGAAGTAAAGGTAGGGGAGAAGATAAAGAAAACACTTGATCTTACTTCAACTCCAGGTTTTGTTTTTTTAGTACACCCAGACAGGAATGTTGTTATGAATGACTATAAAAAGATTAGAGAACTTGAAGAAAATGGTCTATTTCCAGTAAAGTAACTAGGCTGCAAGCATTCTCCTATGGGTGTTTTCTTGTTTTCCTAATTCATATTCAATAATCCCATCAATAACTGCTGATTCAAGTGCATCAAAATCTCCCATGGATGCTATCGGAGCGCGCTCATTTGGTCCATGCTCGCCTTTATACTGGGGGCCGTTACTTGCCGCATGTAAAATAAAATCAGGACCAAAAAGTTCCCACAATTTATCCCGAAGAATCTTGATTTCAACGCCTGCATGAATTGTCGTTGTTTTGAATTTTTTATCTGATGGCAATGCTTTTGCTGCAGCTTTCTCTTCTATCTCTACAATTGGATCAGAAAAGTCCGGTTGCCATGGGTAACCGATAAGCTCTGGGATAAAAGTAGTAGTTGCATCAAATTCATTCAAAACATTTCTAATAGCAGTTGCACGAATACCATCATCTCCAAGCTGCTCGTTTTGTGAGCTTCTGGACATGATTGTTATCTGTATGCCTTCATCGGTAGTGTGTATGACAGAAAGATTGGATGACGTTTCGATTGCTTCTGGATCATTTGGACTCCATTCAATACCGAGTACACCATCTGGATTTAATGTATCTAAAAGCGCAAGTGTTTTATTTGTTGCAGCAGATGTCATTGGAGGCATATTTTGTGTTTCTTTTCTTTCCTCAACGCGTCTGACCGTCAGAACATCTACTTCATCATCTTCTGCAATATCAGGATGTTCTTCAGAAAATCGTTTTAAGTCAACAACAGCTTGTGCATTTTTTACAGTTACCATTTCCTGTATTTGAGAAAGTATCTCATCTTCTTTGCCTTCTGGTACTGCTAATACGAGATTTCTCACATCTATAGGAATTCCGTTGTGAGCATGTCCTCCATCCATTGCAACAAGGCGAATATCTTCTAAGCCCTCAATATCTTTTAATTGTCTAAACATTTCTGTAGCCTCAGTTATCTTATTCCATCTGCCGTTACCAATTCTGTCCCGCTCATCTCCAGAATGTCCACCTTGTGTGCCAAAAAGTCCTAGTGAAAGATGGGTAAATCCTTCGGGCATGGAAGGTTCTCGTGGTGTTTCAAGTGTTACTTTCGATCCAGTAAGTCCTGCATCACCAACAATACCGTTGAGTCGAGAATTATCTATATTAAGCAGATACCATTCTTTAGGCAATGGTTTGTCACCAAGTAGCTGTTCTCTTGTAAAAGAAAATGCTTTTGCGCCAAGAAGTCCAGGTTCTTCATCAGAGGTAGCATCTAAGTTGAGATCGGGATGTGCTTTATTTTCTCGTGAGACATGCTCAAGATATGCCATTCCCCAGGAAAGGGCCCATGCGCAGTCAATACCTGATGATGTTTCAATACCTGACATCCAAAGGATAGGTTTGCCTGTTTTTTTATCAGGTATTTCCTTGAGCTGAAGAGCAACTCCTGCAACTGAAGGCTCGAGAAAGCCTACGTTTGCATCACTTACCATATCGTAATGACCTTGCATGTGAATTGCAGGCATTGCTTCAAATGGTTCTCCGCCATAGGCTGCCAGATGCATATTAACATTGCCTGCTTTATCAATGCGGAAAGAAAGTTTTTGTTGCATCTCAGGATTTGTATTAAATTGATCTGTATATGCAGAGAAATATCCCATCATACCCAACTTATCTCCCGGTCCTCGGGGGATAAGAGAGATTTCTGTTGAGTAAAGTTCCAAGGCTCGAAGCGCAACAGGGGAGAGATTCAGACGCTCTGGATTACCTGGTGTGAGTTCGTTTCTTCGTTTTACTTCACCGAAAACGGCGAGATTATTTGCGAGGTATTGCTCGGGTTGTA
Source organism: uncultured Gammaproteobacteria bacterium (assembly GCA_964408485.1). Lineage (GTDB taxonomy): Bacteria > Patescibacteriota > Microgenomatia > Levybacterales > UBA12049 > DASQJJ01. Next base: position 87,230 of record CAYOZJ010000002.1, read on the forward strand.
ATCTTTTTCCGGCCTCTGGTCCTTGTTGTATTCTTAGTCTTTCCATAGTGTTTTAATAAAAAAATCTCCCTTTGGACAGGGAGATGTATTTGCTTCAACAATCTCCCTTACTAGGAAAGAATGATTGAACATGCTGCAAAATGGTGCATATTAAAGTTCGGTGAGGTGGGTATTTTCTTTTGCTCGGTCCGGGACAAATTCTAAATATCTTTCTGTTGTAGAAAGTCTTTTGTGTCCAACAATTTTGGAAAGAAGGACCAACGATACGCCGTGTTTTAAGTGGTGGGCGATAAATGTGTGTCGAAGGTCATTAACCTTTGCACCTTTAATTTCGGCTAATCTAAAGTATCTTTCAACTGCTGTTCGGATATTTCGGATTAAGAATGGTCTGCCAGATTTGGTAACAAAAATTCGCTCTTCAGCAACTGCAGGCCTGCCTTTTATGTATCTTTCCAATGATTCTTTTGCAGACTTATTAATTGGGACAACTCGTTCTTCATGCTTTTCAAATGGTCGAATGCGAAGACCTTCTGCAAGGACATCGTCCATACGAAGTTCGGCTAATTCGCCAATTCTAATTCCTGTTTGAAGCAAAAGCTCAATAACAGCAAACATTCTCACATCATTTCGAGAGGCATCTCTGAGTGCTCGGTATTCTGTAGGTGTCAAAATGCGAGGTGCTGCGAGTGTGTATTGTGGGTGAGCAACTTGTAACGATGGGTCTTCTGAGACTAACCCTTTAGATTTTAAGAATCGGTAAAATGTGCGGATGGAATTAATCTTTCGGGAAAGGGACTTTGGTGTATAACCAGAGCCTGAAAGTTTTGCTAAAAATGCCTCAATGTCTTCTTTTGTGATTCCTTCAATCTCTTTTTTCCCATTTTCTGCCAGAAAAGTAACCAACTGATCGATGTCTTTGGTGTATGCTACAATGGTAGCGTTTGATCTGGATTTTTCCTTGAGGAAATCGACAAATTGAGTCTTCGCGACGTCTAAAGTGAGTGTTGCCATAGTGTACAAAGCCTATAATATCATTTAATTTACCATAAGTCAATGAAAAGAATTATTTACTTTGCAGCCATTGTTTTCCTCCTTACCGTAATTGCTAACCTATCTTTTTCCATTGTAACCCTTTGGTCAAAGCGAGATGTCTTAACGCAGGCACAATCGCAGTTGATAAAAGAGCAGGAAGAGCAGAGAAATCTTAAAAAACAGTGGAAACAGGTTAATTCACCTAATTTTGTAGAACAACAGGCACGAGATAAGCTCTTCTTAGGCAAACCAGGGGAGAGTTTGGTGCTTATTCCAACAGCATCGCCTTCAGCTGTGCAGCAGCAGTCTGCTAGCCAAGAACCTGTGCTTGAGCAGTGGTGGAAGCTATTCTTCTAGTTATTTCCACACATCACGAATATCTGTTGCGGGATTAATGGGAGAGGCAGGTTTGCTCAGATCAAATACCGCATAACGGGGATTATTTTCTGCGCTCGACCCGTCTTTATATGCACTTTCGTCACTTCCAAGTCCAGTTGTATGAATCGTCTCTAGAAGATTTCCCATAGGGTCGGGTCTGCCACCCCAAACCTCGTCAGATACCTGATGTGCTCGAAGCATACCAACTGCTCCTACTTTATCGAGTTCATTTTGAACAGCAACGCGTGCATAATAATACGGTCCGTTGATTGCAGCACCTGTATAATTGGGTTTGCTAGATCGTCTCATGTTGGGATAAAAGCCTTCCGTGGAGGAGAGGAATTGATATGCTTTTCGTAAATCGCCCAAGCTTCGTTTCGTGGGGATCATCTCTAAGGTTCCCAAGCGAAAGATACGATCTTGAAAAAGAACTTCCGCATCATCACGATTGCTTGCATCAGTGGAGTCTGTATGAAGCGCTAAGATTTTTTGCAGATCATCAAGGATTTGTTTTTTTTGCTGTTCCATTTCTTGTACACGGTTATCTGGAATAGGATCATTCCATGTTATTTGTCCGTCCATAAGCGTAGTTACTTGTTCTGGAGATAAGTGTGCATATTGATCCATCGTTAATGCTTGTGTTGCAGGTCCTCCATGAACTATAGATTTTCCATCTGCTGTAAATACCATTCGTGGTAATTGGTTAAAAAGAGAGACGTACTGCATGTTTAATGCCTGTCCTTTTTCTTGGCCAAAGGTTTGAATCAAATGTTGTGGAAATTCATGTGGTTTTATTCCACCCGCGGTTTCATGATCTGCTTTCATAATCGTAATATGATCAGGGAAGAGATATTTAAGAGAAAGAATAGCTTCCATTACCTCAGTGTCTTTTGTCCCACGATCAATCAGATCACCCATAAATACTACTTGGACAGGTTTGCCAGCTGTCAAATCCTCTAAAACATGTTCTTTTTCCAGGACTTGTTTTACTGTCTTAAGATCACCATGAATATCTCCCAGTGCAACAACTCTTCCGGCATTCTTGGGAAGGAAAATAACGTTGCCCTCATGCGTTGGTATTTCCTGACTTATTCCGGATGCATCATTCATTTCCTGAATTGTTGCCTTCATCTTGCCTTGTCCAACCCACTTTTCTTTTGTCATTTGGTCAGTGATTGATTCAATAAGTTTGGCATTGACCTTACTTCGTTCTTCAGATGGGAGTAGTTGAACCTGTTCAAAAACAAAACGTTTTGCTTTATCAGAGTCTTTTTGTGCTTCTTCCATGTTTATAAATGCTCCTTGTGGCTTCTGTTCTGTAATTGACTCTAGTGGCTGTTGGATGGTTTGTTTATTTTTCATTTCTAATCCTTCTTGATAATAAGTAAGAATCTTTTTGTCTCGTTCTGACCAATCAGAGGTTGGAGTTTGGGAGAATTTAGTCATGTTTGCCCTTGCATCAGGGGATTTCAGATCATCCATTGTTTGGCGAAGGACAATAAGCGCGTCAAATGCTTCATCAGATCCAAGCATCCATTTGGTAAGGAAGGTTTTAAGGTGTCTCATTTCATCAACAGTAAGTGCGTTAGCGAGATTTTCATTCATATTGCCAGTACAGAATTTTTTATAAAACGCTCCTTCAGTATGCGTATCTCTGTCATAGAATTGCTTTTGTAGTTCTACTATTTCGTCACTTCCCATATTTCCTTGCATGATGTGTTGTTGAGTGGTGGTATCCAAGTCGAGAAGTTTTAAAAAAACAGCAGCACCTTTTTGTTGCTTAGAATTTACTATATTTCCCATCTCTCTCCAGGCCTCAAAGCCCCAAAGTTGCATCTGTTCGTGCCTAATATCCTCCGGGGAAAGGGGATGATCGGGATTATTAATTTTTTTTGCAAATGCATCTGCATCTTGTTGTCTTTTGGCAACATTTCTATTATGGAGTGCATCAAAGGTTTTTCTACTTACTTCTGTGGGTGGGGTAGTATCCACGGGTTGAGTTAGATCAAATGCGCCTAATGCAATTCTATGCTTTAGGGCAGGGCTTGCTGGTTGCTTTTCTAAGTCTACAGATTTTTCTTGTGTTGGAATTCCTTCGGGAGCTTGTAGCATACAAAAATTGTACTGCAGGGGGAAGGAAAAGAGAAGGTGGGATAATCCTTTTTCTTAAAAAGGGTTTAATCTACTGGGTAGGTTTAAAAAAAACAATAACTCAGAAGATGTAGGAGAAAGGTTAGAAGAGAATTATTTTTCTGGTGGAGTTCCAGTAATAATTCCTCTAATCCAATCTGGTACGCGTCCATCTGAAGTTACTGGGTTTACGGGTGGGTTAGGTAATGAAATACGTTGGATTCCAAATGGATGTCTACCTCCTTCTGGAGTTGTAGATTTTGGTGCTTCTCTTTTTGATTGTCTTCTTGAATCGGTCATAATTATATTATACTATAAGTTTTAAAGTTGTCAATAAGGGAGTAAAAGGAGCTTGTTTATAACTTGTGTTGCGGGGCTAGGAGTTGCGCCTAGCCTGTGAGATTATGCATCTGTAATCTCTGATTACTCAGAGTGTCGGACTATATCTTCCAGCCAGTGGCTGGTTCAGCGTATAGTCTCTACGGGTTCTCACCAAGTGGCGAGTCTTCCCTCGGTATTGTCCTCCGTCAACTGACAGATAGGAGTCCACCGATATAGCTGAATTCAATTCTCATTATTGCTAATAAGATGGCCCATTATGTTAAGCCTCACGTGCACTGTACACTACCCCGCGTATGAGCATAGTATAGCATTATTTCATTGATTTAGCCAGCCTCAATTGGTATACTTAGGGTACTTTCTAGTCACCTGAACTTGATTCAGGATCTCATTTTAAGAATGAGATCCTTCGTTTTACTCAGAATGACAGGAGAAGATTGCCACGGAACATTCGTTCCTCGCAATGACGATACGCCAGGGTAGCTCAGTGGTTAGAGCACCACATTCATAACGTGGCGGTCGGCAGTCCGACTCTGCCCCCTGGTACTAAGGAATTCTCAATTTTTTATGGATGATAGACCAATTGGAGTACTCGATAGCGGAGTAGGGGGCTTGACCATCTGGAAAGAAATCCTTCGCGAACTTCCTCAGGAATCAACGATTTATATTGGTGACAGTAAACATGCACCGTATGGAGATAAATCACCAGATGAAATCTTTCAATTAGCTTCAGTTCTTATTCGTTTTCTTCTGAAAAAACGAGTCAAGCTTATTGTCATTGCATGTAATGTTATTACAACAAATGCTCTTGCTAGCCTGAGAAATGAATTTAAGCAAATTGCTATTGTTGGGACAGTCCCAGTTATTAAAAAGGCAGTAGAAGTCACAAAAACAGGGAAAATAGGAGTTTTATCAACTAACGGGACAGCAAAAAGTCATTACCAGAAGCATCTTATTGAGCAGTTTGCTTTAGGGAAAGAAATAGTAAGTGTTGGTAATAATACTCTTGTCCCTTTTATTGAAAAAGGAATAACATCAGGTCCAAAGATTGATAATGCGCTGCGCACTGTATTGAAGCCATTCCAAAAGAAAAACATAGATGTTATCGCTTTAGGGTGTACTCATTTCCCATTTCTAAAAAATGAAATACAAAAAATCCTTGGACCAGGCGTTCTTCTTTTGGATTCTGGTCCTGCGATTGCAAGGCAAGTAAAGCGAATTTTACAGAAAAATGACGAGTTGAATAAGAAAAAGAAAGTTATCCATACTGTCTATACAACAGGGAATGCTGATATATTTGATGACATGATTGCAAAGCTAGGAATTGTAGGTGCAGGGAGGGCAAAACGACAAAACCTATAACCTGATACAATTGCCATATGAAGATAAGCGAATTACATACAAAACGAATTGCTATTTTGGGTCTTGGTGTAGAGGGATTAGCAACGGCACAATATTTTTTAGAACATAAGATTGCCTTTTCCATTATTGATGAAAAGTCATTTACCGAACTTTCTGAAGGAGGGGATTTAAAGAATGCTTTAGAAAAACTTAAAGAGAATACTATTCCACTCGTTTTGGGAGAAGTTCCCACAAAAGAGCAGCTAGCTCAGTACGATGTACTTGTAAGAGCACCTGGAATCTCTCTGAAGAAAGATTATCTGCGAGGATTTAGCGGTAGCATTACTTCTGCAACTAAGCTCTTTTTTGACAATTGCCCTGGGAAAATTATTGGTGTAACAGGGACAAAAGGAAAGGGAACAACCAGCACATTGATCTATGAAATGCTTAAAAGTGCAGGAATCGACGCATATCTTGGCGGCAACATAGGACTGCCTCCATTATCATTTTTGGATACAGTAGATGATCAATCTATTGTTGTTCTGGAGCTTTCTAGTTTTCAATTAGAAGACCTTCAAAAAAGTCCCCACATTAGTGTCATGCTTATGGTAACGCAGGAACACTTAGACGGTTTTGGAAATCAAAATTATCACAGCTCAATTCGTGAGTATGTTGATGCAAAAAGAAATATTGTCAGATTCCAAACAGCAGATGATATGGCAATTCTTAATACAGACTATCCTGCCACTACAGAATCAGCTGGTGTTACCTCGGCTCAGGTTGCGTGGGTGAGTAGATACAAGCCTGTTGGAACAGGGTGCTTTGTGAGAGACAATGAGGTAATTCTTCGCAGCAATAATCAGGAGACCAAAGTAATTGACGCAGCTGATATTTTTCTTCCTGGAGGACATAATTTAGAAAATATCTGTGCAGCAACTATGGCTGCGTATTTTGCAGGCGTTGATGTTGCTGAAATTGCATCAGTTCTCAAGACCTTTAAAGGCTTAGAACACCGGTTGGAGTTGGTTAGGGAGTTGGATGGTGTTAGATATTATGACGATTCTTTCTCAACGGTTCCTGAGACTGCTATTGCTGCAATTCAAGCATTTAGTAATCCAGAAATTTTAATCTTGGGGGGGTCAAGCAAGAAATCAGATTTTACTCAGCTTGGAAAGCTTATTAGCGAAACACCAAATATAAAAGCAATTATTGGGATTGGAGTAGAATGGCCAGTCATAGAATCAAGAATCAAGAATCAAGAATCAAGAATAAAAATAGTGACAGGGTTAACAACCATGAAAGATATTGTTGAGACAGTCAGGAAATTAAGTGAGCCAGGAGATGTTGTGCTTCTTTCTCCAGCCTGCGCATCATTTGGGATGTTTAAGAATTACAAAGACAGAGGCAATCAGTTTAAAGAGCAAGTAAACAAATTAACCTAATTGACCTAATTTACCTAATTTCTAAAGAAATCCCAATTTCAAAATTAGTTATTGGGTATTTTTTAGGTTAATTAGAAATTAGTAATTAGAAATTTTTGTATGACTAGCAAAATTAAGTTCACTATTGAAAAGCGAGATAAAGCAAGTAAAGCAAGAGCTGGTAGACTTACCACTCCTCATGGAGTAGTCCATACACCAATGTTTATTCCTGTTGGAACACAAGCAACTGTTAAGACGCTTAGTCCGCATGAGCTGCAGGCTATGGGTGCTGAAATAGTTATGACAAATACCTATCATTTGCATCTTCGTCCGGGGGAGGAAGTAATAGAAAAAATGGGAGGGATTGGAAAATTTATGTCTTGGAAGGGCCCTACTATGACAGATAGTGGGGGTTACCAGGTATTTTCTTTGGGTGCAGCTCAGAAAAAGATTACTTATAGAGGACATAATGGTCAAAAGCTTAGCAAATTTAATAAGTCGGTTTTTCTCTCCCCTGAGAATATTGGATTACAATTGCCAGCTGTTACCAAAACTCGGGAAGAAAAAGAACTGAGTAAATTAAAATCAGCAAAAGTTACAGAGGAAGGGGTAAAGTTTTATTCCCATATTGATGGTCACATGGAGTGGTTTGATAGTGAAAAATCAATTGCCATTCAGGAAAAATTAGGAGCGGATTTGATTGTTGCCTTTGATGATCATGAGTCGCCACTGTGGGATTACGAGTTAACAAAGATTTCATTAGACAGAACTCATCAATGGGGGCTTCGAAGTCTTGCTGCGCAAACGAGGGATGACCAGCTTATGTATGGGATTGTCCATGGAGGTCATTTTCCAGATCTTCGAATAGAGTCAGCAAAATTTGTGAATAAATATTTTGACGCAGTGTCCATTGGCGGATCATACAGTAGTAAAGAAATTCTCTACAGTATGGTTGAGGCATGTGTTAAAGAATTTGATGATGCAAAGCCCAGGCATTTGCTTGGAATTGCCGAAGTACAAGATCTTTTTGAAGCAGTGGAAAGAGGAATGGATTTTTTTGATTGTGTTGCAGCAACCAGAAGAGGAAGGCATGGAAGTGTATATATCAGTCCAGAAGAAGGCGGAACAACAAAAAACAATTACATTTTGGCTATTAAGCACAACAAATACAGTTTGGATTCTGGCCCAATAGACAAAAACTGCACCTGTTATACATGCCAGAACTTTACCAGATCGTATATCTGTCATTTATTCCGTGCAGATGAAATCTTGGGTCAGCGGCTTGGTGCTTTGCATAATGTCCATTTTATTATTAATCTTGCCAAAAAAATCAGAGAAGCAATTTTGGAAGATAGATTTTTGGAGCTTAAGCATGAATGGATTTAGTCAGTAGGATGTCCAATTTCTTCTAATGCCTGCTTTACGCTCCGGCCTCCTTGTTCTTCTGGAGTCAGAATGGGACTGTAACGCTTGGGTCTTCCTCGGAATTCATCTAGTATTGCCCCAGCCTGTCTTCGCGTCTGTCTTGCTTCTCGTACTTTTTCTCTATTAACAACATTAAATGTTTGGACGAATTCGCTACCTATTGCTTTTCTTCGCGCTTGTCTTGCCTCTCGGATTTTTCGTCTTCGATATTCTTTTATTCCTGCATTTCTTTCTGTCCGACGCTTGGCAAGTTGCTCATCAACTCTTTCCATCCATGCTTCAGCTTGTCTATTTGCATCTTGAGGAGAAAAATCCTGATTAAGATAGCGCTCCAAAACTAACATTTTACCAACTGCAAGAAGTGCTTTATCTGCATTTCCATCCCAAAATGCATTATTTTGCGTGAGAAACTGCTCGACACGCTCAGGAGTTTTGTCTAGAAAAATAAGATGTCCAGCCATTGGGTCGTTAGTGTTGTGGCCGTTCTGTTTTTCAGCTGTTAAATATTCTTTTAATCTTGTTTGAGTAATTTCCTGGGGAAGCTGCACCATCCACAATAAATCCCAGTGTCTTTTTTGGTTATCTTCGGCAATGCCAACAAGCGTTGTTTTTGTTGCGTCAGATGTAAGATACGAAAGAGGAATACCTGTTTCTTCATGAAATTCTGCTTGCATTTGCTCAAGCGCACTTTTAGGCGTAGGGGGAATAAGTTGAGGCAATTCTTCATATCGCGTTGCGCCATTTGCATTCTTCTTAATGGGAGTTTGGGGTTGTCCTTCCCAGGATCCGCTTGCGGTAGTTGTTAGCGTGCGTGGATACAGGTTAACATTATCAGGTCTTGTACTTAAAACGATTTTATCGTCGCCAGTTATACCGATTGCCATAACACCACTGTGGCTGAGTTTGCGAGCTGTTTCATAAGGTGTATGTTCGTCTATGCCTGCACGGTGCTGAAAATAAGTTGCCGGAGCTGTTGTGTATTGGATAGCTTGCTGCTCTCCATGGTCTGTAAAGGAGGTAACAACATCGGCGGACGTTATGTTAACTTTTAACGCGTCCCACGCTCCTTTACCGTTTTGTGTTTCCCTAAATGTGTCAATTTTTTGTTGAGATGCATGAAGTTCTTGAGGAGTAAGACGAGAAGGAGAATTGCCAATGAGTTGTAGGTGGTATCCGCTGAGAGAGGAGGGAGGAGGAATAACAAAACGGGAAGGATAAGGCTGCTTTCTCTCTAAAGAGAGATGTTTTTCAATCCTCATGAGTGGTTTTTCCCTCATAACCTGGAAGGATTATAAGGAAATGTTGTAGTAATAACAAGAGAGCAACAGGTAAAATTGGGGCTTGACAAAATACTAGCGTACTAGTATAATAGTACACATGCAATCTGAAGATCTCTGGTTGTTAGTAGGAGAGTTTACTAAAGCAAATTCAAAAGAAAAGCTTGAGAATCTGCTTAAAGGACTTCTGACACTAAGCGAAATTCAGGAATTAGCAGAGCGGTTTCGCATAGTGCAGCTTCTTAAAAAGGGAGTTGCTCAGCACGAGATAGCCAAAAAACTTGGAATTGGAGTGGCAACAGTCACAAGAGGTTCTAAGGAAATAAAACAAGGAAATTTTAAATATGTATAACAAAAATAACAAAGCAAATTGGCAGGACAACCTTTCTTTGAGGGGTTAAGTTCTGTTGTGGAATTTTTATAGCCTCTCGCATAGAGAGGTTTTTTTGTGGAAAGGAATATATGACAGAACAATTTAGAGAAGTTTTAAGAACAGTTAAGGGAGCAGGGGGATTGATAAGAAATCTTGTAGAAGATGCAGTAGAGGATCTAAGTGGTAGAAGAGCAAGAGAATACAAAAAACACATTGCTCGAAGACAGCAAGAGGATCCAACATTTGATCCAGGTAAGAGAGATTCGGATTCATATGATACGTCTAAAAGCTGTGGAAACGTATAGATGAAAGGAGATGAGCAATATGAAAGGTGAAGTAAAAAGATTTTTTGAGAAAAGAAAAGACCAAGTGGTACGCCGTGCTTTATTAGAGCAGAGAGGTGAGGTATTAAAGGCCTCTGGATACCCTGATGTTGCACTTCACCCAATTGAAAGGGAGGGGCAGTATGTGTCCGAACGAAATAGAAGTCTCGTTCATAGAGTTTCTCTTGCTGAGGAGGATCGACAATACGTCCCATTTGCAGAAAGAAAATCCGAAAATACCACCTCTATGGAAGAATCTCGTGAAAGAACGTTTCGCGTTGGTGATTCTGTATATGCTCAATCATTTTATGTTGTTAGACCAGGTGGGTATGTGGTGCCTTATTATGAGTCAACGGTTGTTGAAACTGAAGGACCTTTTAAAGGGGAGAGATATAAACATTCATTTCGAGGGAAAGATGAGATTGCACTTGCAGAGAGGTTAGAACGTGACGAAAGGAGGTGAATAAAATATGAGTGGAAAACACAATAATGGAAGAAAGCATAAAGCTAAAGGACTAGGTCCTACGCTTTCAAGAAGGGAAAGAGTTGATCTATTGCAACTTTTTGCCCCAGAAGGAACAGTAGCAGTCAATTCGCACGGTGAAGCTACTCTTGTTACTGCGCGACAGAATGGGGAGGCTATTTTGCCAGGAACAGGAGGACTTACGGAGCTACAACTTAATGAGAGCTCTCAGCATGGAACTGAAGTAATGAGAAGAAGAGAAGCGGAAGAAAGTATACGTAGACAAATGACAATGGGAGAGTTTCTTAGAGGAGGAAGAAAGTAATTTTTGAAAGGAGGTGATAGGTATGAAAAGACTAGAAATAGGAAGAATCTTGGATAGGGTGATTCCGAGAAGAGTGGAAAGACGACGCATAGCGCGAGAAGAGGCAGAAAAAGTTAGTATTGCAAGGGAGGTAATCAATAGGCGCAATACAGAGCTTGTCAGCCAAGGGAAAAGACCGGTTATTCTTGGAGAGTTTGGTGATTACGGATTCTTCTAAGGTATCGGCAGGAGTGCACTCCTGCCACAAAGAAAGGAAAATATGAAAAATAAACAAATGATAGGTATTTTAGGAGGTATGGGACCAAGTGCATCAGGCTATTTATATAATCTAATGAATAGTTTGGCTGTTAAAGAATATGGTGTAAAAAGAAATGATGAATTTCCAGAGACCATTCTGTATTCTGTTCCTGTTCCTGATTTTATCTCTTCAAATAGAAATAAGGAAAAAGCATTACAGATGCTTGAAGGGCGGGTAAAAAGCCTTAATACATTTCCTGTAAAAGTGATCGGTATTGCTTGTAATACAGCACATATTCTATTACCTAATTTGGCTAAGCAGTCAAAATCACGATTCGTTTCTATGATTGATGAGGTTGTTGATAGAGTTTCACAGGAGGGTTTTAAAAATGTTGGTATTCTTGCTACTTCATCAACAATAAAGGCAAAACTCTATCAGAAGGGTTTAAAAATTAAAAACATACATACTATTATTCCTTCTTTGAAAGATCAGAAAGATCTTGATGAGATTATTAAAAGCATGGTGGGGGAAAGAGTTAGTATGAAGCAGAGAAAAACAGTACTTTCAATCGTAGATAAATTCAAAAGCAAAGGTGCAGAAGCAATTATTTTGGGATGTACTGAGTTACCATTAATTTTTCCAAAACAATATTCTTTGCCTGTTTTTAATTCAGTAGAAATCTTAGCACGGGCACTTTTGAGAGAAACAATGATATAATATGAACAATATGGATAAAATAACATTTGATGATTTCGCAAAATTAGAAATTCGCATTGGGACAATTCTCTCAGCAGAAAAAGTTCCAGATGGAGACAAGTTACTTAAATTACAAGTAGACTTTGGTGATGAAAAACGTCAAATCATGGCTGCAATTGCACTTTTTTATCCAGATCCAGAAGTTTTGATTGGTAAGCAAACACCTGTTGTTACTAATTTGGAGCCAAGAAAATTTAAAGGACATGAAAGCCAGGGTATGATAATTGCAACTGATAACGAAGAAGGAATAGTATTATTAACGCCGGAGAAAAAAGTTCCATCTGGAGCACGCGTACATTAACTATGAAAACGAAATTACTCTATTTAGAAGATTCTTATCTAAAGGAAATGGATGCAATAATTCTAGAAGTGTATCCAGATGCAAATGGTGCATATAAGGTAATTCTTGACCAGACTGTTTTTTATCCTGTTGGTGGAGGGCAATCGACGGATCAAGGAACACTAACGAGCGATTCATGGATTGGTAAGGTTATTGAAGTAGTCATAAAAGAAGGAGAAGTATGCCACTTTGTGAAGACCCAAGTTGCACCAGTTGTTGGGATGAAAGTGCATGGCGTTATTGATTGGGATAGACGATATAAGAATATGCGATATCATTCAGCAGGGCACATTGTTGACTTTGCATTATTTGTGCTTGGATACTCGCCAAATACGCTCAAGCCTCTTAAAGCCGATCACGGAAAAAAGCCTTGGATTATGTATGGAGGAGAGGTTAAAGAGGACATTCGAGAGCAATTAGAGGAGAAAGCGAATGAATTAGTTGAGAAAGATTTGAAATTCACATGGCTTTTCCAACCCCTAGAAGACTTACAAAAAGAGGCAATCTATTTGCAGCCTGGTCTTCCAACAAATAAGCCACTGCGAACTTTGCGGCTTGAAACAGTAGGAGCAGTAGCAGATGGGGGAACACAGGTACATTCAACGAAAGAAGTAGGAAAAATTACCATTCCCGAAATAACGTTTGATGGACAAGATACAGTAGTACACTACACAGTAGAAGGATAAAATATGGATAAAAAGAAAAAAGTATATAGCGGCATGCGGGCAACAGGGACAGGAAGACTTCATCTTGGTAATTATTTAGGTGGAGCAAAAGGAATGCTTGCCTTGCAAGATGAGTATGACTGCACATTTTCTGTTGTAGATGCCCATGCAGTAACCACTCCGTACGATCCAAAAATGCTTCGTGAGCAGGTACGAAATGTTATCTTGGATTATTTGGCAGTGGGACTTGATCCTGAGAAGTGTCGGATAGAAATTCAATCTCAAATTCCCCAACACACAGAGCTGGGGTATTATCTTTCCAGCGTCTATCCATTAGCGCCATTAGAAGATTTACCAACATTTAAAGAGAAAAAAGCGCAATATCCTAAAAATGTAACCGCAGCTTTACTTAACTATCCTATCCTTATGGCAGCAGATATTCTTTTGTATAAAAGCGAATTAGTACCTGTTGGTATTGATCAGGAGCCCCATTTGGAAGTTGCCAGAGAGATTGCTAGAAAATTTAACGCCGCGTATGGACAGACTTTCCCAGAGCCTGTGAGATTTAAAACAAAAGGAGAATATGTGCCATCACTTTTGGGACATGGGAAAATGAGTAAAACAGTCGAGGGAAGCTCAATTTACTTGGCAGATGATTTGGAAACAATTAAGAAAAAATTAGCAAAAGTTACGACAGATTCTGGTACAAAAGGGGGACCAATTCCAAAAGAGGGAAGCGTTACGAATCTTTTTGCACTTTTTGCCCTTTTTAATAAAGATGATATGCATAAAAAGTTTAAGAATGACTACGAAAAAGGCGTTATTCGCTACGGCGATATGAAGAATTTCTTGGCAGAGGCAATATATGAAGAGTTAAAACCGATCCAAGAAAAGAGGAAATATTTCGAAGAAAATCCAGCGCTTGTTGATGAGATTTTGGCAGAAAGTCACGAAAAATGTCTTGCAATTGCCCGGGAAACAATGCTTGAGGTGAAAGAAAAAATGGGACTACCTCTCTAGACGAGTATTAAGGGGTTAGTATTAAGTATAAAGCAAAATTTCCTTAATACTTTATACTAAATTCTTTATACTTCTATTGTTGCAATTAGCCCGTAATGGTCTGATAAATGCTCATTGTCCAGTGCCTTAAAATCTCTAACTTTTATATCAGGACTTGCGAATATGTAGTCCACAGGAAAGCCAGGATTAATATCATGCCAATTGCGATGATTCAGAGGATCAATGGTATTTTTTATTCCAAATTCTTTAGTAAGATCTTTGGCATATTTCTCTAAATCCAGAATAGTTGGTTGGTCATCCTGAATATTAAAGTCTCCAGAGAGGATAAATGGTGATTCAAGCTTACTCACGTAATCAATAAACTTTACGTTTTGTTCTCGTTGATGGGGTTGTTCGAGGGAAGTCTTGGCCCAAGCTAAATGTGCATTAACAACATCTAATCTTTTTCCATCAATCGAGAAAGTAAGGTGATATGCATTTCTAGCAAAATCCTCAAACGTTGTTCGGCCAACGGGGAAGGGCGTGTCTCTTTTATAGAGCCAAAGTGTATCCTCATGCAGAAGAGTAAATGATTTTTTGTAGAAAATTGCATTAGATTGACTAATAAAAATTGATTCCGGAACAAACGTACTGTGGATTGATTCTTTCCCAACATATTCATCTCCCAAGACTTCCTGTAGCGCACTAAAGCAATCAGTAATAGGATGCATATCAGACTTTTCTGGTTTTAGTTTGCCGACTTCTTGAAAGCAGAGAATATCAAAGGTATTTTTCTCTAAGTACGATTTGATAGCAGGAAAGTGCATACCGGTAAGCATATTTAATTGGAGGATTTTTAATTTCATAGGGATTTAGTGTATCAAAAATAGCAGAGAAAAGGGACTGGAGAGCATGTGGTAGAATGAAACACGATGCGAAAATTACAGCCTGAAAGAGTAAGAGAATTCCGCAGAAAAATACTTTCCTGGTATAAAAAGAATAAGCGTGATTTACCTTGGCGCCATCCTTCGCTAAAGCTTCGGAATGGTAAAGGACGTGATCCTTATGCAATTCTTGTTTCAGAAGTAATGCTTCAACAAACACAAGTGAGTCGAGTCATTGAAAAATATAATGAGTGGATAAAAGCATTTCCAACAATTAGGAAATTGGCAAAAGCATCTTTTAGAGATATCTTGTCTCGTTGGTCAGGGCTTGGATACAACAGGCGTGCTTTATATCTGCAGCAGCTTGCCCAGGATATTGTGAAAAATCACCATGGAAAGTTTCCGCAGAATGAAAAAGAGCTACAAAAGCTTCCTGGCATTGGGGAATATACAGCTAGAGCAATTCTTTGTTTTGCATTTAATGAGCAAGTTGCTGTAGTGGATACAAATATCAGAAAAGTCATACTTACAAATTTTTTCTCTGAGCGAGCGAGGCGAGTCGAAGAGCCTTCGACAGGCTCAGGCAAAAAAGGTTCTGGGCAAGCCAGAATGACAGATAAAGAAATCCAAGAAATTGCAAATCAGCTTCTTCCAAAAGGAAAGGCCTATGAGTGGAATCAGGCGCTTATGGACTATGCATCGAGTGAGTTAAAGCAGGAAAAAATACCAATTCCTAAGCAGTCAAAATTTAAAGATTCAGATAGGTATTATCGTGGAGAGATTTTGCGTATGCTTCTTACTAATCCTGCCTATTCATTTGAAGAGGTACAAAAACATTTTGTAGAAATCAAAAAAGAAATTTCTTCGCAGCGCCTTGAGAGAATAGTTCAAACATTATATAAGGATAGATTTATTGAATATACAAAATCCGTTATAGTTCTGAGAAAGAATTAAATAAAAGGAAGTAGTCGCCATCTTCTTTTTCTTTCGGGCTGAGGTTGGAAAAGAGGCTGGGAAGCTTCTTGTTGTTGTCGATGGGCAAGTGCAGCATCTTCGAGATCGACAAAAACTCTCGTGACATCAACAATATTACCAAGCCTATCTCTTTCGAAAACTAAGTGGGTGGGGCGATACTCCAGTGACACAGATATAGGTATACGTTTTGAGTAGTAAAAAATCAAATAAAAAATCTGCAGATTTATGTAAGGAATTTGTCAGGGATAAGAGTTAACGGGTTCGTTCGTTTTCAGGATGTAGTTTATGAATGTCTCGTTCCATGTTTATGTCTCTTGTAGTCCATAGCCTTAAGCCTCGTGGAATTCTTGTTGCTCCAAAAGGGACTGCATGATATCTTGATGCTTCATCTCTGTCTGAAAGATCTCTCAAAAAATAACTATCAATTTGTGTCATAGTCCTATAATATCTAGATCGTAGTACAATGTTAGTTCATTGTCAACTATTTGTCAGATTTTTAGCATTATTAATGCACTATTTTGTATTCTATGGTATACTCAAAATCACGCATGCCTCAGCCAAAGAAAACTCAGCGAAAAATAGTAAAATTCAAAGTTAATTTTTCCTGGAAAAACCTCTTTTTGTATGGATTCCTTCTCCTTATGCTCCTTCTTCTTTTTGCTGGATTTACCAGTGAAAATCCAACACAAAAAAGTGTCGCACTTTCTCAAATTGTTAATGACGTAAAGAGTGGGAAGGTAAAAGAGTTAACAGTCTCGGATACAAAAATTGTTGCAACCGAACAAAATGGAAGTGTACAAAGTACAAAAGAAGCAGGGAGCAGCGTCTATACACTTTTTAAAGACGCAGGAGGAAGTCTGGACAAGACAAAAGTAACCATTAAAGATGATAGCAGTCTGACTAACTGGGTCAATATTTTATCTGGTGTTTTGCCAATTGTCCTTATGATTGCATTCTTTTACTTCCTCTTTAGACAAGCGAGAGGTGCGCAGGAAAATATATTTTCCTTTGGACAGAGTAGAGCAAAGCAATTTAGTAAAGATACGCCTAAAACAACCTTTGCTGATGTTGCAGGAGTAGATGATGCAAAACAAGAATTATCTGAAATCGTTGATTTCCTCAAAAATCCTGGTAAATATAAAGCAATGGGAGCGCGTACTCCAAAAGGAGTACTCATGATTGGTCCAAGTGGCACTGGTAAGACGCTTTTAGCCCGCGCAACAGCAGGAGAAGCAGGCGTTGCATTCTTCTCTATGGCAGGATCTGAATTTATGGAAATGCTTGTTGGTGTTGGGGCTTCAAGAGTGAGAGATCTGTTTAACACAGCTAAAAAAGCACAACCTGCAATTATCTTTATTGATGAAGTTGATGCAATTGGGAGACAACGGGGAAGTGGACTTATGGGCGGACATGATGAGCGTGAGCAGACGCTTAATCAAATTTTGGTTGAGATGGATGGATTTACTCAAAATGAGCAAATCGTTGTTATGGCAGCAACCAATAGACCAGATGTCTTGGATCCTGCATTAGTACGTCCTGGAAGATTTGACAGACGCGTAAGTCTGGATATGCCCGATTTGGAAGGCAGAAAAGCAATTCTTCTTATTCATTCTAAAGGCAAACCAATGGAGAAAAATGTTGACTGGGAGAAAGTTGCCAAGAGGACTGTTGGATTTAGTGGTGCAGATTTGGAAAACATGCTTAATGAAGCAGCGATTGGCGCAGCAAGAAGTGGAAAGACAGCAATAGATATGGCAGAGCTGGAAGAGTCTGCAACAAAAGTAAAATTAGGACCTGAGAAAAAAAGGTTACAGTCAGAGGAAGATAAGAAAATGACTGCATATCACGAAGGAGGTCACGCATTGGTGAGTTGGTTTATGCCTCATTTAGAGCCAATTCATAGAATTTCTATTGTGAGTCGTGGTATGAGTCTGGGACACACGATGGCAGAGTCAGATGATCATTTGCACGAAACCAAGACATATCTCCTTGAACAAATCGCTATGATGCTTGGTGGGAGAGCAGCAGAGCAGGTGGTATTTGGAGAAATAACAACTGGAGCCTCTAACGATATAGAAAAAGCAACGTCAGTTGCAAGACAGATGGTCTTAGAGCTTGGAATGAGCGATTTAGGACCGGTTAATTTGGCGCCTGACAAGAGATTTATCTATGAGGGATATGAAGTATCTCCTGAAATGAAATCTCATGTAGATAGTGAAGTAAAAAAGATTTTAGATGAAGGGTATAGAATTGCAATGAAAGTCCTTAAAGACTTACGCAAAGACTTAGATAAATTGGCAGAAGCATTACTGAAGAAGGAGACAATGGAATCAGAAGAATTTGTCTTGCTTCTTGGAGCAAAGCCAAAGGGTGTTAGTCCATTTCTTCCTAGAATTGCTGCAGCTAAGGTAAGAAGTTAAGCAGCTTTTCTCGCAGGTGATTGTGATCGTGTTCTTCCTCTTGCAGCTCTTACTCCTCTAAAAAGAAGTTCAACAGGTTTTTGTAGAATCCTTCTAGGAATTTCCGGTTGAGCAAGAAGAGGTCCAACCACTTGTATTGCTTGCTCCGCTAGTTGTTCGAGTATCATATAGTAATTATATCATGGAGGTAGAATATTGTCATGGTATACTACAAAGTACATGAAAAAGTTACTTCTGATTGATGGAAATGCCATTTTACACCGTGCATTTCATGCCTATCCACCAGTATTTTCTGACAAAGAGGGTAATCCTACAAATGCTATTTATGGCTTTTATGCAATGCTTTTAAAAGTTATGGAGGAGGTAAAACCAGATTTACTCACCATTTGCTTTGATCAAGGTGCGCCGACTTTTCGCATGAATATGTATGCTGGGTATCATGCCAATAGGCCAAAAATGCAGGACACATTGGGAGTACAGGTCGAGCCCTTGCGTGAGTCTTTGCGTAAAATAGGAATTCCCGTTGAAGCAATCGATGGATATGAAGCAGATGATTTAATTGGGACATTATCTCATCAAGCGTCAAGCGTAAGGCGTAAAGGGGAAAGTTTGGAAACAATAATCCTAACAGGTGACAGGGATCTTTTGCAGTTAATTAACGAGCATACCAAAGTTCTTATGCCAATAACAGGAATTACGAAGTCTGTCTTAATGGATGAAGGAGCAGTTGAGGCAAAATACGGCATAAAGGCAAGTCAGGTAATTGATTACAAAGCCTTAGTTGGCGACCCGTCTGATAACTATCCAGGTGTTGGGGGAATAGGTCCTAAAACAGCGGCAACACTTCTTAAAGAGTGGGAAACATTGGAGAATTTGTATACCCATTTGGGAGATATAAAACCTGAGTTGAGTCAAAAATTAGCTCAAGATGCAGAGCAGGCAATGCTATGCAAGAAGTTGGCAACCATTCAGCTAGACGTACCTGTTCATTTAGATATAAAGAAAGCAGATGTAGACAATTTTTCTCTGGAAAAGTTTTTGGATATTTTCGAGCACTTCAATATTCACTCATTGGTTAAGAGGCTTAGTCTAGCGCTAGGAAGTGAAGCACCTATAACACGAAGCGAGACGAAGCAATCTAGTTTAAAGAAAGATTCTGGACAAGCCAGAATGACGAAAGAAGAAAAGAAGAAAGAGGATAGTCAACTAGAGCTACTTTAGTGTGGTCTGTGTGAGATTTTTCTTGCATGTAATTCTCTAAAAATTGCTTCCATGCCTCCTCGTTCTCTCGTAGCGACTGTTTCTATTGGTGACCTTGTTTCACCAGCTAACATTTTTTGAGCAGTCCTTCTTTTTGCTCGGGTAATCTTTGCTTCTTGGGTTTTACTTCGCAATTCGGTCATCTGTCTGAGTATGAAGCAATAGAATGTCCTGTCAATGTGTCAATAAAAAGATAGCTATTCTGATTTCTTCTTCCAATTTACGGCCTTAATAAGTGGAGCAAAAAGATCTTTATCCGGAGGATAAGTAACTGACTCTCGCTCTTCCTTTGTGGGTTTTCTTTCAACAAAAGTAATATCAGGAATATCAATAATAACAGCTAAAGGTTGTTGTTCTTTACCTTCACCCATGGTAAAGCCTGCTGCAATAGACAAGCCATCAACGAAATTTGTCTGTGTATATTTCATTTCTTTTCCAAAAATATCTTTTGTCCCAATGTAATTTTTTATAGGCATAAATCCACACCAGCCAAGTCCAACACTTACAGAGCCATTGCGAAGGGGAAGATAGGTGCTGTCTGCAATAATTACGCCAACATGGTTTAGGCCGTACGTTTTACGCAGGAATTTCCATATTCTTTCAGCAGAGACAAAAGAATCTTTTGGAAGAAGGACATAAACCCTATCTGCATTAGACTCATCAATGCCAGCCCAATACATAACAATATTGTCCTTGATGGTGAGTATACTTTGCCATTCTTTTGGCCAATCAGGATTACTCAGATATCTATCTGCTTCTTGATGGATTAGTTTTTCTTTATCTTCTGTAAGTGGTGCAACGCGGCCTTCTGTAATGCTGACAATCTTAGATGTAATGACAACAATAGTGTTTTCTTGAAGTTGAGGAAGAGAGTCGTTAAGAATTTCCTCAAGCTTATCTCCTATAACGATCTTTTTTGTTTTAATTGGTGTTATTAGCATAGAAGAAAATTGCTCTATTGCTGAATTACTAAATTGTTCTAGAAAAACAATATAACAATTTAAGAATTTAACAATTAGTATAGTGAGATTGCTTCACTTCGTTCGCAATGACGAATCACTTTTTAACCAGCGGACGCCGAGATACACTAGTGGTGTTTCAATAATAGACATAAAGCAGCGAAGAAGCCAATAGGGAAGAGCTATGCCTGCAATAAAGGAAATATTTGCTCCAAAGGATACATTGAGGGCCCAGAATGCTAGCGTCATAAAGATTGCTGTATCAAAAAACTCAGAGACAAAATTACTTACATTTGTCCTGAGCCAGAGGTTTTTCTTGCCTAATTTTTGCCTCATTTTCGCAAAAATAAATACGTCAGAGAATTCAGAAATCGCAAATGCAATAAGGGATGCTGCAGAAAAACGAATGGATATACCAAAGATTGTGTTGTACGCATTATTTGTTGAAAGAAATCTGGTGCTTGGAGGAAGGGAGGTCGCTAATATAGAGAAAAGAAGTAAGAAAAAAATCATAAAAAGACTACTTCTGACAATGCTTTGTGCGCGGGCCTTGCCATAGACCTCTACAATAATGTCATTTGCTGCGTAAATGAATGGCAAAATAAAAATAACAACAGTTGCATTAAGGTGAAATGTACCAAGAGTTGCGATAGGAAATGTTTTAGCACCCATGACTTCGGAAATAATTACGCAGGTAATATAAAATGCTGCAAGGAGGTCAAATTTCTGGATATTTATCATGATGTAGAGCATGATACGGGAAGTATATGAGGCTGTCAACATGGTAAATTACTATACAAAGTGGGTCAGATTGATACATTGTATTTTAATAAGCGGGTCGTATAATTCAACTTGTTGAAAGGGGGTGAAAAATATGGCAACATCAGAAGGAGATTCATATCTTGTTTACGATCTTAAGCGAGGGGGTGAAATGGTAACTGTTTGGAGACCAACAGCTCCTAAAAACGGCCCAGGATATTCTGCGCAAGAAGCAGGTGTGCAGATTGCAGCTGCAATTCATCAAGGGAAAAGAAATGCGAGAATAGAGGTTGTTCGCCCAGCAGATACAAGACGTTTAAGGGTATAAGTCCAATTGTTTTGAACTAACGAACAGGTTATACTTGTTTCATGCCTAGAATAGCCCTGGTTCACGATTATATTAAAGAATACGGTGGAGCGGAAAGGGTACTAGAGACTTTGCATGAAATGTATCCCAATGCACCTGTATTTACCCTAGTATATTGTCCAAAATTCTTAGGACCACATAAAGATAGATTTAAGAATTGGGATATCCGCACATCATTTCTTCAGTCTATCCCTTTTAAAGAAAAATTTATTAGCATCTTTCGGCTTTTTGCCCCATTTATTTTTCCATTTTTCAACTTTGCTGGGTACGATGTAATCATTGTAAGCGCAACAGGGGCATATAGTCCCAACGTAGTTGGGACAAGAGGTAAGAAGGAAGAGGTAAGAAGTAAGGAAAGTGACCATACGCCATACGCCATACGCCATACGCCGTATCACATCTGCTACTGCCACACGCCGCCCAGATATTTGTATGGATACGCAACAGCTAGAGAACTAAAAAAGAATTCTCTTATTCGATTATTGGCAGAATGGATGAATAAATGGCTTGTGCGAGTAGACAAAAAGTCCAGTAAAAATGTGGATTTGTATATTGCCAATTCAGAAGAAGTACGAGCACGAATTAAGAAATTTTATAACAAAGATGCAATTGTTGTGTATCCACCAGTTGATGTTCCTTCAGTGTCATTCCTGCGAAGGCAGGAATCCAGGAAAGGAACTGGATCCCGGATCGGAGTCCGGGATGACAATTTTTATCTAGCAGGCGGGCGTCTTGCCAGGCCAAAGCATTTCGATTTAATCATCAAGGTAGCAAATGAATTAAAGTTGTCCCTCAAGATTTTTGGGAAAGGATTTGCAGGGTATGGAGAAGAGCTGTATGATTTGGCAAATAGACTACAGCAAGCAGACTACAGTAAAGAAGCTGTAGTCGGTAGTCCGAAAGCTGTAAGCGTTATTACGTTTTTGGGAGAAGTAACAGATGAAGAAAAAATACATCTTATGTCCGGTGCTAAAGCATTTATTATGAGTAGTGAAGATGAGGATTTTGGCATAACACCAGTTGAGGCAATGGGGGTTGGGACACCGGTGATTGCATATAAGAGTGGTGGACTTAAAGAAACAGTTATTGATGGCAAGACAGGAGTATTTTTTGACATGTTATCTGCAGAAAGTCTAATTGGGGCAATAAAGAAGTTTGAAGCCCTTCGACAAGCTCAGGGTAAAAGACTGTCTGAGAATTGTATTGCGCAAGCGCAAAAATTTAGCAAAGAGAACTTTGAAAAAGGAATTCGTTCTGTCATCTCTAAAATCTTGTCATCCTGAGCTTGCGAAGGATATATTCTTCACTTTGTTTAGAATGACAAAGGAAAAAGATTTCTCACTTCGTTCGAAATGACACTCTTCTTACTTATTTCTAACCTCCTCTTACACAATATTAATTGTAATTTCATTTAAGAGTTCTATCCTGTCAGGAAGCTGTTGGGGAATCGTTGGCCATAGGTCAAGTTAAAGATTCTCTGCAGGAATATAATTAGCTTATGGCAGAAGATTTATTTTTCACCCCAGACATGGTATTTGATCCTAAAGCACTCGACATACTTCTTCCTCCTCAGCCTTATACTGCTGAGTCTTCCCCAATTGTAAAAGTACAAAACGTAGCGCCTATTGGGCAGGAAAAACAAAGAAGAAAACCTCGCGAAAGATCCAAGCCAGCGAAGCGCCTGCGAATGGCAACCTAAGGCTGACAAAAAACTGACAAAATAGTTTAAAAATAGATAAATTTAGCCTCAGAAGTCCTCTTGACATCCCGTAGTAAAGGGAGTACTATTTCTTCTATTGTTATTGTTTTGGACGATAAAGTTGAAGCAAGGTACTGCCTACTCCTAATTTCTTCGTCAAAACTCTGAGGAGGTGAATTTATTTTATGTCAGAAAGAAAAGATGGATATGACTACGGAGCAGATAGCGGAGATGATAATCTTGCTCGTGTACAAAGACAGGTAGAAGAGGGCAGACGCCCAGTTATATTAAGAAGTCCACGAGATGGAAGTGTAACTGTAGTAACAAGAGTTATTCACGATTTACCAGGTCAGTCAAAGAAAAAAATCTAGTTAAAACCTGAAGAATTTTATCTTACAACCTCTGATTGAACTCAGAGGTTGTATTTTTATGTCTCTTCTTGCTATCTTACTCATTCTTTGCTATTATTTTCAATTGGAACTAGTAAAATAGTTTCACTGTATGGGATCGAATTATTTAGATAAAATAGTCATATCTATTGGTGGATCCCTTATCGTTCCTAATGGAGGAATTGATACACAATTTTTGAAGCAACTTAATGACTTCATAAGACAGCAACTGGCAAG
Organism: uncultured Gammaproteobacteria bacterium; assembly: GCA_964408485.1. Lineage (GTDB taxonomy): Bacteria > Patescibacteriota > Microgenomatia > Levybacterales > UBA12049 > DASQJJ01. The sequence continues at coordinate 111,004 of CAYOZJ010000002.1, forward strand.
TCACCCCGACCGCCAGTTTTTTTTGGTAATAGGGGGTGGAGGGACAGCCAGACAGTATCGTGATGCAGGAAAAGATTCAGTAAAGAATATTACTGAAGAAGATTTGGACTGGCTTGGTATCCATGCGACTCGCCTTAATGCTCATTTAGTCCGTACTCTTTTTGCAGATATAGCCCACCCAACCATTATTGAGCATTATGATGTCATACGAAAAGTGGAAGAGCCAGTCGTTGTTGCGTCAGGTTGGAAGCCTGGTTGGTCAACTGACTTTGATTCAGTCCTTCTCTGCGAAGACTACAGCGTAAAAACAGTCCTCAACCTCTCCAACATCAAACAAGTTTACACAGCAGATCCTAAAAAAGACCCAAATGCCAAACCAATTGACCATATTTCCTGGGCAGATTACAGGAAAATGGTTGGAGACGTGTGGACACCTGGGCTTAATGCGCCATTTGATCCTATTGCTTCAAGAAAAGCAGAAGAACTTGGAGTAAAAACAGTTGTTATGGATGGATTAGACTTTGCAAATATAGAAAAGTATTTTGATGGAAAACCCTTTTTAGGGACAGTGATTGAGTGAGCTACAGGCTCACAATTCTTCGAGTGAGGCTAAAGCCGAATCGAGAAGTTCTCGACTTCGCTAGCGCTACGCTCGAACAATAATAGTCTACTTCCTCTTGCATTTTTGATTTTTCGTACTATAATTGCTTTTTGTTGAGTCGGAATCAGCAGAAAGAAGAATTATGCCATTTCTAACAAAATCGCACTGTGAATATTTAAGAGAAGATTTAAAAAATGAACAGAACGTTTATGATTCTTGTGCCAACAATGATGGAGTTCGCTGGGTACAAGGGAGCTATAAAGATGAAATATCGGGTTGTCAAAGAAGAATACTTGAAAATAATATTATCCCCCTCATAGGAGGACTTAATACAAATGGCTGTAATTATGATTTACGAAGAAGTGTGCAAAAAGGCCTTGAAAAGCTTAAATGATATAATCACTCCATGATCCTCAGGTCAATTCTTCTTCAGCATTTTCGCAATTATACCCAGGAAAAGTTTGATTTTTCAGAAACTCTCACTCTTATTATTGGAGTAAATACTGCCGGTAAAACCAATCTTTCTGAGGCAATATATTTACTTGCAACAGGGAAGAGTTTTAAGGCAGGTAATGATACATTTATGATTGCTTTTGGACAAGAGATTGCAAGGGTGGGAGGATTGCTGGAAGATGTCATCCCCGACCAGATCGGGGATCCAGGAAAAGAACTGGATTCCCGCTTTCGCGGGAATGACAGTAAAAAAAAGGATGACGGTTTGGACAAGACTAAAATAGAAGTAGTTATCGCCAGTCCTCAGGCAACTGGAGGGAGATTTAGCAAGAAATTTCTTATAAATGGTGTTGGAAAATCGCGGAATAGTTTGCGAGGTATGCTCCCAATTGTCCTTTTCCGGCCTGAAGAATTGGACATTATTATTGATGGACCAAGTCTCAGGCGCGCATTTCTTAATGAAGTACTTGAGCAGGCAGATAAAGAATATGCCCAAGCATTATCTGTCTTCGAACGGTCTCTTAGGCAGCGCAATGCGCTTCTTCGTATAGCTCAGGAGACTGGAAAACGAAATAGTGAGCAATTTGATTATTGGGACGAGCTTCTTATTGAGAGTGGGCAGACAATTACACAAAAGCGTGAAGAATTTTTGGTATTTATCAATTCATCCACTCATGATATTTTTCCTTTACAGACTTTTTTCGATAAGAGTATTATTTCTCGCGAACGGTTAGATGGATATGAGATGGCAGAAGTCGGGGCAGGGGTGACCCTTGTAGGGCCTCACAGAGATGATTTCTTTGTGAACATGGAATATCCTGGTTTTAATCCCAACCCTCATCCCAGCTCGCCGAGGCAAGCTGACCTTCTCCCAAAAGGAGAAGGAGAACAAGGTGATATCCACTACGTGGATATACGATTTTTCGGTTCGAGGGGGCAGCAGAGACTTGCAGTGCTCCAGTTAAAAATGCTCCAAATACAGTATTTGGAAAAGAAACTAGGAGTATTGCCACTTCTTATCTTGGATGATATTTTTTCTGAATTAGATAGTAACCATATTCAGCTTGTTTTGGATAACGTGAAAGGATGCCAAATCATTCTAACCACAACGCATAGGGAGTTTATTCCACAAAAGGTATTACGTGAGGCTAGTGTGGTAGAATTAGAGCGATAATTGTTATATTGTTATCGCTCGCAATGCTCGCTTATTGTTACATGGTTAACAATTTAGCCATATAGCAATTTAGCAATTTTTTAACGCAGTTAGTCTATGCAACAATTTGACATAAAACAACTGAAACAGCTTTACATTCCACCAGCTGGATCTCATAAAGGGGACAATGGAAAGGTTATGGTTATTGGCGGAAGTCAGCTTTTTCATGCTGCATCACTTTGGTCTTTGGAAATTGCATCAAAAATTGTAGATATGGTTTTTTACTCATCAGTTGATGCAAACAATGCACTCGTTGAAAAAGAAAAGGAAGCATTTAGAAATGGGATTATTGTTCCAAGAAATAAAATTGAAGATTACATTGCAGAGGCAGATAGCGTACTTATTGGGCCAGGATTACCAAGAGAGAATGGCTACGAGGCAGGCGATGACGATACAAAAATTCTCACCGAAAAACTTCTTAAAAAATATCCCAATAAGCGATGGGTAATTGATGGTGGTAGTTTGCAGGTGATTAACCCTGACCTTATTCCACAAAATGCTATTCTTACGCCACATCATCAAGAATTTGAAAGACTGTTTGGAAAGCGTCAAGCGTCAAGCGTCAAGCGTAAAGGAGAGAAAGAGATTGCCGCGGTCGCTAAAGACTCCCTCGCAATGACGGTTGGGGAGATGGCAAAGAAATATCACTGTATTGTTTTACTGAAAGGTCCAGAAGATGTTGTTTGTTCGGAAAATGAATGTGTAAGAGTTCCGGGAGGTAATGCAGGTATGACAAAAGGTGGAACAGGAGATGTGCTTGCAGGGCTTACAGCAGCTTTATATTCCCAAAACGCTGACGCATTCTTAGTAGCAACTTCTGCAAGCTATATCAATAAAAAAACAGGTGAGTCTCTTTTTGAAAAACAAGGCTATTACTTTAACTCAAGTGATTTAGTGAAGGAAATCCCAGGAGTCATGAAAGAATTACTGCTCTAATTTTTCTTTTATTTTGCTTAAATTTATTGTTATAAGTACTGCAAGAATCGTAATAATCACTGCGTAGATAAGAAGAGAGAAGATGCCGTAGTTTGCGGGGAAGAATTTTTTAATGTAGTCATTCACAACGCTTTGAATAACGTTATTCCATGCGAGTGCAGCAACTAATCCAAATCCGCTTGTTGCAAGGGTGATCATTTGCGTAACAATAGCAATTTGCAATTCCTTTTTTTGTGACTTTGTTGGGATTGGTTTGTCCGATTTTTCAGCCATGCTATAATTGTACCATAACAAATTATTTGTTTATTTCGAGTTAATGCGTTAACGGGTTAGATTTCTTAACTCGTGAACTCGTTAGCCCGTTAATATTTTAATAAAAATTATGTATACCCCAACCTACACAATAAGCAATACAATCCTTCGTAATATTGGTCTTATTGAGGCTGCAAAACAGGTAATTGATAGCGCTCCACTTCTTCCGTACTATGAAAAGAAATTTCGCGACGATGCTATGGTAAGAGCTGTCCATTATGGCACGCATATTGAAGGAAACGAACTGTCACTCAATCAGGCAGAAAAAGTTTTGTCTGGTCAGATTGTTGACGCACGCGACCGAGATATTCAAGAGGTCTTAAATTATCGAAAGGTTATGGAGATGATCGGTTCATCGGAAATCGGGAATCGGGAATCGGGAATTGACGAAGAACTTATTTTTAAACTCCATAAGCTTACAGTCACTAAAGTTTTACCCGAAGAGCAGTCTGGTAATTATCGAAAAACAAAGGTAGTTATTCGCAATAGCCGCAGTGCAGAAGTAGTATTTACGCCGCCTTCTCCTGAGGAAGTAGCTGGACAAATGAGTGATTTTATTGCATTTATACAAACTCAGTCAGGTCAAGATATTCATCCAATATTGAAATCTGGAATTGTTCATTATGAATTCGTGAGAATTCATCCGTTTGTCGATGGAAATGGTCGGGTAGCACGGGCACTCTCGACTCTTATTCTTTTTTTGGAAGGGTATGACATTCGACAGTTTTTCTCTTTGGAAGAATACTTTGATAAAGATGCTCTCAGCTATTACGAGGCACTGCAAAGTGTTGGGAAAAATAATGGAGACGTGACAAATTGGCTTGAGTATTTTACTCATGGTCTTGCCTATGAGTTGGGAAGAATCCGGGAAAGAGTAGAGCATGTATCTGTAGATAATAGGCTTAAGCAGCGACTTGGTGGCAAGCCAATGATGCTGACAGACAGGCAGTTGAGGATTGTTGAATATATTCAAGAAACAGGTTTTCTGCAAAATCAAGCATTTAAAGAATTATTTCCAATGATTTCTGAAGACGCAGTGCTTTTGGATTTAAAAGAACTAGTTAAAGCTGGTCTTATTAAGAAATCAGGTGTCACTAAGGGCGCAAGGTATGTGATGAGCTAAATAATATTTGAGTTTTTAGCATTTTAGGTATAAACTTTTCGTTATGACAAATGGACCAGTACCCGAAGCAAATAGAGGAAAAGAGGCTGCAAGAAGCTCAACAAGAATTCATTTTGGTTTCCAAGGAGAGCAGACTCCATTTGCAGATCCTCGAATAAATGCACATCAATTAAGAATACTTGGTAATGGAGTAACAGGATTCATGAATAAATGTGTCCAAGATGGGATTACAACTGCAGTCTTTTTTGACACAAAGTCCCGTCCAGCTGCCCTTATTTTTAGAGATGTCTGGAGAAAGACATTGGGAAAACAAGGAATTCCCATGCCAAAAATACGCTTTGTTAATAATGGGAGAAGGGAAATGGATCCTGATGGAGATGCAGCAAATGCTGCAAGAGTAAAAGAAGCTCCACAAGTACTACCTAAGCGATTTGGAACATTAGCAGACGAACGTGTTTGCCTTGTCGATGACACTTCTGTTTCAGGACAAACAATGCGAAATGGTAAGGCAGCATTTGATGCGGCATTTCCTCAAGCTGAGCAGATTTCGCAGCACATCCTCTTTACAGGACTGCCATTTTGGGATTCTAATGGAACAAATGATCCTGACTCTCTTGGAGTTGGAAGACTATTTCATGCCTCTTATGAAGAGGGCAAACCAAGCGTGAGTGATTGGACAGCAGCATCCTTTCTTAAACGTCTTGATCAGGCTCGGAAGAACACAATACCAGAAGATACATATGTTGAAGGAGACCCAACAGGTCCCATTAGTGCTCAGCAACATCGTGAGCTTCGTGCGGCAACTCTACAGCGTATGAGAGCGCTGAGAAGTCAGTTGCACGATGTATCAGATGTAATTGTTGCAAATTCTCAAATAATTACACCCCATAAGTGAGTGTGCTCTAATGAAAAGACACAGCAAATGTGCTAGGATTGGTCTATGACTTTTACTCATTTAGCTTCATTTCTTCATGTAATTAATAGACAAAAATGGGACAGTAAGGTATACTATAAGTTATGAATACAGATAGATGTAGTTATGGAGGTAGAGCATGCGGACGTGATGGAATTCGTTGTGTTCTTCGCGAAGGAGTGAAGAGCCAAGGGAAAATGGGGGCTCCAGATGCAAACGACCCAACAGTTGGGGGGCCAAACTGGCCTTCAGAAACATGGGATACCTATACCCGTGATGTTCAGCAACAGGCAGATACGAGAGGGTGTCGAAAACCAGATGGCGTAAGACGAACAATACAAAGAGTTACGAGTGCAAAAAAGAAGCGAGGAGAGTTTAAATAGAATTTCTTTTCATGATATACTCGTGTTATGACCTTTGCGAAATTAGCCTCGTATTTTGAAAAATTAGAAGCAACTTCCTCCCGTTTAGAGCTTATCCGTATTCTCTCAGAACTCTTCAAAGAAATAAAAACTCCAGATGAAATAGAAAAGGTATGTTATTTGGTTCAGGGTCGTATTGCGCCATTTTTTGAAGCAACAGAAATCGGAATGGCAGAACGGACTGTGGCACAGTCCGTTGCTACAGCATTTAATGTCGAAAAAGAGAAAGTCTTAAAAGAATATAGTAAGCGTGGAGATTTAGGGTTGGTTACGTATGAGCTTGCGCAAGAAGTAAGAAGTAAGAATTATGAATCAAGAATAACCATAGATGAGGTGTTTGAAACTTTAATAAAAATAGCAAAGACTAGTGGGGAAGGAACTGTTGAAAAACGACTAACATTATTAACAGATCTTTTGCAAAAAGTAGACGCACTTTCAGCAAAGTTTCTTGTACGCATTCCACTAGGTAATCTTCGTTTGGGAATTGGTGACCCAACTGTTTTAGATGCACTCGCGACAGTAAAATTGGGAGATAAAACCCAGCGACATTATTTAGAAGATGCATACAATAGGACATCTGACTTAGGACTTATTGCAAAAACTCTTTGGTCAGAAAAAAGCGCAATGAAAGCATTGGGTGCAGTCGAAAAATTAGAAGTAACAGTTGGTAAGCCAATTCGAAGCGAATTGTGCGAGCGTCTTCCTAGTCCTGAAAAAACAATAGAAAAAATGGGGACAGTGGATTCACAGTTTAAATACGATGGATTTCGCGTACAAATTCATAAAAATGGAAATGAAATCTCGCTTTTTTCTCGTAATTTAGAAAATATGACCCATATGTTTCCAGAGCTTATAGAGGGAGCCAAGAGACAAATTAAAGCGCGTAGCGCAATTCTGGATAGCGAAGCATTAGCATACATACCTGAGTCTGAAGAATTTTTGCCTTTCCAGGAGACAACAAAACGAAGACGTAAGCATAATATAGAAGAAACAATGGCCAAGCTTCCACTTAAGTCATTTGTTTTTGACATTTTGTATAAAGATGGCAAGTCACTTATTGGCGAACCTTTAGAAAAGCGTTTGGAGATTTTGTCAAAAACCCTTCGGCCAGCTCAGGGCAAGCAGTTTAACGATAGTGTTCTTTTTCCAGCAGATACTAAAAAGATTTCTGATGCAAAGGTGTTATCTCTTATGCTTGATGACGCAATTTCTAAAGGCTTAGAGGGAATAGTAGTAAAGAAATTGAATAGTCTTTACGAAGCAGGCGCGCGCAATTTTAACTGGGTAAAGCTAAAGCGTAACCAGTCTGGTGAGTTAACAGATACGGTTGACTGTGTGATTTTAGGATACATTTTTGGCAAAGGAAAGCGAACAGCATTTGGCGCAGGAGCATTATTGGTTGGTGTGTATGATAAAGCATCAGATAGCTTTGTAACAGTAAGTAAGATTGGAACAGGATTAACTGATGAGGAGTGGAAAAGTATTAAGGAAAGGACAAAAGGATTAGAACTTTCTCATAAGCCAGCTCGGGTGAGCTCTATTATAGAACCAAGTGTTTGGGTAAAGCCTGAGATTGTTATAGAGGTCTTGGCAGATGAGATTACAAGAAGTCCTATTCATACAGCAGGAGCTACTTTGGAGAACGGAAAAGTCGTTGAGCCAGGATATGCTCTCAGATTTCCACGGTTAGTTAACTTTCGGGATAAAGATAAAAAATCAGAAGATGCAACGGATGTGAAAGAGTTGATTGAAATGTATAAGAGTCAAGGAAAGAAGTAGATTTGTAATCTATAGTATATTCTTGCTTATGGTTGATAGGAAATGCGGATTAGATACTACCAAGGATTGCAAAGATTGTGGGGGACAGTTTGGTGCAGATAGATTGAGAGAGTTACGCGAACGAGAAAAAGATCTTCAAATAGACACAGAAGTTGATACTGATAGTAAAAGAAAAACCATAGCAGATATAGGGAGAAGAAAAAGAATGGTTAACGAATGGCTTAGAAATGGGCGATGTCGTGTTGCTACAGGACATATTGCTGATCTCCTTAAAACCTTAGAAAAACCACAAGTATGATATGTATCACGATTTTTCTTTCGCTCAATTAATTAGTCTATGTTAGAATAACTTCATGGTTGATGTTGTTGCAGATTTACATCTGCATTCTCGTTTCTCCAGAGCGGTTAGTCCTCAAATGACTCCTCCCACAATGGCACAATTTGGAGACCAGAAAGGGATAGATCTTTTGGCAACAGGAGACTGGACACATCCGGTATGGTTTCGGGAAATCAGCAACTTTCTCACAGAAGCAGAAGAAGGACTGTATAAAATCAAGAATCCAACTCCCCAAAATGAAAAGACACGATTTCTTCTTTCTGTAGAAATTGCCTCTATTTATTCCCAAGGAGGGAAGGGAAGAAGGATTCACAACTTAGTATTTGTTCCATCCTTCGAAGTGGCAGCAAAAGTAAATAAAGAGCTGATAAAACGCGGATTTAATTTATCTTCTGACGGGAGGCCAATCATAGGATTTTCCTCAAAGAATTTACTTTCACTTCTCCTTGAAGTAGATGAGCGGTGTCTTCTTATTCCCGCTCATGTCTGGACGCCATGGTTTGGCATTTACGGACAGATGTCTGGGTTTCAAAGTCTTGCGGAAGCATTTGAAGAATTAGCACCAAAGATTTATGGAATAGAGACAGGTCTTTCAAGTGATCCGGAGATGAATTGGCAAGTTGATGAGCTAAAGACAAGGTCAATTCTTAGCTTTTCTGATGCACATTCTCCTGCGAAAATGGGGCGAGAAGCAACGGTTTTTCGCTTGGACAGCTTGTCTTATGAGAATATTCGTCAAGCAATAATGGCGCCAAGCCTTCGTTCCGTCATTGCGAGCAAAGCGAAGCAATCTAATATAAATAAGGAGAAGATTGCCACGTCGCAAGCTCCTCGCAATGACAATGTTAATAAAGTACTCTACACCATAGAATTTTATCCAGAAGAGGGGAAGTACCATTATTCAGGCCATAGAAATTGCGGAATTACCATGACGCCACAAGAGCAAGCAGCAGCGCATAATATTTGTCCTGTATGTAAAAGGTCTCTTACCGATGGGGTTATGAGACGTGTTCAGGAACTCGTAGAAAAGGACCCTTCGGCATCGGTTCGGCAAGCTCACGACGAGGGCTCAGGGCAAGGTCCCTTTGGAAGTCATACGCCTAATAAAAGTGGCCTTGTCTGGATAACAGACCCTAAAGAAAATCGTCCACCATTTGTCAAAATAGTACCGCTCCAGGAAATAATTAGTGAGGCAATTGGGAGTCCTTTTGCAAGCCCGAAGGTAAAAGTAATCTTCGATATGCTCTGTAAAGACGGACTCTCTGAATTTAATGTACTCCTTAAATTGCCCTTACCAGATATTGAGCGAATAAGTCTTAGTATTACTTCAAAAGAATTTGCTGAAAAAATTACTGATGGAATAAAGAAAGTACGTGCAGAGCAAATTGTGATTAAGCCAGGATACGACGGTGTATTTGGGGTAGTAAAGATTTGGAGTGATGAGAATGACAGTGAAAACCCTTCGACTTCGCTCAGGGAAAAAGATACTGAAGAGCAGATTGGATTAGAGTTTTAGGCTTCTTGACTTTTGATTGCAAATTTCTCCATACTAAATATGTAGTAAGTATTAGGTATTACGTATTAAGTATATTAAGGAACTTTATTTATACATACTACTTACTACTTAATACAAAACGGGAGGGGGGTGAAATATATGGCACAAAGTAAAAATTGGCAAGATATGATGGAAGAATGGTTTGGCAAATTGCCAATGCTTCCAAAAGGAGGACGGGATGTCTTGGTAAAAGTTGCTCCATGGGTCGCATTAATTTTTGGAGTCTTAGGTGTTTTGGTTGGCCTTGGAGGACTTGGTTTGTTATCAGTTTTGTCTCCAATGATGCTTCTTGGATCTGGAATGAGTAATACAGCAGGATCACTTTTGAGTGTTGCTGTTTCTTTAGTAAGTTCAGTATTATTACTGCTTGCTTTCCCAGGTCTTAAAAAGCGAAAGATGCAAGGATGGAACATGCTTTTCTGGAGTGAAGTTGCAGCATTTGTTTCGTCGTTAGTTGCATTATCTATCGTTGGCGGCGTAATAGGCGCAGCTATTGGATTTTATCTGTTATATCAGATTAAGAGTTATTACAAGTGATTTGTTTATAAACAAATAAAAAAAGGATACGGTGAAAACCTGTGTCCTTTTTTGTCATTTCGAACAAAGCGAGAAATCTCATTCAAGTATTTTTCTTCTTCTGTACTTTTGTGCCGACAAAAGATACCAAAAACTCTCGCCAAGGTCTTGTTCGAGCTTTCAAAAAAGAGCTCCAAAGCTAAAAGTACGCAGTTCGCTTTCACTTTCTTTACGCTTTTATGCCCTTTTTCTTATGCACTCACTGCAAATTGGCGAATAAGAACCATTTACATGAGGAGTATAATAAGACATATGAAATTAATAGTGGGACTCGGTAATCCAGGCGAAAAGTATGAGAAAACAAGACATAACATAGGATTTATGGCATTGGATAGTTTCCTCAAAGATTTTGAGTCTACAAAAGATACGGTTTGGACAGATAGTAAAAAATTCAAATCAGATATTGCAGAAATTGCGTGGCAACGACAAACTGATGGTGACAAATCTCATGACCCTGAAAAAGTTATTTTAGCCAAGCCTAAAACATATATGAATGATTCAGGTCTAGCTGTTAAATTACTGATAGATTTTTACAAGGTACAGCCAGAAGATCTGTGGATACTGCATGACGATGTGGATTTTCCTGCAGGATCTATGCGAATTCGATTAGGAGGAGCATCAGCAGGGCACAGAGGGATCATGTCTATTATTGAGCATTTGGGTACAGACCAATTTTATCGCTTTCGCTTAGGCATTGGGAGGCCGGGGGAAAGTGAACACAGTGGAGTAAGTCATTATGTACTGGATACCTTTAACCATGAAGACCACAGTAATGTAAGGGAACTTCTTAAGCGGACAAGCAAGGCTATTGAGCTAGGACTAGAAAAAGATTTAACCGCTGCAATGAACAAATATAACTCCAAATAGGCTTTGTCCTTTCAGGACACCAGGAAAGACGGCACGTATATGTTTTTGCCTCCGCTCAAACTATGTAATAAGTTCCTTACGGAATTACAGTAAGCCTATCAGGATTCAGTCAAGCAGGAAAGAAAAAAGACGATATAATACTCCTTATGGTAGAAGGTAGAACACGATATCAACGAGTCCGAACATCTAAGGCAACCCTTCCTGAGTTACTTGCCGATCCAGATGCAAGAGTAGTTGTAGTTACGGAAAAATCTGGTGTTTCTGAGCGTCAACGACATACAAAAGCAAGTCTTGTTACTGGAAGAGAGCTTGATGCATATGACGTTGCTGGTGGGCAAGAAGGCGCTTCGTTAGTAGTTGCGAAGCGACGTAGAGGGCCACGAATAAACTCGGATGGAAACGTTGGTCTTGCAAGAAGGAGTTACTATGATGACATGGATGTTCAGGGATTGAATACTTCCAATGTAGACCTAACAGATCCTAAAGCAACGCTTTCTGTAGGATGGGGTCAAAATAGAAAAGAAACAGGGGCAGTGGTAGGGATATTTGTGAAAAACGTATTAGAAGATGAAGACGATTATCAGTCGAGTTGGCGAGAGAGAAGGGCAAGGGTTGAGAGTGACAGTAAATGGATGCTACATGGTCTTGGTATGGGAACATGGGATAGCTAATTTTTCCTCCAAGGGTCTTTAGTTATTGTTTGTCTGCTATACTATCCTCATGCAATCCATCAAGCAGGTTTTAGATAAATTCAATCCCACAACAGATAAATATATTTCCCGTGAATTTCAGAGCTTTGGCGTCCATTTAGCAGAGGCGCTTGATGACATGAAACATAAGTCACTCTATATAAAAATGGCCAAAACAATTCATAGATCTATTCTTGAAAAAGCGCTTTCATTTTGTGTTGATAGTAATGCCAAAAGCAAAGGCGCTCTTTTTATGTGGAAAGTGACACAATTACGCAAAGATTATAGCGCGAAGCTCAAAGAACAAAAGTAATTGGGTCATCCTGGCTTGTCCAGGATCTAGATTCTGGATGCGCTTTGCTTACCAGAATGACAGGAGAATTTTATGTCTAAGATTAAGCAGCAAAAACAGAAAAAAACATCTTTTTTTACCTCTCCCAGGTGGGCGTATGTTGGGTCATTTGTTTTATCTGTTGTCCTTATTTGGCTTGCGTTTCATTTTCGTACTCGACTCGAACACTTTAGGTCTTTAGGACTTTTGGGAATCTTTTTAATTAACCTTTTTGCTTCGGCAACTATTTTTCTTCCTGCACCTGGTATTGCCAGTGTTGTTGCTGGGGGAGCATTGTACCCACCACTTCTTGTAGGGCTTGTCGCGGCACTAGGGGCGTCTTTCGGAGACATGCTGTCTTATTTTCTGGGAAGGGCAGGGACACATGTTGTCCTTAACCATACGCAGTATAAATTTTATGAAAAGTTTAAAAAGTTCTTTTCGCGCTTCGCAGGACCATTAATTTTCCTTTTTGCTTTTATTCCTAATCCTGTTTTTGATGCCATTGGTATTTTGGCAGGAGCAACAGAATACCCACCAATACGCTATTTCTTGATTATGTTTGGAGGAAGGTTTGCAAGAAATATACTCTTGGCATTGTTGGGGGCAAGACTTTAGCAGCAGTATGCGATATGAATAATGCAATAAAAATAAAATACACCGTAGGCCTACTGCTTAATTCATATTGCTTTTTGCACAAATGAAAATAACGCATCTTCTTATTTTTGGCAAAGTTCATGGGGTAGGGTTTCGCAAATATATAAAACATAACGGGACCAAGCTTGGATTAAAAGGATGGGTTAGGAATCTTCCCGAAGGGACGGTAGAAGCAGAAGTATCGGGATCAGAAGAACAAGTTGGAAGGCTTATCTCCTTAGCAAAAAAAGGCCCATTCTTGGCAGAGGTAACTAATGTTGAAATTCAAGAACATGAAAAAGATTTTCCGTATGAAGAATTTCTTCTTAGGCACGATATTGACTAATTATTAGTTGATTAACGGGTTAATGTGTTAACGAGTTATGAAAATAACCAAATTTGAAGACCTCGATGTTTGGAAATTAAGTTTAGAGATAACAAAGTTAATATACGATCTAACATCTAAGAAATTATTTTCTCAAGATTACGGTTTAAAGGATCAAATAAGAAGGGCAATTGTATCTGTTAGTTCTAATATTGTTGAGGGGTTTGAAAAAAACAATAATAATGAATTTATTAGGTATCTTCTGATTGCGAAGGGATCTGTTGGGGAGGTAAGGAATCAATTGTATGTGGCTTTAACAGTACAATACATTTCTCGAGATGAGTTTGAACAAATTAATCCAAAGCTTTTTATATTAGCAGATCAAATTGGTAGGTTTGTTATTTATTTAAAGACGAAACGAAATAACAAAGAATTCCAAACCCGTTAACCCGTGAACTCGTTAATTATCAAATCCTCTTAATAATCCTGGAGACAAAATACGCCCCTAGGATTGTTGCTATTGGGACTGAGAGCATAAGGCCAATACTTCCGGCAAGTGTACGCACAATTTCCTCCCCAAATTGCTGATTATTAATAATTACCCACAGTGGTAAATGGCTGGGGTTAAGAAGTAAGAAGATAAAAATAGGAAGAGAAGTGCCTGCATATGCCAGGACTAGTGTATTAATGAGTGAGGCAATATGCTCTTTGCCAATATTCATGCCATGCTCAATAAGGTGTAAAAATGATTGATCTTTATTTGCTTTAAAAAGGGCAAAAATGCTAGCAACTTGGGTGGTGGTAATGTCATTAAGTGCACCTAATGTACCAATAATAATGCCACCAAGGAGGATTCCTTGCGGGTTAATACTTATATTTGGTGCAATCTCCAGCAAATAACTGTCTTCTGTGCCAAGGCCTGTTAGGTGAGCAATATTTACAAATAAAACAGACAAGAAATAGGTTGCAATAAGCGCAAGAAAAGTAGATGCAACAGCAATGGTCGTTTGCTTGGAAAAGCCGTGGGCAAGAAATGTTGTGACAAATAAAATAACAAATGATCCAAGAAGAGAAGTGGTGAGAGGGTCTGCGTTGTGGAAAAGAATTTGCGGAACAATGTAGCCAATAATAACAAAAAGACTTACTCCAAGGCCAAGGAGTGCCCCAAGCCCCTTCTTACCGGCAATAAGAAAGATACAGAGAGCAAAGGCAATAAAAAGGCCAATAAGTTCTGGAATTCGGTAAACATCGGTAATAGTGTAGCGGGTTTGTCCATCAGGTCCGACATTTTTATCTACAACAACTGTTTGACCGTCGTGATATTTAACAAACGCAGCAAGTCTTGCATCAGAGCCTTGATCGAGAGTAATCTCTTTACCGTTGTCAGCTCCATCTAAAATTTTCAGTCGCAATGTTTGGGTAATAGTTGTGTATCCGCCATCGGTAATAAGCGTAGATTCTTTTAAAACGCGCTCAACAACTGCTTTTTCATAAATTTCCTTATTGGTCATTGCTTGTCCCGAAGAAGGTGGGGTTTGGGCAAGTGCTTTAGGTGCAGCATATGGCAAATAGCATATGGCACATAGGAGGAAACCAAAAAGAAAAGAGAAGACTTGTTTCATGAGTTAGAGTATAGCAAATGAAGATGAACAAACCCAATCCTTGACGCCCAGAGAATATATACTATAATACCTTTATGTCAGAAAATGAAGCACTACTTTTAGTAAATAAAGGCAAAGTGACTCGAGCAAACCGCGTAAGAAGCAGAATCAGAGGAATTATCGAAGGAGCAGATGAGGTTTTAGAAGTAGATTCTCGTAATAATCCAACCCACGAGCTTGAAGGAGTACTATTTGCTAGGTCTTTAAGACTACCTGGCGCAACAACAAAAGAGGTTCAGAGAGTAGCAGGACCATGGTTAAAAAGATTGGCAGCAATGCGAAACGTAGCAGGACAACTATATGCAGGTGAGTCTGTTTTGCTAAAGACAGCAGAAGAAGGAGATTATCAGGTAGCGGGAGGAGTGTCCAAGGGCGAGTTATTAGCAACAAATTCTCATCTCTTAATTAGAGAGCTTGATACAAATGAAGAGCTGAGGATTTCACAAAGAAGAGGATGGGAAGGTGGTCTATTTTGGGGACCTGTGACAAAAACGACATTTGAAGCGGGTGGTAGAAAATATACAGTTAGATCTCAGAGAGATGGAGCTGAGCAAGTGGTCGTTGGTTTTAAATCATCAAAAAAAGGAAAATCAAGAACTTCATAACTCCTCTTGGTCCTTTCGACAAACTCCGGGTCAATGCAGAGTAAAAATTACAGTCTTGACAAATGCAACTGAGTTGCATATACTAACAATGTTTGATCTTGTATAACTAAGGCAATACATTGATTACATTTGAGAATCTGTCTGCAGCAGGTTTTCAAAATAACTTTATGAATATGCAACACGATTGTTCTATTGAATTAAGAGAAGCAGATTTGGCAGCAACACCTGCCAGGATTGCAGCGCTACGATTGTTTGAATCGCATGAATCACCACTAGACGCTGTTCATCTTATCGATCATTTGCAAAAAGAATTGGGAATAGACAGAGTAACTGTTTTTCGCATACTTAATGCATTTGTAGAAAAAGGACTTATTACAAAACTAGAATTCGGGGAAGGGAAGGCACGGTACGAATTAGCAAAGGAAGATCACCATCATATTATTTGTGAAAATTGTGGAGCTGTGGAAGATGTTGCAGATACTGTTTTGCCAGCTTTGGAGAAACAAATTAGTAAGAAAACAGGGTTTTTAGTAAAACGCCACTCACTTGAATTCTTTGGATTATGTAAAAATTGTCAAGCGTAAGTGTCATCCTGAGCAAGCTAGAGGATATATTCTTTCCCGACTCGGGACTAGGTTCGCAGAACCGTTGCACACGTTCAGAATGACAATAGGACTGGATCCCGGATCGGAGTCCGGGATGACAAATTAATATATGAAAAAAATATTTATCATTATTTTACTTATTATCCTAGGAGTAGGGGGATTTATTGTTCTAAACAATACACAAAAAGTTACGCAAAATTCTAATAAGCTCCAGATTGCCGCATCTTTCTATCCAATGTACTTTTTTGCTTCCCAAATTGCAGGAGATAAGGCGGATGTTTTTAACATTACTCCCGCATCTGCTGAACCCCATGATTACGAGCCAACCACACAGGATGTTGCAAAAATAACAACAAGCAAGATGCTTATCCTCAATGGTGGCCAGCTCGAACCGTGGGGAGACAAAATACAAGATCAATTGAAAGGATCGGACGTTTTGATCGTTACGGCAGGTCAGGGTCTTGCAGATAAGACACTTAATGAGGATGGGAAGACAATTCAGGATCCACATATTTGGCAAAATCCAGAACTTGCCAAACAACAAGCAGCTGTTATTGAAAAGGGTTTTGAGAAAATTGACTCTAAGAATTCCAACTATTATAGTGAGAACTTGAAAAAACTAGAAGATGAGCTAGATCAATTAGACAAAGAGTATAAAAATGGTTTAGCAAGCTGCACATTAAAAGATTTTGTCACTTCTCATGCGGCATTTGGCTATATGGCAGCACAATATGGTATTAACCAAGTAGCAATTAGTGGCGTAAGTCCTGATGAAGAACCATCTTCTCAGAAGCTTGCAGAGGTAGCAGACTTGGTGAAAAAAGAGCATATTGGTGTGGTCTTTTTTGAAAGTTTGGTCAGTCCAAAATTATCAGAAACAATTGCCCAGGAAACAGGAGCAAAGGCTTTAGTGCTTGACCCACTTGAAGGAATTCCACAGGAGGAGGCCCAGAAAGGCGCTAATTATTTTTCTATCATGAGACAAAATTTAGCTAATCTTCGTACCGCTTTGCAATGTAAGTAGGCTTTGTCCTTCGGACACCGGGAAAGCCTGCCGCAAAAGTATTGGCCACCGCCAATATTATTAATAATTGCCTGTCGGCATTGCGGTAATTTTTGAGCAAAGCGAGAAGTTCTCACTTTCGTTCGGACAATAGAACCAATATACTAAAGTTAATCCTTATGCATAACGAAAATATCATTGAGTTAAAAAATGTTTCTTTTTCGTATGGGGAAGAGGCAGTAATAGATAACATTAATTTGTCTGTCCATAAAGGTGATTACTTGGGCATTATTGGGCCAAATGGAGGAGGGAAATCAACGCTTCTGCGTCTTATGCTTGGACTTTTAAAGCCAACTCATGGAGAGGTTTTGCTGTATGGGAAAAAGATTACGGAATTTAAAGATTGGTCAAAGATAGGCTATGTCAGCCAACATGTAACGCATATTGATCCACATTTCCCTATGACAGTTGAAGAAGTGGTAAGTATGGGAAGGTATCCAAAAGTAGGGCTTTTTAGAATGCTCTCTCAAAAAGACAAAGATATTGTTAAAGAAGCAATTTGTCAGGTAGAAATGCTGCCATTTCGTAACCGTCTGGTAGGAGACCTATCTGGTGGACAACAGCAACGAGTTTTTATTGCCAGAGCGCTGTCTGGTCAACCAGAAGTAATTCTTCTTGATGAACCAACGGTTGGTGTTGATGAAAAAACCCAAAAGCAATTTTATTCACTTCTTCAAAAATTGAATGTGGAGCTTAATTTAACTCTTATCTTAGTGTCTCACGAATTGGATATTGTTGCTCATGAGGCAACAGAGATTGCATATATTAACCGCGAACTTGTCTATCATGGAATTCCTAAGAAATTTCTTCATAGTGAATATTTTGAAAAACTAACAGGGAAGGGAGAACACGAGCATAGCTCGTGAGAAGCAAGAATCATGAATTAAGAATTATGCAGAGGGTTTATTAAAAATAAAGTACCTTATATCCATAATTCATACTTCTTGATTCATAATTCATATTTATGCTAGATATATTTCAATACTCATTCATGATAAGAGCTTTAGAGGTGGGACTCCTTATTGGTGCGATCGCACCGCTTATTGGTATTTTCTTAGTGCTTCGGAGATATTCACTTATTGCCGATACATTGTCTCATGTCTCTTTAGCAGGTGTTGCTGTAGGCTTACTTATAAATGTTAATCCACTCCTTACTGCAATTGGTGCAGCAGCTATTTCGTCGGTCATTATCGAGCGTCTTAGGCTTTCTAAAAGGGTATATGGTGAGTCTGCCTTGTCTATTTTCCTTTCAGGAAGTCTTGCAGTTGCAATTATTCTTATTAGTCTTGCACATGGATTTCGTGTTGATTTGTTTAACTATCTTTTTGGAAGTATTGTTACGGTTAAGCAATCTGATGTGTATATTATTCTGGGTGCTGGAATAATTGTTTTTTTAACTATTCTTGCTTTCTATAAAGAGCTTGTCTATGTAACATTCGATGAAGAGGCAGCGCAAGTTGGGGGAATTCCAACGAGATTTATTAATATTCTCCTTATTATTCTAGCTGCAATTACTGTAGCGCTTTCTATTCCTATTGTTGGTGTCCTTCTTATATCAGCTCTTATTGTTATTCCTGTCGTGACAAGTCTTCAGCTTCAAAAAAGCTTCTTGCAGACTATTTTGTATGCGGAAGGGATTTCTCTTTTCTCCGTTATTGCAGGTATTATCGGGTCATTTTACTTAAATATTCCAGCAGGTGGAGCCATTGTGGTGATTAATTTAGTTTTGTTCTGTTTGTCTTTATTGATAAAACAAAAGTAAGAGTAGTTTGTCTGGGAAGTGAGTAGGAGTATACCTACTCTTTACCTTTCTGTGCTTCCGCCAGAACGAATTGCTCTTATGAGGGTTCCTCCGAGGTCTCTTTTGGTAGCTTCATCTGCTACGGCAAATATTGTCCTAAGACCAACCTCTCTTGCGTAAAATTTGAGCCCATCCTGAAGTAATTCTCTCATTTCTTGAACTGCCTCTCTGCGTACCCGTTCATTTTTTGCAATACGTCGTTGATTCCAAGATATAGCTGCATCAACAGGTTTAATTCTCATATAGCAATACTATATCACGTTTAAAATAAACCGCTTGACTGAATCCTGACAATTATTATAGGTTGACATTTTTAATAGAACGCTGTATTATCCCTTCATGGTATTTGGAAGAGCAGCAGAAAGAGTAGAAGCCATTGATAGGATGGTTGGTCGTCTTAACGCAGCGTTTCTTTCTTCTCGCACGCGAAAACCTTCAGAATCTTCTGCAAAAGGATTACCATCTATTCCTTCCAAGCAATTAGCTATTATCGAGCAAGGGTTACGAAGAGTGGCAAAGAAGAGACCTTTGTTACCTAGACCTCGCTTTTTTCCTCAAGTTGAAAACACAGAAACCACATTAGCAAGACCAGGCAATGTTGCCGCAGATGTCTATACAGAGACGCAAGGTTTGGGTGTAGTAGGGGGAGCGGTAAAAGTAGATGCTACTTTGAGACCTCATACTTTTGCTGCATCAATTCCAGGCGTTCCGTATGAAGTAAAAGCTACCTATAAAGCGCATGGTCCTCATGACATATTTAGACCCGGTCAAAGCGCAGAACTTGACGTAACGTATTTTGAGTACGATGGGATAGGGCCTGACGGGCGAATAAAAGTTAAAGCTGTTGCACATTCCAATAAACCACTTCATCCATAAGATCTAATCCAACGCTCCAGAAGTAGTTGTTCCACATGAAGAGATTCTTTAAAGTAGAGAAGATTTTTTGATTTAACCTTATTTTGCTAGTGCGGCATCGATTGCGGCTTTGAATTGTGCGTAAGGTACTGCACCGGAGATAAGAACACCGTTAACAAATGTTGCTGGTGTTCCATTAACACCTGCTTTTTGTCCGTCATTATAATCCGCAGTTGCTTTACTGTCTTCTTTTTTAGTATCTAGACAGGTCTTGAAGTCATCACCATTCATACCCAGGCTGACAGCTGTTTTCGTAAGATTATCGGTAGTGTACATGGATGTATCAGACTCATCTGGTTGATTCTTGTATAGCCAGTCATGATAATCCCAGAATTTTCCTTGATCATTTGCGCATTCTGCTGCATCTGCTGCAACATTACTTGCTGGTCCAAGGAAGGGGAATTGTCTAAATGCAAACTTTACTTTGCCCGTATCCACATAGTCTTTAATCAACTGAGGCTCAACTTTTGTAAAGAATTGTTCACAGTATGGGCATCTAAAATCTGCAAATTCTATAATAGTTACTTTTGCATCTTTATTTCCTAAGACTGGAAAATGACCAACAGATACATCAACTGGAGCTCCTTGTGCAGCAGCGGGAGCTGTACCTGCATCTTGTGTTCCGGCTGTTTGAGCGGGTGCATATGCGCTACCACTAACCCAGAAAACTTTTGTTAATAATGATCCTAGAAGAAAGGACGCAACAAGAAGAAGAGCCATAAGGACTGGTGTCCAAGACGAGGGAAGTGGAACTCTAGATGGAATTGTAAAAGAGACTGTTCGTTTTTTAGATTCTGCTGGAGTGGATTCTGTATGCTCTGAGGTTTTTCGTGTTGGCATAATAAAGAGTATACCGAGTTCTTAACAAATATGTCAAGAAACAAAAGCATATTTCTATTGCTAAATTACTATATTGCTAAATTGTTATTAACAATATAAGAATTTGTTAATTTAACAATTTCGTTTTACTCAATGTGACAGTTGTTTGTAATACTACATGTATAGTAATGTAAAAGGTATGAGTAAAATAATCTTCTTTGAAGTACAAGAGTGGGAAAAGGAATTTTTAGAAAAAGCATTTGGGGAAAGGGCAGTGTTAACCGATAAAACATTAGATGCAACAAATGTTTTGGAATATAAAGACATAGAAATTGCTTCTTGTTTTCGAAATTCAACTTTTAATAAACAAGTTTTAGACCAGCTTCCTCATTTAAAATATATTACAGCTCGCGCAACAGGATTTGACCAGATAGATATTGCGTATTGCACAGAAAAGGGAATCGTTGTGAGTAATGTGCCAGCATATGGAGTGCATACTGTTGCCGAGCATGCTTTTACGCTTATGCTTGCTTTAGCAAAAAAACTTATTCCCTCAATTGAGCGTACACGAAAAGGGGATTTCAGCCTGAAAGATCTCATGGGAATAGATTTAAATACTAAAACACTTGGTATTGTTGGTGCGGGGAAGATTGGAACAGCGGTTATTCATATTGCCAGATGTTTTGGTATGCATATACTCATTCTTAAGCATCACGATGAAATAAGTGAAAATAGTAACATAGAATATGTTGATTTACCCACACTTCTGAAAAGATCTGATTTTGTTACACTCCATTTGCCCCTTACCCAACAGACAAAACATATTATTAATAAGCAAAATATTAAAGAGTTTAAAAAGGGGTCGTACCTTATTAATACAGCTCGGGGAGGACTTATTGAAACAGAGGCAATTTTGGATGGACTGGAGAGTGGAATTTTGGCAGGAGTAGGACTTGATGTATTGGAAGATGAGAAAATGATTAGTGAAGAAGGGGAATTATTATCTAACAAGCCGCTACATGAGCATCCATCGGGGACAGAAAGAATTGAAATGGAGCTTCTTAAAAGAGACGATGTGCTCATAACTCCCCATAAAGCTTTTTATACACAGGAAGCAGTACACGAGCTTTTGGAAGTAACGAAAGAAAATATAGAGAAGTTTGAAAAAGGCGAGCCACAGAATGTTGTAGAAAGTTAACAGAAGCTTGATTCAGTCTCCTTTCATTGTCATTTCGAACAAAATGAGAAATCTTTTCTTTTTAACTTCTCTTGTACCGACAAGAGAAGCAGAAGCTCTCGCCAGGCCTTGTTCCAGCTTTCAAAAAAGAGCTTCAAAGCTAAAAGTACGCAGTTCGCTTTCACTTTCTTAACGCTTTTCCGCTCTTTTTCTCTCGCAGTCACAGCGGATTGGCGAATAAAGACCGCGGAAAATTTACCTCATAGTTGTTGACTTTTTTCAAAAAGAGAGTAGAATGCAAACCAGTATGGTAGTTGATAGAGCAGAACAAGCAGCAGCAATAGAGGAAGCACATCAAGCGGCAGAAAGTTTATTAAGAGAAGTTACCCCCAACGAACAACGCAGAACTAGAGATGAGAATGGTGTCTACAGCGGATACTTTGGAGTAAATGGTACATCTATTGATGTTTTTCAAGATTCAACAGGACACGTAAAAAGCATACGTGTAAGATATCCTAGTCCAGAAGGTCATTCAAGCCTCAGTAAGGCACCGGAAAGTCAAGAAATCGTAGATCATTATATGGGTGTTAATGGAAGAGAAAGAGGCTACTATGTTGAAAATGCAGTAGATGTGCGAATGGATGGTCAATCTCAAGATGGTATTGCTCCTGTTTTGGTAGGAAAAAAGCATCAAAAAATGCCAACAGAATTACCAATTCCACTTGAGCGACAATCAAGAGCTGTAGCTAGAAATTTACGCAATGCTAGGGCTTTAGTTGAATTATCACGCTCTCTAGCAGAACAAAGAAAACGCTAAGATTTTTCTTTTCTCTTGTCTTGCTACAATTGTGTAAACCAATCGTAGCTTGCCTCAATTTCCTCAAAGATTTATAATCAAATCACGAATTGTTAAATTCTTATATTATTAAATTGTTAAGCTTAAAAAACAATTTAGCAATTTTAGCAATATAGCAATTGAGAATACCTATGGAAGAACCACAAAGTTCTGTTGAAGAAACTCCTATTCAAGCTCCTCAAGTTGCTTCCTCTTTTTCAAAGGTTGCTGAGCACATGGTATCTATTTTTGATAAAAAAGAACCTGCCAATCACGAGCCCAAAATTACCGTTAATAGGTTTGTTAGTGAGGTTGCTAATTGGTATGAAAAGCTTCGCAATGCAATGGATTATAGAGACGAAGAAGTGGTTCTTCGTGCAGCAATAGAGCGCATATTAAAAAGGCGTCTCGGTATGGGCATGAAGGGTATCTTTAAGTCATCAGGCCAGGGAGTTGCTGAATCTCTTCTTAAAGAATTGGTGTGGGCGCATTATTTCCCAAATGGCACTCTTCCTGAAAGCTATGTCAGTAAAACAGCTGAAATAATAGACCTTTGGATTCGCTGGAGAAAGGGAGTAAAGGCCCGGTATGTAATGCGGGACAATGTATTGAATGTATGGTTTTATCAGTTGTTATCTTCTCATCTTGCTCGTTTTCTTAACCCCCAAGTGTATCGCAACACGATGAGCAATTTTATGTTTTATGTCATGAAAGACGAAGTTCAGATAACAGATGACACTGCGGAAACAAAGCATGTCCAGGTCTATTTAGCAGTACGACGTGCATATGCAAAAGATGATGTGGCATTTATCCGTTTTGCACTTTTCGAACAAATTTTCGGGAGACTTTCTCAGCATACTATAGAAGGTGCAATTCAAGGATTTAAGACAGGATATCAGGAAATAAAAAAGCAATTGTCATACAAGTTAAAAGAAAAGATTTACCAGAATGTTAAAAAACAAACTCCAGTCTTTTTAATCTTAGAAGACGTACTGACGCAACGCAAAGGAAAGCTTGGCGAGATTTTTGGGAATGAAGAAGAATTTAAAAAAGCTGTATTTGATGCATGTCAAAAGCGATATAACGGGATACGAAAAAAAGTAAGCTTTGCCATTGTAAAAAGTGTTGTCTTTTTATTGGTAACAAAAGCAGTCTTTGCATTACTTATTGAAGGAACATACGATAAGTACTTTTATGGAGAAATTGGGTGGCTTTCTATCTTTTTAAATATTGCAATTCCGCCATTACTTCTTATAATCGTTAGCCTTCTTATTACTCAACCAAGAGAAGATAATAGTCAGCGAATTTTGGATAAAATAGCAATTGTCCTAACTGAGGAAAATCCAAAAATTACTCCTGTTTTTATGGTTGCCAGAAATCCAAAGAAAAAACCAATCCATTTAGTCTTTACCACACTCTGGCTTTTTGCTTTCTTTCTTAGCTTTGGGACAATGGCAAATGTATTGTATGCATTGCATTTTAACTTAGTTAGTGAAATAGTCTTTATGTTTTTTGTGGCAATAGTGAGTTTCTTGGCATATGGCATAAGTAGTACAGCACATCAATATACAATAGATCCAAAGCCTGGACTATTCACTCCCTTTATAGATTTTCTTTTTATTCCAATTGTACGAGTAGGGAGATGGTTTACTGACGGAATATCATCAATTAATTTTATTGTTTTTATTTTTGATTATTTAATAGAAATTCCATTTAAGGCTATTTTTGGCTTTTTTGACCAGCTTTTTGGATATCTGCATACAAAAAGGGAAGAGTTGGAGTGAAACACGCTTAAGCAGCGGGTTGCTTTGGCAATCTTTTTATAATAAGCGCTCGAAGTTTTTCTGGAATAAAGACATTTGGCGTACTGCCAGTTTCATCTCGAGTTGTGAAAGTTTCTGGTCGGTTTAAGTCCTCTAAAGGTGGTGTCTCACTAAATTGGAGAGCCTTTCCTGCGTGATCAATGGTAAGTCCGTACCGAGCAAGCGCTCTATTAAGAAGTGCCAAACGAATGCGCTGTTTTACTAATTTTCCTGCTTCTCGATCTGTTCTATTTACTAAAATGATTCCTCCTTTTTCAGACATATGCTGTCCAATATTTCCAATCATTTGCGCTGCTGCAGCAATTTGCTCGAGTGGTCTTAGTATGGGTGACCCATCCTGAGGAACAATAAAATCAAGAATTCTATCTCCAAGAGCAACATCAAATTTTGGAAGTTGTTGTGTATCTCCAGGAACCATAAAGTTGCACTCAACTCCCATGACAGTAGGCTCTGCAGCATGTGCTAATTCAAGCGCGACAGCAGAGTTATCTGCAAGTGTCACTGATGCGGGATGAAAGAATTGAGTAAACTGCGCAACTTCCTGAACACTATGTGGTGTTTGCGCTCCAAGAATAAGAACTCTTGGATCATGATCTATGAGTCGCTTAGACGGGTCATTATCTTTTTCTGCTTTTAATATACCAGTTATATAGTTCATGCCATTGATATATGTTGGGGCGCTGAGGCCATATGACGCAATTGTATATGGAGATTCTGGATCGGGATGTTCTAGTGCGTGTTGCGTAAACAGTCTTTGCCAGGCTTCTGCTCCTTCCTGCGTTCCTCCATACGACATAGCAACGCGGACAAGTTCAGGATGTTCTCGTTGTATTGCTCGAGCTGTCTCAATGTTTTCATTTGAAGGCAGTTTCGGGCCGGCTTGTTCCGGGATATTTTCGCCAAGTGTTTGACTAACTGCTTGAGTTAATTCTCCAGGCCGTTGAGGATGCATGCGACTAATGATTTGTGCTGCTTTTCGAAACAATGGATGTTTAGAGGTTTTCTCTAGTGTTTGTTTAAAAACATTTCTTACATTTTCTCCACCTTCAGTGTGAGATGGCTGAGATTCTTGTGGCGGTTGATTCATAGATCTATCATAGAAAGCTTTTGGGAAAAAGGGAAGAGTTGGGGTAAGAATTATTCTTCGCGAAGAGGAAATCGGAATATAGCTAATGCTTGTAGCAATGCCTCATTTGCTGTTTTTCCTTCCGGGATGACAACTCCCATTCGCTGTGCATATCTTTTGGCAACAGCCGGTGGTCTGGATGCTGCTCTTGTATATTCTTCTATGATGACTTCTTCTGCCTCAGCAGCTGAGCGTGGTTGCGGTGGGGTTAATTCATTGCGGCGTGGCATAGAGGTATTATAGTATTTTCCTGATGATTTGACCAGCTTTTTGGGTACTTAAATACAAAAAGAGAAGAGTTGGAGTAGCATTGACAAAGCCTCAAAATTATCCTATAATATTACTATGAGTTTTGAAAAACTAGGGCAGGAATCTGTGCGAAGTTCTATGAGGGAAGTTTTAAATCCCCGAGGTGAACAACCTGCTTCTCCTTTTAAGTCTGCAAGCAAGCGATCGCGGTCAATATCTATCGGTTATCCTAATGGAGGAGGACTAGTTCCTATGGTAGGTACATCAGCTGAGCGAACTGGAGATTCTCAATTGTTTGCGGGTCAAGGTTTGGAGGACGCTTTAGTAGGGGATGTGGGTGATAGCTTACGTAAAGATAACACCGTAGTGGAGGTAACACACACGTTCGATGCTCACCAAAATACTCCAGATGGGAAGCTTTCAGTAGGAACATTGAAAGTTTCAGTAAATGCGCGTTATTATTCTTCAGACCCTTTTGCATTAGATGGGTCGGGCGATAACTAGTAGATTTTATATAACTTTCCCTGAGGTAACTACTTGAAATTATTTCAATATCGGGTTAATATAAATAAGCTATGGCTGATGTAACAGATGCTTCTTTCCAACAAGATGTTTTAAAATCCACAAAACCTGTTTTGGTAGATTTCTGGGCACCATGGTGTGGTCCATGTAAAATTGTAAAACCAATTGTTGAAGAATTGGCAGAGGAATATAAAGATAAGGTAACAGTGCTTGAAATGAATGTTGATGATAATCCAGAAGTGAGTGGACAATACGGCGTTATGAGTATCCCAACGCTTATGGTTTTTAAAAATGGGCAGCCAGTAAAATCCACCATTGGCGCGCAGCCAAAAGATACATTAAAGCAAATGATTGATGAAGCGCTCGCTTCATAATTTTTGACGATAGATAATGGAATATTGAAGATGGGTTTGGAAAATTGAAGTTTGAAAATAGATTTCTATTAGCCATCTTCTATGCTCTTCTCCTATTTTCTACTTTCTATCATCTACAGTCATAGCCTCATAATTGAAAATTGGCAGTAACCCTGGTAGTATAAATAAACATTATGGATAACAATCTTTACGACGTCATCATAGTAGGAAGTGGCCCTTCAGGATTAACAGCTGCAATTTATTGTACCCGTGCTTCTTTAAAAACTGTTGTTATTGGAGGACTTAAATGGGGTGGGCAACTGCAATTAACTACAGAGGTAGAGAATTTTCCAGGATTTCCTGACGGTATTCAGGGGCCAGACTTAATGGTTGCCATGCGAAAGCAAGCAGAGAAATTTGGAACAGAATTTGTCCAAGCAGATATGGATTTAACAGATTTCTCTAAGATGTCTGGTGGACCATTTACGGTTACTGCAAATGGTAAATCATATACTGGCAAGACTCTTCTTATTGCAACAGGAGCAGATGCCAAGACGCTTGGTGTCCCCGGGGAGAGAGAATTAACAGGACATGGAATTAGCTACTGCGCAACATGCGACGGCGCATTTTTTAGAAATAAAAATATTATTGTTGTTGGTGGGGGAGATAGTGCGATGGAAGAAGCACAATTTCTGACAAATTTTGCTGCAAAAGTAACAATTGTGCATAGACGAGATGAATTTAAAGCGTCCCAAATTATGAGTGATAGGTGCAAGAAAAATTCTAAGATAGAATTTTTACTGAATACAGAGATTGTGGAAGTTATGGGTGAAGGGAAGGTTCAATCGGTTATATTAAAGACAACTCCACCTAATTTAAAGTCTAGTACGAACCTCACCCCAAACCCTCTCCTAAAAGGAGAGGGAGAGCAAGGAGAAGTTACTAGAGAATTGCCAATAGATGGTGTCTTTGTTGCCATAGGACATATACCAAATAGCAAAGTTTTTCAGGGAATTGAGATGAATGAAAGAGGATATGTACGGTCTCAAGAAGGAACACGGACAAATATAGAAGGCATTTTTGTGTCAGGAGATGTAGAAGATAGTAGGTATATGCAAGCAATAACCGCGGCAGGGTACGGTTGTATGGCGGCTCTTGATATTGAGAGATATCTTGGAGAAAAGTCAAGTTAGTTTAGGCACTATTCTTTCCATTCCCGTGCTCTTCGTGCACGCGTCATGGTGGCGAAAGTGCGCGGCAGGCCGCCGCAGGTTTTGGCTGTCAAGCTGCGTTAGATATCGAACGCTATCTAGCAGAGAAACACTGATGTGGTTGTATGCTTGTCCTTCCACAGCTTCAGCGAAGGAGGAGCAGCACTAGATATAGAACGTTATTTGGCAGAGCATAAATAATAGTGTTGTTGCATGTCATTTTCTTTACTTACGCTTCAAAATATCCTATAATGTAACTATGCAGCGAAGACAATGGCAGATTTTGGAAAGAATGGGAGATACATCTACAAGTCCAGTTGATGAAAGAACTCTTGATAGAATAGTCTCTTCCTATGAAATAGTTCCTCAAGAAGATGGAAGATCAGATAGAAGATGGGCAGGGGTAACTGTTTCGTCTCGAGAATGGAATGCAATTAGGTTAGAGCCTGGGATTTACTTTTTACATCGTCAAAAAGGTCCACGAGTTGCATAATTCTCTTTCCCCTCATTTTTTGATAAAATCCCCATGGTATGAGAAACGATAGGTCTCAATCTGATGAGACAATTCAAGAAAGACAACCAATACTAAAAGGTAGGATGAGTCATGCAGTACGAAGAGCGAGTGGCTGGGGTGCCGTAAGTGGAACAGCTCTTTCTGTCTTAGGTCTTGTTCAAGGAGGGATTGCAGCTTCGCATTTACCTTCACCATCAATAGATACATTAGATAGGAATGCATCCGCCTATTCCTCTACATATAAAGATATGGATGAAGGGTTACGTGAAGTTGAAGAAGGCATAGGAATAAAAAGCGCAAGTGCTGTTGGTCTTGTTTTGACAGCAAAACGAAAGCCAAAGAAAAAAACTTAAGTTGACATACTTCTTAGTAAATTCTACAATACGGCCTATGTCAGATAGATATCGCCCAAATGATTGGTTTCATCCAAAGGTTTGGGGGATAAAAGGAAGAAAAACTCCCCAAGAAAGAGCAACGATTGCTACTGAGCGCGAAAGGAAAGCTGCGGAGCATGAAGAATTGGCAGAGCAAACACGAGGATTGCGACGACTATATCATAATACTGTTGCAGAATTTTTAGCCGAGTCTGCAGCATATGTAAGGGATCCCTAATAAACTTCATTATGGCTAATTTTCAACAAAGACTGGAAGGCGCAGCAGGAAAGTTATTCTTTTTATCAAAGCATTTAGGTCGAATGCAAAAAGAAGCGGAGAAAAAAAGGGATACCGCAACTGCTTTAGTTTTGCAACAAGAAAGAGCAAGTGTTAGAAGAAGAATGCTTCCTGTTGCTGTGCGGATTAATAGATCAACCATTGAATTTGTAAGAAAATCTCAACAATAAATCCTTTCTTTTCAGTTCTTTCGTTCCGGCGAAAGAACCAAAGCCTCTCGTCAGACCTCCTTTTGTGCTTTCATCATTCATTCACTCTTCGGGTAATTTCACCCCATCCCTGACAAGTTTGCAGGGAATTCCCCTGAATCGTTCACTCATTCTTCATGCACAAAATTACGGATTGGCGACTGAGAGAACCATTTTCTTTTTAAGCAATATAACAATATAATAATTTAGCAATTTTCATCTTTTCTTCTTGACTTCTTTTTTTCATCTGTTACTATTTTTATATGGACGCAAAAGCAAAACAGTTACCAATTCCTCAGGAAATTAGAAATTACATAGAGAGTCTTATTCACGAAGCAAATGTTGCTGTTTTTGATGAAAAAACAAAAGAGGATTTAGTGCAATACCTTTTTGACAAATTGGATAAATATCTTGCAGCAAAAATTGTTGAGAATATGACAGAAGAGGATACCAAAGAATTTATTAAGTTAAATCAAGAAAAGAAATCCAAAGATGAAATTGACATGTATATAGACAAGCACATGAAAAATCCACAAGAAGTTTTTACAAGAGCATTTATTGATTTTCGGGATTTCTATCTGACAGGACAACAGGCGAGTCAACCAACGGTTAACTAACTATGTATGGCATTTTCACCCTCACCAGAAGCATCACACGCACTTAAAGCCCCTGAGGCAAAGAAACTCAAAAAACGTGTTGGCAAAAATGAAGTTAAGGGATTTTACTATCATGCTGCAGAATATCAACGTGCAAGACAAAAAGAACGCAACGGATTTGCTCGTATTGCCAGCAGTATTGCCGAGCCATTCATGATTCATGTACGAGCTGCGCGGCTTCGCACAGAGGCAATTCATCAAAGTGGATTTGGCGGGTCTACGGTATTGAGTAACGAGACAACGAAAAAACTTCTAGAAGGGAAAATGTCGGATGCAGAAAAAGCTCAATTTAAAGTAACGTCCCAGTCACATGCGGTAGTTGGAAAATATGACGTTGGAAGTCAAGAAGACCAATTAGCTGCGCGAAGCATGCTCTCAACAATTTTTGGAAATAAAGGAAATATTTCTGACACAGATAGGGCTCTTTTTGAAAAACAAATTGATAAAAAAGATTTGGATAAACTTCTTGCAACAGCCCAGGAAAATGCAGGAGATTACATGAGTGCGGACGAGATAAAAGCAAAATTCTCTGATGATGCTATGTTGGGAGGACTCCAGACAAAAGACCAACAAGATCATGCAAGGGAATTGGCAAGACTGGCTTGGGTATCAACAGGAATGACGGTTATTAACATGGCGAAGTATCCTGCGATTATTGCGCTTCTAGGTACAGCAAATCCGTTGGGAGTTGCCTTAGCTGGCGCAGCATTAAGTGGGGCAGGGAGAGCATCAAGACTTTTGGTGGAAGGACATACATTTGATATTAGTAAAGACAAGGGTGTAGATATTTCAGGGAAAACTCATGGACTTTTGGGTAAAGTCTTTAGCGTTGATTGGGAAAAAGATCCATCCACACGAAATATACAACTCCTTCGAGCTGCAGTTGTTGGTGGTGTCCTTTCTCTTGCTGCAAGACAATTTGCACCGGAAATTATGCAAGCATGGAATCATCCAAATGAAACAGCAAATGATTTAGTTAATCACTTACCTGGCGATGGTCCTGGTCTTCCTGCGGGAGATACCCACGCCGATATAATTCCTCATGTCGGCGTTAAACAAGTGGATCATATGGGTCATGCAGGACAAGCAAGTCCAGAACTTGGCGCTGGTTCTTCTAATGAGCATCTTTCTAGCTATAGTCATGATGCCAAAACATCTTTTCTTCCTGATACAAAACATCACGATTGGCAGCAGTTGCATAGCTACGCGCAGAAAAATGGCAATGATTATTCCATTCGTCTTGATTATCAAGGACAGGATGATGGGGGAGCAAAACACTTTATTGATTTAATGATGAAAGGGACAAATCATGGAGCGGGGACACAACACGTATTTATAGAAAATAATCAAACACTAGCTATTAGTGGACCTCATGCAGATGATCCAATCACTATTTACGGTCTTAAGGATGGACAACCTGTTCCAATTGGTACAATGCACAGTGCCAATCTAGCCCATGAATTAGGACTAAGTAATGACAGCATGAAGCATTTTTATCAACTCTCCCATGCTGCCAATCAAGGACATTTGTGGCACGGGACACAAGATGCATCGGACTTACAACATATTATGTTCCAAAGAGGGCTGTATGATGACGGTGCAAAAGGACAAGGACTATACGGTGTGCGAATAGGAGGAGGATATTTTAAAGATGGTGTATTTAAAATTGGCGCAAGTAATCATTATTTTAATCACAATTTACTCAACAACAATCCTATTAAAGACTATGGATCGCCACTTACGGGAGATAGCGATACTCCTTTCCGATCGGCTTTAGCCAATGGACCTCTTGGAGGACTTGAAGGAGTAGATAATGTAGAAGATAGAGGCCTTGAGTGGCTTAGGGAAAATGTTTTTAGAGATCCTATTGTCCAGACATTGGATAACGCAACTGACTTTGGATTATACCGAATGGATGACTTAGCGCTCTTTATGCAGCAACCTCTTCCAAAGGCATTTATAGAGAATCCGCTTCTTATCTATCCATACTTAAGTATTCCATATCTAGCATCAGGAGTTGCAGGATATGTATATGGAAGAAAACGGGCAAAAAATGAGATAAATAAGCCTCTTAGATGGGTTGCACGGGCGGGAGAAGTGGGTCTTGTTTGGGCATTACCTGGTGCTGCGGTTGGTGCTGCAGTTGGAAGACTTGCTGCATATGTCCAACAAAGAGTACAGGGAAGAAAAGGAAAAGGTTCTCAAGAAAAATCTCCTGAAACAAAACCAGCAGCACCTAGTGCTCCATCGGATAGCGGTCAAGCAGCAGCCCAAGTTCAAGCAACAACTTCTCAACCAGCCTCTAACCCACTTCCGGCAGCACAAGTAGAAGCGATTACAGACGCATTCGTGGAGCAAGCCAATAAAACGAGAGAAGCTCTTTCTACAGCAGTACCTAGTGAAGTAGAGTCTACAACAACACCTCCGGGCACTATACAGAGCCCGGCTTCGCCTGCACCAGCAGCGTCGGTTAATGCAACAGCACAGATAGGTGAAGATGAGGCAACTGCAACACCTGATTCTGCAGAAGCAGAAGTACCTGTAGTAAGTTCCACACCGGAAGATGAAACACAGTCAGCTATTGCTACAGCACCTGTAGCTACAGGTTTGACAAATGAAGCTAATCCAGCAACACCAGAAGTAATAGAATCAACACAGCAAATAGATGAAGCAGCACCTGTTCCAGAAGTGAGCACATCTGTAAGTCCTGAGAAAAATCAAATACAGATAATCGTTGATGCCCAGCATGCACTTTCGGAAAACCCGACAGATGAGCAAAAGGCTCAACTATATGAAAGCTTGAAGACATATCCAGCAGGAAGAGTGCTTCAGATGCTTGAAAGAGAAAAGAGAGCAAACCCATCAGGAGCTATTGATGTTGAGACGCTTTTGCCACAAGCGGTTGTTGCGGCATCGGTTGTTGACTGGAATTTAGGAGAAGGTCAGCAGGCAAAAGAACAAGAGTTAGAACCAGGAGATTTTCAGGCAATTTCTCAAGCGCTTTTTGGCGATACATCCGATGAACATTCCCGTCAAGTGAGGAATGCATATGAGACCTATCAAGCGCAAAACTTCCCTCCAGCACAAAAGGCAGAAACATCTTCAGAGTAGGAGCAATTTCTTACCAAATTCTTCTTGACAAAAGAAGGTAACAAGAGTATATTTTGGCCTATAGAAATAAAAAAGGGAGGTGAAACGATATGGGTTTAGTAAAAGCTTATAGAAGAAGATTTGTTCAGAACGTAATTCCAGCGGATATGCCGCGCTTAAGAGAAGATTTTGTTAAGTATGGTGCGCCCTCTATAGGAAGACAGGCTATTAGTGATGCCTCAAGTATTAGGGATGAATTTATTAATGGTACAGCGCTTCATTCAAGACAAGAGATGCTTCCATATGCAGCAAAATTAGATGAAGTTGCTAAAGGAATCATGGAATTGCCTTTTTGGAAGAGAATATAAAATTAAAGTATTGATTCTTTTCTGAGAAACCTAGCAAAAAATGCTAGGTTTCTTGCTTTCTATACCCTTGACACTCAAATAGCCTTGTGGTAAGATCAATTTTGGAATCAAAAATCCCTT
Source organism: uncultured Gammaproteobacteria bacterium (assembly GCA_964408485.1). Lineage (GTDB taxonomy): Bacteria > Patescibacteriota > Microgenomatia > Levybacterales > UBA12049 > DASQJJ01. The sequence goes on from CAYOZJ010000002.1 coordinate 144,445, forward strand.
TATGAGTAAATCCAAATCAGAATCTTAACCCAAACGGGCTTTTACTGATCTTTTTTGTCCTCACAACGGTTTTTTTGACTCCATTTGCTCTTTTAACATTTAGGATTGGAAGTGGCGACATGCAATAGCTACTCTATGCTCTTTGCTCTTAGCCCTTCGCAATGAATGGGCCGGTAGCTTAGTTGGTAGAGCGCAGCTTTTGCATAGCTGAGGTCGAGAGTTCGAATCTCTTCCGGTCCACACTTCGGCAAGCTCAGTGCGAGCACTTGAGATTGACGAAGAATAATGGGTCGAAGAGATGAGAAGTTTATCCCGAAGAAATGAGGGAAATCTCTTCCGGTCCACCAGGCACAAGTCTGCGCCTGGCTTCGCAAGAAGACAGAAGCAGATGTGACGCCAGTCAGGTGCAGTCTTGTACCTGATCCGTTCAGGCTTGTTTTCTTGAACAAGCTCCCTAGTTTAGAGGGGGCTTTTTCAAGTCTAAAAGCTTGGGCTCTTTAACAAGTGAAGAGAAATCTCGTGTACGAGTGAGCATACATAAGGCCACAGTCTGGCCTTATTCATCGTATACGGGAATTTATACTGTATAGTCTACTCATAATGCCAATAATGAATGCCTAGGAGATTTTGACCGAGGAAAGACGCAAACGGCGGCGATACTCGTCGGGGAGGTGCCATTAACCTTTGATCCGGCGGTCTCTGAATGGGGCAATCCACTCGAAAGAGTAGCCATACATAAACAACAAGTCGCAAGACTTGTAATAGTGTATGGCGGGTAACCGCGTCAACTGAAACATCTAAGTAGCGCGAGGAAAATAAATCATTTGAGATTTCGTTAGTAGCGGTGAGCGAAAGCGAAACAGCCTAAACCGGTTTTACCGGTGTTGCAGGGCAGACGATATTCGATGTAATTTTGTTAGCAGAAGAAGCTGGAATGCTTCACCATAGGGGGTGAAAGTCCTGTACGCGAAAGCAAAAATACCGATAGTTTGTACCTAAGTACTATGGAGCACGATTAAACTCTGTAGGAATCTGGGGCGTCCACGCTCCAAGGCTAAATATCAAAATCTACCGATAGTGAACGAGTACCGTGAGGGAAAGGTGAAAAGCACCCCGGAAGGGGAATGAAATAGATCTGAAATTGTTGGCTAACAAGCAGGCGGAGTCCGCAAGGATGACGCCGTGCCTATTGAAGAATGAACCGGTGAGTTATTCTTATCGTCAAGTCTAAGCTATTACGTAGCGTAGGCGGAGTGAAAGCGTGCCTAAA
>CAYOZJ010000003.1:0-145253 GCA_964408485.1 uncultured Gammaproteobacteria bacterium
AAACTTCCTTATAAAAATAATATGTTTGATGCAATAGTGTGCCTTGACGTAATGGAGCATATTCCTGATGTTGATTTCTTTCTTAAAGAAGTAAAGAGAATTCTCAAAAAGAATGGAAAGTTTTTTCTTCTTGTTCCTACAGAAGGTGAGCCTTTAACACATACATGGTTATGGCAAAAGTTACATATTGGCGATACCATGACATTTCGTCGGTATGGACATATTCATCCAGAATTTACCCATGAGTATATAAGAAAACTCCTTAAAAACTATCATTTTCAGATTATAAAAACAGTTTATTCAGAACATTTTCTTTTTCAACTTATATCGTTATTCACCTACTTTTTTCCAATGGAGTTAATGGAGGTCATTTTGGGGAAAAAGGCAGTAAAGTATTCGGATAGGGAGGTGGTAAAAGCAAAATTAAAAGGAGTGAGGAAATTTGACCCTATGATGTACGTTAGGGATTTTTGGTGGTTTATCATTAATAACACACGAAGAATGACCTTATGGGAATTGGATTTGTTTAAAAACACACCGACAACTGCCTGGAAGAGTATTGTACTCGCTACAAATAAAAAATAAATCTTTGCATGAATATACTTATATTTAACTGGCGTGATATTCGAAATAGTTGGGCTGGTGGAAGCGAATTATATATACACGAACTTGCAAAAAAATGGAAGCAAGCAGGACACACGATAACCATGTTTACAGCTCAAGATCCTCTTGAAAAGCTTCCCGATGAAGAGACAATAGATGGTATTAAGATTGTAAGAAAGGGTGGCCGGTTGAGTGTCTATTTTTGGGCACCCATTTTTTATTTTAAAAGACTAAAAAAAAATGTTGACATAATTATTGATATTGAAAATGGTATTCCATTCTTTACTCCTCTTTTTTCTCTCAAGAAAAAAATTGCCCTTGTTTATCATGTGCATGGTGTACAGTTTTTCTATGAATTATATTTCCCCCTTAACCTGATAGGGTTTTTACTTGAGCGATACATTTTCCCCGTCCTTTATAGAGGAATTCCTGTTATTGCGATATCGAAAAGCACAAAAGGAGAGCTAGTAAAATTAGGTTTTCGTCGATCAAATATTTCGATTATCACTCCCGGAGTGCATTATCCTGTTTTCAGGAAAAAAAGTGGTAAATATAAAAGACCAACAATTCTTTATTTAGGAAGAATCAAAAAGTACAAACGACTTGATTTACTGATCGATGCATTTCCGGAAATTCTCAAAAAAGTTCCCAATGCTCGTCTTGTCGTTGCTGGTTGGGGTACAGAAGCACCACAAATTAGTGACATAATTATGAAAAACGGTTTTAGAAGAAGCGTTGAGCTTTTAGGTCCTGTTTCTGAAAGAGAGAAAAGAATACTCTTGCAGAAATCATGGGTTATGGTAAATCCTTCACTTCATGAAGGATGGGGAATTACCGTTATTGAAGCTAATTATTATGGTACTCCAACTGTTGCATTTAATGTACCAGGTTTATCTGATGCAATAAAAGACAATGTTACAGGCTTTCTTTGCAAAAACAACAAAGAGTTTGTTGAAAAAATCACACTACTAATGCAAAAAAAAATACTCAGAGAAAAGATGGGTAAAAAAGCTCAGGTATGGGCAAAGTTACTAACATGGGATAAGGCGTCCAAAAATAGCCTTTCATTGATGAAGCGCATTGACTAAAAATATATGAAAAATGATTCTATTTTATTTATGACTGTGCTATTATTCCACATATGAATATACACCCACTTGTATCTATTTCAATTTCTACGCTTAATTCCGGAAAAACGATTACAAAAACACTAGAATCTCTTAAAAAACAAACGTACCCAAAAATAGAAATACTTATCGGAGATGGTGGAAGTAATGATGATACAGTGAAAATTGCCAAAAAATATAATGCTATCATTTGCTATGGAAAAGAGTTGGGTAGAGCACGGTACGTTGTGCTTCATAAGGCAAAAGGAAAATATGTTATGACACTTGATTCAGATCAATACATAGGAAAGACGCTTATAGAAAGAGCGGTTAGAAAAATGGAGAAAGGGAAATATGACGGGCTTATTATTCATGAGGAGTCAACGGTTGGTAAGGAAGGAACATTTATTGAAAAACTTTTAGCATATGACAAATGGGTTGTTGTCTCGAGCCATGATTATAATCCTCTTTTTGGCGCAGAAATTCCAAGAATGTATAAACGAAAAGATTTGCTTCATTTTAAATGGCCAAAGACTGTTTCCATTCTTGATGATGCAATACTTTATCAGAGTAACCTTTCAAAGCTGAAGAGAATTGGATCTCTGGAAGGAAATGGGTTAAAACACAAAGAAGTAGATAGCTTTAGAGTGTTTTTTAAAAAATTTATGAGGTACGGAAGACTCTATAGTCATACATTAAAAGTTTCAAGACAAACAACTATTGCTCATAGTTTGCCCCGACGTGCCTATTTTCGACTGAGTGTCATGAGAAAACCAGAAGTTTTTTTTGGGGGATTATTTTTGTATGTACTAAAAGCAGTTGCAGTATCATGTGGTATAATTTCATATAAGATTTCCAAAGAAGAATAAATGCATGAGAAAATCACCATATAAAATACCTGTATCCCCGTTGTACGGAAAGAAAAACGGAATGTACGTTATGGATATAACAGGAGTTCCATTTAAATCTTCCTATACATGGATTGAAAAAATTTCTATGTCTCTTCCTCCAGGAGTAGTTGCGGGAAATCATAGTCATAAGCATTCAGAAGCATTTCTTGCAATGACACCTGGACTTATTTTGTATTGGATGGATAAGAAAAGAAAGGTTCATACAATGAACATGTTTCAAAATGAAAAACATTTTTTTATTATTCTGCCCTCAAATATTCCCCATGCAGTAAAGAATACGGCAAACCATAGTGGTATTATGGTTAAATTTGCTAACGAGCCACCAGGTATAATGAAACGATATACACTGATATGATGAAGAAAGTTCTTATTACAGGATCAGCAGGACTCATTGGGTCTGAATCGACAAAATTCTTTGCCCAAAAGGGATTTGAGATACATGGAGTAGACAATAATATGCGTGCATATTATTTTGGGCAGGAAGCAAGTACCGACTGGTCGAGGAAATCACTTAAAAAATCTCTTAAAGATCAATATCAACATTATAATGTAGATATTCGAGATTATGCTGGACTTAAGAAAATATTTAAGAAGACAAAATTTGATCTTATTATCCATGCTGCAGCACAACCATCTCACGACTGGGCTGCAAAAGAACCACTTACAGATTTTGGTGTAAATGCAACAGGGACACTCAATATGCTTGAGCATTATCGCAATTATTCGCCAAACGCTGTATTTATTTTTACGTCAACCAATAAAGTTTATGGTGATAGGCCAAATACTCTTCCTCTTATTGAGTTGGAGAAAAGATTCGAACTTCCTAAGAATCATATGTATTACAACGGAATAGATGAATCAATGAGTATTGATAATTCCAAACATAGTATTTTTGGAGCATCGAAAGTTGCAGCAGATGTTATGGTGCAAGAGTATGGAAAATACTTTGGATTGCACACTGCAGTGTTTCGGGGAGGATGTCTTACGGGGCCTGCGCATAGTGGGACAAGGTTACACGGATTTTTAGCATACCTTATAAAGTGTATTGCCACAGAAACTCCATATACCATTTTTGGCTATAAAGGAAAGCAGGTACGAGATAACATTCACTCTTATGACTTAGTAAATGCGTTTTATCACGTATATAAAAAACCAAGATCAGGTGAAGTATATAACATGGGAGGATCGAGACATTCTAATACCTCAATGCTTGAAGCAATAGAAAAAGCTGAAAAAGTTTTAGGTAAGAAAGCAAAAGTAAAATACGTAAAGTCCAATAGAATTGGTGATCACATATGGTACATTTCAAATGTATCAAAGTTTACATCTCACTATCCTGACTGGAAATATACCTATGACAATGACGCAATTATAAAAGAAATTGCAACCTCGGGACATTTTTAGGTATGAAGAAGTATTTTTTTTCTCTTAATACTTTCCTTTTATTCTTAATTTTCTCTGCAATTTTGTATACTTTTTGGGATTTACCCAAGACATTTTTTCAACAAGATGAATGGCTAGGTTCAGGGCAAGTAATTGCATTGGGGTATGGTGCCATTATTAATGGACTATCTCCTTTGCAGATAATTTTTGCAGACGCAAGACCCCTTACGAGACTCATTGGAGTAATTTTTACAAGTATATTCTCTTTTAATGCTGCGCCATATGCATATTATGGAATTTTGTTACACATGATTAATACAATTCTCATTTTTTTAATTGCCAAAAAACTTCTTAAAAATATTGTGGCTGTATTTATGGGTACTGTCTTTTTTGCCCTTAATAGTGTTTCTCATCAGTCCATCACGTGGTTTGCAGCTTCGTTTGGAGTTCAGCCTGCTTCGATTTGCATTTTTTTATCTATCTATTTATTCCTTATATATATAGAAAAAAACAAAGCTAAATTTGCTTATGTCTCTCTTTTTTTTGCACTACTATCTCTCTATTTTAAGGAGAGTGGAGTATTTCTATTTGCATTTTTACCAACTCTTCCATTTATCTTTGGAAAGAAAATTAACAAAAAAAAGTATATAAAAATTTTCTCACCCTTTATAATCTTTATTTTCCTTTTCGTTTTGTATCGTCTTATTGAAATGATCGTTCCGGTTCTTACTCCGAGAGATCTTTTTAATTCTCCTGTTTATGCTAGTCTTAGCCAAGGGAAGGTATTCTTTATTCAATCGATGGTTTTTAGGCTTGTTATGTACCCTCTGACAAGTTTTTCACTTATGTTCGTTCCTGCATATACAGCACTTTTTGTAGCATATGATTTTACAAATGTTTATTACCCGTATATTACTCAGCATGTTGATCTTATTGGAGAAACAGTTGTTTTAGATATGCTATCTATTATTGGATCGTTTGTACTTCTTCTATACATGGGAATAAAAATAAGATTTGAGAAAAAATCTAGACATGTACTTTTTTTTGTTATTTCATTATTCTTTTTGGCAGTTATGCCGTACATTATCATTGGAAAATCATATGCGTATATGGAGCCAAGATATTACTATATTCCTTTGGCAGCGGGAGCAGTCCTTATTGGTTATATAGCCAAAGATGTCTTTGCCCTAAGCAAAAAATTTACTGTAATAAAATTACTTTTTGTTGCAATATTCATATATCTTATGTGTCTTCATGTAGGTGAAATAAAGCAAGATATTCATATGCAGGTAGTAACAGCATCAGAAAGAAAAGGATTTATCAAACAGCTCATCAATGAAGTACCAACCCTTAAAAATAACGTAAATGTATTCTATTTTAGTAGTGATAGAAAATGGTGGAATGATAACAACACAGTTCCGTTTCAACACGGTTTTGGGTATTCTGTTCCGGTTTTGTATTACAATTCAGGTAAGATGCCAAAACAATTTTTAATAAATGGTTACTTGTGGTCACTTGGAAGTGAGGGTTACAGAACAGTAGATGATCTGTCTTATGGGTACTATACATCCTTTGACCATCTCAAGGAAGCTAAAGATAAATACCAATTTAGTCCAAATAATGTTTATGCATTTTACTATGATTCTAAAACAATGAAATTATTAAATATAACAAAGCGGACACGTGAGGAGCTTCTTGATGAAATTAGATAACCTAATTGATTTCTTTACTAACGAATTTTACAAATTGATAGTTAAAAATTCTATTAATAATGCTACGTCAGTACTTGATGTAGGTTGTGGATACAATTCAATATTAGGAAAGATTAAGGGTTCATTTCGATCAACAGGAATTGATCTTTTCAGAGAATGTGTAAGGGTTAGCAAGAAGGCCAAAATTCATAACAAGTATATAATTGGAGACATACGAAAACTGCAGAAATATTTCCCCAATAAAAGCTTTGATAGTGTTATTGCACTAGATGTTATAGAGCACTTAACAAGAAAACAAGCAAAATCAATGATACTTCGAATGGAAAGAATTGCAAAAAAAAGAGTTATCATTATGACTCCGAATGGATTTTATCCACAAAAAATGTTGTTTGGAAATCCCCATCAAAAGCATAAGTCAGGGTGGTATATACATGACCTTAAAGAATTAGGCTACAAGGTGCATGGTCTCAGAGGAATAAAGTCTATTCGAGGTATTCATGCAATGATACGTTACAAGCCCTGGTTTTTCTGGGGATTTATTGCTTTTGTTTCGGAACCACTGCTCTATTTCTTTCCAAAATATGCATACCATCTATTTGCAGTGAAGGATATCAATTAGCTTTTTTCATTCTGGATAAAGCGTTTGTATAGGTATTTTCCCAAACATTATTTTTCGCGTACCTCCGACTATACTCTGTCATTTTTTTAATCTCTTCCGGGTGGTTAAATAATTGTATCATTGCTTTTGCGAGCGCTTCTTTATTGCTCTTTACAATAATTGCTAATTTTTTTCCCGCGAGCTCTTTTCCTAAAGGAGGGACATCTGTTGCAATAATAGCTAAGCCTGATGCTGCATAAATTCTTAATTTTGTTGCATCGCCATAAAGGCGTATTGAGCCTTCAAATCTTTTATACGGAGCAAGACCTATCTGATAGTGAGAAATCATTTTAGATAGTTTGTTTAAATCCCATATAGCGCCGTGAAAGATAACATTTTTTCCAAGATTATATTTTTTAATCATTTTTTGTAAGTATGTTGCTTCGAATCCTTGACCACCACCACCAATAATGTGAAGCGTTGCTGTGGGAATACTTCTTACAACGTCTCTAAATGCTTCTATGGCCGTGTCTGGTCCATTCTCAAGTCCTAATGTCCCAACAAATACAACAGAATTTTTTTCTCTTTTCTCAAAGGGTAGATAGAACAGTTGATTTTTAAAAAGAGCATTTGGGACAAGAATAACTGGTGCACTCTTTTTTTGATCAAGTCCAACAGCAAGTCTTGCTGGTTGCATTGCAGGAGAAACGTCCCAGATATAGTCACTGTGCATAGCTGCCATTCTGTCTAGCCACAAGTAGAAGTTATTAACGAGCGTATTGCCAAACCTCTTTGGAGAATAGTCTGAGACATAATACACAACACTCTTTACTTTCCCCATCTTTCTAAGAACAACGCCAGCGAGCGCATTTACACTTTCTAAGCCAATAAAAAGATCAAATGCATCCTGTTGTTTAATTCCTGCTTCAATCACACTTAAAAAATCTCGAATTTTATGAGCAATACGAGTACCTGGTTTATTTGTTAAATAAAGAAAGGGAAGAAGGGGAAATACTAAAAAAATAGTTTTTTCAATTTTTTTCAACCTTTTACCTACATATTCCTCTATTGTTGGGAAAATTTTATCACTTCCTGGATATGGTTGATCTATAAGCCATACCTCTTTAAAATTTGGCAACATGTAAGAAAGCATTGGCTCTATCATGCCATTGGTAGAAGCGCGAATCCCTTTTTTCCAAGGAGAAAACGTTGCAATAAGCACAGAAGAATTGTTGTGAACGTTTTTATTTGACATAATTCTGTGCCCACTCAAGCGTTTTTCTTATTCCTTCCTCAAGTGGAGTAGTTGGGATAAACTTGAGTAGTTTGTGGGCGAGTGTTATATCTGCTTCAACAAACTTTTGGTCACCTGATCTTTTTGGTTTAAAATGAATGGGATATTTTTTAACATCCTTTCCACACGCTTTTATTACTGTTTTTGCCAACTCAAGCATACCTGTCTGTCTGCCAAAACCAATATTAAAAACATTTCCAAAACTTTTTTTATTTTCTATTGCATCAACCCACATGCTCGCAACATCACCAACATAGACAAAGTCCCGTGCTTGTTTTCCATCACCGTAAATGGTAATTGGTTCGTTGCGCAGGACATTTCCCATAAAAATAGCAAGAACACCTTGATATGGATTAGTGAGTGATTGCCTTGGTCCATAGACGTTAAACATGCGAAATGAGGTTACGTTAAGAGGATTGGTTAGATCTACTCTATTTGCTGTTGTGTGAATAAATCTCTCTGCAGCGTATTTCGCAATCCCATAATAATTAATTGGTACACATGCATCCTCTTCTAGAATGGGAAGACGCGCTGGGTTTCCATAGACAGTCATTGACGATGCATAAAGAAATCTATTTGTATTATGTTTTACCGCGCCCATAATCATATTGACACTACCTATAAAGTTTGTTTCAAAATCTAACTCAGGATTGGTAAATGAGTTAACAATAGAAGGTTGGCCGGCAATATGAAGAATTATATCAAAAGAAGTTTTTGATAAAAGCTTTTCAACGTGACTTTTTTTAGAAACATCACCGTTAACAAATGCTGCCTGCTTATGAATATATTCTTTTTTACCTGACGCGAGGTTATCAAATACCGTAACGGAATAGTTCTTTTCTATGAGTGAATCAACAACATGACTTCCAATAAATCCTGCCCCTCCGGTTACTAATACGCGTTTCATATATGTGATGAGATCACTACTGTATCATATTACCTTTTTTGCTACAATACAAAAGTTGTCTCAATGAAAACAATTTTGTCTTTTCTCCAAAATCATCAAGGATTTTTTATAAATCTTATTACAATCGTTATTTTCTTTGCGCTTCCGTATTGGATATTTGAAGGAAAGTTGTTTGTTGGAGGTGATGATACAAGATTAATCTATGCATACCCTTGGGAATATCTTCGATCCATGTCTTTTTTCTCTTGGATAAATCTTTCATCTGTTGGATATTTTGCGCCTAATCACTTTTCTTATCCATTCGCTCTAATATGGACAGCACTATTTCTGATAATAAAATCACGAGTTGTTATTGATTATCTATCTTTTTCACTGCCTATCATTTTAGGGTTCATTTACTTTAAAAAACTTATAAAGGAATTTTTGCCACGGTCAACCTATGTCGAGCAGTACATAAGTACAATTTTTTATCTCCTTTCTCCTATCCTTGCGATTAATCAATTAGCTGTTTTTCTTATGTCAGCATGGCTTGTTGGATTATTTCCATTCGTGACGTACCACTATATTTGTTATGTAAAGACAGCCAAAACTCGTTATGTTGTTATTTCCGTTATGGTGTGTATTTTTCTTTCCTTAGCGTTTTATAGCATTCCTTGGCTTGCCGGGTTACTGCTTCCCGTTGTGTTGGGACTTCCTGTGGGGTTGCTGCTTTTTAAGAAATATTCGTTTAAAACCTTTTTCATTAGATCAATAATTTTTTTTGGATTCATTTTTTTATCACAATCCTTTTGGACTATTCCGTTTGTAATGCAATTTCTTGTAAAGGGAAATGGCCTTGGGGATTTAATTAGTGACAGAGCCAGTACATTTCGCGCTACGGTTGTGCAGACGTCAACGGGTAACATTATTTATCCGCTCCTTAACCTTTTTCACCGAGATCTAACCTTTACTCATGAATGGGATTTACGTAAAATTTTTCTTTCATTTTATGATAAAACATTTTTCTTTAATACAATCTTTATTGCTGTTATTTTTGCTGGGCTTTTTAATTGGGAAAAAAAACTTACCGAATTAGAAGGGAAGATGTATCTTCTTGTCCTTTCTATATTTTTGATATCACTTTTTTTCTACACAGTTAATATAGGACCACTCAAGGAGGTTTTCTTATTTCTTGGATATTTGCCAGGATTCTCGATGTTTCGAAATGCATTCGACAAATTTGCTTTAGGATTTGTTTTTCTGTATGGAATTTTCTTTTCCTTTTCTATTGTTATTGTTTTAAGAAAATTTTCAAAGTATCGCACTGTAATTCTTTTATGCGTGCTTTTGGTAATTGTTGTGAATGCTTTTCCTTTAAAAAGAACAATTAATAGTCCTTTGTGGACAACAAACCGTACATACAGAGCAATTACATTCCCACAAGAATATTTTCAATTCCTCTCATTAGTAAAAAATACAACAGATCCTACATCTAATATTCTTAATTTCCCCCTTAATATCGCAGGATATGCAATCGTTAAAGACGATACAACAAATAATGTTTTTGCCGGAACGTCTCCAACAAAATTCTTTACGGGTATTAATGATTATTCTGGAGATCTATCGTTTTCTCGGAGTGAGTCAGATAGAATGTGGAAGTATATAGATAACAGAGATTATGAAGGCCTTCGAAATTTTTACTACACATATAATGTTGGCGCAGTATTGGTAACAAAAAATATACCTCAAGAAGTGAAGAGATCTTATTTGTTTTTTGGTGGCAGTAAGCTACATAATCAGGATAGAGTTTTTCTTGATGAGATTACGGATAAAAAACTTCTTACCAGCTCTCAAGGGAATTATGAGTTGTATTCGATTAAGAAGCCTAATATTGCAATTTCTATGCGCCAGGGACTCTTTCAGAAAGTTAGCCCTGTAAAATACCAAGCCTATATGCATCTAACTTCTCCAGATGAGTTGTCATTTATTGATTCCTACCATAATGGTTGGAGATTATATCTTGAAAAATATCATAATCCCACAAACTGTATACAGCATATTGTTAAAACCATGAATAATGTTTCTGAATGTAAATCTGCAGATTTGTTGTTTCAGTGGAATGACTTGTCCTACCTTTTTAGACCGTCACTTGCACAGACCACGCATGGGTTTTCAACAAAATATAATAATACCTGGAAAGTAGATCCTACAGTTATCCAAAATCAGTACAACCCATCTTTTTTTAAGAAAAATCCTGATGGATCAATAGATGTATTAATTTCTATTTATTTTATTCCTCAAGAAGCATTTTACGCAGGAATGCTTATTACTGCAATTGTTTTGTTAGGGATGATTCCATGTCTTTTATTTGTATCAAAAAAATATGCAAAGAAAAAATAACACATACAAATCATTTTTCATGATAATCCTCATTTGGATTATTATGCCCATAGCTCTATTTTCTATCTGGCTGATAGGTTCATTGTTTTCTAATCCATTAGGAGGGTTTACGACATTACTATACCCTCATAGTAATAAAGAATATACAGCGTTACCTAAAGATAACCTCCTGCTTAAGAACACGAAAGTTACTGGGCAATTTACATCGCAAGAGAATAACCTGGGTATTATTACATTGCGGGTTGGGAGAAGTCTATCTACGCAGCAAGATGAACCATTGTTCCTAAAATTTCATATAAAAGAAAAACAAGCCAAAAACTGGTATTACGAAAATGTGTATAACGTTGGTTCTTTAAGAGAGGATAATGTCATTGTTTTTGGATTTCCTAAAATTTCCGATTCTAGAGGTAAAATTTATGAATTCGAATTAGTATCACTGAATGGCAATATGACAAATGCCATAGCAATTACCAAAGGATATGACTCTTTTGTTACAAGATACATTTATTCAAGAAAAGAAATATCAGAGAAGAAAATGTATATGGCCATGCCTTACAAAAAAATCTTATCAATTATTTCCTACCCGCAAGTGTTACTGTCAAGTCTGATTTTTATGTTACCTTTGGTGTTTTATTTTCTTTTTGTGTCGTTGTATCTATCTCGAAATATCGCCCTTTTCTTTTCAAAACATGTAGAAAAAAGAATTAACAGTAATGTAGCAAGTGCCATAATGACTAATTCCTTCATTCAAAATTATTTAAAAAAGAGCTTTTTAGGGTCCTTCACTATTACTCTTATTGTTGCCGATATTTTCCTCATACAATCAATTTATTATGGTATCGCGTTGGGTTTGCTGGGATTTTGGATAGTTGCGGTGGTAAAAGATGCGTTGTCGCCAAGAATTTCTTTGGCATTTTCTCTCGTGTGGCTATTGCTTTCTGAGGTGTTTATTTTGTATGGCTTAATTCCTCAGGAGAATAAAAGTGCGATGTGGGCATATTTTTTTCTTGTCACTGCAGTAGTACAAATACTTTGGAAAGAAGCAGCTAATGATAACAAAGCATAGAGCTCAATTCATAATAATTATATCCTGTATCCTTTTTTGGTTTTTTGCCTCAATTTTATTTAATCCATATAGTCCTTTTACGACTCTCGTTTACATACACTCTCTTTTTACACAAGCAAAATCTGTTGAAATAAAGGGTAACTTTACTGCGCAGGAAGATAATCTGGGTATTATTGCTTTACAAATGAAAGATTTGAAAGAGTCGAGAGAGCAGGGGTTGATAGATTTTTCTTTAGAAGAGAAAAATACGCATAGCGTGCTCTATGAAAGCTCCAACAAGATTGAACAAATTTATGAAAAGCCTTTTTTTGTTTTTGGATTCCCAAAAATCATCGATTCTAAAGGAAAGCAGTATGTGTTTCGTCTAACCTCAGATGACAAAAACGTGAAGCATCTACTTGAATTAGATAAAGGAAATACCTTCTTAAGTAAATATGTATACACAAAACAATCACTCCATTCAGTACGTGATATTGTGCTATTTCTAGTAAAAAGGACAAAAATGCTTTTTCTCAATCCTGAAGCCTTTGTTTTTTCGCTTATTTATTTTATCTCACCCTTATTGCTTATATTTTTGATTCTCTATATAAGAAAACATTCGATACCTAAAATAAGACTGTGGAAAATAAAAAAACAAAAAGTTTCAGAGAGAAAACGAAAATCACAGATTTATAGGATTACAAACAATGATAAGTGGAACCTACCTTTCGTTATAAAACATAAGTTTGTTAAACGGTTTTCTGTTCATCTCTTTTTCTTATTGTTTAGCATATGTATCCTTTTGCCAATTCTCCTTGAACAATATGTTGTTCGTGCAAATGATCTCAACGGGACAGATGTGTATCAAATTTATGTTAGGACAGCAGTAAGAGCATATCACTCCTTTCCGCAGTGGAATCCATATATGCAGCAGGGGCTGCCACTTGTAGCAGATCCAATGCAAAGCATGTATAACCCTTTAGTGATCATTCCTATTATTGTTATGCCTACGTATGACATAGGGATAAAGATGGTGTATGTCGTGTCTCTTTTTTTTGCATGTGAAACCATGTTCCTTCTCATAAAAGAGTTTACAAGGTCTTCTAAAATTTCTTTTTTTATTGCGCTTACATTTGCAACTTCAGGGTATTCGGCAGCGCGACTTGTGGCAGGTCACATCGAATCTTTTGTTCCGTACTGCATTCTTCCCTTTTTCATTTTTGCTCTTTATAAGACCGTTACGAGGAAAAAACTTTTTTGGAGCGGAGTGTTAGGACTTACGTGTACATATATTTTTTTCTCAGGTAGTATCTATTTTCTGCTTTTTGGATTTTACTGCATAGTAGGTCTTTCTCTTTACTATCTCTTTAAAGACAAAAGAGCACTTTTTTTTATTGGATTAAGTCTTTTTCTTTTCTTACTCTTTTCCTCTATTAAAATACTTCCTCTATTGCAGTTACAAAATTCTCTGGGAAAAACAAGAGAACCGTTCCTGGGAAGTCAAACCCTCATAAGTATAATACGGTACTTATTTGTGCCGTTTAATACACCATTCATTCTTGCGCACTTAGATGCTTTTCTCACTCCGGCATGGGCTGAATTAGAAAAAATTGCATTTGTTGGAATTTTTCCACTAATTGGACTTATCTGGTTAATAAAAAACATTCGAAAAATACAGATACCTCAAAAATCATTTCTCGTTGTGCTTTTTATTATTTGTACCTTGATTCTTATGCCAGGATGGGAATTAAACCCACTCAATTGGGTAATTCATCTTGTGGGTACGCTTCAATTTTTCCGTGTACCAAGTAGAGCATTTGCATTTCTTATTGTTATTGTTCTAGTACTGTTTGGTATTTTCATGCGCATCATGATGAACAATAAAAAGCTTAAAAGGTTTATCATACCGGTACTTCTCATCAATCTTGTTTCTACAACGATTTTCTTTGAAGTGCTTCTTATTAAGCCAGAGAGTATTGCATATCCTATACCTCCCGCAAATAGTACGCTTTATGAGGACATTTTTTCTTGGTTAGAAGGGCATAATACCAAAAATACCTATGTAATGGCAGAAATTTCACCTAATGATGTTCCTGAGGACATTGCTTTTTATCATAATCAGCGATTGTTGAATACAAATTACGGCTTTATACTTAAAAATAGTCCAGCTGCGCATTTTGCAGATGTGCAAAGACCCACTCCTTTTTCATTCGCATATAATTATACAGATATACAGCCGGGTTATTTTATAGATCCTCATAATCAAATTATAGATATTCCTCCTTATGCAAAAAAAGTCTATCAGACAGGTGATACTTCTTTGTATCAATTGCCAGATGGTAGACCATTTGCTCTTGTCCAGAGGGGTAAGGAAGCAATTGCGACAGTGAGTGCTATTTTTGGCTTAAACAGTTTTCGCGTAAGAGCTATAGGCAGTGACAATGGAGTACTTTCTCTTGCCGAAATGAATTATCCTGGGTGGAATGTGAGTGTGGACGGTAAAAATGCTAGGTTGCAAAACAGTAGGTTTCTAGAAGTAAAAACACAGCCTGGTGATCATGTCTATGATTTTTCATTTTCATCAAAACCATTTTTCTTAGGATTTCTCATTTCTCTTATTTCTCTCACGGGATTTTTCCTCTGGGTGGGAATTACTTTTTTCTTGAAGCGTCGGATTTTTTTAACATATTTTTAATATAAAAAACACCTAGATACATCTTGATTGCGGATAGTATTCGCGTTGTGCTCTTGCCGCCAAACCGTGGAGGAAAAAGAATAGGAACTTCAAGTATGGGTATATGCGCATTGACGCATTTGGCAATAAGCTCTGCATCAATTAAATCATCTTTTGATGTAAGTTGTATTTTTTTTGCAACACTTGCTGGCATAACTTTCGGCGTACCATTAACATCCCAAACAGGAGTATGAAGAAGTAATCGGCATTCAATGTTATACAGCGTAGATCCAAGGTTTCTTAACCAACTGAGATGCAGTATTCTTGTTGCTTTAATGACAACAGATGTATTATTTTCCGCATACGTAAGGATCGTGAGAAGATCTTCTATTCTTGTTCTTGCAGAGTTGGTATAGCATATATATTCTCCTTTTGCTTCATGAATTCCCTTTATTATTGCATTTCCCCATCCCGGCTCTTTTAAATAGATAATTTTTGCAGATTGAAATTTTGAAATAGATTTCTTAGCAGCAGTAAAAGATTCGTTGTCGTCTCCATTAATTACAAGAATAATTTCAAAGGGTTTATCAAGCTTTTTAAGACCTTTTGCGTAGGTTTGGAGAAGTGTGGGGATTTGACGTGACTGATGATAAATAGGCAGGATAACAGAAAATATTGTTGACATATTTTGCATTCTCTCAAGACAAGAAATTATTTGCAATAATCAAACATACAATGAGCCTGTACAAAAAGATTTTTTTGTGTATAATTTGGTACACCAACCAATGAAGAAGTTTAATCATACGCTTTTAACAAAAGCTCAGAAAACAACACGAAAAAGAATTCTAGAAATTAGTTTTCAGCAACACCTCTCTCATATTGGGTCTTGTCTTGGGGTTGTTGACCTGATTGATGTCGTGTATGGTCTCAAAAGAAAAAAAGATAAATTTGTTTTATCCAATGGTCATGCAGGAGTTGCGTTGTATACTATCTTGGAAAAATACAAAAAAATAACAAAAGATACTACTCCAACCCTTCATATTCATCCAGACAGAAATACTGACTATGATATTCACGTTTCCTCAGGAAGTCTTGGCCTTGGTTTCCCTATTGCACTGGGTATGGCTCTTGCAGATAAAGCTACAACAATTTATTGTTCTATATCAGACGGGGAGGCAGCAGAAGGAAGTGTTTGGGAAACATTTCGGATAGCAGCAGAAAGAAGGGTTAGCAATATAAAAATACTTGTGAATGCAAATGGGTGGGGAGCATATGGAAGAGTGGAGTTAAAAAATCTTCTTAAGCGAATTCAAGCATATGATGTAAAAGTAAAAGTTGTAGATGGTCACAATATCAAGCAACTTACATCAGCACTTAAAATAAAAACCAAAAAACCCCTTGTTGTTTTTGCAAATACGAGAAGTGACCAGTTTTCCTTTCTTTCGGATTTAGAAGCACATTATTATGCAATGAATGAAACGGATTATCAAAAAGCATTAGTATTCCTATCATGAAGCAACAACCAATATATAAACGACTTATGCGGGCAGCTTTTGCCCATGAAGTCTATAAGCACATGAAGAAAAATAAAAATATTTGGGTTGTTGTCGGAGATTTTGGATATAAGATGTGGGATGATGTACAACGTGATTTTCCTGATAGATTTATTAATGTAGGCGCGGCAGAAGTTGCTATGATGGGAATTGCTGTTGGTCTTGCACAAGAAGGAAAAATACCAATTGTCTATACAGCAACAACATTTCTCCTCTATAGACCATTTGAAGTAATTAGAAATTACATCAACTACGAGAAATCCCCAGTACGGCTTGTTGGATCAGGAAGAGAAAGAAATTACGAAGAAGATGGTATTACTCATTGGGTTGAGGAAGATAAGGAAATTATGAAAATTTTTTCCAATATTACACCTGTTTGGCCAAAAACAATTCAAGAGATTCCGGCACTTGTTACTAAAATACTTAAGGAACATAAACCATGGTATATAAACTTAATCCGTTAAAAAAACAAAAAAAAGAAACTGCCCGTCTTATCGCAAAGTTAAAAGGTCCAATACTCATTTTTGGTGTAGGTGGTTTTGTTGGTGTAAATCTTATACAACAAATTCTCCTACACAGAAAAGATGTTTACGGAGTTACGCATAGTAAGAAAAAAAACTGGAGACTTCATGGTGCAAGAATTCCTCAAAAAAATCTTATTTCGTGCGATATTCTTGAATCTAAAAATTTGAAGAAGGTTTTAGAAAAAATAAAACCTAAAACAGTATTTAATTTAGCTGCATACGGCGCATATGCAAAACAAACAGATCCAGAATTAATTTATAAAACTAACGTTACTGCAACAGTGGGAATATTGGAAATTCTTAAAGAAATGAAGCTCGTAGCATACATTCATGCAGGATCACAATCGGAATATGGATTAAACGCCAAAGCACCAAAGGAAGGTGACGAACTCATTCCCAATAGTCACTATGCTGTTTCAAAAGTCGCAGATTATTACTTATTAAAGTATTACGGAAAGATCCTTTCCATACCGGTAATTCATCTACGTTTATACTCCGCGTATGGTCCATGGGAAGAATTGGATCGTCTAATGCCAGTTTTATTATATAAAGCAAAACAAGGAACATTGCCTCCTTTTGTAGACCCTTCAATTTCGCGGGACTTTGTTTATATAGATGATATTATTTCTGCGCTTCTTCTTGCTGCAATAAAAATGAAAAAGTCACTTTTTGGCGAAGTATTTAATGTTGCAACTGGGAAACAGACAACAATTAAGCAACTTGCATTATTGGTAAAACGAACATTTCTTGTAGAAGAAAATCCACAATTTGGAACAATGAAAAATAGAAAGTGGGATGTTGTTACATGGTATGGGAATAATAAAAGGATTAAGAAAGTTTTGGGATGGAAACAGACAGTTTCTTTACGAGAAGGAATAAAACTGACTGTTGCGTGGCAAGAAAAAGTTGGGTATGATAAACTCCTTACAAAATATGCCAAATAATTTTAAATTCTTTATGATTTCCGCGATGTACGAAAACGGCGGAAATACATTGCAACGTCATTTAGACGGACATTCTAAGCTTTTTGTTTATCCATTTGAATCTCAAGTCGGGACAAAAAATACATGGGATTATCTTTCTTCTTTCGTTCCGCATAAATATCGATGGCCACAATTTCAGTTAGAAGAAAGTCCAGAACAAATGTATGAAGACATATGGGATGAAGAGGTAAAATTTCGGATAAAAGCTCCACAAATGAGTAAATTCAAAGATATAGAAATTATTTTAGACGATAAAGAACGAAAGAAAATTTTTGTAAAACTTCTTGGTAAACATATTACTCGTTCTCGTGCCGTTGAGGCATTTTATGAATCAACATTTCTTGCATGGAAAAATTATAGAAAAAGCGGAAAAGAAGATACATATGTTGGATACAATCCTGTTCAAATTCTCGATGCAGAAAAAATTATTGAAGATTTTCCAAAGGCAAAGATTATTCATATTGTCAGAAATCCGTATTCAGGGTATGCTGATACAAAGCATAGGCCTGCACCACTGAGTCTTTCTCGCTATATCAACACATGGAATGTTGTACAGCTTGCAGCAATAACGTTTGCAAAAAAATTCCCCAATAATGTTACCATCGTAAAATTTGAAGATTTGATTGAAAATAAAAGAAAATTTTTTATGTCACTTTGTAAAAACCTGGGAATCCGTTTTGAAGAGAGTCTTCTGTTTCCATCTTGGAATAAAGAAAAGCTCGAAAATCAATATCCATGGGGAACAATTCAGTATCCAACGGTTGCGTATAATCTAGAAAAAATACAAGAGCTGTCCAAAAAAGAGCATGATGAGATTAGCTTACTCACTGCTCATTTTAATGATTACTTCAATTACAAAAGATTCTAAAAGCATTCTTCGAGATGCCAGGAAGTTTGATCTACTCCGAAAAAAACAATTTCATCCAAAATCAGACATATCAATAGGTGGTGAAAAGCTCACGCAACTAAGAGAAGCGTATAAAAAAACTTCAAAAAAAACATTGACAGATCTTGTCGAGAATTCCATCAATGAAAAAGTACTATCAATTAGCCCTGTTAAAAACAAAAGTACATTTCATACTCTTTTTTTTGCAACAACAAAGACACGTCGCGTTATAATAAAACTTAATGTTATTGGAAAAAGGAGTAGTGGATTTCCCTTTGTTATTGAAGAGTTTTTTCAACAATTGCTTCAAGTAAAACGTATGCCTTCTCTTGCTGTAAAGGTTGATGTTTCTAAAACATCTGCTCCATTTGAATATGAAATTATAGAAGTTGCAGAGGGAGAAAGTTTGGAAAACCAAAATAACAAAAAAATATATACACAATTAGGAAAATTGTTTAAAAAAATTCATTCACTAAAAGGTAATAACGCAGGACTTATTAGCATTGAGTCTTTAGCGCTAAATAAACTGGTAGGTCTTTCAGCATCATGGAGAAAATTCTTCTTTATAAATTTTGATGTCCATGTAAGAAAAGTTATACAGTTTGGAATGTTATCCAAGGCTGATGGAGCTTTTGTTAAAAAAATGAGCGAGAAATATGTGACAAATAGCAAAAAAATGAGCCTTCTTCACAATGACCCAAGTCTCCGAAATATGTATGCGGATAGCAAAAAAATAACTGCACTATTAGATTGGGAAGATGCAATTATTGGAGATCCACTTTTTGAAGTTGCAAATATGCATACATTTCTTTTTTTACCATCACATTTTTATGCATTTGAATCCTTTTGTGATGGATATGGGGTAGCGCTATCAACGCTTTTTACTAACCCACTCTACTGGGTGTATTATCTTCGCATTGCATTGTTTAAAGCAGTAAGCAGAAATAGAGAAGGATATTACAATAATGATGGGTTTAAGATAGATAAAATAAGGATTGATACAGCCCTTATAGAATTGAGAAAATATTTATGATGAAAAGACCATTTTTTTCCATACCTATCGCAACTTACAATAGAGCAGATGATGTAAATTTTGCCATTAAGCGTATCCTTGCTCAAACCTTTAAAGACTTCGAATTAATTATTTGTGATGACAATTCAAGCGATAATACAGAAGAGGTAGTTAAAAAATATAAAGACAAGCGGATAAGATACTACCGAAACAAAAAAAATCTTGGAGCGGTCAAAAATATTGGCAAGGTTTTGGAATACGTCAGAGGAGAGTATATTTTTCTTCATGGCGATGATGATTATCTGTTGTATGATAATGTTCTTCAAAATGTTTATACGCTTATTCATAAATACAACGCAGGACTTATTAGGCTCAATTATGTGTACCAAACCTTTGATAAGCATGATATTTTTGATTATGTAAGGAACAAATTTGTTACAAAAGATCTCGTTTTTAAGCCTCATGCAGATCCTGAGAGAATCGTAGAGTATATAGATAAAATTGATTTACATTTTATAACAGGAATCATTTTCAAGAATATCTACCCGAAAAGAATTTCGATTATAGACTCAGAATTTATTCCGTGGTTTGAAGTGTGTTTTAGAAGTCTTGAATCAGGCGGTGGATTTTTTCAATACTCCCATTCAATTATTGCATCCTGGTCTCATCAGGATAAGCATCCTGCGCATTTTGTTGTGAATGGAAAGCTTTCATGGGAAAAGACATATACTGTTATTCGAAAAGTAGCAGGAGAAGCAAGTTATAGAAAAACACTGAATAGGCAAATTGCTATAAACGTTAATCTTTTAGCAGTTATTAAATACAATTCTAATAATAGCAATCTTCTTATGTATGCAAAAAGACTAAGACAACTTGACCCTTCGCACACATGGTCAATACGATATTGGGTAACGCTATTTGCAGCATATTGTACTCCTAAATTTGTCCTTAAGTTTGTTAGAGACATCTATATTCATAATGTAAAAGGAAGAGGGAAAATGAAAGGCTATCGATCAGCATTAAAGCAGGTATATACTGTAAGGGGCTTTTAAACTGCATGAGAAAATACATTGTACCGCTAATTCTCTCGATTATTATATTTTTGCCTTTGTTGTATATCTTTAGGAATTGGTTTTCCTCTGAGCTTTTAGTAAGTGGGGATTGGGTTTATTATTGGAGTCATACTGTTTCAGAAATTCACGGTATCCAGCTTGGGATAGTAGGCATATGGGGATGGGGGTAAGTATCTTGCCAACACTGTGGTTGGAGTCGTATTTTCTCGCGACAATAAAAACATCTCTTTTCCTTGGATGGAATTGGTATGAAAAGATTTTTTGGTTTTGGCCATATCTTTTTTTTGGTTTTTTGTCTGGTTGGTTGCTTTCTGTTTATTTTTTTAGATCAAAAATCTTTGCTCTCCTTGGGGGTCTTCTTTATATAGCAAATACATACGCATTACTCCTTATTGGAGGAGGACAAATGGGCATTGCACTGTCTTACTCGATAGCTCCATTTGGCATCATTGCATTTGAGGAGTTATTAAAAAAATTAACATTGAAAAGTGTAATTATTTTCTCTATTACATTTTCGCTTATATTCCTTTTGGATATCCGAATCGGATATATTCTTGTGTGGTATTTTGGTGTCCGTTTCCTTTTTGAATTACCATATCTATCACAAGATAAACTTAAAAAATATCTCTATCTATTTCCACTCTCCGGGATCTTTATTGCAGGACTTCATGCTTTTTGGCTCGTGCCAACAATCGTAACGCACGGAGCGGCAATTAGTAGTCGATTTGGTGATATCTATACCTCGTCAAAATCAATTCAATTTTTTAGTTTTGCAAAATTTGAAGATGCATTAGGACTTCTTCATCCCAACTGGCCAGAAAATATTTTTGGACTCACTCATTTTTTTAGACCTGAATTTTTACTTTTGCCACTTTTAGCCTTTGGGTCATTATTTTTTGTAAATTTAAAACCTAAAACAGAAAATATAAAAGGAAAATCTCAAAACATGTATATATTACTTTTTGCGCTAATAGGACTTGTTGGAATTTTTCTTGCAAAAGGAGCAAACGATCCATTTGGTAATATTTACCTTTGGCTTTTTGACCATGTTCCAGGATTTATTATGTTTCGAGATCCAACGAAATGGTACTTACTGATTGTTATCTCCTACGCTGTACTTATTCCCTTTGTTTTCAAAAGCAGTGCACTACATATATCTCAAAAAATAAAAACAATTAAAGAATATGATGTGCTGTTAACGACATTCCTTATAGGTATTTGCCTTATTTTCTCGCTTATTTTGCCAGCGCTTTTGGGTCAACTTGGTGGTACTTTTAAGCAACATGTACTTCCGATTGAGTATGTGCATCTTGAAAAATTTTTAGATAATCAAAAAGGTTTTAATCGTACTCTCTGGATACCACAAGTACAAAGATTTGGATTTTTTTCCAATAATCATCCTGCAATAAGCGCTTATGATTTTTATCATACTGCAAGTATTTCCGGAGTTATTGATAATGTGTATGGAAAGAATTCTCTTCAAATGCTTCAAGAGGCAGCGATAGGATACATTATTGTTCCATATGATAGTCAGGGAGAGCTATTTCTTAAAGATAGAAAATATAGCCAAAACGTTTTTGATAACACGTACCGTGAGGTAAAAAACATTTCTTGGGTATCGGAAATACCTGGATTTGGCAAGATGCATGTTTTTCAGGTTCCAAGTCCGTACGACCATTTCTGGACTTCTGGGTCTCATGCAAAAATTCAATACACAATGATTAGTCCAACAGACTATTTAGTTTCTGTTAAAAATGCGCAAAGGGGGACACAGCTTATTTTTTCTGAGAGCTTTGATACACAATGGGTTGCAGTTGTGGAGGGACAACGTATATTCCCTAAAAACTTTAATGGACTAAACGAATTCTGGCTTAATAGAAGTGGGAATTATACTATTCGAGTCCACTATTTGCCTCAAGACTATATGACTCAAGGGATATGGATAAGTGGGGTAACTTTGGGTTTTGTTGGCTGTTTAGCTTTGTTTTTACACCTAAAAAGTGGTAAAATAGTCGAATGATTAGCGCTGTAGTGCCTGTTTTTAATGAAGAAGAAAGTATTCCCGAATTCTCCAAAAGACTTACAGCTTCTCTTGCAAAATTACAAAGCCGGTATGAAATCATTTTTATTGATGACGGTTCAACGGATAATAGTTTGACTCTCTTAAAGAAGTTAGCAACAAAGGACACCCACATAAAGGTATTTTCTTTTCGCAAAAATCAAGGCAAATCAGAAGCATTAACACTTGGCTTTCAAATGGCAAAAGGGGATGTAATTGTAACACTGGATGCAGATTTGCAAGATGTGCCGGAGGAGATAAAGAAGCTTTTTGTTAAAACAAAAGAAGGGTATGAGCTTATTTGTGGATGGAGAGAAAAACGTGCAGATCCATTCACAAAGGTTCTTTCTTCAAAGCTCTTTAACTATCTTGCAAGAATTTTTTGGGGACTTAATTTACATGATTATAATTGTGGTTTGAAATTGTACTCAAGAGAAGCAGCGAAGAGCTTAAGACTTTATGGAGGAATGCACCGGTTTATTCCTCTTCTTGTCTTTGGTCAAGGATTTTTGGTAACAGAAGTGCCAATAGTCCATAAAAAGCGCGCTTACGGAAAATCGAAATATGGGTTTTCTAAGTTATGGAAAGATTTGCCTGATATTTTGACTATGCTCTTTCTTACAAAATATGGAAAACGTCCTCTCCATTTTTTTGGAACACTAGGGGGAATTCTTTTTGCTGTAGGTATTGTTGTGTTGTCCTATCTTTCTTGGATCCATTTTACCGGGCATTCAATTGGGACAAGACCGCTTCTTTTTCTAGGAATAGTACTGCTTTTAGCAGGTTTGCAAGTCATCGTAACAGGGTTTTTGGCAGATTTATTTATCCATCTTTTCCAAACGCCACGGAGTATTGAAGAAAGGTCCCATTTTCATTTAAAATATGATAGTACACAGCGTCGTGCTGATACAATTTCTTTTTCATGAAACCACAGGATTTTACTTTTTTTGTCGTAGTACTTGTTTTACTTATTATTCCTAAATTTAGGAAACCTCCTGTTTTTATTATTTCAGGAATGATGTGTCTTCTTTTGGCAATGCCACTTTTTGCATTGTGGATATTTTTTACAGCGCAGCATCTAGTCTGGTATGCGTGTGGATTTTTTCTGGTGGCAATTGTCTTATATTTACTTCACAATAAGTAATATGCGTATTGGAATAGATATTTCACAGTTAGCATATCCAAAAACAGGTGTTGCAACCTACCTCTTTCATCTTGTTAAAAAGATGATTGAGCAGGATAAAGAAAATACATATATTCTTTTTTACTCAAGTCTTCGAAGGAAATTGCCAGTCCAATTTCAAAACAAAAACGTTGAAATTAAAAAATTTAAACTACCCCCAACAGTATTAGATTTTCTTTGGAATACGCTCCACATAGTTCCTGTTGAGGCATTTATTGGGTCAGTTGATGTGTTTATTTCATCAGACTGGACGCAACCTCCGAGTAAAGCAAAAAAGGCAACAATTATCTATGACATGATTGTTTATACATATCCGGAGGAAACAGCAGGGAAAATAGTCAGAGTTCAAAAAAAACGATTGGAATGGGTAAAAAAAGAAGTGGACAAGATTTTTTGTATTTCTGAGGCAACAAGGAAAGATGTGGAGAAGATTTTGGGAATTGAAGAAAAAAGATTAAAGGTAGTATATCCAGGTGTGGTTTAATTCAAACCTCACCTCAAACCCTCTCCTGATAGGAGAGGGAGACAAGGAGAAAATTAATAATGATTATTGGTATTGATGGTAATGAGGCAAATGTAGAAAAAAAAGTAGGTATTAGTGAGTATGCCTATCAGCTCTTATTGGAGTTTTATAAGCATAGTGAGATAGAATTCTGCATTTACCTTAAAAATTCTCCTCGTGCGGATATGCCAAAAGAAAGAAATGGATGGAAGTATATTCTTGTTGGGCCAAAAAAATTGTGGACACAAATTGGCTTACCAATCTATCTATTTACCCATTTTCCGCGTCCTACTGTTTTTTTTAGCCCAACACACTATGCGCCTCGATTTGCGCCAGTACCTACAGCAATAAGTATCATGGACGTGTCCTACTTACACTTTCCAGAACTTTTTGCAAAAAGAGATTTATATCAGCTAACATCGTGGACAAAGTATTCTGCGACACATGCAAAACGTATCTTTACCATTAGTCAGTCAAGCAAAAATGATATACTAAAAGAGTACCAAAAACAGGCTCAAGAAGTACTCGTTACGTACCCAGGAATTAAAAATGCAGAAAGCAATATGAATGATGCAGTAAGTAAGAAAGATCTACAAAAGAAGTTTGGAATTTCGGGGGTTTACATTCTTTTTGTTGGAACACTGCAGCCAAGAAAAAATATTGAACGTCTTATTGAGGCGTATGCACGCGTGAAGCAAAATGTAAAAAATGAAAAAGATTTACAATTAGTAATTGTTGGGAAAAAAGGATGGTTGTATGAGCCGATTCTCGAGGCGCCGAAAAGACTTGGGATTAGCGAAAGCGTAAAATTCTTAGAATTTGTAGACGATAACGAATTACCCTCTTTGTATAAAAATGCAATCTTGTTTGTTTTGCCGTCACTTTATGAAGGATTTGGACTTCCTGTTGTTGAAGCAATGAAATATGGCACTCCTGTTATTACAAGTAATGTGAGTAGTTTGCCAGAGGCAGGAGGAGATGCCGCACTATATATTAATCCAGAAAGCGTGGAGGACATTGCTAAGGCAATAGAAAAGCTTTTAGATAATCCAAAGCTAAGAGAGCAGATGGTGAAAAAAGGATACCAGCATATTAAGCAATTCAGCTGGGAAAAGGCAGCCAAAGAAACACTAGATGTTTTGGAAGAAATGGGGAGCAAGGTATGAGTGGATTGTTTCATAAAATTATGCGCAGACTGGATGCTATAGATTTAGAGTTTGAAATGATGATACTTCGATGGGTTGGTCATGTTCCTTCTCATCATGTGCGACGGTTTTTTTATCGATTAGGTTTTATGAAAATTGGCAAAGGATCAGCAATCCATATGGGTGCAATCTTCTATGACACACGAAACATTTCAATCGGTGAGGATACCATTATCGGAGAGAATGCTGTTTTGGATGGTCGGGCAAGTCTAGTAATTGGAAATCATGTAGATATTGCAAGTGAGGTCATGATATATAATGCGCAGCATGATATCGAAAGAGAGGATTTCAGAGCCATTACAGGAAGTGTTGTCATTGAAGATTATGTATTTATTGGACCTCGGGCGATTATTCTGCCTGGCGTGCAAATAAAACGGGGAGCTGTTGTAGGAGCAGGAGCAGTAGTTACAAAAGATGTAGAAGAAAATTCCATTGTTGGTGGTGTTCCTGCTAAAGAAATTAGAAAAAGAAAACTCAATAATTTTACCTACCGATTAAAAAGAGCCGCTTGGTTTCGCTAATGTATGCAGCTTTCTATTATAACGATTAATTTCAAAAAGCCCGAGTTAACCATTGCGTGTCTTACCTCGTTATACAGTTCCTATACCCAACAATTCGAAAAAAATCTCTTTGAATTTTTGATCGTTGATAATAATTCAGAAGATTCATCTGTTGAAATACTAGAAAAGGAAATAAAAAAGAAAAAATATAAAAATGTAACAGTACTTTCCAATGAGAAAAATAGTGGTTTTGGAGGAGGAAATAATTTTGGAGCAATACATGCAAAAGGAGATACGCTCTTGTTTTTAAATAATGATACGGTTGTGGGAAAAGGAGTAGGTAATATGCTCACCTTCCTTTTAGATAATCCCCACATAGGTGTACTGGGCGGTATTTTAAAGAATACAAATGGCACGTCTCAACATTCATTTGATACCTTCTACAGTTTGCCACGCGTCTTGCTTCTTCTTCTTGGTATGCAACGTTTTCAATTTCAGAATGTTGTTAGGCCACAGCGTGTTGATTGGGTTAAAGGAGCATGTCTTATGATAGGGAAAGATTTATTCACTTCCATAGGAAGGTTTGATGAGGAAATTTTTATGTACACGGAAGATATGGAGCTTTGCTATAGAGCAAGTAAAATAGGGAAAGATGTTTGGGTTTTCCCAGATATTGATATTCATCACAGAGATCAGGGAAGTAGCAATCGGACATTTGCCATTGTAAATATCTACAAAGGAATTTTGTATTTCTACAAAAAACACCGATCATTGCTCGAATATAGTCTTGTGAAACTCCTACTTCAAAGTAAGGCACAGATTCTGATATTATTAGGAAAGCTCATAAAAAATGACTATCTAACGTCAACCTATGAAAAAGCTCTTAACACTCTTTGACACGTATTTTCTCAAATTCAGTGTCCTTTTTGCATTTATTTTTATTACGCTTTACCCAAAATTGCCGAGTATCCATATTGTTCGCACGTGGGTATATATTAGACTCGAAGATTTTGTTATTGCAACACTTGTCATTGCGTGGCTCATTCAACTTCTGAGAAGAAAAGTGCGATTACCGTTACCAGTAGGTATACCTATTGCTGTTTATTGGCTTGTTGGGCTTATATCGCTTCTTATTAGCCTTATTTTTATTGGACCACATTTGGTGGGATTTTTCCCTCATCTGGCAATTCTTGAATATGGGAGACGCATAGAATACATGATTTTGTTTTTTATTGCTTTCTCAACAATTAAATCCCAAAAAGATATTCGAGATTTTGTTGTTATGCTCTGCGTTGCTCTTACCGCAATTGTCATATACGGCTTTGGTCAACGATTTTATTTAGTTTTATGGGGACTTTTTCCAAAGTTTTTTGAGCACTTCTCGTACTGCTTTCCGTCTTTTCAAACAGGTAACGAAGAGTTTGCAAAAGGACTTGCACTTTGTCTTCCTCAGGAGGCAAGAATTACATCAACATTTGGTGGACACTATGATTTGGCAGCGTTTTTGGTTGTTATTCTTCCAGTACTCCTTGGTATTTTCGTGAATGTAAAAAAAATTGCTGCAAAAGTAGGGGTAGGGTTATTGTTTGTTACTTCCCTTATGCTTCTTCTTTTCACCGCGTCCCGTGTTTCATTTAGTACGTATCTTGTTGGTGCAACGATTGCATTAATACTTATGAAGCAAAAAAAACTTTTAATTCCTGTATTACTTCTTAGTGTTGCTTGTTTGCTTATTTTTTCTGGTTCTACTGCAAAGAGGTTTCTTGAGACATTTCGCGTTGTTAATGTTGTTACCGACAATCAGGGTCGGGTTGTTGGGATTGCAGAAAATAACTTACCCGACAGTCTAAAAAATAAAATTTCCAAAAATGATTCAGTTGTGGTTGAAGCACCTCCACCAACACAAAATCTTCCAACAGGATCAAGCTTTATTACACTTTCTCAGACTGCTGTTGCAACAAGCGGCGCGTATATAAGAGCTGCAATCCCAACCTCTGAAGCGCAGCGTTTAAAATTGGCAAATGGAGGGCTTGAGATCTCAACTGTTTCTGGCAATTTTCTTACTCAAAAGGCGCTTGTCTATGACATATCATTTACAACGCGTTTTCAAGCAGAATGGCCTAATGCGTGGACTGCTTTTATGACCGATCCGCCATTTGGAAAAGGATACTCAACAATTACGTTGGCAACGGACAATGATTATCTGAGGCTCTTAGGAGAATCTGGATTTGTTGGTTTTGCTGCTTTTGCGCTTATTTTTATTGTTCTGGCAATTTTCCTGAAAGAATCTCTAGGGGAAAGTGCGTCTCTCTCGAAATACTTTGCCATAGGACTTGCGGGAGGAGTAGTGGGGCTTATTCTTAATGGTGCATTGATTGATGTTTTTGAAGCATCAAAGGTTGCAGAGCCATTGTGGATTCTTTTGGGTGTTGCCGTAGGTGGACTCTCATTAACACTTTCTAAAAGTATCAATTATAAAAAAGATTTGATGCGGGTTTTCTCCTCTCATGTATTTCTTTTGCTCCTTCTTTGTATCCTGACGTTTGTCGTATTTGGTGGAGGACTGACTAATTTTTTTGTTGCAGACGATTTTATCTGGCTTAAGTGGGGAGCAATAGCGCATCCGGGAGACATTGCACAGTACTTTTCAGATGCGCAGGGATCAATTTATCGACCACTCGCGAAAATTATTATGTTTTGTTTGTATTCTGTATTTTCTTTTCAACCCGCTGGATATCATGCTGTTGGACTCTTGGTTCACTTCTTTATTGGCATTGGTATATACCTGTTAGGAATAGCGCTTTTTAAGAAAAAACTCTGGGCATGGATGTTAGCAGCACTCTATCTTATTCTTCCTATTCATTCAGAAGTGCTCTTTTGGATTTCAACAATTTCAATTAGCTGGTCGACACTTTTTATTGTGTACTCTCTCGTTGCGTATGTGTATTGGAGACAGAAAGGAACAAGGGCTTGGTATATTGTGTCAATGATCCTTGGTATTTGTAGTCTTTTTACATACGAAATGGGTATTGTTGTGCCCCTTCTTCTTATTGCGCTTGATGTGTTGATTCTAAGGAAAAAACAAATCAAAAGTATTGCTCTTGCCGTTACGCCTTTCATTATTTTTGATGTTCTCTACCTATTTATTCGCGCCCATGCAAATGTAGCACCAATTAGTGGAGATTATTCGTATAATGCTAGTCACCTTGTTCCAAATGTCATCGCTAACTATGTAAATTACTTCTTGGCAATGCTTATTGGTGAACGAGTTGTAGCGTGGCAATATGGACTGCGTTTGATGCTTAAAACGCATACACTTCCAATAACCGCAGCTCTTGTTGCTGGTGTAGGAATTCTTGGTGGCATTCTCTTTATTGTACGGAAAAACCTCAATCTCCAATTAGTAAGATTTGTAGGATTTGGATTTCTCTTTGCTTTTATTGGGTTATTGCCATTCTTGGGTTTTGGTAACATGTCTGAGCGATATGGATACCTCGGTGCTATTGGATTTGTTATTGTTATTGTTTCTTTGGGAAGATATTTCTTACAGAAAACAAAAGGAAATAAAGTCGTTGTAGGAGTGCTTATTGTTTGTGCTGTTATATTCTTTCTCTATGCGAAAGAAGCAGTAAATAGAGAATTGGATCAATGGAAAAAGACAAGTATCATAACATACAACACGCTTGCGTATTTCCGTGTGGTAAAAGAGTATGTACCAAGTCATGCGACATTTTATGTATCCCACATGCCCACAAAGTATGGAAATGCATGGATTTTTCCTGTTGGATTTCAGGAAGGATTATGGTTTGTGTATAGAGACGATACGTTGAAGGTTGTTAAGACCAAAGATATTGATGAGTCTCTCGCAATTAAACATTCTCATCCAAGCGATATTCTTAACAACGAATATGTTTTTGATTTCGATAAAAATGGGCAGCTATTTGAATATTAATATATGAAGAAATGGGAATTGGTACTTCTTTTGCTTATTTGTGGAATGGGTTTTGTCTTGCGACTCTATAAAGTTACTAATCCTATTGCCGATTGGCATAGTTGGCGTCAAGCAGACACAAGTGCTGTATCAAGAAGTTTTGTCACGAATGGATTTGATCTTCTCCATCCTAGGTTTGAAGATATATCCAATGTGCCTTCCGGCACTAGGGAAAACCCCGAAGGGTATCGATTTGTTGAATTCCCTTTCTATAACGTCATGCAAGCAGCAAGCTTTATGGTCTTTGACCATTTTACTCTTGAGGAATGGGGAAGAATTGTTACAAATCTTATATCGATTGTTGGCGTATTTTTCCTTTTCCTTTTGGTAAAACGTTATAGTAACTCTGTTGCAGCAATCTCTGCAGCATTCTTTTTTGCTGTTTTACCATTTAATTTATATTACGATCATACTATTTTGCCGGATCCGCTTATGGTAACAACGATGATTATGTCGTTGTACTTTTTTGACATGTTTTTAGGAGCAAAAACAAAAAGCGCAAAATTATCATTTTTTGTTTTGACATTTCTCTCTGCAGCAGTTGCCCTTTTAGTAAAACCATTTGTTGCATTTTTCTTTTTACCAATGCTTGTTGCTGTATGGAATAAGTGGCAATGGAAATTATTTTTACAGTGGCCGCTGTACGTGCTTCTTATTATTTCCTTTGTTCCATTTGCTCTGTGGAGAATATGGATGGCACAATTTCCAGCAGGTATCCCATCCAGCAGTTGGCTTTTTAACAGTAATCACATTCGTTTTACCGGTGCATTTTTTAATTGGATTTTTGCAAGACGCATTGGTCAGCTTATCCTAGGTTACTTTCTTATTGGGCCCTTTATTATTGGTATTGTAAGCATAATAAAAAACCGATTATATTTCCTTTCGTTTCTTGCTTCATCGTTTGTGTATGTATCAGTTGTTGCAACCGGGAATGTGCAGCATGGGTATTATCAACTTCCTATTATTCCCTCCATTGCCATTTTCTTAGGATTGGGTGCTGACTTTCTTATCCGGCCTCCAAAAGAATTCTCGAGAATTATTAGTATAGCAACGCTTGTTGTTTGTATACTTTTTGGGTTAGCATTTTCGTGGTTTAATGCACGGACACTATTTTACGTCAACAATCCTAATATTGTTGTTGCAGGGCAAGCAGTTGATAGACTTACACCAAAGAATGCAAAAGTGATAGCACTCTACAATGGAGATACGTCATTCTTGTATTACACCAATAGACAAGGTTGGGCGAGTTTTGAGCATTCAATTCCAGAAATGGTAAAGCTTGGTGCTGAGTATATTGCTATTGTTAATCCAACGCCAAATGACTTTAAAGGATTTGGAACTGAATATAAAGTAGTTGGATCAAGTAGCGCGTACCTCATTCTTGACCTTGTTCATAAGAAATGAAAATTCTTATTGTTTCATCATTTCTTCCCTTTCCGCTTTTTTCTGGTGGGCAGGTACGCCTTTATAATTTACTCAAAGAACTTTCCCAAAAACACGAAATAACACTCGTATGTGAAAAGAGAAAACATCAAACACAAAGCGATGTTGACGTTGTAAAAAAGGTTTGCAAAGATATTTTTGTTGTCGATCGAAAAAAACAATGGTCCGCAGAAGTAGTGCTAAAAACAGTAATTTCTTCCTACCCTTTTCTTTTAGCAGGGCATGATCTGCCAGAAATGAAAAAAATTCTTTCCCAACTGCTTAAGGAAAAGCAATTTGACGTTATTCATGTAGAAACCTTTTACGTGTATCAGAATTTGCCCGAGACATCGCTTCCTGTGGTATTAGTAGAACACAATATTGAATATAATGTGTACGAGCGTTTTGCAAAAACAGCACCAATTCTTGTAAAACCACTTCTTGCGATAGACATTGAAAAAATAAAATATTGGGAAAAATTTTACTGGGAAAAAGCAACAAAAATTGTCGGTGTATCACGTGTTGAGGTTAATAAAATGAGATCGGATGCTGTCGTTGTTCCAAATGGTGTTAGTCTTTCTGATTTCCCCTTTAGACCCATTAGACACTCGACCCAGTACTTGCTTCCCCGAAGCGGCGCAGCTCAGGGTAAAAAGGAAATGATAATTCTTTTTATGGGAGATTTTACATGGATCCAAAATACAACAACTGCTTCGTGGATTATAAAAGATATATGGCCGAAGATAGAGAAAAGCGTAAAGAATAAAGCGTTAAACGTAAAATTGTGGATTGTTGGGAAGCACATTCCAGAAAGCTTAAAAGCGTATCGTTCTGAAAATATTATTTTTGATGAGCATGCGCCGAATAAGACATCAGATATTTATAAAAAAGCAGATATCCTTTTAGCTCCTATTAAAGTTGGCGGCGGGACAAGTTATAAAATTTTAGAAGCAATGGCAAGCGGAGTTCCGGTGGTAACAACGAGCTTAGGTCTTGAAGGACTTCAAGCAAAAAATAAAACACACGCGCTAACTGCTGAAACATCAGTAGATCTTGCTCGTGCAGTGGACACCTTGCTGGATAATAAAAGGGAATACACAGCTATTGCAAAGAATGCAAGACAATTTATTGAAAAAAACTATTCATGGACTGAAATTGCAAAAACCTTAGAAGGAGTATATACCAATGCAATCAAAAAATAATACCATTCTTTCTATAATCATCCTTAATTACAACACAAAAAAAATTGCGCTAGAAGCTGTAGAGTCTATTGAAAATAACTATTCCAAAGAAACAGAGTCAGGTGAGTTTCAAATTATTATTACTGATAATGCCTCACCCGATGAATCGCTACAGGCATTTAGAGAATATAAGAAAAAAACAAAGACCAAACTTTTTGATGTTGTTGATAATGGAGGAAATATTGGATTTGCCGCAGGGAATAATACGGGCATATCATACGCAAAAGGGAAATATATCCTTTTTCTTAATCCAGATACCATTGTGTATCCAAAAACATTAACACGTATGGTGGAGTTTATGGATAATCACAAAGACGCAGGGGCTGCAACGTGTAGAGTAGAAATTCCTAGTGGTGCAATTGACGAAGCGTCCCATAGAGGATTTCCTACACCTTGGAATGCATTGACTCACTTTTCGGGATTGGAAAAGCTTTTCCCTCACTCAAGACTCTTCGCAGGGTATACAAGAGGATGGGAGGACGTAACAAAAATTCACACTGTACCGGCAATTGTTGGTGCATTTTTGCTTGTTAGGCGTGAAGCAGGAGAGAAAATTGGTTGGTGGGATGAAGACTACTTTTTTTACGGCGAAGACTTACAGTTTTGTTATGACTTACATAAAGCAGGGTATAAGATTTACTATGTTCCGGATGTAAAAATTCTGCATTTCGGTGGAGTTTCCAGTGGTATTAAAAAACAATCACAAAATAAGACAACGGCAAATGATGAGATACGCCGTAAGGTACAGGGTTGGCGATTTGATGCAATGAGAATTTTCTATAAAAAAAACTATGCAAAAAGCAATCCACTTATGACATGGATTGTTATGAAGGGAATAGACTTTTTATATAAGAAAAATTCTCAATAAAATATAGCTATGGTTAAAGGAGATGTTTGGCAACAAATGGAAGAGGCAGCAGATAGAGGTAATTGGAAAACAATCCAATCGCTTTTTTATGGAAGAACAAGGCAAACTGATGAAGATTTTGAGCGTGCAAAACAGTTTATGATTAGAGCATATGATAATAGTAATTTGGGTTTAAGTCGACAATTAATGCGACATGCAACAAGACCGTTCGAAAATGGTGCAGACCCTGAAGCAAGAGCGCATGAGTATCAAATGGGTATGGAATTACAGGAGAGAGTATTGAATGATATTCTTCGTGAAGATCCTCCACAACAAGAAAGGCCACGAAGACAAAGAAGTGCAATGCCTCAAAGACATTCACGCCGAACAAGACAGAAAAATAGAACTGTTTCTTCTTAACACGTTTTTGCGTTATAATTTCTCTATACCATGAAAATTGGAATAGATTGTAGATTATGGAACGAAACCGGTGTTGGAAGGTATATTCGTAATTTAGTTACAGAGCTTGCAGATATAGATAAAGAAAATGAGTTTGTTCTTTTCTTTAAAAAAGAAGAATACGAAACATATGCTCTTCCTGGAAAGAATTTTACAAAAAAACTTGCTGAGGTTAGATGGCATACGTTTAAAGAACAAACAGCATTTAAAAATATTTTAGAAAAGGAAAAACTAGATGTTGTTCACTTTCCCTATTTTTCCTATCCCGTTGGATACAAAGGAAAATTTGTTATAACAATTCATGATTTAATTATTGATCATTTTCCAACAGGAAAAGCATCCACGCTGTGGTCTCCTGTGTACTTTTTTAAACAACTCGGATACAAATTTGTCTTGCGAAGTGGAGTAAAACATGCGCAAAAAATTATTACTGTAAGTGGTGCAACAAAACAGGAAATCATAGACCATTATCATCCCAATCCAGAAAATGTTGTCGTAACCCCCGAAGGAATTGACAGAAAATTCTTGGAGGAAAAAGAGGAAAAAGTAGATATACCGGAGAGATATTTTCTTTACGTTGGGAATGTCTATCCGCATAAAAATGTTGATCGTCTTGTTGAAGCTTTTTCACAATTCATAAAAGAACATCAGGATGCACATCTTATTTTAGTTGGGAAAGAAGATTTTTTTTCTAAACAGCTGGAAGAAAGAATTATAAAAGAAAAATTACACAATATCCTTTTTTATAAACATATTACTGATACGCAGTTGTCCTATTTATATACGCATGCAATTGCTCTTGTTGCGCCCTCTCTCATGGAAGGATTTGGATTACCTATTCTTGAGGCAATGGCACACAAATGTCTTGTTGTTGCTTCTGAAATTCCTGCATTTCTAGAGGTAGCAGGAGAATCTGCTGTATATTTTGATCCATACAATGTGCAAGATATTGCCAATGTGCTTTCTTTAGCGTATAACAAGAAAATAAAAGACGTAATGAAGAAAAAAGAATCAGGACTTAAAAGAGCAAAAGATTTTTCTTGGAAGAAAATGGCAAAAGAAACACTAGGTATTTACAAATACTGCTCGTAAAAGTTTCCTGTCCACAAAATGCTAATAGCATATGGATATATGGTTAGATAGTTAATTGTTACATCTAATAAACCATATAACCATTAAGCTATGTAGCCATGTCTGTTTATGAAAGTTGCAATTGTTTATGACCGTGTTAATAAATGGGGTGGTGCTGAAAGAGTTTTGCTTTCTCTCCATAAATTATTTCCTAAAGCGCATTTGTATACATCCGTATATGACAAAAAACGTGCAGCTTGGGCAAAAGTATTTCGCGTAAAACCCTCTTTTCTTCAGCACATTCCTTTTGTCAGATCACATCATGAATTATTCCCATTTCTCATGCCATTTGCTTTTGCGAGCTTTTCCTTTAAAAAATATGATTTGGTTATTTCGGTAACAAGTGAATTTGCAAAGGGAATAATGACGGGAGGTAGGACAAAGCATTTGTGTATTTGTCTTACACCAACACGATATCTATGGAGTGGATATAGCGAATACTTTCCCAACAAAACAATAAGACTTCTCGCAAGTCCTCTTATTTGGGCACTTCGTGTATGGGATGGGATTATTGCGAAAAATCCGGATAGGTATATCGCAATATCTGAAGAAGTAAAATTACGAATTAAAAGGTATTATAGAAAAGATTCAGATATTGTGTATCCTCCTGTTATGGTGTTGCCAAAAAGTACAAATCGACTTTTTGAGAAAGACTACTTTCTTATTGTTTCGCGATTATCACGATTCACCGGATATAAACGTGTTGATCTTGCAGTGCGTGCAGCAACCAATCTCCATGCATCTCTGATTGTTGTTGGCGCAGGAGATACAAGAGATTTGCAAAAGCTTGCCGGTCCAACTGTTCATTTTGCTGGTAAAGTGTCTGACAAGGAGCTTGCTACCTACTATGCTAACGCGAAAGCTCTTATTTTCCCAGGAAAAGAAGATTTTGGTATCACCATGGTTGAGGCACTTTCTTTCGGTAAGCCGGTCATTGCCTATCATGCAGGAGGAGCAAAAGAGATTGTGAAAAATGGGAAAACAGGCACATTCTTTGCCCATCAAACAGTTGTTTCTTTGACCAAGGCCTTGAAAAACTTTAAGGGCTCGAAGTATAATAGTGCTACCTGCAAGAAAGAGGCGCTCAGATTTTCAGAGAAACTATTTAGAAAAGAGATAAAAAGTATTGTTCATAACATGAATCATAAAAACACAACCTCATCCCAACCTTCTCCTAAAAGGAGAAGGAGATCAAGGAGACGTATTTCTAGATGAAGATTGTCATGTTTGCAGGAGGCGTTGGAAGTAGGCTGTGGCCATTGTCCCGAAAAAACGCACCTAAGCAATTTGAAAAAATAATTGGTGACAAGACAATGCTGCAAATTACTGTGGGTAAACTTTTTCCAACCTACGGATGGAGTGATGTCTATATTTCTACAGGTGCCCACTATGCAGAGCATGTGAGCCAGCAACTTCCCGAGCTTCCAAAAGAAAATATTCTTGTTGAGCCAGAAATGCGTGATGTGGGACCTGCAGTTGGTTTGGTTACATCCCTTTTTGAGAAAACAAATCCCGATGAACCAATTGCGCTTCTATGGGGAAGTGACCATTTGGTAAGAAATGAAGAACTTTTTAGAAGCGTATTGCAATCCGCAGAGAAATTTGTCGAAAAAAATCCTGAAAAAATTGTCTTCGTTGCTCAACAGCCTCGCTTTCCTAATCAAAATTTAGGGTATATTGAGTTTGCAGATGCAAAAGAAAATGCGGGAGAATTTCCTTTGCATGAGTTTAAGAGCTTTTTGTACCGGCCGCATTTGTCTACAGCAGAAAAATGGGTAAAAGACGGAAGGCATGGATGGAATTTAGGATACTTTGTCACAACTCCCAGACTTCTTTGGAAATTATTTAAAGAATTTTCACCCGAGCTATTTAAGGATTTAGAAGCAATTCAAAAAACATATGGAACAGATGAATATCAATCCACTCTTCATAAAATCTATCCTGCCATTGAGAAGATTAGTTTTGATAATGCAGTTTTAGAAAAAATGGATCCAAGCCTTGGAAAAGTTATCTCTGTTGACTTAGGATGGAGTGATATTGGCGCATGGGAAGCATTAAAAGAAGCC
The DNA here is from genome assembly GCA_964408485.1 of uncultured Gammaproteobacteria bacterium. Lineage (GTDB taxonomy): Bacteria > Patescibacteriota > Microgenomatia > Levybacterales > UBA12049 > DASQJJ01. Next base: position 37,250 of record CAYOZJ010000003.1, read on the forward strand.
TTAGCTGGGACAGAGACGGAAAACGTAACAAAGGGAGAGGTAGCGGTTGAGGACTGTGAGGATACGCTGATGTATAATTTTACTAATCAGTTGGTTGTTGGCATAGATCTTAAGGATATGATTGTTGTTAATACAAAAGACGTTACGCTTATTTGTCCAAAAGATTCCGTGCCCAAAATCAAGAAATTTGTCGAAAAATTAAATGGCACGGATTTGGAGCATCTTACCTAATCTATGCCGTACAAAGAAGTGAAGAAAAGCAAACTCTACGAAGCAGCAAAGCGACTCCTGGATATTATTTTTGCACTCATTCTTCTTCTTATTTTCTCCCCAATTATTATTGCAGTTGTTGTTGCAATAAAAGTGACTTCTCCAGGACCTATCTTGGCAGATACGCCAGAGCGTGTTGGAAAAAGTGGAAAACTTTTTAAGATGTATAAATTTCGTTCTATGGTACAAAATGCCCACGAAATTCTTCGCGAAAATCCAGATTTTGCCAAACTATTTGAAGATTATAAAAAGGGAAGTTATAAATTAAAGAATGACCCTCGGGTAACTCCTGTTGGGAGGATTATTCGCAAGTATTCTCTTGATGAAGTACCACAACTAGTAAATATCTTGTCTGGTGACATGAGTTTGGTTGGTCCACGCGCGTACTATCCAGACGAACTGCGCGAACAGCAAAAAAAATACCCCACAACAAAAGACTCAGTAAAAGTTGTGTTGTCAGTTAAGCCAGGTCTTACAGGATTTTGGCAAGTGAGCGGGCGGTCGCAGATAAATTTTGACAAGCGTATCGCTATGGATGCTGATTACGTCCATAAGCGTTCTATTATGTATGACACATATATTATCCTTCGTACGCCCTGGGCAATGATTTCAGGAAAAGGTGCATTGTAGGTAGTGTATGAGTTAGAGTAATTGTTCCAAACTTCAACAAATAATGCCAAACTTACCTATTTGACAAACTATTTAAACTTCCCGTATGATAAAACTTATGGATGGGTTTGAGAAAATGAACCTCGATAATTCCGCTCGTAGTACTACGCAAAATGATGCTGCTGTTTCTATGAGAGCCAAAAAACCTTTTAAGTTAAAATTAGGAAGAAATGCATACATTGGTTTTGCTGCATTAGGATTGGTTGTATTATTTATTCTCTTTGGTATTGTTGTTCCAGGATTTGCTGCATTAAATGATGCGCGAAAGACCTACGCTGTTGCCAAAGAAACATTAGTCGTTGCAAAGCAGCAAGATATAGAAGCAACTTCCAGTAAGCTCAACGAACTTCGTCCAGAGCTTTTAAAGACACAGAAAGATGTTCAAAACATGGGATATCTCGCATTTGTGCCGGTAATGAATTTCTATTACGGTGACGCACTTCATTTGGTAAATGCCGGGGTATATGGACTGAATGCTGGACAAATTCTTGTTGATAGCGTGAAGCCATATGCGGATGTATTAGGGCTTAAAGGAGATCATAGTTTTGTTGGTGGATCTGCGCAAGACAGGATTCAAACAGCAGTTACGACAATGAGCAAGGTAACGCCACGTATTGATGATATCGCAAAAGAGCTTGCTCTTATGCAAAAAGAAGTTGACGAAGTAAATCCAGGACATTACCCAGCCTTTTTGGGACTTGGAAAAGTACAGGATAATTTAAAAAGTCTTCGTACTGGTATCGATGAAGCATCTGTTTTTACCAATCAAGCGAAACCACTTATCAAAGTGTTGCCTAACCTTCTTGGGGAGCCAAAAGAAGCAAAATATCTGGTTATTTTCCAAAACGATGGTGAGCTTCGACCAACAGGTGGATTTATGACATTTTATGCAATTTTCCGAGTTGAGCATGGTTCTATTCATGTTGATCAATCAAATGATATTTATAATCTTGACGCAACAATCGGCAATAAGCCTGCATCTCCTCGTATTATTGCGACTTACTTACCAAAAGAGCCGCGATGGAATCTTCGAGACAGCAATTTGTCGCCAGACTTTAAAGTATCTATGGATGATTTCAATAAGTTATATAAAACAGCAGGTGGATATGTCCCAGTTAATGGCATTATTGCAATTGACACCCATGTACTTGTTTCGATTATGAATATCTTAGGAGATATTACTGTTGATGGAGAAACATTTACGACAAAAATTGTCCCACAATGTAACTGTGCTCAGGTTGTCTATTCTCTTGAAGAGCAGTCAGATACGCCGGTTGATTATATAAAGGCCAATAGAAAAGGTATTGTTGGTGATTTGTTGTACGCAATTATGCAAAAAGCTCTTGCATCTTCACCAAAGCTCTACTGGGGACCATTATTCCAGACATTCATTGCTGAGGTTAATCAAAAACACGTTTTGTTTGCTCTTAATGACCCAGATGCTCAGTCAGGACTTGAGGCATTGGATGCTGCAGGAAGGTTGAGTGCATTTACTGGGGACTATCTGCATATTAATGATTCCAACTGGGGAGGAGCAAAATCCAACCTCTTTATTAAAGAAACAGCAGATATAAAATATGACGTTAAGTCTGATGGAAGTATTATTAAAACAATAACCCTTACCTACAAAAATCCATTTGCACCGTCAGATTGTAACTTAGAGCATGGAGGACTTTGTCTTAATGCAACAAATCGTGATGTGGTACGTATTTATGCGCCAGTTGGAAGTAAGCTTATTAGCAGTAATGGATCACAAGTAAAAGTAGATACCTATAATGAATTGGGAAAGACTGTATTTGAAGGGTTTGTAACAGTGAGACCATTAGGTCAGGCAACCTATACGGTAAGTTATCAATTACCATTCAAGGTCTCATCGAGTACGCTCCCTAGCCTTATTCAAAAACAACCAGGAACAGTAAACATGCAATACACAGTTAGCGTTAATGGGAGACAAGTTGACTCCTTTGCCCTAGAAACAGACAAAACACTCAATCTAACTGTAAGATAAATGCTTGTCAGCTTTATTCTTCGAGTGAAGCGAGAAGTTATTCCCCAAAGGGGACTAGCTTCGCCGAAGCGGCGCACATTGTTCGAACAATAATTATACTGCCTTATGAATATTAGTGTTGTGGAGGGCATTGTCCTCAAGCGCCGTAATGTTGGTGAAGCCGATAGAATTCTTACAGTCCTTACAAGAAATCTTGGAAAAATTACGGTCAAGGCAGTAGGGGTCAGAAAAATTTCTTCAAAAAGGTCCTCTCACATCGAGCCACTCAATCACGCTACTTTGTCTCTTTATAAGGGGAAAGGGATGCATACACTTACAGAAGTAGTTGCGAAGGAAAGTTTTCCTGAAATAAAGAGTGATTTACAAAAAATAGGTTTTGCGTATCATTTGTGTGAGTTAGTAGACGGGTTATGTCCTGAGGGGCAGGAAAATGCCCATGTGTTTGATTTATTGCACAGCGTGTTATCAGATCTTTGCGGAGAAGTTAATCTTTCTGAGCGCATTCATGAATTTGAAGTAGCGCTTTTGATAACACTTGGCTATTGGTCTAGTAGTAGTGCTCAATTAAACACGTCATATGTTATTGAAAGCATTCTTGAGAGAAGACTTAAAACAGTGAGAATGCTCCCAAAGCTATTTTTGGAAAATGTTTGACAGAAGAGGTAATTTTCTGCTATACTAATATATAGCAGTGATGAAAAGGTTGGAATCTTGGAGCTGCACCAAACTAATAAGCGGTATAACTTAAGCGAAATTCGATAGTTATACAATTAGGGTGGAACCACGAGGAGCACTCGTCCCTAAATAATCGGACGAGTTTTTTTGTGGAAAAGTTAGGTTTTATGCAGTGAAATCCTTGGAAAAGATTGAGCAAACAAGCCTGACAAAAAGTGTAAGCGTGCAATGGATGACATCACGCTTGAATAAGAGTGGAACCGCGGAGTATCCTAGATACCTTCGTCTCTTTTCCAAAGAAAGGAGGTGGTTATAGGATATGATTAAATAAGAATGGTTTCTATGTAAGTTTGGTTTAGTGAAAACACTAATAAAAGACGTGCTATTCTAGGAGGCACAACAAAGACTATTTCTAGAAGTAAAAATTTGATAGGATAAAGACATATGAATACAAATACAACAATGGAAAAAATAGTAGCACTTGCAAAAAGACGCGGGTTTATTTACCCAGGCTCTGAGCTCTATGGTGGGTTAGCAAATACCTATGATTATGGCCCTATGGGTGCAGAGTTGCTTCGCAACATCAGAAATCTCTGGTGGAAAATTTTCGTGGAAAAGCGAGATGACATTGTTGGTGTTGATGCATCACTTATTTCCCATCAGAAAGTTTGGGAAGCATCTGGCCATACTGCAGGGTTTGCTGACGCATTAGTTGATTGCAAAAATTGCAAGTTACGTACAAGAGCGGATCATTTGATTGAAGACGCAACGGGGAAGTCAGTTGAAGGCTTATCAACGACTGAATTAGATAAAATTATTGAAGAGAGTAATATTCTTTGTCCAAATTGTAAAAAGCATGAGTGGACAAAGGTCAGGAAGTTTAATTTATTATTTCCTGTTCACTTGGGTATTATTGAAGGTGATCAGGATTTGGCATATCTTCGTGGGGAGACAGCACAGACTATTTTTATTAATTTTAATAATGTTGTCAATTCAAGCCGCGTGCGATTACCATTTGGTATTGCACAACTTGGTAAATCTTTTAGAAATGAAATAACACCAGGTAACTCGGTCTTTCGCACACTAGAATTTGAGCAAGGTGAGATAGAATATTTCTTTGACCCAGAAAATACTGACTGGGAAAAGGCTTTCGAAGATTGGAAACGGGTAATGTGGCAATTTGTCACTAATGAACTCGGTATACAAGAAGCACATCTTCGCTGGAGACAGCATACTGATGAAGAACGATCTTTTTATTCCAAGCGAACAGAGGATATGGAATACGAATATCCTTTTGGTTTTAAAGAGTTATGGGGTTTGGCATACCGAACAAATTATGATTTATCAAAGCATGAAGAATTCTCTGGTAAAGAATTAAAAATTCTTGATCCTAAAACAAATAAAAAGATATTGCCTCATGTAATTGAGCCTGCGGTTGGTATAAATAGGCTTCTTCTTATGGCACTTTGTGACGCATACGCAGAAGACCCTTCGGCAGACTCAGGGCAAGTTCGAGTACTCTTAAAACTTTCTCCAAAATTAGCGCCGGTGAAGGTTGCTGTTTTTCCACTTCTGGCCAACAAGCCAGAGCTTGTGGAAAAAGCACGAAGTATCTATGAGCAAGTTAAGACAACCATAGATGGTAAAGTAATGTGGGACGATAGAGGTAACATTGGTAAGCGGTACCTGTCTCAGGACGAGGTTGGTACACCATTCTGTGTGACAGTTGATTTTGACACACTTACTGATGAAGCAGTGACAGTAAGGGACCGCGATACTGCATCGCAAGAGCGAATTAAAATTGTAGATCTAATCTCCTACCTTCAATCAAAGCTTGCTTAAAGTCTCTTGTTGACAACAACAATTATTTTTCTCACAATACTTGTATGAAGTTGAAACCAAAGCAGTGGTATGTGCTTGCTGCAGTAGCTATCGTTGTAATTATACTTATTGGTGGTGGTATCTGGCTTTTAGCAAGTAAAAAAACTTCTGGTACTCAGCAAATCCCCGCGTATACAGATCAAGCGCAGGTTTTAACCCTCTCTTCAGATGCAATTGGTCTCACCATTGCTTTTCGAGCGGATAATAAAGCAATGAAATTTACCGTGGGAAATGCGTCAGGCGTCAATTCTATTGAATATCAGATTTCTTATAATAAGACTGTGAGTGGCGATACAGTGCCTGAAGGACTTATTGGTACAGTAGATATGAATCCAGGGGATAAAACAGCTGGAATTGGATTTAGAGAGTTTGGTACATGTTCTAGTGGAACATGCCGTTATGACAATGTACAATCTCCAATAACTCTGACGTTAAAGTTAGTAAAATCTGATGGGAAAATCTATCAAGTAGAGAAAAAAGTAGACCTGCCTCAATAAAACTATACACTTGCCTTACGTAAACAAGGAGGAACATGTCGACGACGTTTACCCAGAGTTTCTTCAAGTTGTTCAACCCTTTTCATGCGATTGGCTATTCTTTCCCGTGCTTTGTCTCCGTCAGGGGTTTGACTTTCACCTATATCATTTTCTAAGTCATTGATTGAATTTGTACCCTTACCATTGTCAATAAATCCTCCTATACAACCAGGAATGCACGCACCTGCTCCATATCGACAAAGCCTTCGTTCTAGTGGAATCATATCCTATATTATATCATAATGAGATTTTTCTTCATCAATTCTAGTGTCCTTCTGTGAAAATCCCTACATGTAGTGCTTGACACGCTGTGAAAACTGAGTCATTATGTATTTAAGTAGTCTAAAGTAGGAAAAAGTAGGACAAAATATGTTATTAGGCAGGTATGACACTAAGATTGGAAGTAAATATCAAATTTCTTTTCCAAAGAAATTTCGATCGGAATTAGGCGATAAATTAGTTATTACAAAAGGACTTGAGAATTGTCTGATAGTCGTATCTGAAGAGGGATGGAAAACGCTTTTGGAGGGGACAGAAGGATTACCCTTTACCCAAAAGCCGACACGGGAAATGCAGCGATATTTATTAGGAAACGCGCAATTTGTAGAGTTAGATAGTAAAGGAAGATGTGTTTTGCCCGAGTACCTACGAGACTATGCGAATTTAAAAGAAGAGGTTGTTTGTGCGGGAATAGAGAGATTTGTTGAGATTTGGGATAAAAAGAATTGGGATGAGGAGCAAAAACGACTGAGTGGAAACATAGAGACTATAGCTGAGAAATTAACTGTCCAGAAAGAAGTTGGGAATGACTGAGTATCACAAAAGTGTTCTTTTACAAGAAGCAGTAGATGCTTTACAGATTAAAAAAAGTGGGAAATACATTGATGCAACGCTTGGAGCTGGTGGGCACAGTTTTGAAATTGTACGTAAAGGTGGCACTGTTCTTGCAATAGACCAAGATAACGAGGCAATACAGTTTGTTGAGGAAGAATTAAGAATTAAGAATCAAGAATTAAGAAATAATATAACACTTGTTCAGGGGAACTTTTCTCATATAGGAGAAATAGCAAGAGAAAATGGATTTGGGATGGTTGCAGGAATCCTTTTTGATGTTGGGGTTTCTAGTCATCACTTAGATGCTAACGAGCGGGGTTTTAGTTTTCAAAGTACAGGACCTTTAGATATGCGAATGGACACGACATTGCAGGTGCGAGCAGCGGATTTGGTTAATGGGTTAAACAAAGGTGAATTAATTGACCTATTTACCAAGTACGGTGAGGAACCATTTGCAAGACGTATTGCAGAAGCCATTGTTACTGCAAGAGTAATCAAGCCGTTTGAGAATACAACTGAATTAGCAGAGCTTATTACCAGAAGTGTTAAGCAAATTGGAAAGATTCATCCGGCAACAAGAGTTTTTCAGGCGCTTAGAATTGCAGTGAATGATGAATTGATTAGCTTGGAAGAAGGATTGATACAGGCAGTTGATTTACTTGAGACAAAAGGACGATTGGTTGTTATTACTTTTCACTCGTTGGAAGACAGAATTGTTAAGAGGACGTACGAGAAATTTAAAGAGCAAGGGTTGGGGGAAATAATAACCGATAAGCCAATTATCCCGACTGATTCGGAAATAGAAAGAAATAAACGAGCGAGGTCAGCAAAAATGAGAGTGTTTGAAAAAATATGACCCATTCGACCAGCTCAGAGTTTAAATAAAAATATGAAAATAAAACCAACAACACGAATTTTACTTGGACTTGTCATGGTTATTTCAGGACTTGTTATGATTCGTATAGTCCTATCTAGTATGTTTTCTGTGGATGGCATTGCTTTAGCAAATACCCAAAATCAAATTGCTACGATTGACAGAGAAAACATGCTCTTAAAAGAACAAATTTACACGAGTTCTTCCTATACCGCTATAGCATCAGATGCTGCTACAATGGGGTTTGTTGAGGAAAAATCACAAATTACGCTTAGTGGGTCATCCTCAATTGCAATCAAGCAATGAAGTGGCGATATCAACTTGTTTTATATGCTTTTCTAGGCTGTTTTTTTCTTCTTATTGCGCGCCTTTTTTATTGGCAAATCGTTGAGGCAGATAGTCTCACACAGCAAGCACAATCACAGTACGGGAGCCTTATTACCATTGTTCCGAAAAGAGGAGATATTCAAACAAGTGATGGATTCCCTCTTGTTACAAATAGATTGTCTTATTTAGTGTTTGCTAATCCAAAAGAGGTCAAAAATGCCGATACTGTGGGCGGAAAATTGAGTTCGCTTCTTGATATTAGTGTTGCATCGCTTAGTGGACGACTCACGTCTCCTGGTTACTGGGTATCGCTCAAAAGCGGTATAGATGCCAAAACGAAAGATGCGATAGATTCACTCCATATTCCGGGTGTTGGATTTGAGGAAAGCTATGCGAGATTATATCCGGAGGCATCTCTTGCTGCATCTCTTGTTGGATTTGTTGGAAAGGATACAGTAGGGAATGATAAAGGATATTTTGGTTTGGAAGGATATTATGATAGGCAATTAAAGGGGCGGTATGGTCAGGCAATAGAAGTCCATGATGCATTGGGAAGACCAATTCTTTCCCAAGTTAGTGGAAATGGCCAGGCAATAGATGGGAGAACGTTAGTGCTTACTATTGATAGGTCACTACAATTCTTAGTGGAGCAAAAATTACAGGATGGAATTAAAGAATTTGGTGCACAATCTGGAATGATTGGGATTATGGATCCGAAGACTGGTGGTATCCTTGCAATGGCAAATTATCCGTCGTTTGATGAGAATTCGTATTGGGAATACGATACCAATCTCTATCGCAACCCATTTATTACCGACCTTTACGAGCCAGGCTCGACAATCAAGCCTCTCGTTATGGCCGGCGCATTTCAAAATAATCTCCTTAAGCCCGATTCTACCTGTCCTACCTGCAGTGGGCCGGTACAGGTAGGGGATTACGCGATTCATACATGGAATGATGAGTATTTTCCTAATATTTCAATGAAGGATGTTATTCGTCATTCCGACAACACGGGCATGGTGTATGTGTCCCAAAAAATGGGGCTAGATAGAATGCTTACTAATTTTGAAAAGTTTGGATTGACCGACACAACAGGTATTGATTTACAAGGAGAGGCAGATTCAACCATTCTCGATAGAAAGACATGGTACCCGATTGATGTTGCAACAAGCGCGTTTGGTCAGGGTATTTCGGTGACACCGCTTGAGCTTCTTGATGCTTTCTCAGCACTTGCGAATGATGGTGTACGAATGCAGCCACACATAGTAGATAAAATTATTACCAGTGATGGACAAACCATACCGATTCAACCGAAAAAATTGTCTCAACCAATTTCTGCGACTGTTGCAAAAGTTATGACTGAAATTCTTGTCTATACAGTGGATAAAGGGGAGGCTAGTTTTGCGCGACTTAAGGGATATCGAATTGCTGGCAAAACAGGTACTGCATCGATTCCCGTTGCAGGGCATTACGATCCCACACAAACAATAGCCTCATTTATTGGATATGCACCAGCAGATAATCCCAAATTTGTCATGGTTGTTATTTTTAATAGACCCAGCGCATCTATTTATGGTGCAGAAACAGCTGCCCCAACATTTTTTGATATTTCCCGACATATTTTGAATTATTATAATATTCCGGCTACAGAGAATGAATAAATTATTTTTCGTTTGTAGTTCGTGGTTCATAGTATAATAAAACAGTGAAAAAACTACTTATTTCATTTGTTCTTTTTTACCTACGTCTTGCTGCAAAGATACAAATTGCAAAAATAAAGCCAAAAATTATCGGTATTGCTGGGAGCAGTGGAAAAAGTTCGTTAACTTCTCTTGTTGCGGGTATACTTTCTGAGAAATATTCCGTAAAACAAAGTTTGGGAAAAAACAGTGAAACAGGTCTTCCTTTGGATATTTTAGGGATTCATATGACTGATTTTTCACCTGCTGCATGGTTAGGAGCTATGCTTCTTGTTCCTATAAAACTTCTTGTTAATTGGACTAGATACGATATGTATATTGCCGAAATGGGCATTGATAGTCCTGTTGAACCCAAAAATATGAGTTATCTTTTAAAGATTATACAACCGACTATTGGTGTCGTTACCAATGTTTCACTCGAACATAGTGTGTATTTTGAACCATATGTTACTGAAGTAAACCCGCTGGTAAAAGAAAAAAAAGTTTTAGATCTTACCGCAGAACAGGAAATGCTTCTTTTGACAAGTATGTCGTCAGATGACATAGCAATTGTTAACCGTGATGATACACAAATAAGTAATCGACAAAATCAGATTGATGCAAAACAAATCACGATTTCCCTAGAAAAAGATGCAAATCTTGTAGGAAAAGCTATCTCAAGTGATCTTTCACGCTTTACAATGCAAGTCGTCTACAAACAAAGAGAATATCCACTAACTATCTCTCAACCTCTTCCAAAACATTTTGCATATGAATTTTTATTCGCTATTGGTATTGGACTTTCTCAGGATATAGTAATAGAAAATGCAATTGATTTGCTGGAGAAACATTTTTCTTTGCCTAGCGGAAGGCTGAGCTTTTTCAAAGGAATTAAAAATACTGTTCTTATTGATTCCACATACAATAATGCAACGCTTCCGCCAATTTTGGATATTCTCGATTTTGTTAAAGAAATTTCTGGGAAAAGACGGAAAATTGCAATTTTAGGTGATATGCGAGAGTTAGGAGAAGAGGCGCAGAATATTCATGAAGAAGTGGCAAGAAAAATTCTAACAACAGTTGATTTCGTTATTCTTATTGGCCCATTGAGTGAGCAATATATGGTACCGATTCTTGAAAAAGCAAATTTTCCCTATGAGAATTTTCCAGATGTTGCGTCAAGTAAAAAAGCAATTCTTGATAGAGTGGAGGAAGGGGATGTTATCCTAGCGAAGGGTTCTCAGAATACTCTCTTTCTTGAACGAATTGTTGAAATACTCCTGGCGGAAAAGGACGATATAAAAAAATTGACAAGAAGAGGCGACTTTTGGGATAAAAAGCGCTCAGAAAGTTTGTAGTTGAAATTTTCACTAGCACTATATATAATATAGGACATGATTGATGGTGAAGATAGATTTAGTGAAGAAGAAGCTAGGGCCTATACTCGACTTAGAGGTATAGCCATAAGGTTTCAATTGGGAGATCAGAGAGCACTATCTGATCTTATGGAACAAGAAAGTTATTGGAGAATTTCCGGGAATGGATCCCCAGCATATAATGCCGGAAGAAGATTTGGTTTTAAGAATCATCCTACTGATATGCCTCAAAAACGAGGTTAACTTTCTCTCCAACTTTCACTCCTTTTAATGCGATTGTGTTTTTTGGCAATTCTAAAACTGTTTTGAATAGAGGATTCCAAAAAAACAAAGTATTGGGTTTAAGATTCTGCTTTATTTTCCTTACCACCCCTTTGTTATCTAAAATCACTATATCAATAGGGTAGGTCATGCCGAATGTATGGATACCAAAACGAGTTTTAAAAACAATGGGTTGAGGTTTTTGTCCAAGCAGCCCTTTCCAGCTTAAAAACCAGGAAATTTTTTGTACTTTTAGCCTCATTTGCATCTCTTACTATAGTGAAGATTTGATAAAAAAGCTATAATAATACCATGTGGCAACAGGCCAAGAATCAGTATCACTTTCTAGTAGCTTTTCTTGCAAATGTCTTCTATAGATTTCCTGCTAGGCGTCTTGTTGTTATTGGTGTTACCGGAACAGATGGGAAGACAACAACCGTTAACCTTATCTACCATCTGCTTACTGTTGCGGGAAAGAATGCGTCAATGATCTCAACCGTTGGTTCGCATATTAACGGTGTTGCTTCACCTCTAGGATTTCATGTTACAACACCAAGTGCATTTCAGATCCAAAAATTTTTTAAGCAAGCAGTTCTCTCAACGAGCGAAAATCAGTACGTTGTATTGGAGGTCTCTTCTCATGCAATAGACCAGAATCGTATTTGGGGAATTCCTTTTGCTGTTGGTGTTATAACAAATATTACCAATGAGCATTTAGATTATCACAAAACATATGACAACTATTTGCAAACAAAAGCAAAACTCCTCAAGCGAGCAAAAATAGCTGTCATGAATAGAGATGATAGCTCGTACGCGAAGCTTTTACCAATTCTTAAAAATAAAAAACTTCTTACCTACGCAGTAACTGAGAAAGCAGATGTCACACCCAAAGAATTTGCCAACACCTCTCATCTTATTGGAACATTTAATACCTACAATATTTTAGCTGCAGCAACTGTTTGTAAAGCATTGGGTATTACTGACGCAGATATAAAAAAAGGAATAAAAAGCTTTGAAGCCCCTCTTGGTAGAATGAATATGATTTTTAATAAAAAAAAGCTTACTGTGGTTGTGGATTATGCCCATACGCCAAATGGTTTGCAACAAGCACTCAGTGCACTCAGTGAATTTAAAAAAGACAAATCTCGCATTATTGCACTTATTGGGGCAGAAGGAAGACGTGATCCAGGCAAGCGTGAGGCATTGGGAGAAGTTGCTGCGCAATTGGCTGATATAACTATTATTACAGCGGTGGATCCGAGGGGAGAGATTGAAAAAATAAACAAGGCAATTCTTGAAGGATCGGAGAAGGCAGGAGGTATAGTTGGTAAAACAATTTTTGTAGAATCCGATAGAAAAAAGGCAATTGAGATGGCGATACAGCAACTTGCCAAACCAGGAGATATTGTTGCACTTTTTGGAAAAGGGCACGAGCGGTCCATGAATCTTGATGGTAAACATGAAATTGCCTGGAGCGATACAGAAGAAGTAAAGAAAGTACTTGTATGATAAAGCATATTCATTTTGTCGGTATAAAAGGTGTTGGTATGGCGCCTTTAGCAATTATTGCAAAAGAAGCCGGAATTACAGTGAGCGGAAGTGATATTGCCGATACATTTATTACCGACACCGTCTTAAAAAAGCATGACATTATTCCCTTTGTTGATTTTGACTCTTCTCATATTAAAGGGGCAGATATGGTTATTACAACAGGTGCTCATGGAGGGTTTGATAATCCTGAAACAGTTGCAGCTAAAGAAAATCACATCTCCGTGTTGACGCAAGGTCAAGCAGTTGGAGAATTTATGGAAAACAAACTGCTTGGGCAAGAATATAGTGGCATATCAATTGCTGGAACGCATGGAAAAACAACAACAACAGCCATGGTAGCAGTTATTTTTTCTCAAGCCAAATTGGATCCATCATGGATTATTGGAACCTCGGAAGTCCCATCTCTTGGAGATGGAGGACACTTTGGTAGAGGAAAATATTTTATTGCAGAAGCAGATGAATATGCTAATGAGCCGCAATACGATAAAACACCTAAAATGCTTCTTCAACATCCGAAAATTGCTGTGATTACCAATGTTGAACACGACCATCCAGATGTTTACCCCACACTGGAAGATTCGTATAGAGCATTTCTGCAATTTGCGCAGCTTGTCCCCAAAGACGGTGTACTGATTACGTGTGGCGATGACAAGGGAGCCAGGGAAGTAATAAAAAATTATTCTGGAAATCTGTTGACATATGGATTTTCTGAAAAAAATGATTTTCAAGTAAAAAATGTAATAAAAACACATTCAGGAATAGAATGGGATGTTGTTAGCAAAAACTCAACAATTCATCTCTCTCTTTCTGTACCAGGAGAGCATAATGCATTTAATGCAACAGCTGCATATATAGTTAGTTTGCGGTGCGGCATAAATGAAAAAGAAATACAAAAAGGACTCTTGGCTTTTACTGGAACAAAGCGACGCATGGAGTATATCGGACAACTTAAAAGTGGTGCGCTTTTATATGATGATTATGCGCATCATCCAACGGAGATAGAAAAAACATTGACAGCAATTCGCGAGAAGTATCCTCAGTCGCATATTGTTTGTATTTTTCAACCCCATACATATTCTCGAACAAAATTATTATTCGATCAATTTTTAGACTCACTGTCCTTAGCAGATGAGATTGTCTTGTCGGATATCTATTCATCTAAGAGAGAAGCTCCGGATCCAACCGTTTCATCAGCAATGATGGTTGATAAATTGAAGCTAAATAAGCCTGTAGTACTTGCTAAAACACTCCTGGATGTGGTACAATACATTACTCAAAAAAGTTACGGAAATGATACTATTATTCTCTCTATGGGTGCCGGAGATATTTATCAAATAGCAAATTCTTTACTATCCTAACAGTAATATGGAAAAATTTATTATTAAAGGTGGAATCAGTTTACAAGGAAGTGTAAAAGTGTCAGGTAGCAAAAACGTTGCCCTAAAGGCACTCGTCGCTGCATGTCTTACTGATGAGAAAGTTATTATTCATAATGTTCCACATATTTCAGATTTTGCAATCATGGCTGAAATTGTTGAAGAATTAGGTGGAAGCGTAACAATGACCGACCACACCGCTTCGATTCAGATAAAAACCATACAGCATCACGAAATACCTCTTGATAAAGGTGCACAGGTTAGAGTTTCCTCTCTTTTCTTAGCACCCCTTTTACTGAGAGTTGGTGAAGCAATTATCCCTAACCCGGGCGGTTGTAGGCTCGGTGCTCGTCCAATAGATAGGCTTGTGGATGGTATTGTAAGTCTCGGTGCGAAAATTACGTATTTTTCTGAAGACGGATATTTCCATGCACGATCAAGTGGCTTGATAGGTACAACGTATACATTTAGTAAAAATACGCATACAGGTACTGAAATCATGCTTTTAGCATCTGTTTTAGCAAAAGGAGTAACTATTCTTAAAAATGCAGCACTAGAACCAGAAGTAGATGATTTAATCGATTTACTCAATAGTATGGGTGCAAAGGTAAAACGGTCCGCTATGCGGGAAATTACTGTTGTAGGCGTAGAGAAGCTTCATGGTACGGAATTTACTATTTCTCCTGATAGAAATGAAGTGGTTACTTTTGCCATTGCAGCTTATGCCACAAAAGGAGATATTTTTGTTGAGGGGACAAAAAAGAGTCATATTAAAGAATTTTTAGATGTAGTGGATATGGCAAAGGGTGGGTATGAAGAGAAAGAAAATGGTATGAGATTTTTTTATAATGGACAACTTGTTGCAACAGACGTTGTAACACGGCAATATCCCGGATTTATGACTGATTGGCAAGCGCCATGGGCAGTGCTTATGACACAAGCAAAAGGCATATCGACAATTCATGAGACAGTTTTTGAGAATAAAATGGGATACATAGAGGACTTAAATAAAATGGGAGCACAGGTTGTTCCATTTAAACCCATTGTTACGGATCCAGAAGATTTTTATAATTTTAACCTTTCTGATGATAGACCTGAGTATATTCATGCAATTAAAATTCATGGTCCAGTAGTCTTGCATAATGCTGTGGTAACAATGGAAAATATTCGAGCTGGTGCAGCGGTTGTGTTGGCAGGACTTATTGCAAAGGGGACAACAACTATTTTTGGTGTGGATAAATTGGATAGAGGATATGAAAAATTTGAAGAACGACTTCGGTTATTGGGAGCAAAAATAGAAAGGAAAAATGAAAAATAATATGGATACGCAAATTGGTGCAATTGTTTTGGCTGCAGGTAAGGGATCTCGCATGAAATCAAAAGATGCAAATAAAGTAACATTATCACTTAATGATAAACCAATGATTCTTCACACCGTAGAACTTTTAGAGAAAGTTAATGTACACCCTTTAGTTATTGTTGTTGGATTTGCAAAAGAGTCAGTAATGAACATTCTAGGAGAAAGGGTTTATTTTGCAGTTCAGGAAAAAAGATTGGGTACAGCCCATGCAGCTCTTAAAGGATTAGAAAAAATGCCTGAAGAAGTTGAGAATGTATTAATTCTTAATGGAGACGATTCTGCATTTTATACAGAAAGAGTTATAAAAGATCTTGTTAAAAAGCATGTAGAAAGCGATGCGTCCTTTACGTTTTTAACATTAAGTGTTGCAAATCCTCAAGGCTTAGGTAGAGTAGTAAGAAATTTAGATGGAGATGTAGTGAAGATAGTTGAAGAAAAAGATGCAACAAGTTTAGAGCGAGAAATTACAGAAATAAATCCAGCCTGTTATTTATTTAAAACGTCATTCCTCAAAAAATTTCTTAAACAAGTTAAGAAAAGTCCTATCACAGGAGAATATTATCTGGTAAGTCTTGTTGAATTAGCAGTGCAAAACAAAGAAAAGCTAACAACATTACACATTGAAAATATTCCCTGGAGAGGAGTAAACACAAAAGAAGAATTAGAAGAGGCGAGGGATATGTTTGTTACAATAGATAAATAATATGCAAGCAGTTATTCTAGCAGCAGGAAAGTCAGAAAGATTTTATCCGTTTAACGGATTTGGCCATAAGTCTATGGTACCGCTTCTTGGGAAGCCGCTTCTTCAGCACACACTTGAAGAACTTAAAAAGGCAAAATTTACAAGTGCAATTATTGTCGTTGCGAAGAATAGTATTATTCCTGACAAAATTACACCTGTTTCGGGACTATCGGTACAATTTGTTACACAAGAAGAAAAATTGGGGATGGGCCATGCACTTTCTGTTGCAAGAGATTTTCTGGAAGATTCCTTTTTTCTGCTTAATGGATACCATATGGATCTTCCCTGTTTTGCAGGAGAAATGTTGAAAAAGCAGAAAAGTACTCAGGATGTAGTTGTGCTTGCTAAGGAAGATATATCGCTTGAGCGATATGGTGTCGTAGAGGTTACAGATGATCGTGTTGTATCTGTTACAGAAAAACCTGAAAAAGCAGAAGGCAGTCGTCTTCGAATAATAGGCATGTATTTGCTTACAAAATCATTCCTTCAGGAGTTAGACAAAACTCCTTTAGAAGAATATCACTTAGAAAAAGCACTTGATTCCTATGCAAAATCCCAACGCGTTTCCTTTGTCAAAACAAACGATTTGACAATTACCCTAAAACATAGCTGGGATATTTTGTCGGTAAAGGATTATCTATTATCACAGGTAAAACGAAATATCTCAAAAAAGGCACGCATTGCAGAATCAGCAATTGTTGAAGGAAATGTTGTTGTGAGTGATGATGTTGTTATTCTAGAAAATGCAGTTATTAAAGGTCCATGCTTTTTAGGTAGTGGAGTAGTTGTGGGAAATAATGCAATTGTGAGAAATGGTGTTATTGCAGAGGACAATGCTGTTATTGGCGCGAATATGGAAATAAAAAATTCTGTACTTATGAAAGGTGCAACAACGCACAGCGGATTTATTGGTGATAGCGTTATTGGTATAGGTACTCGTATTGCAGGAGGTTTTTTAAGTGCGAATGTACGCTTTGACAGAGGAGAAATTATGGCAATTGTTAATGGAAAGACGGTTAATTCTCATAGAAATCATCTCGGTGTTATTATGGGAGAGAAAGTTGATTTGGGCGTTACTGTTGCAACGATGCCTGGTATAACTATTGGGAATTATGCAACCATAGGGCCATCCACTACAGTTATGGAAAATGTTGAGGATAACAATCTTTTTTACACAAAATTTCAAACAACCAAAAAGAAAAAGTCCATTCGGTAAACTCAGGATCAACATGAATAAAAAAATAATCCTTTTTGATATTGACTATACGCTTTTTAATGGCAAAACATTTCGAGAAACGCTTCTTAAAGAAATAGGAAAAGAAATCCAACCTGAGTCTATTGATTCTTTTGCGATAGCTGCAGAAGAAGTATATATATCTCTTCGGGATGTAATGGCGCATTTTGACACAGCCCTTTTTGCTCAAGCGCTTTCTAAGCGATTTGATGTTGCTGTTGATGAAGTAATGGTTAAGGAAGAAACTGAAAGTCTTTCCAGAAGCGGGGTTTTCTTGTATGAAGAAACAGAATCAGTCTTGAAAGAATTAAGTCTCTTGCCGAATACAGAAATAGGTATTTTTTCAACAGGATTTTTTGATTTACAGAAAGCCAAAATAGACCCAGTTATTCATTTTATTTCTGAAGAACATATGCATATCTTTACAGATAAGCAACCACTTTTACTGGATATTGTTGAAAAGTATAAAAATGAAAAATTGTATTTAGTCGATGATTTCTTTCAATTACTGCAGAAGGCGAAAGAAATAGACTCACATCTAACCACGGTTTGGATGAAGCGCGGTAGGCACGCTGAAAAAATTCAGGGCAGTTCTGAATTTGTGCCTGATTTTGCGATTACTAGCCTCGATGAGGTGTTATCTATAGTTGACAAGAGTTGATATAGTTTGATAAAGTTAACATGTTCTTTGGAAAAGTAGTGGTAAATTGTGAGCGTGTGACTTGTTCAGTTGAACAAGAAACGAGGAGAGGGCCAGGTGCAGTCTTGTACTTGGAATCGAACCCGAAGCGAGTTCAGAAGTTCCAAAAGGAGCTTGCTCTGAGCTTGCCGAAGAGTATCTGCGGAAACCCTCCGGTGTATATACATCGAAGAAGACACTGAAAAGGTGATCTTTAGTATATCTACTTTTTCTTCAAAGGATAACGTTAATAAAAATATTTTAAGGTATTTTTAGCTTTGCGCTTTTAATTTTACATTTTTATTATGTGTGGGATATTTGGTTACCTAGGAAATAGAACTGACACGGCAGAGATGGTCTTATTTGGTCTTAAACTCTTGGAATACAGAGGGTATGACTCGTGGGGAATTGCTGTTAAAAAAGATAACAAGTTAGTGCTTGAAAAGCACGTTGGAAAAATTGGTGACGCTTCAACAATTCTTCCAAAAAGCTCTTTAGGTATCGGACATACGCGTTGGGCAACTCATGGAGGTGTAACTGTTGAAAATGCCCATCCTCACCTTGATTGTACCCATCAACTTGCCCTTGTCCATAACGGAATCATTGAAAATTTTCAAGAATTAAAGGATGGACTTATTAAAAAAGGACACATATTTCTTTCTCAAACAGACACAGAAGTGGCAGTGCATTTAATAGAGGAAGAAATGAAGACAAAGGAATTTGCAGTCTCTGTAGAGGATGCGTTTAAGCAACTCAAAGGATTTAATGCATTTGTTATTGCTGACGCAACGTCAAAGGAGATTATTGCTGTTAAGAATGGTTCTCCACTCGTTGTTGGAAAAGCAAGCGATGGTTTGTATGTTGCCTCTGATGTTTCTGGAATTATCAAACACACACGTAACGTTTTCTTTCTAGAAGATAATCAAATGGTTATTCTAGGACAAGGCGTTACGCTCTTTAGTTTAGAAAATGGACAAGAGATACAACCTCCATTTATGCAGATTGATTGGACCTTTGAAGCATCAGAAAAAGGAAAATACAAACACTTCCTTGATAAAGAAATCCACGAACAACCAAAGGTTTTGGAAAATATAGCATTAACATACGACAGTGAAATTAAAAATTTTGCAAAACTTATTAAAGAAGCACGAGGAACATTTTTCTTGGGATGTGGCACTGCTTCTTATGCTGCTCTTGCGGGAACCTATCTTATTTCCAAAATCGCTAAAAAACATATTAATTTTACTGTAGGATCAGAATTTGAATATTTAGAAGATTATATAACACCTCAGACCCTCGTTGTTCCTATTTCCCAATCGGGTGAGACAATAGATGTCGTTGATCCTGTTGGAAAGGCAAAGAAAAGGGGTGCGAAGATTGCAGCAGTTGTAAATGTGCTTGGTTCAACGCTATATCGCATGGCTGATTTTTCATTACTTCTTGGTGCAGGTCCTGAGAAAGCGGTTATTGGGACAAAGAGCTTTATTGCAATGTATGCCGTTCTTCTTCTCGCTGCATATGAATTAGCAGGAATGCTCAAAGAGGGAAAGCATCTTCTTCAGGAATCAGCTAAAGATATTACTAAAATCCTTGCCCCAAATTCTATCCAAAAAATAAAAGATGTTGCCTCTTTCTTAAAGACTAAAGAGCATCTTTATGTGATAGGACGAGGGCTTTCCTATCCTGCGGCGTTAGAAGTAACCCTAAAATTAAAAGAAACAGCATATATTCATGCGGAAGGATTCGCTGGGGGAGAGCTAAAGCATGGTGTTATTGCATTGATTGAAAAGGGAACTCCGTGTATTGTTATTGCACCAAATGACGAGACATACGATGAAATAATTTCTAATGCACAAGAAATAAAGGCGAGAGGAGGATACATTATTGGTATTGGACCAAAAGAAAACGGTGTTTTTGATTCATTTATTCAGACGGGAGATACTAAGGAGGCAACGCTTATGTCCCAAGTAGTTGTTTCACAAGTCTTAGCCTATCATTTGGCTCTTAAAAAAGGACTTACTGATCCTGATAAGCCTCGAAATTTGGCAAAAAGTGTTGTTGTTAAATAATAAGGTGGTCTTCGTTGTAGCTCGGTTTTACGGTATAATATTCATATGAAAGACCCAATTGTGATTCTTCATGGATGGGGAAGCCTCGTTTCAGGCCAAAAGCGATTTGGGGTAGTAAAACAACTTTTAGAAAAAAAAGGATATGTAGTTTTTACTCCCGATCTACCTGGGTTTGGTAGTAATTCTTTGGTAAAAGATCAACTGTTTTTTAAGGATTATATTGATTTTGTCACGCTATTTCTGAAGAAACATAAGCTTAAGAAAGTTATTCTCATCGGACATTCATTTGGTGGTAGAATCGCTATCGCAGTTGCGAAAGAATATCCTGAGTTGATCTCAAAGCTTATTTTAGCATCTGCATCAGGAATACCTCGAAAATTATCTCTCAAGAAAATGATTGCTCAATTGATTGCAAAGACAGGAAAGCATGTTTTTACTCTTCCACTACTTCGACCATTTTATCAACCTCTGCGTAAGTTTCTGTATGTAAGTATAGGTGAAATGGATTATTACAAAGCACGACATTTGGAGAAAACATTTAAAAATGTATACAGGGTAGATGTGAGTGCGGATTTACCAAAAATAGGTACACCAACACTTATTGTGTGGGGAGAAGACGATTCTTTTACTCCTGTTGCAGATGGAATGCTTATGCATGAAAAGATAAAAAATTCAAAACTTACCATAGTTGCAGATGGTACACATAGATTTCCTTATGAAAGGCCAAGCGAATTTGTAAGCATTGTTTTAGATTTTTTGTCGTAGTATGTTACTTGTTGTTGCATCAATTTTATTTTTTATTGTTCTTTTTTCGACAAGTTTTTTTTGGACCTACCTCTGGCAACTCAAAGAATATCGGTTTGACAGATTGTATGTTCATATAAAAGATACCTTGCAGGGCAGAAGGGCAATCCTATCCGAGCAAACAGTTATTCTTTTGTTGGGATTTGTTTTTGCTTTTTTTGGAAATTTTTCTGAAAATATTGCAGGATACTTTCCGTTTGTTGCCACCTTGTTGTTGGCTGTTTTAACATTTCGAGTACTCTTCTTTATTTATCAAAGACGACAAAAGCGTCCAGTTTTTACACCGAAAGCTGTTTTAATAGTTGTATTATCTCTTTTCCTTTGTGTTGTTGTTAGTCTAATGCCGTTGACGGATATTTACTTGTGGTTTTTTATAACTCTTTTTATTACCCCCCTTATTATTTCACTTGTTGTTTTTCTTTTTGCTTTTCCTACAGAAATTTATACAGACATATATATACAAAAGGCAAAAAAGAAAAGAAGTAGTCTAAAAAATCTTCATGTGATCGCAGTGAGCGGAAGCTATGGGAAAAGCTCAACAAAGGAAATTATCGCTCACGTGTTGTCTCAAAAATATAGTGTTGTTAAAACGGCTTTATCCAATAATACGCCGCTTGCTATAGCAAAGACTCTTCTAACAAAAGTGGATACGAATACGGATTTTTTTATTGTTGAGCTTGGAGCATATAAAAAAGGAGAAATACGACAGCTTGCTGAAATAGTTAGTCCAACGATAAGTGTTACTACGGCTGTTAGTGATCAGCACTTAGCGCTGTATGGAGAAATGAAGGATGTTGTTGAATCAGAACTAGAGCTCATGAAAGTGATGCCACATAATGCGCTAATCATTCTTAATGAGAATAGTGATGGTATGCAGGATTTGTTTAAGAAAATAAAGCAACCCAATATTGTTTGGTATTCTACGAAAAGTAACACAAAACGAAAAAACACAATCGTTGCTCAGAATATTACAGTTAGCACAAAAGGTATTACATGGGAGTATCGGGGAAATGGAGGGAGCTTTTCTCTTAGATCACCTCTTCTTGGAAAACATACAGTTGAAAATATTCTCCCTGCTGTTTTTCTTGGGAAGAAGTTTGGGTTAAGAAGTAATGAAATAGAGCAGGCAGTAAAGTCGCTCCGTCCTCTTGCAAAAACAATGGAATCAAAAAAAATTCTTAATGGAATCACCATTATTGATGATACCTTTAATGCGAGTCCCGAATCGGTTGTTGCAGCAATAGATTACCTTAAGCTTTCTAAAAAAAGAAAAATTTTAGTTCTGTCTCCTCTTATAGAGCTAGGTAAGATGAGTAGTATTCGTCACAAAGAAATTGGAGAAAATGTTGCGGGAATTGATTTCCTCTTTATTACTAATAAAAATTACTTTTCAGACATTAAAGATGGGATTGCTGGAGAAAAGGGCAAAGTAAAAGTTGTGACAGGATCATACGACTTCTTAGCAAAACAGCTCGTAGTGCTTTTAAGAAAAGATGACGCTATTGTTTTTGAAGGAAAGGAAGCAGGAATAGTCTTGCAAAAAATACAATGATGCGACCGATTCATCCAGGATTATCGCCTAATGTTGAAAGTGAAGACTTTTTATTAGCACTTTCTCGTATTTTGTGGCCCTTCTCATACAATAAAGGCTCCGAAACAACGATGCTTGAGAATTGGTTTGAGAAATTTTATAAGGAAAAAGCCTATGCGTTTTCTTCTGCAAGAGGTGCTCTCTATGCCGCACTTATTGGGCTCGATGTTGCTGCGGGTGATGAAATTCTTGTAACTGGTTTTACCTGTATCGCGGTAATCGATGCTATCTTAGCAACTGGTGCAAAGCCAGTATACATAGATATTCAGAAAAATTTTCAACTAGATTTCTCAGACTTGAAGAAAAAAATAACACAAAAGACAAAAGTACTCATTGTGCAGCATACATTTGGTATACCTTCTGTTACAAAGGAAATTTTACATTTTGCGAAATTAAAAAAGATCTCAATTATTGAAGATGTTGCTCATGGTATTGGAATTGCAGACAAGGAAAAGCTTTTAGGGACATACGGTATTGCAGGTATTTTTAGCTTGGGACGAGATAAGGCTTTCTCGTGTGTAAGTGGAGGAGTGGTTATTACGAAAGATAAAAAACTTGCTCAAAGAATACAGGAATTTCAGAGTAAACAAATTTTCTCACCAAAATTAGTTGTCTTTCAAAATCTATTTCATATTGTTGTATTTTACCTATTTATACTTCCCCTGTATGACATTCTCAAACTTGGAAAAATTTTACTGGTTATGTTTCAGAAATTGAATCTTCTGGCAAAACCTATTGATGTTGATGAGTTGGAACATTTTGATCTCTATTATCAAAAATTATCACCTGCACTTGCGGCCGTTGCACTTTCCCAGCTAAATCGATTAGAAAAATTTAATGCAAAACGGAAAGAGTATTCATTGTTTTATCAAAAGAGTATAAAGGATGAGATGGTAAGTAGTCTGCCTAAGCATATTCCACTTCTTCGTTTTCCTCTTCTTGTTAATGACCCTGAAAAAGTAAAAAAACAAGCGAGAAGAAAAGGTGTGTACCTGGGCGATTGGTATAGTAATGGGATAGATCCTAAGGGTACAGATTTGTCAGAGATTTTCTACACGAGTGGCATGTGTCCTACAGATGAATATATCTCTCAACATATTGTTAATTTACCTACCTATCCAACAATGTCAAAAAAAGATGCTCAAAAAGTTGTTACAATAATAAATGATTATGTTGAAAGTTCAAGAAATTACAAATAAGAAAGACTGGGAAGATTTTTTGCAAAAAACTTCCAGTGATTTTCCGCCATTTTTTCAAACATGGAATTGGGGTGAAGTGCAGAAACAACTTGGGACTAAAATAGAGCGGCTCGGTATTTTTGAAAATAAAAAACTTATTGGCATTACATCGATAACCTATGTGATTGCCAAACGGGGGATATATCTTCATCTTCGTCATGGACCTGTTTTTGCTCAATATAAAAAAGAATATGTAGATTTTCTTTTTGAATACCTTATAGAAAGGGCAAAGGTGGTTGATGCATCATTCATTCGATTAAGTCCTCTTTTATCTGAAGACGTTGCTGCTGACCTATTTCCTAAATCCAAATTTAGAAATGCTCAAATTCATGCAATGGATGCTGAAGTTTGTTGGATTTTGCCTCTTAACCAGTCTGAGGATGAAATTCTTAAAAATATGCGCAAATCTCATAGATACCTTATTAAAAAATCACAAACGTCTGGGGTCACCATAGAACGAACAACAAATATGAACAAATTAAAATCATTCCTTCCTCTGTACAAAAAACTTGCTCAAAAGAAGCATTTTGTTGCTCACAGTGGAATTAAGGAAGAATTAGAGGTTTTTTCAAAAGATAATGAGGCTATGCTTTTTCTCGCCACATATCAAGATAAGGTTATTGCTGGTGCTCTTATTGATTTTATTGGTGATATGGCAATATACCGCCATAGTGCCTCAAATGATGAATTTAGGCATATACCAGCTATGTATTTACTTCAATGGGAGGTAATTAAAGAAGCGAAAAAACGAGGAATGAAACAGTATAATTTTTGGGGAATTGCGCCGACTACCAAACCTAACCATCCATGGCAAGGATTAACTCTTTTCAAAACAGGATTTGGAGGAGAAAGAAGGGAATTTATGCATGCAAAAGACTATATATTGACCATGGGCTATTGGAAAGTGTGGCTTATTGAGCGCATAACGAAGCTAAGGAAGGGATATTAGGCAATTTGCCTATAGCTCGCATCTTGGGCTATAATAGTAGTCTATGTCACAACTCTTGGGATTAACCATTTTGTCCTTTTTTATTACATTTATTCTTCTTATCCCTTTCATCGATTTTCTTTACAAAATTAAGCTGCAACGACAAAAACAACTAACCCGCGATCTTTTTAACAAACGAACATTTATTTTTGACAAACTCAACCAGTGGAAAGTCGGAACACCTTTTGGCGGAGGAGCACTTCTTATTACAGTGGTTTCTATATTAACGCTTTGGGCATATGGGCTTTTTCAGGTCAATATTAATCCATGGGAGCTAACAGTTATCCTTATTGGATTTGTTGGATTTGGTATGTTGGGATTGTATGACGACTTTAAAAAGCTTATTAATGGAGATGACAAAACTAATTTTTTTGGTCTTAGATTCAGACATAAATTTGTCATCCAGTGGATTTTGGCATTCATCATAGCAATACTTCTGTTTACTCATTTAGGCTATTCTTTTATTTTTATCCGGGGTATTGGCCTTGCTTCCTTGGGATTTCTATTTATTCCCTTTGCAGCTTTTGTTATTGTCGCTTTTGCGAATGCATTTAATATTACTGATGGATTGGATGGGCTTGCATCAGGACTTTTCCTAATTTGTCTCTTAGCATTCCTTGCCATTACCGCAGCGCAGCTGGATATTGCTTTGGGAATTTTTATCGCTATTCTTATGGGAGCAGTTGGAGCGTTTCTCTACTTTAATATTTTTAAAGCGCGTCTTTGGCTTGGAGACGTTGGGTCATTAGCATTGGGGGCAACGCTTGCTATCATTGGACTTTTAACAGGAAAAATTTTAGCGCTAGGGATTATCGGCGGTGTATTTGTTTTGGAAATTGGAAGTTCTCTTATTCAAATTCTTGCAAAAAAATACTTAAAGAGAAAAGTTTTTCCTGTTGCGCCGCTTCATTTATATTTTCTTAAAAGAGGATGGGAAGAACCAAAGATCGTTATGCGCGCATGGCTTTTAGGATTTATTTTCGCAATTATTGGTTTATATATGGCATTCATTCGATGAAACGCTTACATATCCTGCTCACTCTTCTTGTTGTTGGTATCTCACTGTTCGGCTTACTCATGGTTTTTGATGCATCAAGTTTTATATCATTTCGAGATTTTGGAACAAAGTATCACTATAGTACCGATCAAGTAGCGTGGATGGTGCTTGGGTTTTTGGGAATGGGATTTTTTAGTTGGTTTGATTATAAAAAGTTTTATAATCTTTCCCTTCCTCTTCTTGTTATTGCCATAGGGTTGTTGATTGCGGTTTTTTTACCGGGACTAGGTATAAAGGTATTAGGTGCACATAGGTGGATTAATTTTCAATTCTTTGTTTTGCAGCCAGCAGAATTTGTTAAGCTAACGCTTGCTATCTATCTTGCTGCATGGTTTTCTAACAAAGAAAAAGGAAGATTTTTTGCATTCCTCCTTCTTATGGGAGTTGTATTGGGACTTGTTTTGTTAGAACCAGATATGGGAACAGCAATTATTATTCTTTGTGAAGCATTCGTACTTTATTTTCTGTCTGGCGGCAAAGTAATGCATTTTGTTGCGGCGTTCCCTGTACTCGGCTTGGCAGGACTTCTTCTTGCCATTCTTTCACCATACCGCGCAGCTCGCTTAGCGACTTTTCTTAATCCAGAGCAGGATAGTAGTAATTCTTCTTATCACATTAAGCAAATTCTTATTGCGCTTGGTAGTGGTGGATGGTTGGGGGTAGGGCTTGGAAATTCTCTACAAAAATATGCATATCTTCCTGAAAATACAACAGATTCTATTTTTGCCATTATCGCTGAGGAGATTGGATTTATTGGCTCATTCCTAGTGCTTCTTGTCCTGGCTGCAATTGTTTGGTGTGGAATAAAAATTGCTATGCGGACAAATGATACGTTTGGCAAGCTTCTTGCTGGTGGTATTACTGCTTTTCTTGCATCCCAAATGCTTATTAATCTCGGCGCCCAGACAGCACTTCTTCCCCTAACAGGTGTTCCATTGCCTTTTATCTCCTATGGTGGGTCTGCCTTAGTTGTTGATCTTTGCTCAATTGGTATTCTTATTAATATTGCTAGAAAAAGTTCATAGAGTTCATAATGTATAATATAAGCGCAACCTCACCCCAGCCCTCTCCTAAAAGGCGAGGGAGATCAAGGAGATGTATTTTTAGATGAAAGTAGCAATTATCGGTGGACATATGGCTCCAGCACTCGGGTTTATTTCTGCTTTACCCAAAAATGTGGAAATCGTCTATATAGGACGAGAGCATGTTTTTGAAGGAGACGAAGGACAATCTCTTGAGCAAAAAACTATCTCTCAGTTAGGTATTCGTTTTATCTCTATCACAACAGGCCGAGTCCAGAGAATTTTGACCAAGCAAACACTTCCATCCCTTCTTAAAGTTCCACAGGGATTTGCTGGAGCATTCGCGATTTTAAAAAAGGAAAAACCAGATGTTGTTGTTGGATTTGGTGGGTATCTGTCTGTGCCTCTTGGAATTGCTGCGCGGATGCTCCGTATTCCCTTTGTTATTCATGAATCAACACTTGAGGCAGGGTTGGCAAATAAGCTCCTTGCCCCATTTGCAAATAAAATTTGTATTTCTTGGGATAGCAGTAGAGCATTTTTTCCTAAAAGGAAAACAGTTTTAACTGGTAATCCATTTTTACCGTTTTCTGCAACTACAAAAGACACCCCCTTTTCTAAAAGTAGTGAAAAGTTACCGCTTATTGTGATTGTTGGTGGAAGTGGCGGTTCACATTTGGTGAATAATACTGTTTTTCATATCTTGCCAGAGCTGTTAGATACAGCTAGAGTTCTTCACCTAACAGGAGATGCAAAAGAGTATAACGATTATGAAAAACTTCTTGCAGAAAAGGAAAAGTTGTCTCCTAAAAAGCGTGATAGATATGAAGTAGTTAAATTTATTGACCCCAGCAGTATTAATAGTGTTTTTGCTAAAGCAGATCTTGTTGTTGGGCGATCTGGTATAAATACCGTTGCGGCACTTCTTGCCTTGCGAAAAAAAGCAGTACTTATCCCACTTCTTTTTGGACAAAAGGACGAGCAGTGGAAAAATGCAAAATTAATGGAGTCAGAAAAACTTGCAACAGTCATTCTTCAAAAATCCCTTTCACCCAAAACACTTTTTCAGGCAATCCAACAAGAGCTTGCTAGAAAAGCGACAGATACAGCAAAATGGCAAATCCCTCTTATTAAAAATGGGGCAGAAAACGTGGCAAAGGTGGTACTAGCATGCGTATCAACATCCCAAGCAGAAAAGTAAAATCTACTCTCCGGGCGCTTTCGCTTATGATAGCGCTTTTTTTGGCAACAATTGTCGCGTGTGCTGTCTGTTTTGTTTTTTTCACTTTTTCAACAATTCGCATTATTTCTCCTCTTATGAGACTCTCCGGGGTAGTAAATAGTGACAATGCCATTGCGACTGTAAAGAATATGTGTAAAGATACTCACCTTTCCTGTGTAACAGTCGTTGCCCTTCCTGATGGATCTTTACAGATAACCTTGGATAGTGGAGCAGTTGCTATTCTCTCGACACAAAAAGACCTCAAAAAGCAACTCGCCTCTTTACAACAAGTAGCTTCCCAACTTACAATAAAAGGAAAGCAACTGAAACGAGTAGACTTTCGGTTTGCTCAAGTCGTTGTTAGTTTTTAAGATATGGCTGATGCAAAAATACTAGTAGGTGTTGATATAGGAAGTTCTAAAATAGTAACGCTTATTGCAAAAGTAGATGACGAATCTGTTAATGTTTTGGGCGTATCAGAAGTAAAATCCAGCGGAATTAAAAAAGGGCAAATTGTTGCCATTGAAGAGGCTGTACAAAGCATTAATGCGTCTCTAGAGTCCTCAGAGCGTATGGCAGGGTACTCCGCAAGTAAAGTTGTTGTCTCCATTGGCGGATCCCATATAGAATCCCAAAATTCACGTGGCGTTGTTGCGGTTGCTCAACCTGAAGGAGAAATAGCCCAACAAGACGTAACGCGTGTTATTGATGCAGCAAAAGCAGTAAGTTTTCCAACAAGTAGGGAAATTATTCACATTCTGCCTCGAAGCTTTATTGTTGATGGACAAGAGGGTATTAAAGCGCCTATTGGTATGACTGGGGTTAGGCTAGAGGTAGAGACACATTTAATTACCGCTGGGACAACGAGTCTTAAGAATTTAGAAAAAGCGCTCTCTGAAGTTGGAGTAGATGTTGCGGGTATGGTATTTAATGGATACGCATCAAGTTTGGCAGTGCTCTCTGATACAGAAAAAGAATTAGGAGTTGTGTTGGTAGATATTGGAGCAGGGACAACAGATATTGCTATTTATGTTGATGGAGCCTTAGCTCATTCGAGTGTGTTGCCAATTGGCGCGAGACATATTACCAATGATTTAGCAATTGGACTTCGCATCTCTTTGGAATCTGCAGAAAAACTCAAATTATTTTTAAGTAAGCCCAGAAGAAGATTATCAGAGGAAGATGGGTCACGAATTAGTGATGAAATGGATTTATCGAGCTTACAGCTGCCAGAAGAATTGAAAAAGGTGAGTTACAAAACACTTGTTGAAGGAATTATGCGACCACGCTTAAATGAAATATTCACTATGGTAGGACTAGAGTTAAAGAAGTCAGGATGGGGTGGTCAAACACCGGCTGGTCTTGTTATTACCGGTGGAGGAGCCAAGACAGTTGGTATAGTAGATGCAGCAAAGCGAAGCCTTGCCATGCCGGTGAGAGTTGGCATTCCATCAGGGCTTAAGGGAATAATAGATGAGGTACAAGATCCAGCATTTTCTACAGCAGTTGGTCTTATTTTGTACGGCGCAACAGAAAGCCTCGCAACAGGTCCAGGATTTCATTTACCAATTCCCGCACTCAAGGGATTATCGTTTGGAAAATATGGAAAAAAAGTAATTGATCTAATAAAATCCTTTATACCCTAATATGAAAAGATCATCACAATCTCACAGACATAGAAGAACTAATCCAACTATGTTAAAGCAATCAGAACCACTGGGAGAAGCTAACCTGAAGTTGTAGAAGGAGCTGGGAGTTTTGTTTCGCCATTTGCTTCTCAACTAGGATGGAGTCTTATTGAAGAACATGTTCGAAAAGGCGGAACGACTAGGCTTCCTAGTGGATACGTCCTTAC
This sequence comes from uncultured Gammaproteobacteria bacterium, assembly GCA_964408485.1. Classification (GTDB taxonomy): domain Bacteria; phylum Patescibacteriota; class Microgenomatia; order Levybacterales; family UBA12049; genus DASQJJ01. Next base: position 67,428 of record CAYOZJ010000003.1, read on the forward strand.
AAAAGAAAATCTTAGAAATAAGTAATCTTGTTAGGTTTTTTCTTGCTCAATTGATTCTCCAATGTTAATTGTTTCTGTAGGTGGTTCTACTATAGCTTGATTTCGTTGCCTTCTTCTCTCAGTTTTTGCTGCCCTAATCCTTTCTGTAAGTATTTCTAATTCTTCAGGCCAACCATTTTCAGGGTTTGGAAACTCTTCCGGATGTGCTTTTACATATCGCCAATTATCACGAAGTGCACGGAACTCATGCGGTTGCGCATCGTATTCGGCTTGTGTAACTTCATCCGGATTAAGAGGCGCAGATGACGAATTACCATGTTGTATATAATCATCAATGTGATTTATTTCCTCCCTTCCTGCTAATAGAGTGCGTGATTTTGGCGTTAGTACCCCATAAGGAACTCGATCTACACGGGATATGAAGTAATAGAGCAGATCAGGCTCCATGAGACAATAATTTTCAAGGGCTGCGGTGTTTATACTGATAATATTATATTCAGGTACGGCAGCAGCGAGAGAATATCCTAGATCCTGATAGTTAAGCGATGTAAAACTTATTTTGGGAAGGGTCAGCTCCAGATTCGTTATGTTCAAATCCTCATATCCGCTAATGACACCTTTCATTAAACCAGTTATGTAAAGACCTAACCTCTCCTTAATTATTTGCGACAAAACTTCTCTATCCTGCAGCGCATCTTGTTGCTTCTGTGAAAGATCCTGAAACAGGTCGCTTTGATAGAGACGCTCCGGATTTCCAAAGTCCGGAAAATTATCTGTTATCCAATCTATCCAATTCTCCTGACTAAATTGATAAGGAGACTCGATGGGACTTGTTACATCAACTGCTTCATTTTCAAATATCAGGTTTGCTGTCTGTGCTGTCGCAGGAATCGTTTCCCCATCTGGGCCGATGCGCGAAGGTAGGTTTTGCCATGTAACAACAGGGACTCCGTTCTCGTCATATTCTATATCTGAGTTGAATTCTGCTTGCTTTTGTTTTCTTCTTTCTGCGATTGCAGCATGGATTCTTGCATTAAGCACTTGTAGTTCGGTAGGTATATCGCCTCCTGGTGAAGGAAATTCTTCTGGGTGCGTCATGACATATCTTCTTTGGTCACGAAGAGATCGCAATTCATGCAGCTGGGCATCATATTGCGCTAAAGTTGCTCCTTGTAAATTCAACTCAGCTGGTACTCCGTATTGCATGATGCAGTCAATATGATTCATTTCTTCCCGACCGAATAAGTACATAAGGTTATCCGGTGTTGTTGCATGTAGCCTTTGTCCATCATGACTAAAAAATGCCGGAATTGTGTCAACGTCTGCAAGACAAAATGCTTCAAACATTGGCGTATTAACAACAACTATATTCGAACCAGCAATGTTAAAAACGCCCGCATAACTTGCCTTATCAAAATCCATTGGAGCAAAAACAATTTGTGCAGCAGGTAAGTTGGGGTTAGTTTTTTCTAAATCATCCCACATATCTGAAATTCCATCTGCAAGAAATGTCATATTCTGTCCCGCACGTTCTTGAAAATTAGTTTTAAGTATCAGATCATGGATAACTGATTTTTGTTCATCTGACATACTTTGGTAAGTTTGATCTTTTTCTAAGCGCTCTTCAAGCTGGCCAAACTCTGGAATATTTTCTCCAATCCATTGTTCCCATTGTTCAGATGACATATCATATGGTGACTCTTTTGGTACAAGTACATCAAAAGCGTGTTCTTGACCGTCTATGAGCATAATGACTCTTTCAGCAAAAGCAGTTGAAGGTACTGTTTCGCCATTTGAATCAATTTTAGAAGGCAACTCTCTCAAAACACCTATTGGTATTCCGTCTGCGTCATATCGAATTTCTGGTTGAGATGGTTGTTCTGGAGAAGTTGGTTGTTGATCATCTATTGGTAAAGATTGTTCCGGGATTTCTTTTTGAGCAAGTGGGGGAGTTTGTTTTGCAGGCTCATCAACCTTTTTAACCACACTTTGTGAGCCCTCTCCTTTTGTAGGATTTATTTCCTTTGGTATCCCTTCAGATGGTGTTCCTGGCCCCATATAAAAAGTATAACAAATTATTGCCTAAACAACTTGCAAATCGTGTAACCATCTGCTAGGATCACAGGAGTTATGCTTATCAAGCCTCAGACAAATAATTTTGCAAAAATCCGCGTTGTTGGAGTTGGTGGTGGCGGTACAAATGCCTTGGCATCAATGATTGCCTCCCAAACAATTCAAGGAGTTGATTTTATTGCTGTTAATACAGATGCACAGGCTCTTTTACTCAATCCTGCGGAAGCAAAAGTCCAAATTGGTGAAAAATTAACAAAGGGATTAGGAAGTGGAGGAGATCCAGAAGTTGGCAAACAAGCAGCAGAGGAGTCTATTGAAAAAATCAAAGATAGCCTTAGAGGATCTGATATGGTTTTCGTTGCTGCTGGTATGGGTGGAGGTACTGGGACAGGCGCTGCAGCAATTATCGCAGGTGTTGCAAAAGAAATTGGTGCACTCACTATTGCTGTTGTTACTAAACCATTTGCATTCGAAGGCACACGACGCATGGTAAATGCAGAAGATGGGATCGAAGCACTAAAAGATAAAGTTGATACGCTTATTGTTATTCCAAATCAGAGAATATTGGATGTTGTAGATAAAAAGGTAAGCCTTATGGAGGCATTTCGCGTTGCCGATAGTGTGTTAACGCAGGGCGTGCAGGGAATCTCTGATTTAATTACTGTCCCTGGTCTTATTAATGTGGACTTTGCTGATGTAAGAAGTATCATGACGAATGCTGGGTCATCTCTTATGGGTATTGGTACTGGGACCGGAGAAAATAAAGCACAAGTTGCAGCACGGGCTGCAGTGAGTAGTCCATTGCTTGAAATAAATATGGAAGGTGCACGGGGAGTCTTATTTAATATTACCGGTGGACCGGATATGTCCATGACAGAAGTCGATGAAGCAGCACGAATTATTTCTGAGGCTGCAGATCCTGATGCGAATATTATTTTTGGAACAACAATTGATGAAGAATTGCGAGATACAATAAAAATTACGCTTGTTGCAACAGGATTTGATTCAACACAGCAAAAATTATCTCAATTTGTCCCTGAGTCGTCTCAGTTTGTTAAGCAGCAAGAACCTGTTGAAAAAAGCCCAGATGAGCAAGTATTACCGATTGTTCCACAAAATATGCAAAATTCTACAGGGACAACAACTGCGTCAACAGATGACGAACCAAATGAAGATATGTGGGATATTCCCGCTTTCTTGAGACATAAGAATTAATTTTCTAGTAATTTACAATTTTTTCCAACAATTTCCCTCGTTAATCTTTCTCGTTCTTGATTTGTAATATTTTTCAATTTTCCTGGTACAATTGCTTCCCAGGCATAAATATGAGAAATTGGAACGTGTTTGTATTCTGTGCCAATAGCATCTTTGGGATGGTCGTAGCACACTTGATTAAATAGTAAGTCTCCATCAAAGGTAAATTGGGGAATATTGTCTCCATTTGGGTCTTTTGTGAGGAGTAAAAAATGAGATCCTCCAAAAAAAGTAATACTATTGCCAAGCCAATCATAATTTCCTCGAAAAAAGAAAACGTCATTTGCCTCTCCTCGTGGTACTTGAGAGACAATGGTTTGCAATGCCTGCTCAACAAGTACTGTTGAGCGGTATGGTGCTTCCAGAGAGAGAATAGTATTCACTTTGTATATATTCAGCATGATAAAACAGATACATAAGAGTAATAAAATCCACTTATTTTTAATTCTACTCAGAATATATGCAACAACAGCGATAAATCCGATTGCCGAAATATAGAGATAGTGGTGTTGTGGATCCATAGGACGTCTTGGCTCGGCAAGGAAATTGGGTAAATACAGTAAAAATGTCCACAAGATAAAAAATCCAATCACGGCAAAGGTCTGAGATTTTTTCTTAATTCCATATATAAAACTTGCTACTGCAAAAATAAATGATACTATTCCCCCAACGCCAAAAATCCTTTGATAATCAAGCGTTTCATAGATTGGCTTAGTTGCAGTCATACTGTACAGTGGATAGATAAACAAATCTGCTATTGTTGCAAAATAATTACCAATATCTTTTGTTTTGCTGAGCGCAAGCATTGGATTGATATGAAGAATTCTTAGAAAGACGCTAACCTGTGTATCTCCAATAGGTAAAACAAAATACCATATGGTAAGAAGGGGAATACATATTGCGAGAAAGGCAAAAAGAATAATCGTGAGTTGTCTTGTTATTTTTGTTTTGTTTTTTGACTTTGGAAAGAGAAAAAGAAATAACGGAATAATAAAAAGGATTGATAGGCCTCGAGCTGGATCAAAAACAATACCAAGGACAAAAAAGATGATAAATAACCATATTCTTTTTTGCTGTCCTTTTATAGCATCTACTAAGCAAATAAGTGACAAAAGAGCAAAGATTGCAACGAAGGCAGGGACGTGGAAATTAAATGCATTTACAATATACATTCCAGCGTAGCACGTAGCGAAAAATACTCCTGCTAAAAATCCAGCTAATTTGGAATTTGTTATTTTGTATAGTAAAACTCCGGTTAGGAATGCAGTGATTGTTTTGATAGTTATCCCTAGTAATTCCCAAAGTGTAGAATTAAGGCCAAAAAGTCGTACAAAAACAAGTGCTTCTAGAGGAGCTGCAGGATGACGAAAATTAAAGAGTTGCGCAAAGGGGTGATACAGAGCATTCCACAAAAAAATATAATCATCTTGAAAAAAATCAAATGATAATGCTTTCCAAAATGTAAGTAAAGAAAGGAGAAAAAGAAATGAAAAAAATAACAATTGCCTTGCTAATGGATAGTTGTTGAGAAATTGATTAAACTTTTTCATACACTAAAAAACTTTGTTTGCCAAATATTCTCCAAAGAAAGGGAAGTGATAGGTATACTTTAACAAAAAAAGGAGATTTGGGAAATTTACTCTTTGTAGTAAATGGTAAAAATCTTTCAATTTTTTTCTGTAACGCAAATCCATTCATACTGAATACTTCTGTGAGCGCTCTGTCATCAATTGGCGTAATATGGTCAAAAAACATCCAATAGTCCTTTGCACAGTAACGGATATTCGGTTGTAACACTAATACGTTTCCGCCTGGTTTTAGCAGTCTATGGAGTTCATGGATTGTTGAAAGTATTTCCTCACGAGTAATATGCTCAAAAAAATTACTAATAAATATTTTGTCGACTGAATTATTTTTGAGAGGTATTTTACTTGAAGAAGACTTTAAAAATTGTACGTTGTTATCTAAATATTTTTTAGAATCTGGATTTATATCGCACGCTAATTTTTTCTTGCAGGAAATATTGTTAATAAATTCACCATACCCCGTTGCAACATCGAGAACTATATCCTGAGTATTAATATATTTCTGAAAAAAATTAGAGCAAAGTACTTTCCACAGTGCATTTCTTTGTGCGTGATCTCTGTCAAAGCGCTGTGCATATAATTTTTTTTCAATTGGTGGCTTGTTCATGTAACTTTCTGATTGTAGCTATTGGGTAAAGAATTTACCAGATGCTTTAGTGCATAAAGCTATGGAAAAAAAGAAGCAGATGATTATAATTTCTGTAGATAATATATCCTGTTAGTAAAATAAGTCCTGGAAATAAAACATACTTCTCCAAAAACCCTCCTGTTTTTATCCGAAATGCAGTAATCGGCGGTAATCCAAATTTAAATGGAATGGGAAAAAGCCAGGGTACTCCTTCCCTAGTGAAGCTATCCATAATCAAATGAGAAATATACCCAATCATAAATGCCCACCAGACAATATTCATATTAGTAAGAAGAGATTTACTCATAAGTACCAGGATAAAGTGTGCGAGAAAGCCAAACAAAACAATGCCAATAATTGAATGCGAAATAAATCGATGCCCTCCCATAAGTGGAGTAAAAAGTCTACTGTAAAATGTTCCACCAGGCAATTTATGCCACAGGTCTGCTGTTGGCTGGTCGATGTCTGGAGTAAGTCCGCCAATAAGATTGGCAGTAAAAGCGCAGAGTGCTGTTGCCAGACTCATATGAATAATAGGAGATGCAGCAACAATATAGGTAAGTGCAGAAAATGCAGCTAAATCATGAGTACGTCCAGTCATGAAATAAGTGTAGCAAAAATGAAGAAATTATTCGCCTTGATTCGTGGGTTCTGTTGGTGTTGGAGGTTCTGGTTGTCTGTTGCGAGAATATGGACCAAGTTCCCAACGCGATAATAATCTATCTCCTGTTCTGCGAGCTGTATCTTGAGCTGTTGTAGCCAATGCTTCTGCTCTTTGTGGAACTTCATCTAAAAATTCTTGTGCTCTTTGTGCGCCTTCTGTTAATGCTGCTTGACCAGTTTGAGCTAGTTGTTGAACCTTTTCGGTTGTCGCATCTTTAAGTCTTTCAGCTTGATCTGCTGTGTGTGCACCTAAATTGTGAGCAAGTTGTTGAGAACTGTTAACTTCAGGATGACGCTTTCTTGTTAGAAGACCTGCAGCAAAATGTATTCCATGTTCTACTACTTTCTGTACTACTACCTCCCATGCTACTCCTTTTTCTCGTTGGGGTCCTCTTTGTGCCATATGCTCGCACTATAGTCCTAGCTGAATTTTTTGTCAATGAGAAATTAAAATTCTGTAGAAAGAGGAATAACTGCTTTGCTTGGAATTTCTACCCAATAGGACTGTGTGTTACTGTTGGGTGTTTTGGAATTAACTATAAGTAATGTCTCGGACGCCCACCCTGTTGTTGTGTCGTAGGTATTTCCCGTTGTGCGGGCAGTAAAAATATCTTTGACATTAAAATATTGGGAATTATCGCCTACTTGCTGTCCATCTGCGCGAAATACAAGCGGTTCGGTGTTGTTACTGGATACATGATCAATAAAAAGATATTTATCATCTGGTGAAAAAGTATTAAAGGGGATGCTCATATTCTCATCTGTTGGTAAATTCACCGAATAAATTTGTACAGAATTTGATCCATCTTCATTAGTGGTTGTAAAAGTATATGTTTTGTCGCTTGCTCGAGTCGTGACAGTCATTGTTACCTTTTTAAGACCATTTGGAGCAACTTGAGAAAAATTTGCAACTTTTGATACCGGCGTAGGAGTTGCTGTTGGTGTTGGACTAACAAATGGCGCAACAACAGGTAAATTAAATACAGTCCTAACCTTCGGTCCGTTATGGAAATACGTTGCCGCAATAACACCAGCAACTGCGGCAAAGGCAAAAAGGACTAATGATTCTAATTCAAATGTATGTGCTCGTGTCATAGGGTTGCTAATTAACCGGATTATTCTGTATACACTGGTTACTACTCGTTATTTGGTCACAAATACTAACTGCTGTCCCTAATTTATTTCCCACAGGTCCGTCTGCCCAATCAAAGACTGTCTTTGCATCGACCTGTCGCATATTCACACATCCATGAGACATGACATGTCCAAAATTGTCATGCCAATATGCACCGTGTAATCCAAAGTCATGATAAAAGTACATAACATACGGGACATTGGGTAAATCATACGCATCAGCTCCTTCTCCTCCAGCCATACGCGTTGAAACAAGCTTTTCCCAAATATGAAAATTACCAGTTGGGGTTTTGTTCCATTTTCCTGTTGATACAAGTGTTTTGAAAAAAAGCGTTGTGCCTTGGTAGGCATAAAGCGTTTGTGCTGCTAAATCAACATAAATATGCTTTTCTCCTGACGCTGCACCCAAGACCGGTTGGTAGGCAATTTGTTGTGTCTCATCTATTTTTGGTGGAATCACTTTTTTCCCCTGAAACATACCAATAGCATTATTTTCTATTTTTACAGACAAATCTGATGTACAGGATTTTGAGTTAGCACAGGTTGTATTTTGTGCTGCATTCAGGAAATACGAGGTACCAGCAAAGAAAAGAAGAGCAATGCTAAAAAATAAAAAATATCTTGTTATCAAAAAGAAAAATCCTCGCCTTTTATTACTTGGTGTCTTTATAGAACCTTTCCTTGACTTTTTTAGCATATATCCAGCGTATGAAGAATAGTGCAAATTTGCAAGAGGGAGTTCCGGATCTGTACCATCAAGACAAGAAACTTGTCATTCTGGCACTCGATTCAGTACTTGCTTCGCCGAAGCGGCGCTTTCCAGAATCTGGATTCCTGCCTTCGCAGGAATGACACTTGTTTTTCAAGGGATAAGTTCCGGAGTTAGGTTTTCTGGATAATATATATTTTTCCAGCTTTATCATCTGAAACATATAAATTTCCTTTGCTGTCAAAAGTAACATCCGCTGGTCTTCCAAGTGCTGCGCCTGCAAGATTACTTTGTAAAAAGCCGGTAAGAAAATCCTCGGACCCTGTAATCGTATTTCCTTGTACAGTAAGTCGTACTACTTTAAATCCTATTGGCGTTGAGCGGTTCCAGTCTCCGTGATACGCAACAAATAAGCTTCCTTGCCAACTTTTGGGAAATTGCGAACTTTCGATAAAGGTTAATCCTAACGGTGCGGAATGAGCAGGAACTTGATAAATAGGAGCAAGAGTCTGCGAGCAGTCATAGTTGCTTTTATCAAAGTTAGTATCATGAACTTTATCTCCATAACAATTAGGCCAGCCGTAGTTTTTTCCAGATGAAAGTATATTTATCTCATCGGGAGGAAGATTGTCTCCTAAATAATCCCGTCCCATTTCTGTGTCCCACACAGCGCCATTCGTTGGATTAAGAGCAAGAAATGCAGCATTGCGAAGTCCTGTTGCAAAAACTTTTGGACTGTCCCCGTTGGCATTGGAAATAAGAACCGATCCGCCTGTTGTTGCAGGTTCTCTACAAACATTGCAGGTAGAACCAAGAGAAACATAAAGGCTGCCATTTTTATCAAAAACAAGCGTACGGTTGTTGTGGTCATTATTTCCAGGGAGAGAAAAAAGATCCTTGTCTTTTGTTGCCAGTTGAGAATTTTCATCCCAATTGTACCTAACAACTTTTGTTGTGTCAGCGATAAAGAGTTGGCCATTGTAAAATACTAGTCCGTGAACATGTGGTTCGTTGCTAATGATTTGCTTTGCAATATCTGCGACACCATCATTATTTTTATCGGGTAGAGCATAGACATGATTTGTAGAAGGACTAGAGACAAGTAACGTACCATCTTTCGTAAATTCCATATCACGAGCATTAGGAACATCACCAAAAACATGAATGCTATACCCATCTGGTAATTTAAAGGGAATTGTTGGCAATGATCCTTTGGAAATAGTTGCAGATTGGTTAGGAGCAGGTGTTATTGTAGGGTAGGCGGGAAGTAATTGCGTGGGAATACCCGAATGAAAATAAAGGTTTGCCCCAAAATAGATAAAAATAACTACAGCAACAAAAATTCCAAGAAATGCTGTTATGCGTTTCACTTTCTTAGTATATCACTGGCATATAAGAAATTTGCTATAATCGTTGCATGATTACTCTCATTGCAATTGTTGGTTTTTTGACCACAACGCTTTCCATACTGGTTAAATTAGTTGGATTCCCAGATCAAATCAGAAAGAATTTTCAAAGAAAATCCACAGAAGGAATTTCTACTGCTTTTTATATTCTCTCATTTACTGTTTATCTGCTTTGGACGTTGTATGGATTTTTACAACATGATTGGGTTGTAATGCTCGGACAAGGTTTAGGAATTATTACTACCGGAGCAATCGTTTATCAAATCTATTTGTATAAAGAAAAGAAATAATATGATTCCACACAGAATTGTTGCCATTGGAGCAAGCACATTTTTTGGTCTGTATGATGAGGATCACTTAGGTGGCTATATTGGAAGACTCAAGATGTGGCATGAAAGCTAACCCATAGACAATGAAGTGTATAACCTAGGCGTTAGTAGAGAAAGTGCTGGTGAGTCAACAACAGAATTGTTGAAAAGAATTATAGTGGAAGCAAAAGTTAGAGAACCAAATCTTATTCTCCTTACATCAGGCATTAATGACATTCGTCGCATTGGAGGAAAAGATAATCCACCGCGGACGTCCCGTGATGAATTTGAAAAAAATATTCATGACATGATTGCGCAGACGCGAAGCGTGGTGCAAGAGATTCTTTTTATTAGTCCATGCCAGATTACAGATAAAGAAAGTAGCAAGGGAGACTTTTTTCTTAATACCGATTTAAAAGCGTATTCAGATATTACTAAGCGTGTTTGCGAAGAAGAAAAAGTGCCTTACCTTGATATCTTTCAGGAATGGGAAAATAAAGACTACACAAGTCTTCTATGTCCAGATGGGGTTCATCCCAATAGCAAGGGGTACGAAGCTGTTTTTGAAAATCTTAAGACATTTCTCCTTTCTCTTTACGCATAATCTTGCGCTTGCTTGCTTGAGTTTTTAATACTTCCACTCTATACTGCGGCTGCTATGGAACGGTTGCCTACAACCATGATAAAAGTAGGCGAAACAATTCGCCACGAAGCAGGTATTGTGGTAAGTGCTGTTAAAAGACTTCGCAGACGTATTGCTCCAGGGAGGACAGCGTTTCACGAAGCAGCACACATAGAAGCTTCTCAACTTGATGAAGGTATAGATAGAGCAACTATTGTTGGTACATCAGAATATAACGGTGCAACATGGCCTCGTCGTATGACAGCAACAAGCGCTATGGCTGCTGCTGCGCTGGATATGGACGGAACAGGATGGGACGAATTTCTTACCGCACATATTTTGCATGTTAATCCAGATGGTGCAAAAAGCACAGTGCTTTCTATTCTGGCTGGAAGACAAGATTACATGTGGGCAGTTGCTGAAATATTGGAAGAAAAAAAGACTATTGGACAAGAAGATGTTAATAGAGCCCATGAGCAGGTGGATAACGAAAGACGGGGGGTCTGGCAAGTGGATGTGATGGTAAAGAACAAAGACGGAACAACATTCATTCACTCAACAGAGTCAGAAAATAATAACGTTATGGTGCCAGGAGAATGGGTTGTACTGCATATACCAGAATCAAGAAAAGAAGAACAACAGCTTGCATAAGAATCCTGTAGTATGATAAACTATAAATATGACAACTAAAAATAAAGAGCTGCCATGGTTATCGCGTTTTGTAAAAGATATCTTTACGAATGCATCTCGAAGACGGGCTGCGGAGGAGTTTCATGCGCTTTTACATGCAGATCCTCAAAATGATTTTGAAAGAGATTTAATAAGTAGGCAACGGCCTGCAACTGTCAGAAGATTAGGTTTGAGTACTGCACAACAAATGGAAGATGATCATATAGCGCAAGGTTTACATAGCTATTAAAGGAAATTTATTCTACTACTTTTCGTAGGCTTTCCACTTCTTTTTTTGACAATTCTCTGTATTCTCCTCGTTTTAAACTTCCTAATTTGAGTGGACCAAAGGCAATGCGTTGTAAATCAAGAAGTTGTATTCCCATTTCTTCACACATCCGTCGAATTTGTCTATTCCGTCCTTCGTGAAGGGTTATGTCTAGGGTTGTTTTTTCCTTGTCATTCCCGCGCAGGCGGGAATCCAGATGGTCTATTTTTGTTTTAGAACCTGGATCCCGCATCAAGTGCGGGATGACACGTTGTGAGTTCGGGATGACTGTTTTAACGACAGTCACTTCTGCAGGCATTGTTATTCCATCTTCTAAAATAACACCTATGCGAAGTTGCTCAAGTTGTCCTTTTGTTGGTTGTCCTGCAACAAGAATTCGGTACAGTTTGGGTACATGGTAGCGAGGATGAATAAGCTGATGAGTTAACTCTCCATCATTTGTTAACAAAACAAGCCCATGAGAATCTTTATCCAGTCTTCCAACAGGATAAATTCTGTAGGGAGTATCAATAAGAGAAGTCACTGTGTCACGCGCAAATTCGTCTGCAGTTGAGGAAATAATGCCAATTGGTTTATTTAATATATAGTAAACAAAGCCAGGCTTTTGTACTTTTTCACCATTTATCAAAACAAGTTGCTTACTACCTACCCGGATTCCAGATTCTGTTACTCGTTTGCCGTCAATAGTAACGTCATTATTTTTCAAAAATGACTTTACCCCTCGCCGGGAAATTATCCCAGCATTAGCTAAAAATTTATCCAAGCGGATTTTTATATCTTGCTGCACTGCAATATTATAGCAGGTTAGCCTTGCTTAAGAACTAATATTATCCTATAATAGGAAAATATGACAGACAGAAAAGCTGCTAAAAATCATATTGAAACTGGTTTGACAGATGTTTTGGGCAGATCGCCTTCTCATGAAGAGCAAATAGCGGGAGAGGGATATCATCATTTCGTTCAGCATGGCGAAACACAAGCAAGAAGACACAGAAGAACAAGAGAGGTATATCGGATTGCAGCTCGAGAACACGCCAAAAGAGTTCTTCCTCAAGATGCAATAGACCATTTGGATAGTATACATAGTCCAGATCATTTTTTTGAGGATTAATAAGCGCTATTTGGTTATTTTTGCTATACTAGCCATAACATGCCCCACAATAAAAAACCAGATCTTTGGGTAAGTCACTCCTCAATACATGATTACCTGACATGTCCTCGTGCATATTGGATTCGTCATTTGTATAGAAATCCTAAAACAAATAATAAAGTAAATATTATTAATCCCGCCTTGGCGCTAGGGTCTATTGTTCATCAAGTGTTGGAGGCTCTTTCTGTTGTAAAAGTAGAGGATAGACTTAAGCAGCCGCTTCTTGAGCAGTACGAAAAAGCATGGGAGCAAATACGTGGGGAAAAAGGAGGATTTGAAAGTCCCGAACAAGAGTTGGAGTATAAAAATCGTGGTGCGATTATGATCAATCGTGTGTTATTTCATCCGGGTCCAATAGAGCAAAAAGCAGTCAAATTAGCTTCTCCTGACAGCTTGCCTCCGCGATATTATTTATCTCCAGAAGAGGGGATTATTTTATGCGGAAAAATAGACTGGCTTGAGTATGCCCCACAGGATGATAGTGTGCATATTATCGATTTTAAGACAGGCAAAAATGAAGAAGACGAGGATTCTTTGCAGTTACCAATTTATGCGCTTCTGGTAAAGAATTGTCAGAATAGGAAGGTAAGTAAAATTAGTTATTGGTATTTAGAATCAGATAACGAGCCTAAGGAAATGCCTTTTCCGAATTTAGATACTGCGCATGAAAAAATCTTAACAATTGCTAGGGAAATTCGTGCAGCACGGGAAAAAGGTCATATGGTATGTCCAAAGGGTGGTTGTTTTGCGTGTCGAGGACTTGAGCAAATTGTTGCAGGAAAAGCAAAATTTATTGCGACTGAAGGATATCAGGATATATTTACTATTCCAAAAGCCGAGACCACGGCAGATTATAAAAAAGAAGACATTACCCCCTTTTAAAATCCCTCTTGCAAAGTAATTAAAATTATTACTATATTGTAAACATACGGTAAGAATACATAGCTTACTAGTTGTAGAACAAAATTTATCCCCCTTTATTTTTTGCCCCCATTTTTCGACTTCTGTATGTATGTTTCTAGCTGTTTATGATAACAGAAGAGAGGCGTGAAGGGGATTTTTCAAGGGGTCAGAAAAAAGCTGCGAGAAGACGCGCGGATCATCGTTGTGAAGCCTGTGGAAGTGCTCATGACGCATTGTATGTGCATCACGACCCACCAATTTCCATGGGCGGAGGGAAAAATTCAAGAGCGTGGGCCCTTGACTTACAATGTCATAAAGTTGCGGACAAACTCGCTTTAGAGCATGGTATTTCTTTAACTGAAGTAAGAGAAAGATGGGGAACAAGGCCCCTAGAGCCATATGCGCAAAGTCTTGATAAAGGGAAAGTAAGACACATTGTAAAACGGGTAAGGCAGCGGATAAGAGCAACCTAGAAAAACTTATTCGGAGATGAAAATTTTATGCTGCAAGAGTAAATTCTTCTTGTCTTCTTTGTCGTCGTGGATACCTATTAATTTTACTAAGACGTTGATATTCGTGCTCAAATCCTGGACTCATAGACTTTGCCAACTCTCCCAGAGGTTGACGATTTTCAATTCTCTTAATTACCTCGACAATAAGCGGGTCGATAGAAACAACCTGTATCTTTGGATGATTTAATACTGCATCTGACGGCTGAATACTATTTGTTATCATGACAAAATCAATTGCTGGATCATCTACAATATCCAATCCTGATACTTCTTTTTTTGGATCCTTAGAGAAAAGGCCATGTGTTGCAATAACTCGGACGCTTCGAGCGCCTTGGTCTTTAAATCTTCTTGCTGCTTGCAAGACACTTCCGCCTGTATCAATGATGTCATCAAACATAACAACATCTCTTCCTGCAACAAGGTTTGTTGTATCTTCTTGTTGGTCAGAAATTTTAACGACATTATTTTGGTCCACGGGACGCTCTTTATGGATAATTGCTGGAGGTCTTCCATTACCAAACAATGTAAGATAGTCTTTATATTTCCCTTCTGCGCTGGCATCGGGAAACGCAATTGTTACATGTAACTTATTTTTATCAATCATCTCCTGCACTTTTGGTGCCATCACAAATGACGGGTCAAGATTAACCCATTGAATATGATTACTCGTGGTTAAGGCATCAAGTGGCTTGCGTGAGTGAACATCGAAGAGAATAAGGGAGGCGGGTGCCCGTAATTTTGATTCATGCTGCCAACGTCTTTTCTGAGGATCATGCGAACCTGCTCGCGCAATCTCTCGACCAAAAAGTCGAGCTGCCTCAGTTGCGCCATCTTGATCGCGTCTATCCTGTCTACTATATGCTAAATGAGTAATAATAGGATAGACCCTGTTGGCTCCTTTGCCTTTTGCAGCTTCTTCTAGAAGGCGAAGTTGGGTAAGATCTGAATCCGGTTGTCCATTTACGGATTGGATAATATAGACATCCTTTGTTGCGATGGGGATTTCTTTTGGAATAACAACCTTTAGCTCATGGTTGGCAAAAGAGGGAAAGTTATCTGGAATTTTTTGTCCAAATGCTGCGCCGACCTTGCGGGCCAAATACATTCCTGCATCGCCAGCAATAATAGTGAAGTTAGGAGAGCCGTATATTTTCTCTTTTACTTTTTGGGCAAGGTGGGATTGTTGAAATCTTTCAGAAATAGGTTGCAAAAAGCGTTGAGGGGAAAATTTTCTGTATCCTGGTGGTCTCAGCTTATCGGCCATCAGCAGAAATACTATAACATCCAAAAATGTTTTCTTGCAATGGATGTAACTGCATACAACTATCTCAGTGTTGAAAGTCATGGGTATTTGGATTACAATTGAAGCTATGTTTGCACCAGTACAACAAGTCAGTAATTTCTCCGAAATCGAGGAGCGACTCATTGCGTATTGGAAGAAAAACAAAACATTTGAAAAATCTATTTCCAGCAGAGATCCGCATAAAAAATGGACATTTTTAGATGGCCCTCCCTTTATTACGGGTCTTCCTCACTACGGTACGCTTCTTGCAAGTATTCCTAAAGATCTCTTCCCTCGCTATTGGACAATGAAAGGATATCAGGTGCGACGTGTTTGGGGATGGGATGTGCACGGTCTTCCTGCGGAAAATAAAGTAGAAAATAAATTAGGACTTAAGCGCAAAAAAGATATAGAGGAAAAAGTAGGAGTTAAGCAATTTATTGAGGAGTGTAAAAAATATGTGTCAGAGTCGTCCAAAGAATGGGAGTGGTATGTAGATCATATTGCGCGTTGGGTTGATTTTGAGCACGCTTACAAAACTATGGATATGACCTACATGGAGACTGTTATGTGGGTCTTTAAGCAAATGTATGATAAAGGACATATTTATAAAGGTCTTCGGGTAAGCCTGTATTGTCCACATTGCTCAACACCAATCTCCAATTTTGAAGTTGCAATGGATCCAGATAATTATCAGGATTTTACAGAGGAAGCAACAACCTATAAATATCAATTGGTGGATCAACCAGAAACATACATCTTAGCATGGTCCACAACGCCATGGAATAAAATTGCCACGCCAGTGTTGGCGGTTAATCCAAGTTTGGAATACGTAAAAGTAAAGCAAGGAAAAGAAAATTATATTTTAGCTAACACAACATTAAAAATGCTCACAAATGAGCCGTACGAAGTTTTGGAAAAGATGAAAGGAAAGGATTTGGTTGGAAAGAAATTTGTCCCGCATTATGACTATTACAAAGAAAATGTGGAAAGTGGACAAAAGGTTTTTGAAATTATTCCAGGAGATTTTGTTACAGCAGATGAAGGTACAGGCGTTGTTACGATTGGCGCGTATGGAGAAGAAGATTTAAAAGTAATGAAAGAACAAAATACGTATATAGAGCTTCATTTGGATGATGAAGGAATTGTTAAAAAACATATTCCACTTTTTGGAGGCCAGTATTATTTAAAGGCAAATAAATTAGTAAATGAAGATTTGGACAAAAGGGGACTTATCTATAAAAACGATCCAATTACTCACAGACTTCCAACCTGTTGGCGATGCCACACGCGGCTCTACTATGCGCCACAAGATGCATGGTTTGTGAATGTGCAAGCACTTAAGCCTGCAATGAAGAAAACAAATGAATCTATTAATTGGTTTCCAAAGCATTTTAAGTACGGTAGATTTCTTAAGTCTATGGAACACGCGCCGGATTGGAATATCTCACGGTCCAGATACTGGGGAAGTCCTGTTCCTGTTTGGGAATGTGAATGCGGAGAGCGATTCGTCCCTGGGAGTATTGCAGAATTGGAAAAAGCATCAGAACAAAAAATTACAGAACTCCATAAGCCAGAAATAGACGAAGTTACTATAACCTGCGCAAAGTGTAGTAAACGGGCGCATAGAGTCCCTGAGGTATTAGATAGCTGGATTGAGGCTGGTAGTGCATCTTTTGCTGAAAGACATTTCCCTTTTAACCAAACAGAAAAATTAGAAGAATTTTTCCCGCCTGATTTTATTGTTGAGTATACTGGGCAAATTCGGGCATGGTTTTATGTACTCCATGTTATTGGCGCAGCGTTATACGACAGCCCATCATTTAAAAATGTTGTGACAACAGGAGTAATTCTTGGGACAGATGGGAGAAAGATGAGTAAAAACTATGGTAATTACCCAGATCCTAAAGAAATGCTTACAAAATACGGCGGAGATGCCCTGCGACTGTATCTTATGGGAAGTCCAATTATGCATGGAGAGGATATTCTTATTTCAGAGCTTGCGTACAGAAATCAGGTAAGAGGATTTCTTCTTATTTTATGGAATTCCTACAATTATTTTATTACGTATGCGAATGAGTACGGATGGACTGCAAAGAGCAAAGAGCTTAGAGCAAAGAGTTCGAACGTTTTGGATCGATGGATTATCTCACGTTTAAATACTTTGAATAGAGTAGTTTCTGCTGCTATCGAAAGATACGATACTGTTGCAGGAATTGAAGCAGCGCAGGGTTTTGTTACCGAACTTTCAACATGGTACATACGACGAAGTCGCGATAGGGTATCTTTTTTGTCCGAGGATAAAGAAGATAAAGAAGCATTTTTTGAAACAACTCATCATGTGCTAGCCATACTTTCTCAAATATTAGCTCCTCTTGTCCCCTTTATAACAGAAGAAATATATAGAAATCTTACCAATGAAGAGTCGGTACATTTGACGTATTGGCCTGATGTTGAAGAAAAGCTCATTGATGAAAAATTAGAAGAGGAAATGGTAATTGCTCGAAAAATTGTAGAAATAACGCATGGACAAAGAAAAGAGGCAAATATCAAGCTTCGTCAGCCTTTGGGAAGTATAACAGTCACTGTCCCAACTGGTTTATCAAAGGAAGTTGCAGATGTTATTGCAGCTGAAGTAAACGTAAAGACGGTTACTGTGGATCCAGGAGAACAATTAAGCGTTGTCTTAAATACAGATCTTACTTCTGAGCTTAAAGCAGAGGGAGAGGCAAGGGATATTGCCAGGTCAATTCAGGAAGAGCGAAAAAAACTTGGCACATCACTTACCGAAAAAGTTGTTGTTACCCTTCCTTCTTGGCCAAAGGAATATGAGGAATACATTTTAAAAAAAGCGGTTGTGGCAAAATTGACAAAAGGCGAGAAATTTAGTGTACAAAAAGCATAATGGGTGGATTTTTACGACGCATTGACCTTCAGTTAGTTATTCCTGTCGTTGTTTTGATACTCCTCAGTCTAACAACTCTTTTTTCCGTGAACCTCTCCTATTTTCGTAACCAGCTCCTCTTCTTTCTGTTATCGTTTGGTGTTTTTATTTTCTTTACTAATGTTGATTTCTCTTTTCTTAAAGAGTTGCAAAAGCCCATTTATATTATTTCCTTTTTAGGACTTTTATTTCTCCTTTTCTTGGGTTACGAGGCTCGGGGTGCTGCTCGGTGGTTGGATTTTTTTGGCCTCAGGCTTCAATTTTCTGAAGTCTTTAAGCCATTTCTGGCAATTGCATTAAGTGGATTTTTGGCAACACACAAAAAAAACATGAGTAGTTTGGGAGTACTTCTTCTTTTCCTTCTTCCCATTGTTTTTCTTATTTATAAGCAGCCTGATTTGGGAAGTGCGCTTATGTATGCCTTTACAGCGTTTCTGACTCTTATGATTGTTGGTTTTCCTTTATGGTGGTTTGGCGCATTAGCAGCCGCTTCTGTTGCGCTTATTCCTCTTATTTTTCGCTTTCTTCATGGATATCAACAGCAACGAATACTCACTTTTCTCCATCTTACCAATGATCCACTGGGTAGCTCATACAATAGTATTCAGGCAATTATTGCTGTAGGGTCGGGTATGCTTTTGGGAAAGGGACTTGGACAGGGGACACAGTCCAGCCTTCGCTTCCTGCCTGAGCAACATACAGATTTTATTTTTGCAACGCTTGCAGAGAGCTTAGGGTTTGTGGGTGCAGCTTTGGTAATCGTGGCTTTCGGATTCTTACTTTACCGGTTATACAAGATCGCTAAGCATACTGGGGACAAAACAGAGAAAATCTTTGTGATTACTACATTTAGCCTGCTTTTCTTGCAATTTTTTATTAATGTAGGCATGAATATTGGTCTCTTGCCAATTGTTGGTGTCCCACTTCCTTTTGTTTCGTATGGAGGCAGCTCGCTTTTATCGAACGCTATTTTTCTGGGAATTGCCTCAAATATCGGCACCAACCGCCGTAATAACCTGACCCTGGAAATAGGCTGAAAGCTTTGCTATAATAAGACACATGAAATACGCAGTCGTCTTAAGTGGAGGCAAGCAATATAAAGTTTCTGAAGGGGATACCCTCGCTGTCGAAAAATTGAGCGCAAAACCCAATGATTCCTACACATTTGAACAGGTTTTGCTTGTTGTGGATGGAGATAAAAAGCAAGTCGGTACACCAAACGTTGCAGGCGTTAGTGTTGTTGCAACTGTTATTGCAGACAAAAAAACACCAAAGGTGCGGGTTGCTAAATTTAAAGCAAAGGCAAAGTATAGACGTGTCACAGGACACAGACAAATTATGACTCATGTGAAGATAGAAAAAATTTCGTCCAAAGGACGATAGGCCTTTGGCCTAGGTGAAAGTAAAACTTGACAGGCTGTGAAAAATCCTGTAAAACTAAAATAGTTTTCACAAACATATGGCACATACAAAAGCAGGTGGATCAACAAATAATAATAGAGACTCAGTTGCAAAGCGCTTAGGCGTAAAGATTTATGGTGGACAACAGACAAAAGTTGGCAGTATTATTGTCCGCCAAAAAGGTACTAAATTTCACCCAGGGAAAAATGTAAAACTTGGAAAAGACTACACTATTTACGCAATGACAGAAGGAAAAGTGGCATTTCGAGCAGCAAAAGGTAAAGCAGTTGTTGATGTAGTATAATGGACGAAGAAAGAATTTACGAATTAGAAGCAAGTGTTATTCAGTTTAACCCCCTTCAGCCACGAGGCGCTATTTCACCAGATTCTCTTAATGAGTTAGTTGATTCCATTCGTGAGCAAGGAATTCTTGAGCCCTTAGTTGTTGCTAAGACACCAGCTGGATATCAATTGATTGCAGGAGAGCGTCGTCTTCGAGCAGCGAAGGTATTGGGTCTTGAGAAAGTACCTGTTGTTGTTAAGGTTACTACTCCTCAAGGCATACTCGAAATGTCTATTGTTGAAAACGTACAGCGTGAAGACCTTAATCCAATAGAAAAAGCTTTAGCATACAAGAGGCTTATCGATGAATTTGGTCTTGGGACAAATGAAGTAGCGCGTCGTGTTGGTAAATCTGCGCCTGCAGTCAGCAATACAATTCGCCTTCTCTCATTGCCCGATGCAATTAAAGATGCGCTTGTTGCAGGAGTAATTACCGAAGGACACGTACGACCACTTATTTCTCTTGGAGATCCAACCCTTATGCTGGATTTATTTAAGAAAATCCTCAGGGAAAATAGTACAGTGCGCCAAACAGAAGAAATGGCACGAAAAATTAAGGCAACAGTTGAGAAAAAAGATCCACATTCGGTAAAGACAAAAATCTATATTCCTGAGCTTTTAGAAATGGCAGAGCAACTTAAGAAGACATTAGAATTGGACGCTGTTGACCTCTTTCAGACTCAGAAAAAGGCTAGATTTGTTATAGAAATGAAAGGGACACCTGAGCTGACAACACCAAAAATAAAAGATTTAGTTGCAAAGTTAGGTGGAGAAGTTAAAGAAACTTCAGTATAACTATTTGTTTGCTGCCACAGGATTATTTACTCCTCGGATTTCATTAAGCGGCCAGTAGACAAGCATGGACTTGCCAATAATATTTGCTGTAGGGACAAATCCCCATTCACGCGAATCAGAGCTATATGGTCTATTGTCTCCCATAACAAAATATTCATTGTCTGGGACGGTTACTGTTTCACTGTCTTTTAAGAATGTGCCGCCATATGTCTTCACAGACTCGTCTAAATAACTGCTTTCATCGTATAAATTTCCATTTACATAGACGCTGCCATTATTTACCATAATCGTATCGCCTGGTAGTCCTACAACGCGCTTAATAAAGTCTTTGTCAGGTTCTGGCGGTGCCTTAAAAACAATAACATCACCTTTTGCAACTGGGCCAAAGCGAAGGGTAATAAGATTGGTTAGGACGTATTCTTTATCATGAAAATTAGGAAACATGGATTGTCCACTTACTTCAAATGGTCTAAAAAGGAAGATATAAATAACCAAAAAAACAGCAGCTGCAATAAGAATGCTTTGGAGTGTGTCAACAAGAAAAAACCACAGTTTTTTGAGCAAAAACATAGACTTATCCATTGTCGCAACTCATATTAGCTTTGTCAACGATGGTTATTTCTGGTAAAATCGAAGCTATTGGATCTGTAGTTCAGTTGGTTAGAACGTTCGATTCACATTCGAAAGGTCAGAGGTTCGAGTCCTCTCAGGTCCACTGAAAAAGTTTTTTGCCCTTGGGCAAGAAACTTTTTATTAGCACTTAGGACTCGAATGGCGGACTGAAGCGAAGCGTAAGGAGCCGGGGTCGCGAGGGTCGCCGCTGCGACAACTTGTGACCGAGTCCTCTCAGGTCCACTTGTCTCAGGCTTTCCGCCGTAGTTTTAGCAAAGGAGGATTCGAGGCCTGATTGGTCCACAGAAAGCTATTATGTTTTGGGATTAGGTTTCTTACCCCGTTTCCCTGGCAAGTCATAGTCCCTTCGTAGCCTATACCTTGTTGTCGGAGGCATAGGCGTGGTGTTGACGAAGGCTGCTCTTTCATCCTGAGGAAGTGCGTCTAGTGCATTGTGCAATCTTTGGATTTCTCCTCTTTTGGGTAGTCCAGGCGGTTTGGGAGTAAATCCATATTCCCTAAGTAACCTTGTTCTTAGGGTGGAAGGAGCATGCGCACTATAAATATATGCCTCTTTTTCATCTTGAGGAAGTGCATCTAGCGTTTCTCGCAATTCTTGGGTTTTCCCCCTTCTCGGGCTACCCCTTCTTGGCCTAACATCAATCTCATATTGTCTACTTAACCTTCTTCTGGTCTCATGATGCAATGGAAGTGTAGCAAGTATTTGTCTTCTTTCATCCTCTGATTTTCCAACAAGAAGTGCCTCAGCCTCGCTTTTAGACATATATGGAGATTCAAGATTATCTGTCATTTTGGGAATTATACTTCACCCATAATGTTGTTGCAACAAACGTTAAAGATAATTTACGATTGAATCCAAATATCCATAAGAGTTCAGTTGGTAGAGGCTTCATTCACATTGAAGAGGTCTCAGGTTCGAGTTCTGATGGGACCACACTAATGAGTAAGAAGGTATGTAATATCACTAACAAGTGTTTGGTAGACTGTATCAGAAATTGTGTGATTACCATTCCAAATAATAAGCTTTATTAGTAGTTCTGCAAGTTCTATTTTCTCTTGAACAATGTGGTGTTTGTCATATTGATTTTTTGCATCATTAATTTGATCAAGCAGTTCATGACAAGTATTCTTCTTGATTTGATTTTGTTGGCAAAAAGTATTTATGTCAGTATACATATTGTCAAAAACACTCTGTTTCTTAATTGAATCTTGTTTGTCATTGGTTTTGGTGTAGTTGATGGTGAAGTTGTCGGGATTATTCTGATTGCCAGAACCTGCAAGATCAAAAACCTGGACATTTCCTGACGTGTCATAAACGTATGCCTGCGCATCGTACGGGGTGTTAGAAGCATTAGTAATTGTTAGATTGTAGATATCGTTTCCAGGTTGAGTTAGATAAAAAAGCTTTATTGGTAAACCGCTTAAAAGTGACGGATTTGTTGGGTTACTTAGGGGTTGTTGTACGAATTCTTCACCAACTGCGCTTCCTGAGGAATTTTTCATACTAAAGTCTAATCCCAAAGGTCCAACAAGTAAAATATAAGAAAGATCTGTGTGAGAAGGAATAAAACGTCCTAAAGTTAAAAAGGTATTATTGTATCCATCATTGAGAGTATTCCTGGAGAAATATGGGTCATTAATTGTAAAGGTTGTTCCACTTGTGCCTGTTGCAACAACAAAATGCCCAGGTTGCTCGAGAATATCTGGATGATTATTCTGTAAGTCACTGAGCAAGGTAACTTTATCTGCATTTTTTACCCTTTTATATTCCAACGCATCAGCAGTAAATCCTGGGTTATTAAAAGCAAGTTTGACAAGTTGGGTAAAACGTTGGAGTGCAAGCCAGTTAACAAGTCCATTGCCAACATATCCGTCTTTTTGTGACTTAAGCCATGTATTAAGTGTTCCGGGATTAAGAGGGCTATTGTCTGGCATCTTGGTAATGCCGTTATATTGTAAAACCATTGCAGCAGATGTAACAGCACATCCCCAGATATTAATACTTGAATTACCTGGAGACCACTTATTTGCGCTGTCATATAATTGTGATTGCCAGGGGTTAGATGTCTGCTTAAGAGAGGGAACAGAGAGATGAATGTCAGAGATTGGAAGCGTATCAATAACCAGCATATTAGTAATTATTGTTCCGGATTTTGCCTCAAAACCAAAATATCCTCCTGTATGACCTGAATAAACTTTAGTACCGATCAATGAAGAATCTAGATAGAATGAATATGTGTCAGTGTTTTTGCAAATCTTGTAATTATGAAAACTTCCCATGCCTGGAGTATTAACTCCGAGATCAATGTCGGTAGAATTTGATGCATATGCATGCAGATGTCCATCACTTACACCTAGAGTTCCTGATGCTGCAAAACCAACCCATGATGTATAGTTTCCATCTGCGAAAAATATACCATCCCTAATATTATGTATATCTATATTTGCCGAAATACACTTCATGGTTGGGAGAGTCGTAGTGTAGAAAGCGTCAGTTCCTGTACATGTTAAACCAGATGCGCTGGGTGAACATGTACCAAATGTTTCGCTGAAACCTGAATAGTTTAATGTAAAATCATTGGAGTATAGGGTTGCAGCTAGTGACGTTGAAGGAAAAGTAAGAAACAGAACGAATAGTAAAAGTATCTTTGGTAGCAGATAATTTTTTTTCACAATTAAACAACTTAGTTTATATTACCATCACTTTTGTGTTTAATGTCAAGTGGTATTCATTATTGTGTAGATACTATGGATACTGTATTATTTCCTCTATGATTAAATACCAAGGTTTATCTACATTGGAAATTCTTGAAGTTGCAAAAAATTATAATAAGTGGATTGCGGAGCAGTGTCTACAACATATTAAATCACCGCTTTTAGAAGTTGGGTCTGGTACTGGAAATATTAGCAAATTCTTTTTGAGTAAGAAGGGAGTGACGCTAAGCGATATTGATGCAGGACTTGTAAAAACGTTAAAAAAGAAGTTTTCTCAGAAATCTGTATCTATTCAAAAAATAGATATTTCAAAAAAATTAACAAAAAGAAATAAATATCAGACAATAGTTGCCATTAATGTGTTAGAGCACATCCAAGATGACAAAAAAGCAATTAAAAATATGCATGCGCTTTTACAAAAAGGAGGAAAAATAATACTTCTCGTGCCAGCTAAAAAGTTTGCTTATACAGAATTTGATAGACTTCTTGGACATCATCGCAGATACGAAAAAGAAAAGTTAAAAAAGTTAACTGAAAAATCCGGATTTATTACAGAAAAGATTTATTACTTTAACTTTGTTGGGCTGTGGAGTTGGATACTTCGTAGTAAGATGGAAAAATCACATAGTCTAAAACCATACCAAGTTGCTATATTCGATAAAATTGTTCCATATCTAAAAGTTATAGAAAAAGTAATACCGGTTCCGGTTGGTGTATCGCTTATTCTAGTTGGAGTTAAGAAGTAATTATTTTAGTTTTTTAAGGAGAAAAGGAATAAGAGCTATTTGTGTGACAGTAGCTATAATTAAAAGATTTCCCATTCCACTCTGAAGACTATTTGTATCTGTAATTATTTGTTGAATTAATTGTGTTCCATTAATTCTTTCATGTCCTCTAAAACAATCAAAAAATTGTTTGGTATTTCCTAATTGGTAGCATCTGCTTGTGACACGTGTTGTACTAGTAGTATTTTGTTTTATCCCTTCTATAGGATATCCAATAAAAAGAAACAAAAGTGGAGAAATTAAAAATAAAACAAGAAATATTTTTTTATACATAATATCTTGGAATTAACACAAAAATAAGAATAAAGTAGTAATACCAAATTGCAAAATAACCAAAATATATTGCTATTTGTTCTGTCTTCTTTTTCAAGACAACAGAAAATCCTTTAATCGTAAATAGAAGTAAAGGAAGATAAATTAGAAGTGCGTCACGCCCTCCTGTTTCCCATGCTTGATGAGAATGAATTTTTCGTCCAACGTCTAATATAAAGAATAAAAGGAATAAAAAAATTGTGCTTGTAATCATAAGTTTATTTTTGTTATTCCTCCATAAGTAAAAAATACCAATGCTTGAGAAGAGTATAAAAATAACAGTGTATGTAATAAAAATTGGCGGAAAAGGAAATGCCTCATTCCAACCCAAGAATCCCGAAAAGTGCATATAGACATGTCGTAAGTTCCAGACTGTTAATAAGATAGCTTCTGGAAGTGATACATAAATCCCTTGAGAAATAGCTGCTCCAAATGCCGGGATAGCCATAACGGGTGTGTGATACCGAATAAAATTCAGCAGAAACCAGGGAACTTGAATGAGAAGGAATATGCTTCCAAAGAGAAGTGCGTATTTGAGGAAAAGCTTTTTATCTTTTTCTTGAAAGAAAAGATAAACAATAAAACCAGGAATAAGAATAAGTCCTGTTGCTCGAGATAAGCATGCAAGTCCTGCCACGAGACCGAGTAATACCACACTCTTAAAAGAAAGTTCAAGTTTAGCCGTTAAGTAAAAAAATACTGCTGAGAAAAAAACAACGGCAATATCCGAACTAATTCCAATGCCAGACTGCATAAGTAAAGGATTGAGTCCAAAAAGAAGCGTAAAGGAATTTGCCATTTTTTCCTTTTTAAACAAGAAAAGAAATGTCTTATAAACAACAAAAATTGTCGCAAAGTAAAATAATCCGGACGTAAGCCTTGTAACATAAAATTGAGTGAGAATACTTGTGTGGAATAACCGTGCAACTTGAAGAAAAACTGAGCCTATCATGTAATAGATAGGTGGATTGTATGATTGGATTGCAAAAGGAGTGAATTGTTGCTTTTCGCTTTTTGGGTAATCTACTAGCTTTTGCATTTTACTGTTCTTTATAGCTGTAAAATTTGGAATAATTCCCGTATGCTGTACGACTTCTGCAAAAGGTTCTTGAAGCGACTCGCCGGGTTGGATATGCGTTGTGGGTTCCATAGTTAGCTTAGGATACTGAAAATACGATGTCCAGTAGATAACTTCAAAATGTGCCTGTTCATCTGGCGTTTGAAACGGAGGCAACAAAAAGAAAAAAATAAAATAAGACAGTGCGATAAAAGCGAATACTTTTTTCATATTATGTTGAGTAGTCTATTCTTTTTTGTCTAAATGTATTTAATGGTCTATCAATGAATTTATATAGTACGTAAGAAGTAGTAAGTATAGAGAATATTGAAATGATAATAAAGAGAGGATAATTGTAGTTATTTAACTTCATATACTCGAATAATTCGAGTATGAGCAAATGGGTAATATACATTGGATAGGATAGGTCGCCCAGTAACCTGTCAAAAGAAAACCGTTGGGTTATATTAAAAAGAGTTGGTATTACAGTAAAAATAGTTAAGAAAAATATAACTTCCCGAAGTGGTATTGAAAGAAAGAATATATTTGGCATAAATCCCCAGAAAACAATTTGAGAGAGCAGGAAAATAATTAAAAATGAAAACAATTTCTTACTTTTAATAAATATTTTTTTATTAAAGAGTCTGTATGCAAGAATGCCCATGCAGAAGAATCCCATATTTGCTGGGAAAAATCCTAAGAGATATCCTGCATGTGTGTTGTTTTGCTGAATCAATAGGATATAGCGAATAATAAAGCTAGCTATTAGTATGCTGAGAATGACAAAGGTCTTCCTCCTTATAAAAAGTGGCGCCGTAATATAAAACATAACCTCAACAACTAAAGACCATGCTGGAGCAACAATAGGTTGGTGCATGGAATAAACTGTTAAATATCCACGAGGTATGATTAGAGTTAATTCCTTCAGGAGAAGAGTGGGTTCTGGATATTGAACAATGAAATAATGAATTAAATTGGATATATTAATTTGAGAAGAATAATGGCTATAGAATATAAAGACAAAAGTTGCTATGTACACAATCCAATACAAAGGGTAAATGCGAAGAAATCTATTTGAAATATATATCCAGTAACTTGAGTGAATGTATTTACTATCCAAAATAAGCGCTATATAAAACCCTGAAATAATAAAAAATGCATCGACTGCAATAAGCCCGTTAAGTGAAAAGTTATTTTGTACAGCAATAAAATGAAACCATAAGACAGCTAAGGCAAGAATAAATCTGAGTGTTCCCATAGAAGAAGTATAGTATATTTTAGCTTAAAAGTTGTATACTGCAGAAGCTAAAACATGGCAAATAAAAAGATTACAGTTATTGTTCCTGCATATAATGAAGAAAAGCATTTAGAAGAATGTCTTTTGTCTATAAAAAATCAAACATACCATCCCATTGAGCTTATTGTTGTTGATGATGGATCAACAGACAAAACAGCAGTAGTTTCTAAAAAATATGCCGATGTTTTTATACAGCAGAAACATCAAGGTCCTGCAGTTGCAAGAAATAAGGCAGTGAAAGCTGCAAAAGGAAAGATATTGGTATTCATAGATGCTGATATGTATTTAGATATAAACTACATTAAAAAAATTATTGCCCCAATTCTTGCAGAAAAGTCTCAAGTAACATTTACAAAAGAGGAATACGTTGCAAATAAAGACAATATTTGGTCTCAGTGCTTTCAAATAGATAATAATTTACCTATGAATAAAAGAATTAGACCATCTCAAGGCAATATAAGCAATCGTTTTCGCGCAATTACAAAAAAGAGGTTTTTAAGAACGAATGGATACTTAGTAAAGAGAGGTTATGGTGAAGATGAGGTGCTGCAGGCTTCGGAAGCTGTCGTTGCACCCGGGGCAATTTGTTACCATTATAATCCAGATTCCCTCAAAGACGTATTCCTGTCTGCGAGATGGGTTGGAAGAAGTACGCTTATGACCCAAAACTTAAAAAATTTTCTAAGATATTCCATACTTAATTCAATAGTAATTAGCCTCAAAAAAATATATAATGGATCTCCTGCCAGTTTTTTCATATATAAAATTGTTTTTGATTTAGGAGTGATGAATGGAATACTACTTAAAAAGTTAGGGAGTAATCATTCAAAATAAAAGAAAAGAATCTCAAAATATGAGAAAAAAAATTGCTACTATAATCATCACATATAAATTTCCAAAAGAGAAATTAAGAAAGCTTCTGTCAAGTTTAGAAAGAATAGGATTGAGTAAAAAAACAATCTTTGTTAAAGATAACACGAACAACAATATTGGCTATGCTGGAGGGATAAACAAGATAATTAAATCAAAACTGAAAAATTTCGACTATTTTCTAATTTTAAACCCGGATATTCAAATAAAGAATAATTTTGTTAAGCCTTTAGTTAGTATTTTGGATAAAAATCAAGCTGATATAGTGGGCCCCATGATATTTACAGATAACGGAAAAGTATGGGGTACGGGAGGGATTATTGATAAAAAGCGATACTCAGCATCAATGTCCATAAAGATATTAAAACATTTAACCTTTGTGGATTTTGTCTTGGGTACAGCATTTATGGTGAGAAAAGACGTGTTCGAAAAAATTGGCCTTCTTGATGAAGATTATTTTTTATATTACGACGAAGTTGACTTTTGTATGAGAGCAAGAAAAAGCGGTTTTAGATTAGCAATGAGTCCTGAATCATCCATTTACCATTATGGTTCTTTTAGTGTTGGTAAGGATTCTAATGCGATGCTATATTATATGGCCAGGAGCCATATGTATTTTCTTGAAAAGTATGCTCCACTCAGAATTAAGATTAGAGAGCTTATTAGGTTTCCTAGAACCATATGGCAGGCAAGGAAAAGTAAATATGAAGTTCTTGGTATTATCGATTACTTTTTGAGAAAAAAGGGAAGAAATGACGGTATTTTTGTAAAAGCTGATAAGGATTACAAATAGTTTTTGTCTTTTAAGTATTCTTTTAGGCTTACTCGCCAGTTGGGCATTATATCTATTCCAAGACGTTTTAGATTTGAGTTTTCCAGTACAGAATACTTGGGTCTCATTGCGTTTGATGGAAAATAATTTGAATTAACTTTTCTACAATTAATATCCTTATCAAGTATTGAAAATATTTCTTTAGCAAATTGCCACCAGCTACATTTACCTTGAGATGTCATGTGATAAATACCATATTTGTCTGTCTTAAGGAGCATTATTAAGTTTTTAGCAACACTTTTTGTATGAGTAGGGGAACATACTTGATCATTGACTACGAAAACATCCTTCTTCTCTTTGCTCAGATCAATCATTTGTTCAATAAAATTTTTACCTTTTCCTGAAGGACCTTTCATTCCAAATAATCCGGACACTCTAACAATAAAATGTTTAGGTGAAATATATTGCGTAAAATTTTCTGCCGCTACTTTAGTTATCCCATAGATATTAATTGGAGCTGTTATATCCTTCTCTTTATAAGGCTTACTTCGTTTATCATCTAAGCCAAAAACATAATCTGTGCTAATGAATACATTGGTCCAATCGTTCATTGAAGATAAAAGTGACAAATTCCTTTGCCCAAATGTATTAACATTAAATCCTTTCTGAATATCTTTTTCTACATCCTCGAGTTTATGAAATGAAGCAGTGTTGATAACAATGTTAGGTGAGATTTGTTTTAGAACTGCTTCTAGTTGCTCCATGTCAGTGACGTCTATTTCTCGATGGGTCAATCCAACAACATTAAAAAAAGAATCTTCTGAAAAGACTTTTACTATATCATTTCCCAATTGTCCATTTGAACCTATAACAACAACATTTTTCATAAATTTTTAAGTATAGGTCGGAGCCATTCAATATTATAGTATTTTTTATTTTCAAAATCGCTATTTATTCCTTTCTTTATTTTCTTAACTAGATTTATTACAGATTTTTCAATTGATGTGTGTGCTCTAAAGCCTAGAAGTTGTTTAGCTTTTAAATTTGTAACTCTGTAAGTTCGATTCCCTACAACTTTCTTTTCTGATGAAATCTTTACATCGATATCAAAATTTTCCCGCAAGGTTTTCTGAATTATAAATGCAACATCTTTAACAAGAAAATTGTCTAGAGAAATGTTAATAACTTGTTTATTAATTTTTTTTGAGCTATTCCTGAATGTTAAAAGATATGCATTGGTAACATCGCTTATGCTTACGAGTGGTCTCCATTGTAAGCCATCAGAAAATATTTTTATCTCACCACTGGAAAGCGCATCTCTAACCATAGAATTAATAACCAAATCGTATCTCATTCTATGAGAGAATCCAAAAACAGTTCCCATCCGAAGAATAGTTACCATAAAGTTTTCATCAGCTAATTTCAGTAATTCCTTTTCCGCTTGGTATTTTGATAGTGAATATGCTTTCGTTGGATTTACATAACTTTCTTCATTTTTAATGTCATCATCTTGACCGCCATCATAAATAGAGCAGCTAGAAGCAAATATAAACTTTTTAACTCCCGCTTTTTTCGCTTTTGCAGCTATATTACTTGTTGCTTTGGTATTAATTGCGAAGTTGGCTTGAGGGTTGAAGTCTGCTGTTGGGTCGTTAGATAGTCCTGCAAGATGAATAATGGTGTGGACGTTTGTGAAAAGTTTATCAGGGAGTTCTCTTACGTCACCTTTAACGAGTTCAACATCTTTTAATTTTTTAATAAAATTGCCAAAGTAAAATGTGTCAAAAACCCTAACGGAGAATCCTGTTTTTACAATTTTTTCAACAAGCTCAGTGCCAATATATCCCCCTCCACCGGTCACCAAAACAACGTTTTTCATTATTAATGTATTTTTACTTCCCAATCTTCATCGAAAGAACCTATTTCAGCTCTCTCTTCATCTGGATTTGATGAATCATACTTTTTGGTAATCCAATACATGAGTATACATTCTTCGCCTGAAATATTTTTCCAACCGTGCCATATTTTAGGTGGAATTCGTAGAGCTTTTCTTTCCCTGTCATGTAGATATACCCACATTAGCTTTTTCTGTTCCTCATCATATAGGCCAACTTTTAATGAGCCTTTTACAACAAACCAATAATCGAATTGTTTTTCGTGACGATGCCAAGCAACGGTTCTCCCAGGATAGATATAGCTTATATTTAGATCACCAAAATTTTCTGGGGTACTAAAAACATCATTAATAGATCTTCGTCTGTCGTCGTCGTGTGTTCTCGGATAAATGGTGTTCTTTTTAAGAAATGCTTTTGCGTTTAACTCCTCTTTTTTTACTTTAAACTTTGTAGTGCTCATGGATAATCCACTGATTGTAAAAAAAACACATTGACATGTCAATGTTTCTAATTCAATTACAATTCATATTTAAGAATAAATCCAAGTGTATTTGCTATAATTACAAATTATGTATATAGCTGTTGATGCTGGGTGTTTGGGAGTAAAGGACAAAAGATTAAAGGTTGGAGTATATACCGTTGTTAAGAATTTCCTTATAGAGTTAGGAAAGATAGACAAGAATAATAAATATCTTCTCTATAGCTTTCATCCAATAGAAAAAAGTCTTCTAAAAGAGTTTGGTTTGCAAATGCAAAATATTGTATTACCTGCAATTGGGTGGTTGAAAGTTGGTTTACCAATTCGACTTCTTTTAGATAAGCCAGATATTTTTATTGCTGCAAATCAAGCAATTCCATTTAAATTACCCCTTTCGTCATACAAAACCCTTGGAATATTCTATGACATAGCGTTTGAAAAATATCCAGAACTATATTCCTATGCTGCATCTGTTAGCAAGCATAGAATAAATAGTAGGTATTTAGCAGAAAATGCAGAATCGCTTATAGCGATCTCTGAAAGTACAAAAAAAGATTTAGTAGATCTCTATAAAATTCCTAAAGGAAGAATTACTGTTGCCTATCCTGGGATAAATCCAGAAGTAAGAAGTAAGAAGCAAGAAGCAAGAAGGGAAAATCCTTATTTCCTTTTTGTTGGTGCTTTTAAGAAGTCAAAAAATATTTCTACACTTTTACTCGGATTTAATATATTCTTGCAATCACAAGCCAAGAAGTATGACCTGCTTTTGGTTGGAGGAGATAAATGGCTTGATCCTGAAATAGAGCGTGTTATGAGCACTTTTTCTGCAGAGACGAAAAAGCATGTCAAAAATCTTGGATTTGTAGATAATAAAAAACTTGCATCACTCTATAAAAGCGCTGTTGCTTTTGTGAGCCCAAGTCTTTATGAGGGATTTGGATTGCCTTTTATAGAAGCACAAAGCCTAGGATGCCCAATTATTGGGTCACAGAGGGGATCACTGCCTGAAATTATTGGCAAGAGTGGTATTCTTATAGATCCAAAAAATTCTAACCAACTTGCACAAGCATTAAAAACTATGACAAACTCTTCCAGTAGGAAGAGATATATACAGCAAGGAAAAATAAATGCTAAAAAATACTCTTGGAAATCATTTGCAAAACAAGTACAATCTGCTCTGCAAAGCTTGTCATGACACGCTCACAAATTCTTACTTATATCTCCAATCTCGATGGGTGGCTTTCTCTTCACGAAGGTTTTTTTCTGTATGAATCAGCGAGGAATGGAAAAGGGAAAGGGGAAATTGTTGAAATAGGCAGTTGGATGGGGAAGTCAACAATTTGTCTTGCAGGAGGTTCTGAATCCAAAAAAAGAGAACGGGTTTTTGCTATAGATCCACACAAAGGTCAATATACAAGGAATAATGGTATTGGTAAAAAATCACCAACCTTTAAAAAATTTCTTAGCAACATTCAAGTAACTGGATTACTGTCATACATAAAGCCTTTAGTGACTACATCTAAAAATGCAGCTAAGAATTGGAAAAAGCCAATACGACTTCTTTTTATTGATGGGCTGCATGATTATAAAAATACCGTGCAAGATTTTACTCTCTGGTCACCCTTTGTTAGTACAAATGGCATTATTGCTTTCCATGATGCATTTTGTGGACATATAGGACCAGAAAGAGTAATTCTAGAAAATGTTTTACAGTCTGAATGGAGAGATATTGGCGTTGTTGGATCTATTATTTTTGTGCAGAAAGGTAAACCAAAAGACATTATGCAGTACCTTAATCTTTTTCGACATAGAATACTTATTCCCCTTGCACTCAAACTGAATAAGAGCGACATGTCAAAGGGAATTAAATTTTTTCTCATTCACCGAATTATTAAGCTACTCCTTCTCAATCCTTACACGCTTCTATTCCAAGAAAGCGATGCAATTCTGTTTTTTAACAGAATTGTGAGCAATATCAGTAATTTTTTCAGTGCGGAACGAAAACCGTGGCTTTAGGCCACGTGTTTTGTATTACAATTAGAAAGAGAATGAGAAAAATAATTCTTTTGTTGTTGGGAGGCGCGCTCCTTTTGTGTTTGCCTTTTTTCCTCAATGTCCAACACACGTTTCCTCGACTCGACTCAGATTATGATTCCGAAATGGGTATGTATCAATATATAGGGTCGTATATACGTATGCGTCACGTGATTCCATCAACGATCCCATTTGTTGGTACAGGGATTCCTGTGGTTGGTGACCCACTAAATGCCGTACTCGATCCATTTTTTTCGTTGCCTTTTGTTTTCTTTGGTGCAAATGTGGCAATTCGCGTTGCAATTTTTATTAATGCATTTCTATCGGGACTGGGAATGTTTTTTCTTCTAAAAAGCATAAAAGTATCAAAATTCTTGCAATTTGCAGGATCTTTTCTCTATATGTCTTCTGGCTCATTTGTTTCGTCTGTTGCAGCAGGGCATATAACAGAAAAATTCTTAGTGTATCCCGTTATTCCAATATTCTTTATGATGATTTTGCGAAAGAAATTATCTGTTAAGACTATTTTTGGCGCAGGAGTTGCTCTTGGAGCAACGTTGTACTGTGGTGATATCTATGCAGCATGGTTTTTAACCCTTTTTCTTGTAGTTGTGCGAGCGTATTATTTTGTTGTTGCAAAAGGGAAATTGCGAGAAGTTTTTGTAACGTGTTGTATTGGATTTATTGCTCTTCTTGTTGCTTCTCCCAAGTTATTTTACTTTTTTAGCGATGTTGTGCCAATTCTTAAAAGAACAAACATCGTCAATCCATTTTTAGGATCTATTCAATTTTTTCTTTTCCCCTTTCAATTTCTCATGCCACTTCAAGTAAATTTTTACGATAGACCGTTTTTTCAAAGACACTTAGGGTTTTACTACAATTGGTATGAATACTATGCATTTATTGGACTGTTGCCAGTAATTTTCTTGAGAAATATCAAGCCACTTATTAAAAATGACCTTGTAAGAATATGTGTGCTTCTTCTTATTGTTGGCGCTTTGTATGTATCCAATGCGTATTGGTACTCACCATTCCATTATTTGTTTCTTTTTGTCAAACCACTTGATGTTTTTCGCGTGCCTCAGAGAATAGGCATACCCTTAAGCAGTATTGTCATTGTTCTTTTGTGTCTTTGTGCAAATACATGGAAAAATAAGAAAACGCTTTACTTACTCTGGTTGGGGGGTTTGGTATGGACGTATGCTGTTGCATGGTTTACCTTTTCTTATACGTTTGTCCCGATTCCAAAAGATCAATTACATCTTGCATCTTATGTGCAGCAGATAAATGCTAAAAAAGTACCGGTAATAAATATTGATGCAATTCCAGAATATCTACTTGCAACAAGCAATATGCCTGTTATTAATTACTATTATGGTTGGGTACCCAAAAATACTCCGGATATTTTTGGAGATAACGCAGTTATTCGAATGAGTGAAATTGCCAAAACGCATGCTCTCTACATTCTTTCTTCCAATAAGTACGATTTTGAGCAATTAGGGTATAAAAAAATTCAAGTTAGCCCCAATAAAATAGTTTGGGAAAAACTATAGATTCCTGCCTCGGATGTATGTATACTTCAACCTAGTTAACGCTCAGTATGCAAAAGCAATTATCAATTATTATTCCTGTTTACCGGGAAGAAGAAAATATTCAAATAACCCTTGAAAGGATTGAAAAAAAGGTACGGACTCCACATGAGATTCTTCTTATTTATCATTATAAATCAGATCCGACTGTTGCTGTAATAAAAGCGTACATGAAACATCACAAAAATATTTCCATTCACCTTCTTCAGAATGCAGACAAAAGCAATAATCGCGTCATGAAGTCTATTAAAAAAGGATTTAGTCACGCAAAAGGAAAAGCAGTTGTTGTCCTTATGGCAGATTTATCTGATGATATATCTCAGATTGACAGAATGTTTCGACTCTTTACCAAAGGGTACGATATTGTGTGCGCATCTAGGTACATGAAAGGCGGTAAGAAAATCGGTGGACCATTTGTGAAGACGATTCTTTCCAAGGCTGCAGGATTATCTCTTCATTATTTTTTTCACATCCCAACACATGATGCAACAAATGCCTTTAAGTTATATAACAGAAAAATTTTTACCCAGATAACTATTGAAAGCGTTGGAGGATTTGAGTATTCATTAGAAATTATCTTGAAAGCACATACGTTGGGCTTTTCTATTACAGAAATTCCAACGACTTGGAAAGACAGAATGAATGGGTCATCAAATTTTAAAATTCTTGCATGGATTCCCGAGTATAGTAAGTGGTATATACGGTCGTTTAGATTATTTCTTGCAAAGAGATGAGTATGAAAAAATTAGCAATTGTTCGAGGAAAGTTTTTGAATGCATATGAAATGCAGATTTTTGAGCCACTGCATAAGAAATATGACATTACTGCCTTTGGCTCAAAGACCGCTTATCATAGTACGTTTGCTTTTCCAACCGTACAACTTGCAAGTCCCATGGATATTTCTGACTTCCCTTTTAAAATGCCTGTTTTAAATAGAGCATTTATTGACGCGCACTACTTATATGGTCTGGAAGAGAAACTACGGGGATTCGATATTGTCCATAGTGCTGAGACATATTTTAATTACACCCAACAAGCGATTAATGCGAGAGAAAAAGGATATGTTAAACGTGTAGTTGCAACGATTTTGGAAAACATACCTTTTAATAATGAAGGGATTTGGGGAAGAACATATTTTAAGAAAAGAGCGCGAGAAAAATTAGATCACATGATTGCACTTACAAAAAGAACACGGGATACGCTTATCTTGGAAGGTGCAGATCCAGAAAAGATTACCGTTATTTCCCATGGAATTGATACAAAACGTTTTACGCCAGGAAAAAATTGGTTGCGAAACGAAGGAGGTAAAAGAAAATTTACCATCCTTTTCTCAGGAAGATTTGAAATATATAAGGGAGTCCAAGAAATTCTTTATGCAGCAAAACTTCTTTTAGAAGACAAAAGTCTTTCACAATTTGACTTGCGGTTTGTCTTGGTTGGTGAGGGGAGTGAAAGAGAGAATATGTATGACTTGGAGAAAAAATTGGAAATAAAGCGATTTGTTAGTCATAAAAGTGTTACCTATACGCAAATGCCAGATATATATAGGAGTGCAGATCTTTTTTGGGCACCCAGTAAGCCAACAGTAACGTATCAAGAACAATACTGCACAGCGCTTTTGGAGGCACAAGCAGCAGGACTCCCTATTGTCACAACTTTCTCTGGGGGAATACCCGAAAACGTAGGAGATGTAGCACAAATTATTGGCCCTGGAGATTTTTACTCACTTAAGGAGGCAATGAAAAAGTTTATTCTTAGTCCAAAGCTTCGTATCGCATATGCCAAGCGTGCGCGGAAGCGGGCAGAGATGGTCCATGATACAAGAATTATTGCAAAGCAACTTGACAATTTATACAAAAAACTATTATGAAGTTTTTGAAAAATTATTATCCAATTATTTTTCTTGGGCTTATTACCTGCATCCTTTTTTATAAAATACTTTTCTTTGGGCAAATAATGTACGGAGCATTTGATAATTTTGATTATGTTACTCCGCTAAAATATTTTCTTGTTAATGAAATTCACCACGGAAATTTTCCTCTTTGGAATCCGTATATAGATATCGGAGTACCCTATCTTGCCGACATGACCATTGGGACATTTAGTATTTTTAATGTATTTTATTTTCTTTTTCCTGTTCCCTATGCAGTAGGAGTTATTGCTGCCATAGGAATATTCTTGCTGTCATTTTTTCACTATCTCTATTTACGCGCTCTTACTATATCGAAAATAGGAAGTCTTTTTGGCGCGATGGTACTGGCACTCAGTGGAACAATTTTCCAGATTACTGGTGCTGTTGATACGCTTCCTGTTGTTGTCTAT
Organism: uncultured Gammaproteobacteria bacterium; assembly: GCA_964408485.1. Taxonomy (GTDB): domain Bacteria; phylum Patescibacteriota; class Microgenomatia; order Levybacterales; family UBA12049; genus DASQJJ01. The sequence continues at coordinate 104,857 of CAYOZJ010000003.1, forward strand.
ATTCCACTTATTTTTTTAGCCCTTCATCTATTTGTTATGAAAAAACAACTAAAATATTTGTTGTTATTAATTCTTTTCCAGACACTACAGATCCTTGCCGGACATCCACGGCCAACGTATTACACTATTCTTTTTGTTGCGTCATTTCTTTTATTTTGGAGCTCTTTCCAACTCAAGAAAAGATTAGTAATAATTGTCACCTATATAGTTGGTTTTCTTTCTCTATCCGCAGTGCAGCTCATGCCACTTATTGAAGGAGTTTTTCATTCAACGCGTCCTCTGTCCAGCATAGCGTACGCAAGTTCAGGAAATTTAACACCTGCGCATCTTCTGACGTTTCTTTTTCCCACATTTTTTGGGTCTCATATGTATGGAACATGGTGGGGTCCACAAATTGAATTATATGGGTATTTGAGTGTTCCGGGTTTAATCTTTTTAGTCTACGGGATAGTAAAAGGGAAAGTCATTCATAAATCATTTTATCTTGTTTCACTCTTTCTTGCATTTTTTCTCGCACTTGGGAAAATTTCTCCTCTCTATGTTTTGTTTTATTACATAATTCCTGGATGGAAACAATTTCGTGATCCAATAGACATTCTCATTTTATTTATGATTTTTGCGAGTATTCTTATTGCAGCAGGATTTGATTACGCTATTAAAAATTCACGCAAGAGTTTTGTCAGAGCAAAAAAAGTACTTCCTGTAGCACTTGGTAGCACTGTTTTACTACTTGGATGGTACGTAGTGTCTGCAAGATCAAATTTTTGGAGTAATTTTTTGAATGGGTTGTACAAGACGTATCACATACACGTGTTAGGAAAACTGCTTATTTATGACAGCAATAAATTACAAGTGATTTTTTCGGGAATCACCCAAAATGTGTTACTTTTTTTCTTTTTTTGGGCTGTGACAGCGGGAATCTTTGTACTTTTTTCAAGAAGAAAGAGTCTATTAGCATGGAGCTTTCTTTTATTCACAACGGCAGTATTTATTTATTTTGATAGCAGTATTGTAATGGTATCGTCAGCAAATCTTTACAAAACAACAAATCCTACGCGTAGTCTTACAGATGTTGCGAGTGGAAGCTATAGAATTCTTTCATTGCCCATTGACCTTCATCAGAATAGAAGAAGTCTCGCTATACCTGATTTTTTCTATAAGGAGTCTCAAGCAAAGCTATCAACCCTTCAGGCAAATTTCAATAGTATGTCTGGTATGTATCAAATAAGAGGATTTACCACACTTACTCCCGGATCATTTGCAAAATTTATTCAAGAAAATCCCAAAAATATTATTGACATTGATTTCTCACACGTGACGGAGGAGCAGCTCAATGAAACAAGTGTTAAATATATAATTTCCTATGATAGATTGTCTTCATTTTCCAATCATTTTTCTCCTATTTTAGAGAAACCTCATGCATATTATGTGTATGAAAATCCTTCTGCATATAAAAGAGCGTATCTTCTGCATAATCCTTTAAAAGATCTAACAATAACATCAATTGATACACAGAAAATAAAAGTTGACGTTACCTCGCCTTCCTCAGATAATCTTATTGTTACCGATTGGTACTATCCTGGATGGAGGGCAACGGTAAATGGTAGTAGTGTGGTCATTAAAGAGTATCACGGGACATTCCAGATGGTTGCAATTCCAAAAGGAAAATCCGTTGTTGTCCTGACCTACCAGTCCATACCATTTACCATAGGTCTTTGGATAACGATATTGTCCTTAGGATTAGGATGTGTTCTCTTTCTAGTAAGGAACAAGCACATATGAATACAAAAGTAATTAGAAACTTGTTTTACCATATTTGGCCATTTTTATTTTTGGGACTTCTGTTAGTTATTTTATTTTGGCAGGTATTTTTTAAGGGATACGTATTTATTGATGGCGATAATTTTCATCTCAATATTCCCCTTAAGTATTTTTTGGTCGATGCGCTCAGTCATGGCTATTTCCCTTTTTGGAATCCCTATGTACTTGGAGGTATGCCATATGCTGCAGTTATCAATCTTGCAGTCTTTAACTGGTTGAATGTGTTGTATGTTTTCTTTCCCGTTCCAAGAGCACTAACGGTGCAAGTAATAGTTGATTTGTTTCTTATTGGTAGCTTTCACTTTCTTTTTCTGCGAAGTAAGCAGATGTCCAAAGTGGTTAGCCTTATTGGTGGAGTTATCTTTATGCTTTCAGGAACAGTATTTGCATTTGTAGATCATGTAGCAATTTTGGATACGATTGTGTACATACCAGTCCTTTTTTTGCTATTTGGCTTGTTTTTTAGGAAAAATAAATTGCGGTTTCTATTCCTGGGAATCCTAGCTCAATTTCTTCAAATTCTTTCAGGTCACCCTCAGATAACCTATTACACGATATTTTTTATTCTCTTGTATATACTATTTCAAAGACAATTGTCACTAGGGATGAGACTGAAATATGGTTTGGTCTATATACTTTTTTCCATTGGACTCGCATCTTTTCAATTAGTTCCTTTTGTTGAATTGGTGCTTCGTGCAAATAGACCTGTGGGATCTTTATCATATGCAACTTCTGGTAGTTTTGATTTTGCTCATCTCCTCACAATTTTCTTTCCAACCTTTTTTGGTACGAAATTGTTAGGTAATTGGTGGGGAAGTCAAACAATGTTGGTCGGATATATAGGTGTAGCTCCGTTACTATTTCTCTTTCTTGGAATCAGGTATGCAAAATTTAGAGAAAAGACGTATTTCCTTTTTGGTCTTATTCTTTCATTTGTATTATCACTGGGAAAAGTTGGTCTTATTTATTTTTTGTTTTATTTTTTTGTTCCAGGATGGTCGTCTTTCCGATCACCCTTTGATCTTTTCATTTTTACGACATTTTTTGCCACACTATTTGTTGCCCAAGGATTAGAGATAGCTATCAAAAAGAATAATTCATTTAACTTTCTTGGTAAAAAAATAGGTATTGTTTCCTCGATCCTACTTGCTTTTTCAATACTTATTTTAGTGTTAACGAATACAGTTACTTCATGGACACGTATAGGTATATTCCTGTCTGCGTATCAGGTACCAGTTGTTAGCAAAATACTTTTCTATGATCCCTCCAAAATTCAGGAGGTAGCAACATGGATAAATGGCAATGTGGGCTTTTTCCTTCTATTTACTTTTCTTACAGGTTGTATTATTTGGAAATTCCTAAAATACAAAATAGTTAGCTTTATATTCCTTGTATGTATTGCGATAAATTTACTTATCATAAATTTTTCCTATCTTCAGTTTGCTCCTCTAAAGTTTTATAACAGAATTCTTCCCTCATCTCTATATGCTTCCAAAAGTGGTATGTATAGAGTCTTTGCAAAAGAAACGAGCGTAAAACAGGATAGAAAATTTCTCCCAGGACCTAACTTTTTTTATGATGAAGGAGAGCGTAACATGATTGGCATTACGGATAATAGGGCAGTGCCACTAAAAATATATTCAATAACCGGATATTCATCTCTTATTCTCAAAAATTATGCAGCTTTTCTCTCAAGCGAAAATATTACCGGAATCACTCAATCATCCATTACAAGTCAAATGCTAAATGAATTAGGAGCAAAATATATCCTTAATGTAAATCCAGATGCTTCACTTTCTGTTACAGAGAATTCGTCTGCACTGCCAAGAGTAAGACTTTTGGATACGAATGGTATGGTACGTATTTTGCAAATGAAACCAAATAGCATTACCCTTTCTGTACAATCAAAGAAAGAAAATACTGTTATTCTTGCAGACTCGTATTATCCTGGATGGAAAGCGTATGTAAATGGAAAAGAGATGATAATACAAACCTATCATCATATGTTTAGGTCTGTGTCAGTCCCGAGTGGTTTTTCGACAGTTATTTTTGTGTATGATCCACTGAGCTGGAAAGTAGGTTTGGCGCTTTTTTTCTTTTTTCTTGCTGTACTTGGGATTAGTATATATCGATTTAAAAAATATGTATAAGACGTTTAAAAACAATTTTTTTCTATTACTTTTTCTTATTATTTTTCTTGTTATTTCAGTAGCGAGTATTTTTAGACAATCATTAGGCTTCGATGAAATAGTTGACTTGCAAGAGGGGAGAAATGCAATTCTTTATCATACATTTAATATCGATCCATACAACACACCGCTTACCCGTGAAATTGGTGTATTGCCATATGTTTTTACAAAGGATTTTTACAAAAGCGAGAGGTATGTTTTGGATAATCCACTTCCTGGAAGATTGGGAATTACTATTTTAGGAGCTTTGCTCTTAGTGAGTACATATTTTTTTACTAAAAAGTTTTTTGGTAAATCTGTTGCAATCTTTGCTACATTTCTCCTTACTTTTGAGCCAACATTCCTGGCAAATAGTCATTTACTCACTATGGATACAAGTGCTACTTTATTTTTTCTTTTAAGTATTTGGATGGCCATTAATTTTTTAGAAAAACCAACGAAAAAAAATCTATTCTTTCTTGGCGTTGCTATTGGTCTAGGATGCGCAAGTAAAATATCATTCATTCCCTTTTTTGCTGTTTCGATACTTGGTATCTTTGTGTATCGATATATAAAAACAAAAAAACATACTCCAATTAAATTTTGGAATACATTGTCTTTGGTAGTAATAATACTCATAACAATTTGGTCAACATACTTTTTTAATTGGCATGTAGTAATAAAGGAAAGAACCGACTCAAATAGAGTGTCAGAAAAAATTCTTACCTATTCTAAGGAGCACAATGTACCTGTCTTTGCGACCCTTGTTACATTTGGGAAAACGCAGCCTATTCCGCTCGGGGATTTTTTAGCAACAATTAAAAATAATGCGTTGCGAAGTAGTGCACCAAAGTGTTTTTTCTTGGGAACATACTATGCTTCGTGCAAATGGTATTTTATTCTTATTAATTTTCTTTTAAAGATTCCAATCATCTTTATTATTCTTATTATTAGTAGCATAGGTACATTACATGTATCAAAAAACAAAAATCTTTATATTATAGGTATTCCTATTATTGCTCTTTTTGTTATTGCTATGGCTACTGATAAAGTGTATCCATTTGTCAGATACCTTCTCCCCATGTATCCTTTTCTTGCAATACTCAGTGCAATAACATGGCCGTTGTGGCAGAAAAAAATAGGGACAAAAATACTTCTTGCTGGATTATGCTTGTGGTATGTTGTCTCAACATTTTTTACCTTCCCCAATTTCTTAGGGTATGCAAATGAGTTTGCCGGTAATCCAAACGCGCGGTACCTTATCCTTACAGACAATAATTTGGATTGGGGACAGAATTTACCAGCAGTTAAGAAATATATTGACGAAAATAGGCCTCATATGGTTAGATTTTCATACTTTGGTCGAGATAACGCAGATTTGTACGGGTTGCAAAGTACCATGCCATACGGAAGTTATAAAAATAATGAAATTTGTGAATTCCACGCAATACTGACTTCTCATAATACGGGTAAAGACATTACTATCATAAGCTCTTCTAATTGGTGGTTTTGTGGATATTACAAACAAAAACAATTTGCAAAAAATAACATTAAAGATGTGATTGCTCAGACAATACTCGTTTTTTAATATGAAAGTTTTTATTATTATTCTCCATTTCGGTGATATACAAATTACTCAGGAGTGTGTTGCGAGTTTGTATAAAAATGAGAAATATCCATTCACCATAGTTATTGTGAATAATATGCCAGCTATCTATACGCCAAATACTTTTTCAAAAAGAAGCGTTGTAGTAATAAATAACAAAAAAAATCTTGGATTCTCTGGTGGAGTAAATGTTGGAATACGCTACGCATTAAAAAATAAAGCAGAAGCAATTTGTCTGTTGAATAATGATACTCATATTCAAAAACCTTTTCTACAAACGTTGCTTGTTGCATTGCAAGATAAATCAGTTGGAATTGTTGGCCCTGCAATTGAGTTTAAGAAAAATAAAAAAAGACTTTTTGACATTGGTGGGAAAATAAATAAATTGTTTTTCCGAACGTCGCATACTGAAGTATCAAAGATTACTACTAAAGTCGCGCATCAGGTCGAATACGTCTCAGGTTGCTGCATGCTTATTAAAAAAGATGTTTTTGCAAAGTCCGGATTATTTGATGAGAAATTCTTTCTTTATTATGAGGATACAGATTTTTGCTTGAGAGCAAAAAAGAATGGATTGTTTTCGGTTGTTGTTCCATCGGTTGTTATACAACATGAATTAAGTAAGTCTGCGGGAAAAATGTCTCAATTGGCAATATTTCACTTGGTCAGAAGTAGTATTATTTTTGGAAAAAAGTATGCAAAGACGCCGTTTCAGAAATTGGCAAATAGAATCTTCATTCTTTTCCAATGTGTGCTTTTTTTTAAGGCGAATCCTCATGCAGGAATTGGTATTGCGAAAGCGCTCTTGCATGCGTAGTTAAGTGCTTGTTAGAATAAAGAAGCAATGAGCATTTCTGCTGTTATCCTTACCCACAACGAAGAGAATAATATTAGTGATTGTCTAAAAAGTCTTTCTTGGTGCGATGAACAGATTGTTGTTGATGACGATTCAACAGATAAAACAATTGAGATAGCTAAAAAACATGTCGCAACTGTTTACATGCGTGGGCTTGGGGATGATTTTGCAATGCAGCGCAATTTTGGATTGGAAAAAGCAAAATATGATTGGATATTATTTGTTGATGCAGACGAGAGAGTGACCACAACGCTTAAAGGCGAGATCCTGAAACAGATTGAGAATGACAAGGTGAATGGGTACTATATAAAACGGGAAGACACAATGTGGGGGAAAGTCTTCAAACATGGTGAGCAGGGAGAGGTTCAATTACTGAGATTGGGAAGAAAAGGAAAAGGGAAGTGGACAGGAAAAGTTCATGAGACATGGAGTATAGAAGGTCCAAAAGATAGTCTTGAAAATCCCCTTTCGCACTTCCCTCACCCGACTCTTAAAGAGTTTCTCATAAAAATTAATTTTTATTCAACACTTCGTGCGAATGAATTGCATAATCAGGGTGTTAGAGCAAATTGGTTGTCAATTATTGCACATCCAAAAGTAAAATTTTTTCAAGACTACTTCGTAAAGTTAGGATTTTTAGATGGGATTGAGGGATTTATCGTTGCAATGCTCATGAGCATGCACGCATTTTTGGTGCGAGGGAAATTATGGCAACTAGACAAAAAATCATAAGCTTGGCACTTCTTGTGTGGGTCATTTTTGTCCTTTGTAATTATGTGGCATTTCTGCTTTGTAGAGGAGGGATATGTTGGAGATAGCATTTGCCATTGGTATTTTTTCCTATGTTATTTATTTTTTGGGACTTGTTGGACTTTTTTATAATCCTATTCTTATTGCAACGACTCTTTTGTATTGGGGGGCATTTTTCTTTTGGAAGAGGCATAGAATCTGGGACATACTTAAGAGAGGTATATTTTTTGTAAAAAAGCCATTCGCATTTCTTGCTGTAGGGTATATTTTTCTTCAGGCCATTATTAATGTAATTGGACTTTTTGGTCCTGAAATTGGATTTGACGCGACATGGTATCACTTAACGCTTCCTAAGTTATATCTAATGTGGCATAGCATTGTGCATATTCCAGGAGGCGTATTGTATTACTCAGATATGCCCAAGCTTACCGAAATGTTGTATGCAGTAGGACTTTCTTTTGGAAGTGATTTTTTTGCCCGGGGAATTCATTTTGTCTTTGGTCTTCTCACATGCATTGTTGTCTATAAACTAGGTCGTAAATTCTTTTCGTGGCAATGGGCTCTCCTTCTTCCAATTATTTTTTACAGTAATTTAGTTGTTGATTGGGAATCAGTGAGTGGATATATTGACTTGTCACGTACATTCTTCTTCGCAACGTCTCTTTTGGCTTTTTTTACATGGTTTGAGAGAAAAGAAAAGAAATATCTTATTTACTCAGGGATTTTAGTTGGGTTAACAATTTCAACCAAACTTCTTTCATTGCCTGATATTGCGCTCTATTGTGCAGCACTCCTTTTTATTGATTATAAAACACTCTCTCTTTCAAGAAGACTCAAACGAATTGGCACATTTCTTCTGTATGTTTTTCTTTGTCTTTTGCCCTGGATGACTTTTTCTTTTATTCATACTGGCAATCCGATTTACCCAATGATTACGTCGTATTATGTGGGTAACTATTGGGCAATTTTGAGTCCGCTCTTTCTCATTATGTCTGTGTGGAATACATTTGCAACGTCATCTGACCCAATAAATCCGATCTTTCTTGCATTACTGCCATTTTTTATAATCTATGCAAAAAAGCTGTGGCATCAGGTGCCACTTGTTGTGCTCTTTGCCGTGGGAGGAATTATTATTTGGTACATAACGCCCCAAACAGGCGGTGGAAGATATATTCTGCCATATCTTATTCCACTTTCTGTGGTAGGTGTATGGGTAATTCAGCAATTGTCCAAGAAGTGGCAGAGGGTGTTTATTTTCTTTTTAGCTCTTGTCGCCTGTGTTTCTGTGGGATATAGAGCAATGGCTGCAGAGAAATTTATCCCCCTTTTCTCAGGGAAGGAAAGCAAAGCAGAATTTATGGCGACTCACTTGCAATACAATTTAGGAGATTTTTATGATACAGATGGGTACTTTGCTCACCATATAAAACCAACAGATAGAGTCCTTCTCTATAATTTCCATAATTTATATTATGTAGATTTTTCTTTTGTTGATAGCACGTGGGTTAAAAAAGGTGACACATTCAACTATATTGCGGTTCAGGGGAATGGTATGCCAGAGCGATTTATGTATTGGCAACTTGTGTATACGAATCCACTTACGCAGGTGCGGCTATACAATTTTAAAGGACAAACATGGTATTACTAGTATTCTTCTTATTTTTATTTTGTATTGTTCTTCCTTTGGGTGAAGTATCGCGAATCACCCTTGGTCTTAATGTGTCTTTCACATTTGTTGATATTACTGTTTTGGTAGGAAGCATGATTTGGCTCATCAGGCATTTGTTGCAAAAATACTCTTTATCGCTTCAAGCAAAAGGATTCGTGTTTATAACAGGAGTATTTGTGTTGTCTCTCCTTTGCAACCTGACAACGTTATCAGAATCTCAATTTTTAATAGCAGGGCTGTATATTCTTCGATTTGTATCTCTTACAACACTTTTTTTTCTAATCAAGAATAGCTCGAAAAATATAAAGCAAAGCGTTTCACGATTTCTTCTTATTGGGGGGAGTATTTTGGTTGCGAGTGGATATATTCAGTATTTCTTCTACCCATCACTTCGCAATTTAATTTACTTTGGATGGGATGAGCATTTTTATCGTATGTTTGGGACCTTTTTTGATCCGAATTTTTTTGGACTTTTCTTGGTGCTCTTTTTCCTTTTTGTTTTGTCAAAATTATTTACTATTTCACCAGAGAAGAAAAAGTATCTGTTTGTTTTCTTTCTTGCATTAAGCGTTGCAACATTTATTGGAATTTTTCTTTCCTACTCACGTACTGCACTTATTGCACTTTCTGTAGGTGTAATTATTCTTTTTTGGAATAAAAAAATCTGGAAACTCTTTGCTATTTTATTTACTATTGCTGCGTTAAGTGGAATATTATTTTTTATATCTCGAAGCACCCGTTTGGGTATGAATACCTTAGAAATGAATAGCCTTTTTCGGGCAACTTCAACAAGTGCAAGACTTGGTAGTGCAAGAGATGCGTTAATAATCTTTCAGGATAATCCACTTATTGGCGTAGGATTTAATGCGTATCGATATGCCATGTATCGACATCATTTTCAGCCTGGGACCAGTATTCAGGAAGATCACGGTGCATCAGGTGCAGACAGTAGCGTACTATTAGTACTGGCAACAAGTGGTATCGTTGGACTTGCTGCTTACGTACTTTTCCTAGGAGGTTTTTATTTTCCTTTACTCAGGAAAAGAAATAAGCTAGGGTTAGCAACACTCAGTGCGCTTTTTGTCGGAAGTTTTTTTGTAAATGGCCTTTTTTATCCATTCCTTCTTGTGTGGGTGTGGGGAGTATTAGGGACTACGACTGGTGATGAACAGTAAGCTCTTGCTTAGTGGTATTACCAGCTGCGTCTGTTGCAACAACAGTTATATGCGTATCTCCATTCTGAAGGCTTAATGAGTAAGAGTAATTACCATTAGAGTCGACTATTGCCCAGAAGTCATTCACTGTCACTCGTACATCTGGATCTGTTTTACCTTTTACGACAACACTTCCACCCAATGTATCGCCGTCGTGGGGATTATCAACAGTTAAGGACGGTGCTTTTTGAATATACACAATATTCCATGAGTCAGAATAATCACTAACCTTGTCTGTTGTCTTAGCTTTTGTTTGGATAGTGTTTTGTTGTTGGGTTAGATGGACGCCACTAAATGAAAATGTTCCATCTGATTTAGTGTCTTGAGAATCAACAAGGCTGCTATTTACAAAAAGTTGAATTGTTTGCTTTACTCCTGCAGTGCCACTAACAGTAATTGTTGCGCTATTGGTTGCATTAAAGCTCTCATTCATTACCGGTGGGACAAGGACAGATTTGGAATTTGCAACTTCATCTGCTGTCACGCCATTTTTGCTAGAAAGGAAAAGACTTAAATTGGTGAGTGCTGGGATACCAAATTTGAAGAGCACAAAAATAATAGCAATAATGCCAACAATATATAAAATGAGCTGGCGTTTTGTTTTTCTTTCTGATGATCGTGAAAGTCGTGATTGCATAGTTTTATTGCATAACCAGGCGCAGGATTGTGTCTAGAGCCGATGGTGAGGATCGAACTCACTACCTACGCTTTACGAAAGCGCCGCTCTGCCAATTGAGCTACATCGGCACTTTCTTATTATATAGTATTCTACTTTTAAGATCATGTCTAGATTTTTATCTTACTCCCGATATGCATACCTATTCCATCTCCGAAGTGGATTAGGTTGACACATCGGGAATTTGATGTTTAGCTAAAGTCATGCCATATAGACAAACGGTTTTGGCAACTGGAGAGTTTTACCATATTTTTAATAGAGGTGTAGCAAGGATGCCAACTTTTGTTACCTCTCGGGATTATAGTAGGTTTACTCAAGCACTCCAGTATTATATGAATGCGAATGCCAAACCAAAGTTCTCTGCTGCACACGAACTATCTATTTTACATTCAGCAACAAAAAATTTAATTGATATTATTGCGTATTGTCTGATGCCAAATCATTTTCATCTATTGTTAAAACAAAAGACTGAGAATGGAATCTCTCAATATATGAAAAATATTAGCATAAGTTATACAAAATATTTCAACATTAAAAATGATAGAGTAGGTCCATTGTTTCAAGGTGCATTTAAGGCTGTTCGTATTGAAACAACTGAGCAGTTACTTCATGTGCATAGGTATATTCACATAAATCCAACAGTTGGTTTTGTAACGAAATCCTTAGAGGATTATCCATGGTCGTCATTCCATGAGTATGCAAAGAGGAAAATTGGTTTTTGTGAGAAAGAGCTAATTCTAAGTAATTTTTCAAATCCTAAACAATATCGACAGTTTCTTTTGGATCAGGAAGATTATGGAAAACAACTTAAAGGTATACAGCATCTTCTCCTTGATCTAGAGAAATAATTCCGATGTGCGAAGCTGTTCCATCTCCGAAGTGGAAGAAAGCATAGTAAGTATCCAGAATCTTAATATTTAATTATTTCACTCACAATTTTCAGGATTATATAAGTTCCCCATTGACAACATTTCATAAATATTTATATGCTGGATATATGAGTGTAGGAGGACCAGGAAGAGGAGCAGGACCAGAGGCAGCAGGAGCTCCAGTACATGAAATACAAAAAAAACCAAAGAGGACTTTTGGTGAAAATGTAGCACAAGGTATTGCAAGATTTGCAAAGCTTCATACTGTTCACAGAATAGGGGAAGTTGCTGGTAGGAATCTTCGTGGTGTAGCATCCAATGGACAAGAAAGAAACATAGAGGATGCATTACTTGTCTCTCCGAGACTTAATACGATGTGGAGAAATTTTCAAGAAAGATTTGGAGTTGGAGCAGCAAGACTCGGTGGTGTAGATATTGTTTATAAAGGACAAGGCCAGGAAGCATTTAAAGTTGATTATACGACCCCTGATGTGTTGCCTAAAAATGCAACACCAGAGCAACAGCAAGATCATAGAATGCGTTCTGTCTTTAGGGATGTTGCTATGGCTGCAGATAGAGTAGGTGCAGCGGAGATAGCAGCAATGATGCCAGACGAAGAACAGAGAACAAGAGGGCACGAGAGGCAGGAACATAGGATAGAAAGAGAGCATCCTGATCTTTGGGTTGGTCAGGATAGAAATGGGTACGTAATGGAAGTTTTGCGCTATGATTCTGATAAAGCAAGCGATCATGTAAGGCTTAACCCCAACACTGGGCAACCTGAATTTTTTGTTAGCGGTCAGGTTGAAGATAAGGTTGATCCTACGGTAACACGTGTTTCTATAGCAAAGTATAGATATGTTCCAGGTGTTTATGATGCAACGACTGGCCGTTGGACAGATAGACTTGTTAGGTTTGGAGATGAAAATACTCCTGAAAATGATTTATTAAATAGAGATGCCTCTCGTGGGCAATTAAATGTTTCTTCAGAGCAGCATATGCGATTTGTAAACTCCATGGCTTCTCGGCTTGCATCTGATTCTACAGACATAGCAGCTCTTCAGGCAGCGTATGGAATTTCGGGAAATGTAGCGACGTATATAGAGGCAGTACAAGGTGGGGGTGACGCAACGCTTCGAGGTCAATCTGATGAGCAAGTAAGACAAAGGATGCAGCAGCGAATTTCTAATGAAAGAGCAGAGAATCTTAATGATTTTGATGAATCAGGTCATAAAGTTGTACTTTTAAGAGGATTAGGATCTGTAGAGTCGGGTAGAATGCAGGAACAAGATGCATTACGAATTAATGGTATTGACTTGCCTAGAAATACAATGACAACGCATAGAGAAACGATTGAAGGTAGAGAATATGCTGTTGCTCAAGAAGATAAGCAGCTTAGTCCGCGAACAGCCCAATTACTCAGAGAACTTCCAACAGAATATGCGAGGCAAAAGTATATGGCAGAATTTGGAGAAGAACTCGATCCAGAATCCGGTGAACAGCTAACAAGAGTAAGAATAGTAGAGACAAGATTTCCAGATGGATCCGCAGAAGCAGAACAAGATGGTAATTTGCATGCACGGCTGAATACAGAAAATGAATTAAATAGAGAGCACGAGCGTGCAATTATTAGAGGAAGTTTTGATGAAGTACCATCGAGTGCTCTAAAAGATCCTGCAGTGAACTTACTTTTCCTTGCTCCTCATAATGCAGATGGTCGAATTCCTGGTACACTTAATAGTCTAAGACAAGCAGACGCGGCAATTAGGGGAATTGAAGAAAGAATTGCAAATAGGCCAACAGGTCAAAATAGTCCAACAGAATTCGCGTATGCGATGCAGTTATATGAATCAATTCTTTTGGATGGCGCAGAAGGAACAAGTGTTAACAGGAGTGCATTAGAAGGTTTTGTTATGCGTCAGGGTCATATGAGAGATGCTGGAGAAGTTTTGGCATATGTTAGAGAAAGACAATTAGATCAAGATGGAGAAGAAAGACTATCTGATGTAGCAACGGACTTGATACAACAATTGAGTGGTGTTAGGAGCATTAGACCGGAGGATGTACAAATTGATGTAGCAAGAAGACTTGTTGATATTGTTGCAGAGAGCGGCGATTTGGATTTAAAAGCTCAATTAGATCAATTATACAGTACAGCGGATTTAAATGGCATTGATAGAGATTTGGTAAGAAGACTGAATGAAGCTTTTCCTCCAGTTATTAATAATCCTTTGGAATTTGCCCCTAGGTATGCTGCAGCTCTTGGGAATCCAGAGTTGGCGAGTCAACTGCTTAATGAATTTGGACCTGGTCTTCCGGAACAAATGAGAGCAGCTTTGCAGGAAGCAACACGTGCTAATCCAACAACAGATGAGATTGCAGCAGTAAGAACAGTTCAGGATGCAGCTAATTTACATGCACGTTATGAGCATATGACTGAGTCAGCAGCAATGTTGGTTGATTCTCGTCCTGCTACGGTTACACCGGCCGAGAGTTTCCAGAGAGCAGTTGAACCTTTACAGTCTATATTACCATCATTAACTCAAATGGCAGCAATGATAACAGCATTAACCAGTCAGCAAGCGAATAATGGGAATAATGGAAATGGCTCAACAAACACTCCTTAGGAAATAGCCTTATCTTCATTTAAGGCAATTTAGTATAATTGTACAATGCAAAATCTTTGGCAGACACTTCCTAAGCCTATTTTTTCTTTGGCTCCGATGGAGGATGTAACAGATACTGTCCTTCGCCAAATCTTTTGTATTACTGGTAAGCCAGATGTTTTCTTTACAGAGTTTACTAATGTCGATGGAATACAGTCTCAGGGTCACGACGTTGTTGCAAGGCGCCTTCAATTTACTAATACCGAACATCCAATCGTTGCACAGATTTGGGGTATGATTCCGGAGAATTTTTATAAGACAGCAAAAGACTTAGTAGAAAGAGGATTTGATGGAATAGATATAAATATGGGGTGTCCCCAGCATGATGTAACAAGTCATGGTGCATGTAGTGCGCTTATTAAAAATCCTTCCCTTGCTCAGGAAATAATCCAGGCCACAAAAGAGGGAGCCCATTCGACAAGTTCAGAACAAACACAAAACTTACCCGTTAGTGTTAAGACAAGAATTGGATTTAAAACAATTGCAACAGATGAATGGATAGGATTTTTACTCGGGCAAAAATTGAGTCTTATTACTGTTCATGGTCGTACAGCGGCAGAAATGTCTAAAGTTCCGGCTCATTGGGATGAAATTGGCAATGCTGTAAGGTTGAGAGATGAATTTGAAAAGAAAAACGCCCTCACCCTTGACCCTCCCGCGCTTGTCAAGCAAGCAGCCTCCCTCACTTCGTTCAGTCCGGCCCCAGAGGGCGAGGGAAAACATGGTAGTGCTTTGCACACACTAATAATGGGCAATGGAGATGTGCAAAGCTTAGAGGAAGCAAAAGAAAAAATTGCCACATATCATGTTGATGGCGTTATGATAGGTCGTGGAATATTCCATAACCCATGGATTTTTGCAGGAATTGATCCCAAGACCAAATCGCTTCAGGAAAGACTTGAATTACTTAAGACTCATGTTGCGCTGTATCAAAAAACATGGGGAGCACAAAAATCATTCCAGATCTTAAAGAAATATTTTAAAGTGTACCTATCAGACTTTGATGGAGCAAATGAAATGAGGCAGCAATTTATGAATACTAACTCTTATGAGGAAGCTCTTTCCCTTGCTGACAAGTTCCTTTTGTCATCCCGGACTGCGCTGCTTCGGGGAAGCAAGTACTGAGTCGAGTGATCCGGGATCAAGGAATTAGATTCTTCACTTCGTTCAGAATGACGAGAAGACTGGATTTCCCCCAAGGGGATTAGCTTCGCCGAAGCGGTCCCGCCCTGCGCGGGAATGACTGTTTGTTTTTATTCTGTTACTCTAGCACTCAGATGAATGCTGTGCCAATTTGGACGTTCGTGTTTTATTTGATATACTAATTGTATGAAACAAGGTGTTGCTGTTGGTGCATTTATTCAAAATAGTAAAAAAGAATTTTTAGTTGTTAAGCGGTCTGACTCAGATGAGTACATGGCAGGTAAATGGGAATTACCGGGAGGCGGTATCGAAGACGAAGAGCCTCAGGAGGGACTGACGAGAGAAGTAAAAGAAGAAACAGGTCTTGATATTCTGGCTCTGAAGCCACTTTCGGTTGATGCGTATATCTATGACAAAGGACTCGAGCCAATTCAAAGAATTGAAATTACCTTTTTATGTTCAATCAAGGCTACAGAGAAAATACATTTAAGTCCCGAACACTCTGCGTACCAGTGGATTACGCCTGATGGAGTGAATGAATTTGATTTTTCTGACTATATGCTAAATGTCATTAAAAAGTCTTTAGAAGCTCTTGAGCAATAAATTTGTTCAGAGAAATAGTCTAGCAATCGCAGTCCATGAAATTACCGTCCTGGCCTGTCGGCACTAAAGTGCGCAGGCAAGCTCCTTCACTTCGTTTGTCCGCTCCTTTCTCCCGCCAAGGTGCATTTTCAAAAATAGTTGTCTTATCCAGTCAAAAGTAATGCGAAATTCTGGTTCGGTGCTTTTACTGCGCTCTAATTTAGGCAAAAGAGAAGTCTCCCATCCGTTTCCTGAAAAAGAGGGAGTAAAGCTAACAACTGTGTTTTTTAAATTTATTTCTTCCATATATTTTGTCATTCTGGCTTGTCCAGAATCTAGATCCTGGATGCGCTACGCTTACCAGGATGACGGTTAAATTAATGATACTTTCTTATGACACTTACGACTACTCCACCAATTTCCAAGGACTCACGGGGCTTGATAACAGGGTAATTTTTATTGGCAGGGACAAGCGTTACGTCGCCATATTTTTCTTGAAAGTATTTTACTGTCCACTCGCCATCTACTTGCGCTGCAACAACGTCTCCATTTCTTGGCTCACGCTCTCTTTCTATAATAACAATATCCCCTTCATGAATCCCCTCATCTATCATAGAATCCCCCTTAACCGTTAAGGAGAAAACTGTGCCTGTTCTATTTAATAGATAGTCATAGACGTCTATTGCGTCTCGCTGCATATCTGCGACTGTTGGATAGCCTGCTTTAATAATGCCTAAGTTGGGTATAGTAAAAAGGTTTTTAGGTACTAATTTACCATTTTCATCTTTATCCAAAACACCTATCTCGCAAAGCTTTTTTACCAAATGTTGGCTAGATGCTTTTGTTGAATAGTGAAACAAAAAAGCTATTTCCTGATAGCTCGGCATCCTTTTGTGTTGGACGAAGAATTTTCTAATTGTTTCTATAGCCTTTGTGAGATCCATACTATGTATTACAATAGTACGATCGTACTAACCAGTCAAGAGATCAGAAGGTATCAAAACGTCGTCTACGAGGACGAAGAGTTCGCTCAGGTTGTTTTTGGCCTCTGTCATAATGTTGTCTCAGTGTTTTAGAATCATTTGAATTGCCTATCATTTCTCCAACATGATGTTGAGTTAATTCGTCTGCACCCCTAAGGACAACAGAATCAAGTAAGGGAAATGGTCTTGACAAGACAGACTCTTTTGTTGCTTCATCGGGTCGTTGTATGTTCTCTGCAATAGAAGCACCTGGCATGCCTCGGGGTGAGGGTTCTAGGATGAGCGCGGTTTCATCTGGGGAAAAATCGTCAAGTGTTTTTCTCTGAACCACTTTCCCAGCGCGCAATGTTACTTCTTCTTCAACCATGGGATCAATTATATCCCATAGAAATGTATTTTAAAATATGGTAAAATTTTCCTATGGCAGGAAGAGCAGATAGATCCCAGTGGTGCGGCAATGCAGTATGCCCATTTCCCGATAGAGGACCATGTGCACTTCGTAATGTAATGCAGCACCCAACACAAGGAGGACCGGATGAAAGGCAAAGTTTGAGGCGTATGTTGGGTCCTAAATGTAAAATAATTGATGAGGTGGACAGAGATTTTCCACAGTTTAAACCAACTCAATAATTGGACTCTTTTCATATATTTTTTATTACAGTGCAAGCACTTCCTGAATAGTATCTGCGGAGCAGATTCAAAAAGTAAAAGTCTGCCCTGGCGCTTTGCGATTGGCAAAGCCAGACTTATTTTAGTATCATTGTTACATGTTAAAAGACAGACCAGTAACAACACTTTTTCTTCTCCAATCTGTTGATGGGAAGATATCTACAGGAGATGTAGACGAGCGTGATGTAGATAAAGACTTCTCCAAAATCCCTGTTGTGAAAGATGGATTGTATCAATACTACGAGATAGAGAGTCATACAGACAGGGTTTCGCTTAACACAGGGCGAGTTATGGCAAAAGTAGGGGTGAATACCCGAATAACAGAACCTAAGAAAATGAGTGTGGATTTTGTGATAATCGATAGTAAGCCACATCTCACAGAAAAAGGTGTTGAATATCTGGCAAAGTGGGTAAAGACATTGTATTTAGTGACGACGAATAAAAATCATCCAGCATTTACCGTTCAAAATAAGTACAAAAACCTTACTTCTATCCTTTTTGATAAAGAGATTAACCTGTTTAGTTTACTTGTTGAGTTAAAACAAAAGCACGGTGTAAAACGCATTACTATCCAATCTGGTGGAACACTTAATGCCTCTTGGATACGAGAAGGTCTTATTGATAGAGTAAAAATTGTTGTTGCGCCGTGTCTAATTGGAGGAGGTAATACCCAAAGTCTTATTGGTGGAGAATCGCTCAGGACAGAGGAGGATTTGAAAAAGATAAAATCACTTGAGCTGCTCACTATTAGAAAATTAAAACATTCATACCTTGAGGTAATCTATAAGATAGTAAATTAGATTGTTCTTTTGCTATCCCCAATATCATAATATACTCTTTGACAATTAGGCTTGTAGTATGATACTATTCTCAAATGCCTCATTTTGATGGACCATGTAATTGTGTTGCAGAGAAAGTAAATTCACAGGGTGGTCCTCGTGTCCGAATACGATGTGCAAAGGGATTGAGTGTTAGTGAGGATGTACTCCCTTTTCTGGCTATCCTTAGTGATGAACCTGATATAAAGCCAGAAGAGCTTGCTCAAAGAACAGGTTTTTCTACACTGAAGATAAGTTCTTTGCTTTCTGCTGCCAAAAAGGCAAGTAGTGTGCCCCCAGGAGACAGAAAAGGATATGATCCTACTCAAAGCTTTGGAAAAGCAAGTATTTCTCTTGCAAGAAGATTAGAGCGATGTGGAATAGTGGAGAATGGACAAATTGCGCAACCTGTAAGAACAGCGATTGAATCTGCACGAAATGGGCCTAATAAAACACCTCAAGGGGAAAGAAGAAAATAATCCTAGATTGTCCCTTTTTGTCTTTTGGCAACTTTTAATTCAAGAATAGCTCTTCTAAATTCTGCTTCAGCTGTAGCAAAATCAACATCAGACTTTTTCTCCTTCATTGCTTTTTCTGCCCTATCTTTTGCCTGTTGAGCTTGTGCTTCGGAAATATCTTTTCCATGGACTGCATAATCTGCCAAAATAGAGACAATATTATTTCCTACCTCCATAAAACCACCCACAACAACCAAATGCTCGGTTTTATTTCCTTTTTTAATAATTAATTCTCCTGGAGTGAGTTGTACTAAAAGCGCTGCGTGTTGGGGAAGAATAGACAATTCTCCAGAGGTTGTGGGAGCTGTTATTTCGTCTACCTCCTCGGATAATAATTCTTTTTCAGGGGTAACAACAGTAAGGTGTAATGGCATAAATATGTATTATGTATTAAGTAGTATGTATTATGTAGGAAATCGAGATGTTTAGAAATATACGTAATACTTACTACATGCTACTTACTACTTTTCTTCATCTCTTTTGCTTTTTCAATAACGTCTTCGATTGTTCCTGCTAAATAGAATGCTTGCTCTGGGAGGTCATCATGTTTACCTTCCAAAATCTCTTTAAAGCCACGTACATTGTCTGCAACTTTTACATATCTTCCAGGAGGCCCTCCAAAAATTTCTGCAACATACATTGGCTGAGTGAGGAATCTTTGAATTTTTCGTGCTCTAAAGACTGTTTGCTTGTCTTCTTGAGACAATTCGTCCATTCCTAAAATGGCGATAATATCTTGCAAGTCTTTGTACCGTTGAAGCACTTTTTGTACGCCTCTCGCAACATCATAATGCTCAAGGCCTACAACATTTGCATCCAAGATTCTACTTGATGAATTAAGTGGATCAATTGCTGGGAAAAGTCCTTGGGATGCGAGAGCTCTATCCAATGTTACTGTTGCGTCCAAATGAGAAAAAATCGTTGCAGGTGCTGGATCGGTATAGTCATCTGCAGGGACATATACTGCCTGGACAGATGTAATAGAGCCTGCTTTTGTACTGGTGATTCTTTCTTCTAATTGTCCAACTTCATTTGCAAGAGTTGGTTGGTAGCCAACTGCTGATGGCATGCGACCAAGAAGTGCAGATACTTCAGAGCCAGCTTGAGCAAAACGGAAAATATTGTCTATAAAGAAAAGCACATCTTCGTGTTTTTCGTCCCGAAAGTATTCTGCCATGGTCAGTGCAGTGAGCGCAGCTCTCATTCTATTTGCAGGTGGTTCATTCATTTGGCCATAGACCATAACAGTCTTATCCATAACATTTGCTTCTTTCATTTCAAGCCACAAGTCATTTCCTTCACGGGTACGCTCTCCAACTCCTGCAAAAACTGCATGACCTTTATGCTCCTGAGCAATATTTCGAATAAGCTCTTTAATAACAACGGTTTTACCAACTCCTGCACCGCCAAAAATAGCAATTTTTCCTCCTTTTGTGAAAGGAGAAATAAGGTCAATAACTTTAATACCAGTCTCTAAGACTTCTGGCTTGGTTGTTTGATCTGTTAGTTTGGGTGCTGGTTTGTGGATAGGGGAGAGCTTGAGTTTTTTATTATCTAATGGTTTTTGATCATCAATTGTTTTGCCAAGAACGTTAAAGATTCTGCCAAGTGTCTCGTTACCAACAGGGACAGAAATTGGTGCACCTGTTGCAACAACCTCCATGCCTCGTGTTAATCCGTCTGTGCTTCCAAGAGCAAGTGCCTTTACTTCGCTGCTGCCAATTTCAAAAGCTACTTCAAGAGTAAGAGTTTCCTTATTAGGAAGTTCAACAGTAAGGGCTTCATTGATTTTTGGAACGTCACCCTTAAACCGTGCATCAACAACTGGTCCTTGGATTTTAATTATGATTCCTGTATTATTTTTGTTCATTCTATTTGTTCCTTTCTTACTTGCTCATTTGTTGCCAACCATGAATTAAGAAGTAAGAATAATGAATTATGGTTTCAAGGTACTTTATTTATAGTTTCCTTGATTCTTAACTCCTGATTCTTGATTCTACCCGTTACTCAGCGCTACTGCTGCCGATGAGATATCAAGAATTTCGTTTGTAATTTTTTCCTGACGTACCTTATTGTATAACAAAGTCAGATCAGCCACAATATCCTTTGCATTATTTGTCGCATTTTGCATAGCAATCATTTGCGCTGCTTGGAATGATGCATAATTTTCTAAAAGCTGCTGAAAAATAGTCATGTCAACGTAGCGCTTGAGTACTGCGGGTAGCAATTCATCTGTTGATGGCTCAATAAGTCTGTCTCCTGAGATTTGCTTACTCTCTTCAGGTAAAATAATAGGGAGAAGTTGCGTAACGTGTGGGGTTTGGGAAAAAACACTGGCAAATTGTGTTGAAATAAGAAAAACCTTATCTACTTTACCTGCAACAAAATATTCATCAATAATTCCAGAGATAGGTGCAATCATCTCGTAATTGGGAAGGGTAGTTCCGGCATGAAAACTTGCAATAAGGTTTTTTGTTGTGGATCCTGCAATAGTCTCTATCTTTTTGCCTATCGCAACAAAATAATTCTTATCGTCCTTATTAAATTTTAAATACTCACGGAAAATATTGGTATTTAGTCCTCCACAAAGACCTTTATCTGGTGAAATAACAATATATAAATTCTTTCCAGAGATTTGCTTTGTCCTAAGAAGTGGATGCATATCATCACTTTCTTCCTTAGGCGTTAGATTTTGAGAAAGTGTTGTTAACTTTTCAACGTATGGACGGGAAGATAATGCTGCATGTTGGGCCCGTTTTAGCTTACTTGCTGCAATCATCTGCATGGCACGAGTTGTTTTGGAAATATTTTGCGCTGTCTTGATGCGTCGTCGTAAAGCTAGTGTACTTGGCATAGTGTTAATAAAAATGTCATTGTGAAGAGCTTGCGACGTGGCAATCTTACTTATATGAGATCCTCACGTCGGTCGCCTAGGCGACCTCCTCAGGATGACAGACCATATTCATCAATTAGAAAAAACTTTCTTAAAAGCAGCAGTTACTTTTTTTAAGTCTTCAGTTAGCTCGTCTGTCACTTTTTTACCAGATGAAAGGCGTTCTATGAGTTTTTTATCGTGGGTTTTTACGTATGCATGATATTCTTTTTCAAATTGTAAGATATTTTCTACTTTTACATCGTCTGTAAATCCATTAGTAACAACCCAAATAGACAGTACCTCCTGTGCTTCTGTAAGAGGCTGATATTGTGACTGCTTGAGCATTTCTGTTAGCCTTTTCCCTCTTTCAAGCTGCTGCAGTGTTGCTGCGTCTAATTCTGAGCCAAATTGGGCAAAAACAGCTAATTCTCGATATTGTGCAAGTTCTAGCTTAATTCGACCAGACACAGATTTCATTGCTCCAGTTTGTGCAGCGCCGCCTACTCTGGATACTGAATTTCCAACATCAACTGCTGGTCTAATGCCAGAGTTGAAAAGATCAGACACTAAGAAAATTTGACCATCGGTAATAGAAATAACATTTGTTGGAATGTATGCGGAAATGTCATTTGCCTGGGTTTCAATAACAGGGAGAGCGGTAATAGAACCGCCACCAAGCTTATCAGAAAGTCTTACTGCTCGTTCCAAAAGTCGTGAATGAAGATAGAAAACATCTCCCGGGTATGCTTCTCGTCCTGCAGGGCGTTTTAAAACAAGGGACAAATTTCTCCATGCCCATGCATGTTTGGTGAGATCGTCATAGACAATAAGGACATCTTCACCCTTTTCCATAAAGTATTCAGCAATAGCAACACCCGCATATGGAGCCAAGTATTGAAGGGATGCAGGATCTGCTGCTCCTGCATTAACAATAATTGTGTAATCAAGAGCTCCTGTTTCTTTAAGTTTTTCAACAACTTGTGCAACGGTTGATTGTTTTTGTCCAATTGCAACATAGACACAGAGTACTCTTTTGCCGCCTTCTTTTTCTGCATTTTTTTGATTAATGATCGTATCAATTGCAACGGCAGTTTTTCCAAGACCGCGGTCTCCAATAATAAGCTCTCTTTGGCCTCGTCCAACTGGAATAAGTGAGTCAATTGCTTTAATACCGGTCTTTAAAGGCTTATCAACAGGTTGTCTATCAATAACACCGGCAGCAATTCTTTCAAGTGCCATATCTTTCCCTTTTTTAACCTCTCCCTTACCATCGAGTGCTTTTCCAACTGGGTTAATAACACGGCCTAGTAAGTCTTCGTGCGCTTTAATAGTAAGAAGTTGACCTGTTGTTTTGACTTGATGTCCTTCGGTCAAGTTGTCTGATCTGTCCAAAAGGACAATAGAAACACTGTCTTCGTCTAAGTTAAGAATAAGTCCAGGAGTACCATCTTGAAAAACAACTTGTTCTCCCATTTGTGCTTTGGAAAGACCGGATGCAACGACGACATTATCGCCAATGGATTCAACAATGCCAACATTTTGTGCTTTACCACTTGTTTGGAAAGAGTCCAGTTTATTTTCTAAGTTTTTTAAAATATCTTCACTTTTCATAGGCTTTGAATAAATTCATCCAAACTATTTTTAAGACTTATGTCATATATCATGTCATTATCAATAATTTTTGCTCCCAGAAGAAGAGATGTATCTTCAACAACGACAACACTTTTTTTTGTTTTGCCTAACAATGCTTTATTATAAAGCCTACCATCTGGTAACACAAGAGAAATCGTGCGGGATTTCTCGGCAAGCTTAAGACCTCGTACATACAACTTCAAATCTGCACGTGATAGAAGAGTTGCAATTTTACTTACCCGTTTATCATCGAGTTTGTCTTTTGTGTAGCTTACCTGTACCAACTGACTAATTTGTTTTTTGTTCATACTTAAAGTGTCATTCTGGCTTGTCCAGAATCTAGATCCTGGATGCCTCCACGCTTCGCTCTGAGTTACCAGGATGACGAAAAAATTATGCTTTTAGTTTTTTCGTCACTTTACCTACAATTTCTTTCTCTGCCTTTTTATCTACCATACCTGAAAGTGATTTTTTCAAAAGCTCCACAGCAAGAAGGGCTGTATGCTTGGAAAGCTGGTGTTGTGCTTCTACTGTTTGCTCTTCTATTTCTTTTTTTGCATCCTCAAGCATCTTTGCAACTCTATCTTTTGTTTGCTCTTCCGCTGTTGTCAAAATCTCTTGGGCTTGTTTTTGTGAGTCAGCGAGGACTTCTTGGGAAGCGACTTGAGCCTTTTTAAGGATTTCTTTTTCTTTTTCTTCGGCCTTCGCAAGTGCTTCCTCTGCCTTTTGTGAATTTGTTACTGTTTCAACGACCATTTTGCGACGCTTTTCAAGCATTGCCAAGATTGGTTTGTACGCAAAACGCTTTAGCAGCCAAAAGATAATCAAAAAATTAACTATTTGCGCTGCAAGAAGTATCCAATTTACTCCAAAACTATGTAAAATTTCCATATCTTAAATATAAGAATAACAAGTCCTTGCCATCCTGAGTGAAACGAAGGACCTTAAAAAAGATTCTTCGCTCGGCTCAATTGACAATCACTTATTTGATGAAAGCGATAACCAATGAGTAAATAGCAATAGCTTCGGCAAAAGCCATACCAAGTAACATTGCTGGAAGAATTCTACCAGATGCTTCAGGATTTCTTCCTAATGCTTCCATTGCTTTCATACCGATAAGTCCAATGCCAAGGCCTGGACCGAGTCCGCCGATTGCGACAATAAGACCGCCGTGAAATGTAAAGTCCATTTTTTAGTGCTCACCTCCTTCATGATGTGGTGTCATAAGAATAGCCATAAATGCCATAGTTAAAATTGCAAATACAAGTGCCTGCACGAGTCCAACAATCAGCTCGAGAGACAAAAAGGGAAGTGGCAAAATAAAAGCAAAAATGTTACTAATTGTCGATAAAACCACTTCGCCCGCAAATATATTACCAAAAAGTCGGAAAGAAAGCGAGATGATTTTTGTAATTTCACCAACCAACTCAAGAATTCCAACAAATAAAAATATTGGATTCAAGCTAAAGTAACGACTTAGGTACTCACCAATGCCAACCGCTCGAATTGCTAGTACATGTGTTGCAACAGCAGAAATAAGCGCAAGGCCAAGGGTAAAATTCAAATCACTTGCTGCGGATCGAAGAAGAGGGACCATTCCTTCTGGAGTTTTGAAAAATATTGTTCCAAATCCTGGGAAGAGTGCTGTCCAGTTGGCAACAAGAATAAAAATAAAAAACGAGCAAAACCATGGGAAAATTTTTGAAGCATTTTTTGGATTAATCGAAAGAGTAAGGTCATATAACCCGTCAACAACCATCTCAAATGCATTTTGGAAAGCTCCAGGGACAAGTTGTATCTGTTTATTTAACACAACAATACCTGCAATAACAATACCGTCAACAATAAGGGTATGCAAAATGGTATTGGTCAGTGGAAATGGACCAATCTTAATAAGTGTTTCAGCAACGAGCTCTGCAGCCATGTTGCTTTTATTGTATCAGGTGGCTAGAGTAGGTTCAAGAAGAAAAGTTTATTATCTTCTAGGGCCATGTGATTGAATTCCACCAATTGCATGCCAAAATTTACGTTCATTATCTGTTTCAGGAGGTGTTTGTTGGGAGGGTGTGAGAAAGCGTGCTTTTACCGCGTCTTGAGGATATTGTACAGATCTGCCAACTTTTGTCCCAGGTACTCCTTCTAATCTTCGTCTTACTGCAGCGGGAGATAAATGAGTTATTTCAGAAATAGATCGTACGGAAAATGAAGGTTTTTGTTGATCAGCAGACATAGTATTTATTCAGAATCATTTGGTCAAGAGTCTGGCCATAAACGGATAGTACGTCTGACTTTATATCTTGTCAAGAGTTTAAGATAAATTTTTCGATAATATCTGCAACGCCGTCTTCTTCAACACTTGGTGCAATATAATCTGCAATTGCTTTAAGCTCAGGTACAGCATTGCCCATGGCTACTTTTAGTCCGCATGCCATAAGGAGGGGAAAATCATTATCTCCATCCCCAACTCCGATAATTTCATGTGTTGTAATTCCCAGTATTTCTGCAACTTTCTGTATTCCTTGCTGTTTGGTTGCATGAAGTGGTGTGAGGCTAATATCCACATTTCCTTTTGTCCAAGACGGTATTTTATGCGGGAAGACTGCGTGGAGTTCGTTTATTTGCATAACAATGCTATTAACGATAGTTGGATCAACACCTGTTATTACAGCGCCCTGAATGTCTTTAAATGTGTAGGAATCTGTAACTGGTGCTAGAGCTTCATGTTGCTCTAGTTGCAAGGTAAGATTATTTGCTTTTGCAATCGAATAGATTGTTTGAATAGTCTTTTTGGGAATGAATTCTTCAAAGTATATTCTTCCTGTTTTTACATCCCTAATTTCTGCGCCGCCGTGAAGAATTGAGGGCCCTGAAAGATCTAAGTGATTAAGAATGTATCCTGCTAAATAAATAGGGCGAGATGTTGCAATGCCAATGTGAATTTTATCTTTTGCTTGCGAGATTGCATTGGTCACGGCATTTGAGGGCAATGCATCAACAGCATTTGAAATAAGAGTTCCATCAACATCAAGAAGAAGGGCTTTGTATTTCATCGTGTAGTTTATTGTATTCGGTCGCAGACTTTGGTTCAAGAAGAAAATTAAACAATACGTAATTCTCGAAGTTGTCTTTTTCGGTAGCGGTGGATTTGAGCAATTGCATGAGCACGATCTGCATTATTAGGACTTTTTTGTCCCCATTCCTCGCTCTGTTTTGCGTAGTGTTCATGATCTGCAGCTAAAGAATTTCTAGAAAGACCTTTCTCTAGGTCAGCATCATCAAGCTCTTTCATTTTCAAAAGACGATCTTTTACTTCACTGTATCTCATGCGGTTTATTCTGCTTTTTGGGGTTTGGAAATAGTATTCACAATAATAACTGGTCTGTCGTCTTTACTGTCTAATTTTCCTTCAAATAAAAGTACTGTATCTGGTAGTAAAATTTCCCGATACATTTCAAAAACCTTTGGGAAAACAACACATTCAACAATAACTCCTTTGTCATTTGCTATCGCAACAAATGCCATTTCTGCATTGGACTTTCTGGTAAAGATGCGTTTTACCTGCTCAACAATTCCCCCTACCTTTACTACAACGCCATTTGCATCTTCAGGCAATAAATCTAATTCGTGAGTTACTAGCGTTTTAATTAATTCTAAATACTCAGCTTGTGGATGGGCGGTTAGGTAAAATCCTAGAAATTCTTTTTCAAATGCTAATTTTTCTATGTGGGAAAAATCTTCAATGTCTGAATAGTCAACAGAATCCTTCATATTTACTGTTTGCTCCATGTCATCTCCAAAAAGAGAATCTTGACCGTCTGATAATTGTTTTTTCACTTTGGAAATTTTTTCTGATATTTCAACCATTGATGCTAAAAGCATTGCTCTATTGCCGAATTTATCCATTGCGCCTGCTTTAATAAGAGATTCGAGCGTTTTTTTGTTAACTGCTCCTAAGTCAACTCGTTTACAAAAATCTTCCAGTGAGATAAATGGTCCATGACTTCTTGCCTCAAGAATAGTGGTAATTGCCGCTTCTCCAACGTTTTTAATTGCAGATAAACCAAAGCGAACTTTTTTATTGTCTTCAATAGAAAATTCTGCTTCTGACAAGTTAATATTTGGTGGTAAGACATCTAAGTTGATTCGTTTACATTCAGCAACAGCTTGGGCAATTTTTTCTGCTTTTGTTGGTCCTGTTGTACCGCGAGACTCAGCAGTAAGAAGCGCAGTCATAAATTCAACTGGATAATTTGCTTTAAGATATGCTGTGCGGTATGCAATTGTTGCATAGCACGCTGCATGTGCTTTATTAAATCCATATCCGGCGAATGGTGCGATAAGCTCGTAAATTTCATCTGCTCTTTTTTGAGATAATCCATTTGTCACAGCACCGGTCAGGAATTTTTCTTTTTGCTTTTTCATTTCTGCTGGAATTTTTTTACCCATTGCCTTACGGAATTTGTCTGTATCAAGCCATGTGTATCCGGCAAGTTGGATTGTGGTAAGTAAGACATCATCTTGGTATACCAACATGCCGTATGACTCTTTAAGTGCGTCAGTTAAGCGTGGGTCTGGGTAACTGATAAGAGATGGATCATGCTTTCTTGCAATAAATTCTGGAATATTTGCCATAGGACCTGGTCGATATAAGGCAACCATGGCCATAAGGTCATAAATCGCTGTTGGCTTGAGCTCTTTAATATATCGTCTCATGCCAGGAGATTCTAATTGGAAAATACCAGTTGTTTCACCGGACGAAAGGAGGTTATATGTTTTTTCATCATCTAAAGGAATTGTTGAAATATTAATATCAATTCCTCGAGTCTGTTTTATAAATTTGAGCGCCTCTTCGATAATGGTTAAGTTACGAAGACCCAAAAAATCCATTTTTAAAAGCCCTACGCCATCTTCGCCAACAGTGTACATATCGTATTGGGTGACAACTTTATCTCCACCATTAGGCTCTTTTTGAATAGGAACATATTCCATAAGTGGCTTATCTGCAATAACAACACCTGCTGCATGGACTGATGCATGTCGTACAACACCTTCAATATTTTTTGCCAAATCAATAAGTTTTCTTGTTTCTTCTTCTGATTGGTATGCCCGTTTTAAGTCAGGAGACTGCTCAAGCGCACTATCAAGTGTCATTGCATGACCCTGCCACCCTGCGGGAATCATTTTGGAAATTCTATCAGGTCCTGCATAGGGCATACCCAACGCGCGTCCAACGTCTCGTACACTTCCTCTGGCTTCCATGGTTCCAAAGGTAATAATTTGTGCTACCTTGTCCTCCCCATATTTCTGCGTCACATATTTAATGACTTCCTCACGCCTTGTATCGGCAAAGTCCAAATCAATATCCGGAGCAGAAGGTCGTTGTGGATTTAAAAACCTTTCAAATGGCAATTTAAAAAAGAAGGGATCGATATCGGTAATATTCAGGCAGTATGAGACAACGCTTCCTGCAGCAGATCCTCTTCCAGGTCCTACGCTAATACCATTGTCTTTTGCCCAATTCACAAAATCAGCAACAGTTAAAAAATAGGTTGAATAGCCTTTTTTAACAATAACTGACAATTCATAATCAATACGTTCTTTTGTTACGTCTGTTATTTCCCCATACCTTCGCTTGGCTCCTTCTATGACAAGCTTTTCTAAATAGTCATCTAGTGATAAGTCTCCCGGCACTTCGTACTTGGGCATAACCCATTTTCCGAGTGTAATTTCTACATTACATCTATCTGCAATTTTACCTGTGTTGGTAACTGCTTCAGGAATGTCCTGAAAGAGTTGTGCCATTTCCTCCTGAGGTTTCATATAAAAATCAGGAGAGTCAATCATAGATAACTTTCTATTCGGGGTATCAATTGTTGTTTGAGTCTGAATACAAAGTAAAATTTCCTGAGCTTCTGCGTCTTCGGAGCGCGTGTAATGATTATCATTCGTTGCAACAACAGGGATTCCCAATTTTTTAGACATAGCAATAAGGCGTGGATTGAGCGTTTCTTGGGGCGGGACATGAATATGTTTCTGGAGTTCTAAGTAAAAATGCTCAGGGCCAAAAATTTCTGACAATGCTTTGGCACGTCTTTCAGCTTCATCTTGTTGGCCGGCAAGTAGGGGATCTGAAACAAACCCATTTACGCATGCAGAAAGGCAAATGAGTCCTTCATGATGTTCTTTAAGCAAATCCAAATCAGTACGAGGTTTATAATAATAGCCTTCCAAATGAGACTTGCTGACAATTTTTATAAGATTTTTATAGCCAACATTGTTTTCTGCAAGTAAAATAAGATGGTTATATTCTTTATCTATCCCAGCTTCTTTAGAAAATCTGCTTCTTGGGGTAATATAAATCTCGCACCCTATGATTGGTTTAATTCCTACCTCTAGACACGCTTTATAAAAATAAATTGTCCCGTACATATTACCATGGTCGGTAATTGCTAGGGCTTTCATGCCTAATTCTTGGGCACGTTTTACCATATTCATGGCTTTTACTTTTTGAAGTCCATCAAGAAGGGAATATTCTGAATGGTTATGAAGATGTACAAAATCTATGTCTGACATGATGTGTTGGCCGATCGCAAGCGATCCTTATTGAATCTATTTTAGTACGTTTTACGTATCCTTTACAAGGATGAGTTTGGTATATACTAGGCATATGATTCAAAGCATTATTCAAGTGTCTTTAGTTGTGAGAGATTACGATGAAGCAATTCATTTTTTCTGTGATCTCCTCTATTTTGAGGTGCTAGAAAATTTTGAAGTTCCAGAGCAAAAAAAGAGGTGGGTTGTTATTGCACCTAAAGGTGGTCAGGGAGCACGTATTGTTTTGGGAAAAGCAGCAAATGAGCGACAAAAAGCTACTATAGGTAATCAAACAGGAGGACGTGTTTTCCTATCTCTTCATACAGATGATTTTTGGAGAGACTATAAGGAAATGCTTGTAGCAAAAATAAAATTTGTTAGAGAACCAAAAGAGGAGTCATATGGGATTGTTGCTGTTTTTGAAGATTTATATGGAAATCTCTGGGATTTAATTCACTACAATAATTTGTAATCTAGCTGAGAAGTTTTTCTAGCTCTGCTTTTACTGTATCTGCTTTTGCTTTTCCTTTTAATTCTCGCATTGCCTGACCAACAAGAAACATAATTGCATTTGTTTTTCCAGACTTGTAATCTTCAACAACTTTTTCATTTTGCTTGATTACTTCCTTTAGAACCTCATCTAGTTCTTTGTCTGAAACTCCGGAGATTTGGTTTGTTTGATAAATATCCTTAACTAGTTCTGCTGGGAGTACTTTCTCAATATCTATTTTTTTGTTTAAAATTGTATTTGCAATTTTGTTTGGACTTACAACGTCATTGCGAGGAGCTTGCGACGCGGCAATCTCTTTATTTGTATCAGATTGCTTCACTTCGTTCGCAATGACGGATAGAGTCTTTATACACTCTTCAAAATAGTCTGCTAGTTCACGAGTGCGGGTCAAAAGCTCTGCATTATACAGACTTAATCCATAGTCTTTTACAAACCGTTCGGTTTTTGTTTGTGGTAATTCTGGAATTTCTTTTCTCAATTTTTCTAAATATTCATTTGTCCAGACAAAGGGCGGAATATCTGGCTCGGGAAAGTAGCGATAATCCGCTGCTTCTTCTTTACTACGCTGAGAGATAGTCATCTTTTTATCTTCATCCCAGCCTCTTGTTTCTTGCTTAGGTGTTTCGCCTTTTTCCAGTAGCTCAGTATGACGCTTTATTTCGTATTCAATTGCCTGACTAACAAAATTAAATGAATTAATATTCTTTACTTCTACTTTGTAATTAGGTAATTCTTTTTGTCCCTCTGGTCTGAGAGAAATATTTGGTTCCAAGCGCATTGCCCCCTTATCCATATCTGCATCGGCAACACCTAAATATCGGACAATTTGCTGAAGTTTTTGCAAATATTCTTTTACTTCATCAGCTGATTCAAAGTCAGGATCAGTAACTATTTCAACCAAAGGAACACCTGATCTATTAAAATCAATCAAGCTTACTTTTTCTCCATTTACTGTTGCATGAGTTAGTTTACCAGTGTCTTCTTCCATATGTGCACGGGTTATGCCAATTTTTTTACCAGTTGAAAGAGTAATTGAGCCATGCTCTGCAAATGGCTGGTCGTACTGAGATATCTGATATCCTTTTGCTAAATCCGGATAAAAATAATTCTTGCGATCGAATTTAGAAAGGAGAGGGATAGTGCAGCCTAATGCCATACCAATCTTTATGCATCCTTCAATCGCTTTCTTATTTGGTACGGGAAGAGCGCCCGGTAATCCAAGACATACAGGACAGGTGTGGGTGTTGGGTTTTTTCCCAAACCAATCATTATCACACCCACAAAACATCTTGCTCTTTGTATTAAGTTCGACGTGCACTTCTAGACCAATTACAGGAATATTTTTACTGGTATTCATATTTGCAAATTTCTAATGTCTAATTACTAATTTCTAATCAAGTCCCAAAATCTCAATTTCTAAATTTTTTAGGTTAATTAGGTCAATTAGATTAATTAGGTTAATTCTAGATCCGGTTTTTCCTTCCAAAATTGTGTTTCTTGTTCGTACTGATAGGCAAGTTTGAGAATAGTTGATTCACCAAGCTGAGGCCCAATTATTTGCATACCAATGGGTAATCCTTCTTTAGAAAAGCCAACAGGCATATTAATACCACATAACCCGGCAATAGAAGAGGGTTCGGTTAAGACATCCATCATTTCTCCAAACATAGGATTTTCACCAAGTGATCCTATTTTTGGCGCAATAGAAGGAAGCGATGGTCCAATAATAACATCAACTGATTCGTATGCCTTTGCAAAGTCTTCAATAATAAGTGTCCGGACTTTTTGAGTTTTTTTGTAATACGCATCATAATAACCGGTTGAAAGAGCAAATGTGCCAAGCATGATTCGTCTTTCTGCCTCATCTCTAAAAAATGACCTGTCATTGCCAAAACGTATGCCATCCATGCGCGCTAAATTACTGGACACTTCAGATCTCATGAGTATTGTATACGTATCAATTGATTTCTGAGGATCAAAAAGGTGTATTTTTTTGATGATGTGACCCTTTTTCTCTAAAAGCTTTACTGCTTCTTCTATCTTTTCAACAACTTCTTTGTCAGCGTTATTAAAATAGTCATCAGAAATACCGATAGTCATGGGCTTATCTAGGGTTTTCATCGTCTGAGAATACTTTTCTGTGGGTGCAGGAGAGGTTGTTGCATCTTTAGCATCTTTTCCTGCTAAAACTTCTAAAATAAGTGCTGCGTCTTCTACTGTTTTGGTAAGGGGACCTGGGCTATCTGTGCTTGATGCCATAGCAATAACGCCGTATCTACTTACCCTTCCATAGGTGGGTTTTAGTCCAACCAATCCACACCAACTCGCAGGTCCTCGTACCGATCCTGCTGTTTCACTGCCTATTGCAATAAGTGCTTCATCTGCCATAACACTTACTGCAGCACCTCCTGATGATCCTCCAGGGAGTCTGCTCGTATCCCAGGGATTTTTACTTGGGCCATAATCTGATGTTTCCGTAGAAGATCCATGAGCCCAGGCATCCATGTTGGTTTTGCCGAGCAAAACACTTCCTGCGTCAAGCATTTTCTGCGTAACTGTTGCGCTGTAAGGAGCAATATAATTATCCAAAACTTTACTCGATGCAGTAGTCCGGATACCTTTGGCATTGAAATTATCTTTTAAAGAAAAGGGGATACCCAGCAGGGGAGCATCCTGATTATCTAAAAACTTCTTGTCTGCACTTGCTGCTTTTTCCATTGCTTCTTCTTTAGTAACGGTGACAAATGCGTTGAGCAGTGGTTCTAATTTTGCAATTCTTTCCAAGTACATCTTTGTAAGTTCACTACTGGAAATTTCTCGTGAGCGTAACATTTTCTTGGCCGTTGTTATAGTTAAATCATGTAAGTTCATAGTAAATTGGTTTATTGGATTATTTGTCTATTGGTCTATTCTATTGCCTCCTCAATAATAACCGGAACAACAAAGAATCCATTGTATGTTTTCTTAGCATTCTGAAGAGCTTCTTCTTGGGTGAGAGAAGATTCTACAATATCTTCACGTGTAACATTAGAAAGATTAGTTACTTCATTTGTCCCGGTAACTTTTGATGTATCAATATCCTGCAGTCTATCCACGTGTTCTAACGTTTCTTCAAGTTGTTTTTCTAATTTCTTTAGCTTTTCCTCAGAAATAGGAAGACTTGCTAATTCTGCTACGTGTTTTATGTTTATTTTTGTCATATGTGTTTATTATACAAAAAATCCCGCCTTGGCGGGATGCTTTATTTCCACAACAAAACCTCCCATTTACCTCGGTTGATTTTGTTGTGGAGCATATGCGTCAACTAGTCTTCTTGCCCTTGATCCCTTTCTAGCTGCTCTTCGAACCTTCTCTATATCTGAAGGAGCTGCAGGCCTAAGTTTGGCATCTGCAGTTGCAACGACACTTCCTTTTTCTCTTACAACAACTCTAGTCTCACCGGTATGCATTGTTACTGCAAGATCAGACCTGTCACCTATAGGGGAAAAATCCTCAACCTGAGGTTCTCTTTTTCTCGGAGGGTAGGAAGCATGTTGTGGTATGTCCCAAATAACTTCTGGTTCAAGGTGACTTGACATAAAATGAATTATAAATAGAAAAAAGGTATTGTCAAGACAGAAGAATCACTTTAGCTCAGTGTTCTGGAGTATTTTCCTGTTAATCTTCTCCAAGGGGGAATCTGAATGTCTATAAGTTGTCTTTCTTTTGATCTTCTTGGAGCTGCACTGTGTATTTCATTCAGATCTTCCCGAGTCGCAGGTCTTGGACCATTCTTAGTCATGACTGAAACAAATTTAGGACCTACAACAATTCTTTTACCTGGAACTTGAAGTGAAACCACTCGCATGGACGGCTCATGATTAATCCAGTCTTCAATTTGTGGCTTGTTACTTGATGTATCGACTTGATTTGACATGAGGGAAATAATATCAAAACTACAGGTCTATGTCAAATTTTAAATGCAGGTATTTGGCTCGCAGTCAACAATTTACAAGTCTAGTTTTTCAAGAATGCTGTTTCTAGCTTTTTTAGCCAACGAATCATCAAGCGGCTTAAGGACAACCGATTGTTTATATTTTAGCTCAAGGGCTTTTGTAAGGAGAAAGTCTGTTAGTTCTGGGTTTTTCGGAAGGATTGGACCATGGAAATACGTGCCTATGCTATTTTTGTATACAGCACCTTCCTGCCCATCTTTTGCATTGCTTCCAAAGCCTGCTAAAACTTTTCCAAGTGGCTTAACACCTTTCCCTAAAATTGTCCTTCCGCCGTGATTTTCAAAGCCTACAAAAATTATTTTGTTACCCTTCGACTTCCTAGACTCAGGACTAGGTTCGCCGAACCGTCGCACACGTTCGCTCAGGGATAATTTATTGCCTGAGCTGTGCTGCTTCGGGGAAGCAAACACTGAATCGAGTGTCGAAGGCTTAATGTCTATACCTGTTACCTCTATAGCAACATTGCCAATAAGGCGCTTGCTTCCTGGATTTTCTGTATACACATCCAAAACACCTAATTGCTCAATTACTGTTCCATCTGCTTCTCTGTAGTAATGTCCTAAGAATTGAAATCCTCCGCAGACATAGATTCCTGGAATGCCAGATTCAATTAGTGAAGAAAGTGCTGACTTTTTCGTTTTCAAATCTTTGGCAACAATGGTTTGTTGACTATCCTGCGCTCCTCCCATCATTACTAAGTCCAACTCTGTTAATTCTTTTTCTGTTGACTCAAGACCAATACGTTTTACTTCAGCCCCTATTCCTCGCCACTCAAGGCGCTTCTGCAGGGCAATAATATTTCCTCTGTCTCCATAAATACTCATGAGTTCGGGATATAGCCAACCGATAATTATTTTTTGTTTCATAGTTCGATTTTACTCACTGTAGACCCTGAGCTGCGCCGCTTCGGCGAAGCTAGTACCCCTGGGGTACCCAATGGGTCATAATATTCTCTTTCCTGTTAAGATTTTTCGCACTTCAAGCATTGCAGAGTATGTTGGTAAGACATAAAGCGTTTCCTTTTCTGGAGTTTTCTCCAAAGCGTCATCAAGAGCGAGCGCTAAATCAGGCTCTGCATCGACATTCTTATACTCTGCATATTCTAAGCGAATTGCCATGTCATACGTCCTATCACCACTAACAATAGCGCGGTTAAATGTATTTTTAAAATTTTCCACATCTATATCCCAAATCCAACTGACATCTCGTCCATCAGGAATTCTGTCGTTAAGAACAAATAATACATGTTTTGCACCTAAATCTTTAATTGTTTGTAGGCTCTCATTCATACTGACCGGATTTTTAGACAAAAAGACCTGGACAGATTTTCCTTTATACGTAAGTTTTTCCTGTCTGCCAAAGGCAGGTTGGACTATTTTTAGACTCTCATCAATTGTTATTTGACTAACGTTAAGTTGTTGTGCAGCCAAAACAGCTGCAAGAGTATTGTATTGGTTATATATTCCGGGTAGTGGGAAAGCACTCTCTGACAAATTAGGCATTGGGCGTTTCCTTAAGCAGTGTGGGCATCCCCAAATTCCTAAATGTGAATAAAAGATTTTTTTATAACTAAGCTTTGATCCACAATTGGGGCAATAGAGCGAATCCGAAGCATGCTCAAGACTCGATTGACCTTTTTCTTTATCCGATAAACCAAAATAAACAACTTTTGCAGATACATTTTTTGCTAAGTAGGCAATAAGCGGATCATCGCCATTTAATATAAGCGTTGTTTGGGGAGACAATTTTTGAAATGACGCATTCCATTTTTTTGCAATACTATCCAATTCACCGTATCTATCCAACTGGTCTCGAAATAAATCAAGTGCAATAATTATTCGTGGAGTAAGATGTTGTAGGACAATAGGTAAATTATTCTCATCAACCTCAAATACTGCAAAGTCTGCTGTTGATTCTCCTTTTATGTTGGTATTAAGCAGGAGAGAAGAGGCAAGACCATTAAGTAAATTAGCACCAGATGTATTTTGGATAACAGTTTTTTCTGCTGTTTTAAGAATTGTTGTCAGAATTTTTCCTGTTGTTGTTTTGCCATTGGTGCCAACAATAAGAATAACTTCAGTTGGTGAATCTTTTAATATATGCGAGACAATATGTTGATTTAATGATAAAGCAATATGCCCAGGCCAGGTACTGCCATGGCCTAAATTAAGGGATTGACTAAGCTTACTAAGTGTCTTTGCTCCTATTGAAATTATGTTATTTAACATGCAGATGTATTATGTAGTATGTATTATGTAGTATGCAAATTTCTGAAAAATACGTAATACATAATACGTGATACTTACTACTTCGATCACATGGATCTCAAGATTTTAATTCTTTCTTCAATAGGTGGGTGCGTATCAAAAAGTCCTGCAAACCATGTTTTGGAACTCTTTCCATCAAATGGATTTTCTATAAAAAGGTGGGCTGTTGCATTACTTGCATGAAGGGTTGCATGGTGGTCTTTTGCTAATTTTTCTAATGCATTTGCCAACCCTTCTGGATAGCGTGTAAGAAGTGCGCCTGATGCATCTGCTAAATATTCACGTTTGCGACTCACTGCGAGTTGAATAAGCGTTGCAATAATTGGGGTAAGTATGGCAAAGACAATACCAAGGACAATAAAAATAATTTGCAACTGATCACCTTCCCGATCATTGTCTCGATTCATACCATTCCACCAAAGACTCCTCATAAAAAAATCTGCAAGAAGCGCAATAAAACCTACGAGAATTGCAACAATACCCATAAGGCGAGTGTCGTAGTTTTTAACATGAGACAATTCATGTGCTAAGACTCCTTCTAATTCTGCTTTATTCATGAGTTGTCGAAGAGAGGATGTGACAACAATTACTGCATGCTTTGGATCCCTGCCTGTTGCAAATGCATTAGGACCAGAGTCTTCCATAAGATAAATTTTTGGCATAGGTATCCCGTCGCCAATTGCTAAATTTTCAACAATGTCATAGAGCTCAGGATCTTGTTTTTTGGAAAGAGGTTTGGCGCCACTTGTTGCTAAAACCAATTTATCTGACCAATAGTAACTTCCAAAACTCATAACTCCTGAAAGAATAAGGGCAAATCCGGCAAACGAAAGACCATATCCTGTTGCTTTGCCAAAAACAAATCCTGCAGTCGTAATAAGCGCAATAAAAAGCGCCATAATAAACCAGGTCTTCCACTTGTTGGAAGTTATTTGGTTATAAATATTCATAACATTACAAAACTTCTCACTGCGTTCGAAGAATATTGTTCGAGCAAAGCGAGAACTACAATTAGAATTTTACCGTCACTTCTTTTTTTTCGTCTTCAGTGGCTGCAAAAAAATCTGCAGATTTGAAGTGAAGCCATCCTGCAAACACATTTGTAGGAAATACCATTAATTTAGTATTAAAATCCATAACTGTGCTGTTGTAAAACTGTCGTGCATATGCCACCTTATTCTCTGTGTCGGTTAATTCTTCCTGAAGAGAAAGAAAATTTTCATTTGCGCGAAGTTTGGGATAGTTTTCACTTACCGCAAAAAGTGTTTTTAGGGTTTCAGCTAACTGGTTATTTGCTTTTGCTTTTTCCTCTACACCAGACGCTTTCATTAAGCTTGTCCGTGCTTTTGTTATATCGGTGAGCAAATCTTTTTCATGCTTTGCATATCCCTTAACTGTTTCAACTAAATTGGGAATTAGGTCAGAGCGCCTCTTTAGTTGCACATCAATATGAGAAAACGCTTCTTGGACACGCACTTTTGCACTAATTAATCCATTGTAGGTAGTCCATAAAAGGAGACCAAGTAAAACAATTATTCCTAAAATAATCCACATGATCATATTTATTTCACCACCCTTCATCCTTCGACTCACTATGTTCGCTCAGGAAAAATTTTATCCCTGAGCTTGTCGAATGGGTAAAATTTAACTAACTAGCCAATCTTTAAATTCATTATACGCTAATGTGTTAAGAATGTCTTTTTTCTCACTCCAACCTCGTCTTGCATTCCAGACGCCGTATTGCATGAGATCCATATGCGATACAGCATGACTATCAGTATCAATAACCATTGTAACGCCGTTTTTTATAGCTTCCATAATAAGAGTGTCTGGTAAATCTGTACGCTCTGGCCATGCATTTATTTCCAATGCTTTATTATGTGTTTTACAGAAGTCAAAAATTTTATCCCAATCTAGCTGGTATCCTGTGCGTTCGTTAATAAGACGTCCAGTTGGATGGGATAATACTTTTGCCTTAGGATGAGAGAGTCCCGCTAAAACACGCTTCGTCATTTGATCCGTTGTGCCGCCAAAGCTACTATGAATAGAAACCCAGGTAGCATCTAGTGTTTCAAGGCTTTTTTCATCTATTGCAAGCTCTCCTGAGGGTAAAATATCTGTTTCAAGTAAATTAAATACTCGAATATTTTTATTACTCGATCGAATCTTTTCTATATATTCCGCACGTTTTTGCAGAATTGAAAGCACTTGAGCCTTGGTATGCTTAGAAAGACTTGGGTTATGTTCGGAAAATCCAAGATATTCATAATGTAACTCTTTTGCTTTATCAAGCATCTCTTGCATGGTATTTTTTCCTAGGTCGTGACTTGGTTCTAAATTGTAACTTGAATGAATATGTAAATCTCCTTTCATGTCAGATAGCTCGATTAAATGAGGAAGAGTATGGTTAAGTGCAGCTTCTATTTCTCCTCTGTCTTCGCGAATTTCTGGAGGTATCCAATCAAGTCCAATTGCGTTATAAAATTTCTTTTCATCATCATACAGCTCGCGCTTATCTGATTGTGAAGAAAGTTTTTTAATGCCATATTCAGAAAGGGAGAGTCCTTTCTTTAAAGCAACTTCTCGTAAATGGACATTATGATGCTTACTGCCGGTAAAGTGTTGCAAAAGTGATCCCCATGCTTCCACAGGTTGGGTAAGTAAGTCTACCTGATGTCCTCCTGTTGTAAGTAAAGATGAGCTGGTTGGTCCTTTTTCTATAATTCTCTCCTTGTACGGATAATTAACAAAATACTCAATGACCTTTTCAGGCTTCTTGGTGGCAACCGCAATGTCTACATCTCCAACTGTTGTAGATTTACGCCTTAGACTCCCAAGAGGTTCGGCGTGGACTACGTCTGGAGATTTTTTGAGATACTCTATAAGTTTTTCCGCAACTTCTGTAGCAAATGGCAAAAGCATCCGTGTTGCCTTACCAGATCCTTTTTTAAATTCATCAACATGCTGCAAGACGAGTTCTTGAGATTTTATTCCAAATCCTTCAAGTCCTGCAATTTTTCCACTATTTGCGAGCTTTTCTATATCCTGAATAACTGTTTTTGGGTTTTTCAACTTAAATTCCATGACTAAGCGGTATGCCTTTTTAGGCCCAAATCCAGGCACATCTAGCAGTGGAAAGACAGTAGGTGGGACATCTTTCATTACTGTCTCAAAGTGTTTTACTGTGCCTGTTTTAACTAATTCTTCCAAGTGAGACTTAAGAGATGCACCAATCCCCACAACTTCATCAAGCTTGTCTTCTTTTACTAAATCAGAAATTTGGGTTGTGGTATTCTGGATACTATCTGCTGCTCTTTGATAGGCAACAATTTGGAAATGAAATTTTCTTTCGTCTTTAATAGTGAAGGCAGCAGCAACATGGCGAAGAAGCGTAGCTATTTCTACATTGGTCATAGTCTTTTGTAGCATACCAGAGGAACAACTGAAGTTCAAATAACCTTGCGGGATGGACGGGACTCGAACCCGCGACCTCCTCCGTGACAGGGAGGCGCTCT
>CAYOZJ010000004.1:0-129061 GCA_964408485.1 uncultured Gammaproteobacteria bacterium
CTGAAAATTGGTACACACTTCTTCAGGATTATCAGGTGTCAGTTTGGTACACAGCGCCAACTGCAATACGAATGCTCATGGGCTCATCTGTTGCTCCCAAAGATTACAACTTAAGTAATCTTCGACACTTATGTAGTGTTGGTGAGCCGCTCAATCCAGAAGCGATCTGGTGGGGACTTGAGGCATTTGGGTTGCCATTTCACGATACCTGGTGGCAGACAGAACAGGGTGGAATAACAATTCCTAACTACCCTGTCATGGATATTAAGCCAGGTTCTATGGGTAAGCCGCTTCCCGGTGTAAAAGCTGCAATCATTGATGATAGTGGGAGTGAATTAGGAGATGAGGAAGAAGGAAATCTAGCCTTAGATAAGGGGACAGTAAGTTCTCTAATGAAACAAATTTGGGGTAATAAAGAAAAGTTTGATTCTTATTTTATTGGGGATTGGTATTTGTCGGGAGATAGGGCAAAACGGGACAAAGATGGATATTATTGGTTTATTGGTCGAGCAGATGATGTTATTAAGACAATGGGTGAGCGAGTTGGTCCATTTGAAGTAGAAAGTTCTTTAGTGGAATGTGAAGAAGTCGTAGAAGCAGGTGTTATTGGTAAACCGGATGAGCTACGAGGAGAAATTATTAAAGCATTTGTCGTGCTTAAGCCAGGAGTTGCGCCAACTGAAGAATTAAAAGAAAAACTTAAGATGTATGTCAAAAATCACCTCGCAGGTCATGCATATCCAAGGGAATTAGAATTTATAGACAAATTACCTAAGACAAGATCTGGTAAGATAATGAGAAGACTCCTAAAATCACGGGAATTAGGATTACCTGAGGGAGATACATCAACATTGGAGGATTATTAAAAAGGTAAACATTAAATAAAAAATCTTGCCTGAGCTGTGCCACTTCGGGGAAGCAAACACTGAATCGAGTGTCGAAGGCTAGCCCTTCGACTCACTCCGTTCGCTCAGGGAAAATTAATAAGTATTATAAAAACCATGAATACTGATATTCAAAAATTACAAAAATTTGTCCGCGCAGCAAACTATTTATCCGTAACGCAAATCTATTTACAGGATAATTTTTTGTTGGAAGGACCTTTACAGAGACAAGATGTTAAAAAGCGTCTCTTTGGCCATTGGGGGACATGTCCTGGAATTAATTTTGTCTACGCGCATGCAAATTATTTAGTAAAAAAACACAAGCAACAAGCTATCTTTGTTTTGGGTCCCGGACATGGATTTCCAGCTCTTCAAGCAAATCTATTTTTGGAAGGAACACTTGCAAAGTATTATAAAGATGCAAAGGTAAATGAGAAAGGTATTGGGTATATTTCCAAATACTTTAGCTGGCCATATGGATTTTCGAGTCACAGTAATCCAGAAGCACCAGGATTAATTTTGGAAGGTGGAGAGTTAGGATACTCACTCGCAACAGCATATGGAGCAATCCTAGACAGGCCTGATTTACTGGCTGTTTGCATGATTGGGGATGGAGAGGCAGAAACAGGGGCAATTGCCACTGCTTGGCATATTAATAAATTATTAGATCCAACAAGCAATGGTGCAGTACTTCCTGTTTTGCATGTTAACGGATATAAAATTTCAGGCCCAACCATTTTTGGCCGTATGTCTAATGAAGAGTTAACCGCGCTTTTTACCGGATATGGATACGAGCCATTTTTTGTAACGGGCGACAACATTTATGAAGATATGGTAACAACAATGGAAACATGTCTAGAAAGAATTAAAGAAGTACAAAAAAAGGCTCGTTCAGAACACACAGTAAGACCACGTTTTCCAATGATTATTCTTCAAACACCAAAAGGGTGGACAGGTCCAAAAGAAATTGATGATGAGCAAATTGAAGGAAGTATAAAAGCACATCAGGTTGTTGCGCCAAATGCGAGAAAGCAAGATACAGAGCTGCAGGTATTGGAGGATTGGTTACGCTCATATCACTTTGAAGAGCTT
Source organism: uncultured Gammaproteobacteria bacterium (assembly GCA_964408485.1). Taxonomy (GTDB): domain Bacteria; phylum Patescibacteriota; class Microgenomatia; order Levybacterales; family UBA12049; genus DASQJJ01. The sequence continues at coordinate 1,977 of CAYOZJ010000004.1, forward strand.
TTTAGTAAAGAAAAAGGTTTTGTGTCAGATATAAAAGATATACTTCCTTCAGAAGATTTGCGGATGGGAAATAATAAAAATGTTTACTCAAAAAAGATTTATAAGAAATTAAAATTGCCAAATAATAAAAGTCTTGAGAAAAAAGTATCTGCTCCCGGACAATTGCAGTCAAATAGTATGCGAACAGGAGGAGATTACTTAAAAGAGGTTTTTGTTTTAAATAAAAAAGAAAAAAACTTTAGACTTTTTTCTCCAGATGAAACCTATTCAAATAGATTAGACAATATTTTTGACGTAACATCTCGCGCCTGGGCATGGCCAATTGATAAAAATGACAAGCATATGAGTCGTGATGGCCGCGTTATGGAAATGTTGTCCGAACACAACCTACATGGTCTTGCGATGGGGTATGTCCTGACTGGTCGGCATGCAATATTTACTACCTACGAAGCATTTGCACAGATTTTTAGTAGTATGACGCATCAGTACGAAAAGTTTTTATCTGTTGCAAAGACTCTTTCTTGGCGAACGCCAATGCCATCTCTTAATTTTATGCTTTCATCAGTACTCTGGCGACAAGAGCATAATGGCTTTACTCATCAAAATCCTTCTTTTGTGAGTGGAATGTTGGAAAAACATGATTGTGATATAAAAGCATATTATCCAGTTGATGATAATAGCATGATAGTAACATTGCAGGAAGTTTTGAATTCTCAGAATGGTATTAATCTTATTACAGCAGGTAAAACAGTTGAACCACGATGGTTGAGTTTGCAACAAGCGGAGAAAGCTCTCAAAGAGGGCGGTATTATTTTGGATTTTGCATCGGACAATAATCCTGACATTGTTGTTGCTGGTATTGGAGATTATGCAACAAAAGAAGCTGCTGCTGCAGTTGAGCTCTTAAAATTTGCAGCACCAGAAATTAAAGTGAGATTTGTTAATATTCAGCGAATCAGTGCAAAATGTCCGGATGGAAAACACCAACAAATAGAAAATGCAGAGAAATTCTTTGGAGAAAATCTTCCTGTTGTTATTAATTTCCACGGATACCCTGAGACAATAGAAAATGTGCTGCTTCACTTAAAAAATCCCACACGATTTAGTGTCCATGGATATATTGAAAAAGGTGGGACAACAACACCATTCGATATGCAAGTGAGAAATAAAACTGACAGATATCACGTAGCGAAAGATGTTATAGAAAAAATGCGAGATGCTGGGAAAATTTCAAATGAAAAGGCAAATAAATTACTGCAGCATTATGAGGATGCGCTTGAGAAGCATAAAGCGTATGTTATGGCATACGGTGCAGACCCAATAGAGCTAGATGAATGGCATTGGGATGAAAGAGATCACAAGATGGACGACGCAATTCAGTTGACTGTTTTGCAAAAAGCAAAAACAGTTGCACTTGTTGGGTTGTCGAATAATCCAGATAGATACAGCAATAAAGTTGCAGAGTATCTTAAAGAGCAGGGAATGCGTGTTATTCCTATTAACCCTAGTGTTGTAGAAGTGTTTGGCGAGAAATCTTACCCAAGTCTTCTTGATGTCCCAAATAGTGAAAAAATAGATATTGTTGCAATTTACAGAAAGTCTGAAGAAGTAATGCCGCACGTGAAAGAAGCTGCTAGATTAGGAGTGCCAACAATTTGGCTTGCTGAGGGAGTACGAAATGTCGAGGCAGAAGAGTATGCAAAAGAAAAAGGAATAATGATAGTATCTGATTTTTGTATTATGAAGGTTGGAGAGAAGTTAAAGGCAGGAATATAGATTAATATCTAACTTGTTGATTCTTGTTTAATATTTTTATGTTTAAGAATGAAGGCAGATTAATTGCTTGGGTTGAAGATGAGGGCTCTGGTTCTATTTCCGATATAGTTGCTAAACGTAGTTCAACACTTCGTAAAGTTAGAACAACAAGAGATATTGGAGGAAGACAAATTCCTGTTATTGAATTTTGGCACTATGGTGGTGATTCAAAACCATTAGGAGTAAAATTTGTTGCATCGAAGAAGAGAGGACTAAGAATAGGTTAGTTTTTAATCGGAAATAATCCTTTTAGTATTCCAAAGGCGATATTTACATCTTTGTCTTCCATAACAAGCGTTAATTCTATATATGTTGAAACAACCTCAATAAGATTGATTCCTTCCCATGCCAGAGATTTAATAAAAAAGTAAACAACACCAGGTGAATAAGAAATATCTTTTGGCATACGGACGGTGATTGCGGATAAGTTTTCAAATTTTGCCAAAATTGTTTCTCCTTTTATATTTTCTTCAACAATATCATTTGCGTCTTTGCTTGCGATAATGGTTGTTTCAGATAATCCCTCGGTAAGCGTAAAGAAATACTTCTGATTGGCGTGATGCAAATCAATAATCTTTGAAATTTTTTTCGCAAGAGTTGGAGAATTACTAACAGTAATATCTATTAAATTAGACCTCACAATCATTTCTGGAGTTGAGGTAAAGACTTTTAAAGGGACAAATTTTGGTTTTATTTCCTCAGCAATTCGTTTGATTGCCATAACAATTGCTGCCTCGCTAACAGGTTTCATAAGCGTTTTTTCAAGCTCCGGCTTAATATAGCGGGCAAGAGATGAGTAATTAATAAGATCCTTGCTCATTGCTTCAGTTAAGTAACGAGACCTTTCAATAATTTGTTTGGTAGCTTCAGGAACAGTAATCATGTTAATATTTTAACAAAAATTAATGAAATTTGTCAAATATACTAAAAAATTTGACTCTACATTTCTAATCTTTATAATAGCTAAACGACTTACAATTATTGCTCGAACGAACGTGTACGACGGTTCGGCGAACCTAGTCCCGAGTCGGGAAGTCGAGAACTATGAATATCAAAATAACAACTAAGAAGGGAGAAAAAGCCTTATAGCGAGGAGTTCTTTTGGTGACTTAAGAACCCCTCGAAAGAGGGATTTTTTTATGGTCACAGTTGGATAGATAAATCATCCAACGTGACCCCGCTAGATGCAAAGCTATCTAGCTGGGGAAAGGAGGTGAAAAATATGGCACAAGAATATGGTAGATATCATCTAGTTGTAAATAGATCAAGAGCAGATCAACCCGGCGTTGTAGCTGCGAGCACATTACCTACAGATGAGTATCCTGCAAAAGTTGTTTTCGATGCGACTCGAGGAGTTACGCATGTATCACCTCGAGCAAAACAAAGACGTGATGGTAGCCCAGTGTACGTAGAACAAAAAACAATACGTATTGGTGAATGATGGATCCCCGTAATGGGATTTAATCTCATGAAAGGAGGTAAAGAATATGACAGATGAACGAAAAGTAGTACATCATCAAATTAGGAATATGGATCCAAGTCGAGGATATGGTGGTAGACCTGTTGTGTCTGCTGATTCATTAAGTGAGTTAGATACTGAGAAAGTACGGCATGTGCCTGGAAAATGGGTGGTTACGCTAAGTTCACGAAGGCGATCGGAGGGGACTGAAAGACAATATCTTGGTCAAGGAATTGTAGAAAGGGCTCCAACAGAAGGAATTATGGTAGACAAAGAACCTATGGTACCTATTAGGCCAATACCAAAAATATATAGGCCTGAGGATGAGGAGCAGCCAATACAACAAAATCGTGGACAATCTTTCTTCCGTGACAAAATGATTGTGCGCAGGAAGGATTTAATATAAAATATGAGCATGTTTTGGGCTGATCAAATAGCAAAAGATATCAAAAACAGAGGTAAAGCCTTAGAGTGGGTTGATGATATGAAAACCCCTTCTGGAAGAGTTCATGTGGGCGCACTTCGTGGGGTTGTCATTCACGACCTTATCTATAAATGTCTGAAAGACCAAGGGGTAAATTCTAAATATACCTATGTATTTGATGATCATGATCCAATGGATGGCTTGCCGGTCTATTTAGATCAAGAAAAGTATCTTCCAGAAATGGGTAAGCCACTTTTTCATGTTCCTTCTCCTGAAAAAGGATTTGCAAATTACGCAGAATATTTTGCAAAGGAATTTCAGCATGTTTTTAATACTATTGGTTGTGAACCAGAAGTTATTTGGGCATCACAGTTGTATCTAGATGGGAAAATGAATGATGTAATTCGAGAATGCTTAGATAAACGAGATGACATAAAAAAAGTTTATGAGGAAACATATAAAAAGAAAATTCCTGGAGAAATGTTTCCCTTTCAACCCATATGTCCTCAATGTGGAAAAATTTCAACAACAACAGTTAGTAATTGGGATGGAAAAGAAGTCACATTTACCTGTGACGTAAATAAAGTTGATTTTACGAAAGGGTGCGGATATTCAGGGGAAGCATCACCCTTTAGTGCGAAAGATCATTTTGCAGGGAAATTACCGTGGAAAGTAGAATGGCCATGCGTTTGGAAAGTTTTGGGTATTACAGTTGAGGGAGCAGGAAAAGATCATATGACTGCAGGAGGGTCACATGATATAGCACAAAAGCTATGTGAGAGGGTGCTGCACTATACAACTCCATACCCCTTAGCATACGAGTGGTTTATTTTGGGTAAACAAAAAATGTCATCCTCAAAGGGTATTGGAGCTTCAGCAATTGATATGTTAAAAATCTTACCGCCAGAATTATTGCGATTTCTTATGGTCAGGACAAAAATTAATAGCGAGATTAATTTTGATTTGGCGAATCCGCAAATGATTCCTGCACTTTTCGATGAATATCAAAAGTGTGCGGACGCGTACTTTAATAAAGGAGATGAAGATATGGCAAGAATTTTTGAACTTTCCCATGTGGGAGAAGCAATTAAACCGACCTCTATTCGTTTTTCTGTCTTAGCACAATGGGTGCAAATGCCAAATATGGCAACCGAAATAAAGAAAGTAGGGGCAGATTATTGGCTACCCTACGTAAAGTATTACGTTGAAAATTTTGCCTCTGAGTCAGAGAAATTCTTTGTACAGCAAGAACTTCCTGATGTAGGGAGAGAGCTAAATACAAAACAGAAAAATCTTCTCGCAAAACTTATTGCTGATCTGGATAAGCAAAATGATGCCGAGAAGTTTCAATTTGCCATTTATGAGCTAGGTAAATCTCTTGGTCTAGATGGAAAAGAGACATTTTCCGCAATTTATAAAACATTAATTGGAAAAGATCATGGACCAAAAGCAGCGTGGCTTATTCTTTCCTTGGACAAAGGTTTTGTGAAGAAAAGATTTCACGAAGCTGTCTCACTACAGCAACCACAAGAGAAAGAAAAATCTTCAATTACGCTAAAATTTCTTAATGACGCGAGCATTTTTTCTTTATCTAACGATATAAAGGAAAAATATCCAACCACAGCAATTGGTGTTGCAGTTATAAGAGGTGTAAAGATTGAGAAAGAGAGTGCAGAATTGGAAAAAGAAAAACAACAATTATTAGCATCTCTTGAAGGTCTGACGACAGAACAAATTGGTGAATTTTCTGAAGTTGCAAGTTATCGCAAGCTCTATAAAGAGATGGGTGTTGACTGGCACTCTCGAAGGCCAAGTCCAGAAGCACTTTTACGAAGGGTGGCATTAGGAAAGGGGCTTTATAAAGTTAATACCTGTGTTGACGCCTACAACTTAATTGTTATGAAACATCATGTTTCCGTAGGTGCGTTTGATTTAGACCAAATTGCAATGCCAACTATATTAGGTATTGCGAAAGGGGGAGAAAAAATTCTTCTGTTAGGGGACGAACAGGAAACAGAATATAAAAAAGGAGAGATAGCGTACTTTGATGAAAAGGGACCATTTAATTTAGACTTTAATTACCGTGATGCACAAAGAACACTTGTCAAAGAAGCAACAACAAATCTTTATATTAATGTTGATGGAATATATGCTGTAAGTCCGGAAAAAGTACAAGAAGTTTTACAGGAAGTATGCGATATTATTACAAAGTATTGTGGTGGCGCTGTTGAAACATTTGGTGTTGTAGTAGTAGAGCAGTCCTCTGTCATTTCGAACGATAGTGAGAAATCTCAGGACGAGATCTCTCGTTACGATGTTACTCGAGATGACAGTGTAGTTAAAGCAGATGTTTCTCAAGTTAAAATGACTCAAGACGACGCATTTACACTTCTTCAAAAATATATGGAGTCGCCGAATTTGATTAAACATAGCTTAGCAGCAGAAGCAGCGATGAAAGGAATTTATGAATATCTGTATAAAGATAAAATTGATTCTCGCGCAGAGGAGGTATGGGGTATAACAGGACTTTTGCATGACATGGACTATGAAGTTGCACAAAAGGAAGAAAAATTAGACTTACATGGACGACTTCTTTTTGATCGTGACCCTCAATTAGTAGAAGAACCGATGCAGCATGCAATCAAAGCGCATAATTATACGAAAACTGAGACAGATCCAGAAACTGACTTAGATTGGGCAATTGCAACTGTAGATCAGTTAACAGGTTTAGTTGTTTCTTCTACACTTATTTCTCCAACGAAAAAAATGGCAGATATTGATGCAGATTTTGTTTTGCGTAAATTTAATAAACCTGCATTTTCTCAAGCAGTTGATCGTGAGAATATTAGATTGTGTGAAACAAAATTAGGAATACCTTTGCAAGACTTTATAGGTATAACGCTTAGGTCTATGCAAAAAATTGCTGATCAAATGGGTTTGTAAAAATGAATCCTTCGACACGCTCAGGACAAAGAAAAGTCCTCATTGCTACAGGTAATCCAGCAAAACTCACTGAAATAAGACAATACTTATCTGATTTACCTTTGGAATTTGTTTCACTTAAAGATGTTGGGATAACACAAGAGGTGGAAGAAGACACTAATACGTATGAAGGAAATTCTCAGAAAAAAGCATGGGAGTATTCACGTCTTTCAGGACTACCTGCGATAGCAGACGATGGAGGATTGGAAATTGCCGCATTAGGAGGAATGCCTGGGGTAAATGCACGATACTTTGGTGATGAAAAAGGTACAGATGAAGCAATTATTGAAAAAATGAAGCAGGTCCTTAAGGATGCGCCTGATGATAATCGAAATGTAGTATTTATTGGCGTCAATACACTTGCCTTACCAACTGGTGAATTATGGAGTACGCGCGCCGAAGTGAATTTAGAATTGGCAAAAACTCCAGATCTTAAGTTTGTTACGGGATTTCCTTTTCGATCATTTTTGGTTTTGCCGGGGACAAATAAGTACTTTCATGAGTCAGAATTTACCCAAAAAGAAAGAGAAGACTATAACCATAGGTATAAATCGCTCATGAAACTGAAGAAGATTATTCAGGAAAAGCTTCTTGTTTGACACAAAGTCTTATTGGACGTATAATTTCTTTATGACAACATACAAAAGTTCTTCCTCTAGCACTAAGAAGAGTGTGGCTGGGGATGATTGCATATAAAAAGAAATAAAAGCAAAGTACCCCGCCAAGGCGGGGTTTTTTAATGGCATTTCGTTGCAGAAAGAGAGAATAGATGATATTCTCAAAATAATTACTATGATTGATATAAAGTTATTACGAGAGGATCCAAATTATTTTAAAAAATCAGCAGAAGCAAAAGGCGTTACAGTTAACATTGATCACATATTAGAGATAGACGAAGAGTACAAGAAGCTTTCTCAAATCGTTCAGACAATTCGAGAAGAAAGGAACGTGCTTATTTCTGCAATGAAAGGTAAGCCGGAGCCTGCGCAAATTGAGAAAGGGAAAGAACTTAAGGAAAAGTTGGAAAAAGAAGATCATGCCCTCACAGCAGTGTATGAAGAGCTGCAGCGTGAGCTACGAAAAATTCCTAATCCAATCAAGCCGGATGTAAAAATCGGAAAAGATGAATCAGAAAATGAAGTAGTGAAGAAAGTTGGGACACCAAGAGAATTTAGTTTTACTCCCAAAGATCATCTGCAGCTTGGTGAATCACTCGATATTATAGACGTTAGTATTGCTGCAGAGATAAGTGGAGCGCGATTTGGATATTTAAAAAATGATGGAGCACTTCTGGAATTTGCGCTCAAGCAATTAGCATTTGATGTACTTTTACAGGAAGGATTTGCACCAGTTATTCCCCCTGTCCTTATTCGCAAAGAAATTATGGACGATTTAGGGTATACCGCAATGGGAGAGGATGAAAATATTTATGAAATTGCGAAGGACAACTTATATCTCGTTGGTACATCAGAGCAATCAATTGTTCCAATGTATAAAGACAGAACATTGCAAAAATCGGAATTACCGAAGCGTTTTGTTGGATTTTCGACATGTTTTAGACGAGAAGCGGGAAGTTATGGAAAAGATACTAAAGGAATTTTTCGCGTGCATCAATTTGATAAGGTAGAAATGGTAAGTTTTGTTGAAGAAGGAAAAGACGACGAAGAACATAAGTACCTTTTGTCGCTTGAGGAAAAGTTTTTCCAATTACTGGAGATTCCTTATCAAGTAGTTGCTATTTGTAGTGGTGATTTAGGATTTAATGCAGCACGAAAATACGATATAGAAGCATGGATTCCCTCACAAAATACGTATCGAGAAGTTACATCGACATCAACAGTTACAGATTTTCAATCCCGGGGACTTAATATGCGGTATCTTGATGGGAGTGAAAAGAAATATCTTCATGTGTTAAATGGTACTGCATTTTCTATGACGCGCCCAATTATTGCAATTTTAGAAAACTATCAACAAGAAGATGGTTCGATTATTGTTCCAAAAGTACTACAAAAGTATTTAGGAAAAGAAAAAATTGCTCCTCAAAAATAAATTCCTCATTATATTGTTATTATTTTTCACAAAAATATACATCTAAATGTGTTATATGTTTTATTATTGTTGTTTTTAGTTATTATCATTTTGATGTGTTTAATTTTTCCTTCCGTACCAATCTAATCGAATTGTTTTGAAGCTAACAAAAACTATTGACAAAATAATAAAAATCTTTCACGATGAATGTATCTTAATTCTGCCCAAATAAATTTTGTTGGGAGACAAAAAAAGGAGGTGAGTTACATGCCAGTAAAGAAAAGAAAAGTTGCAAAGAAAAAAGTTGCAGCAAAGCGAAAGACAAAGAAAAGAAAATAGTTTTTTGTTTTGATCTTTGTGAGATCAATACCAATTGATCGATTGGTACATCCCCCGTCAGCAATGATGGGGGATTACTTTTTATCTCCGTTGAAATATGTTAGAATAATAATGGTAGTAATTCGGGGGTCCTGCCAGGAATTCATTCCCGCAGATGCTCACAAGGTGGTTCCAGTAGGTACCAATTGTTCCGCGTCAGCGGGATCCCTTTCTTCCTGTCACCCCTACATAATACTTACTACATACTACGTAATACATATTTATGGTTTTTTCACTTCTCTCTAAATTATTTGACTCTAACGAAAAAGAAATTCAAAAACTTCAACCAATTGTTGATGAGATTACTAATCTGGAACCTAAAATGCAAAAACTCAAAACAGAAGATTTTGCTAAGAAAACAGAAGAATTTAAAAAACGGATTGCAAAAGGGGAATCACTTGACGATTTGTTGCCCGAGGCGTTTGCGCTGACTAGAGAAGCTGCGAAAAGAAGTATTGGACAGCGCCACTTTGATGTGCAGCTTATGGCAGCAATTACACTTTCTCTTGGAAAGATTGCTGAGCAAAAAACAGGAGAAGGAAAAACATTATCTGCTGTGCCTGCGCTCTATCTTCATGCGCTAACAGGAAAGAATGTTCATTTAGTAACAGTCAATGATTATTTGGCCAGGCGAGACGCAGGGTGGATGGGACCTGTCTTTCATCTTCTTGGAATTCGTGTGAGTGCAATTATTGGAGAAAAATCCTTTATCTACGATCCTAAGTTTACTAATAGTGCTGCAGGTGACTCTCGATTACTTCATTTAAAAGAAATTAGTCGTCAAGAGGCGTACAAAGCAGATATTGTGTATGGAATTAATTCTGAATTTGGTTTTGATTATCTTCGTGACAATATGGCGCAGGATGTAAATCAGTTAGTACAACGGGGATATTATTTTGCCATTGTTGATGAAGTTGATTCGGTTCTTATCGATGAAGCACGAACACCACATATTATTTCTGCTCCTGAGGCAGAGCCAACACAAAAATACTATGAATATGCAAAAATTGTTGAGAAATTAAATTCCGAGACAGATTACAAAATAGACGAAAAGCTAAAAACAGTCCATCTTACCGAGCATGGCCTTGCAAAAATTGAAAAATTGTATGGTATTGCAAATATTTATGAAAAAGATTTTGATACGGTATACCACTTAGAGGCAGCACTCAAAGCCAAAACACTTTTCCACCGCGAAAAAGATTACATTGTTAGGGACAACGAAGTTATTTTAGTGGATGAGTTTACCGGACGTCTTATGGTCGGAAGACGTCTTTCTGAAGGATTACATCAGGCAATAGAAGCAAAAGAAAATGTTCCAATTCAAAGGGAGTCCAAAACACTTGCAACTGTTTCTTTGCAGAATTATTTCAGAATGTATGAAAGACTAGCTGGTATGACTGGTACAGCAGTTACTGAGGCGGAAGAGTTTCATAAAATCTACAAATTAGATGTTATTGTTATTCCAACAAATAATCCAATTGCAAGAAAAGACTATGCAGACGCAGTATATAAAACAACTCCAGCAAAGATAACAGCAGTGGTAGAGGAAATTGCTCGTGTCCATGCAACAGGACAGCCAATTCTTGTAGGTACGACCTCCATTGATAAAAATGAAATTCTTTCACAGCTTTTAACTCGCAAAGGCATAAAACATGATGTGTTAAATGCAAAAAATCATCTGAAAGAAGCAGAGATTATTGCGAAAGCAGGAGAAAAGGGTGCTGTGACTGTTGCAACCAATATGGCAGGACGAGGAGTAGATATTGTTTTGGGCGGTTCTCCAGAGGAGAATGTGAAAGCCAAAAAAGAATGGGAAAAGAAGAATGCAGAAGTAAAGTCTCTTGGAGGACTTTATATTATTGGTACGGAAAGACACGAGTCACGCCGTATTGATAATCAGTTACGAGGACGAGCTGGGCGTCAGGGGGATCCCGGAACAAGTAAATTCTTTGTTGCTTTAGATGACGAAATAATGCGGCTTTTTGGTGGAGATACTATTGCAGGGCTTATGACGCGGTTTAATATGCCCGATGATATGCCACTAGAGCATCCGTTGGTAAGTAGGGCAATAGAGCAAGCACAAGTAAAGGTAGAAGGGTTTAACTTTGATAGTCGTAAACATTTAGTTGAGTATGACGATGTTTTGAATAAACAGCGAGAGATTATCTATGCACTTCGTAGAAAGGCCCTAGAGCAATCAGGAGATCCCTTAAAGGATGAAATACTTGCAAAACTGGACAATGCACTTGCATCAATTGTTGCAATGTCTGAGACAAGTACTGTTGCGTCAGGAAAATCAGGAAATGAAATTATTCTTGAAGAATTTACTGCAATAATTCCTTTCGACGAAGCGTCTCGCGAGCAGCTTCTTGCACAGTTGCAGCAGTTACAAAATCCTCAGGCAAAAACAGAATTTTTAAGTACATTAGCTCACGATCTCTATACCAACAGAACAAAAGAGTTGGGAGAAGACCTGATGCGTCAAATTGAAAAATATGTAGTTCTTTCTGTTGTAGATGCGTTGTGGGTAGATCATTTAGATGCTGTTGACAATTTGAGACAGGGAATTGGTCTTCGGGGATATGGGCAAAGAGATCCACTCGTTGAATATAAGAATGAAGCATTTCGTATGTTTGAGCAACTTGTTGCTGCGCTTGATAATGAAATAGTCCATAGGATATTCCGAGTTAATGTGCAGCCTGCGCCTGAGCACGAGCATGTACACATAGATACTAATGTTGCTGCGGTAACCATGGGGCAAGAGAGTTCTAGCGTCATTGCGAAGAGTGAAACGACGCGGCAATCTAAATCTATAGATAAAACTAAATTAGGACGCAATGATCCGTGTTGGTGTGGATCTGGGAAAAAATGGAAGAAATGTCACTATCCACAATTACCAAACTAAGCTATAAATCAAATCGTTTATAGAACCACAGTTTCTCCAGTTCGACGAAAAGCAAATATAACCCAACTTCTCCAAAGACAATGATAAGAAAAAGAATAGGAAGTTTGGTAAATTCAAACACTGAGCGAATTGGTAGGAAAAGGAAAAGAAATCCTGCAACAATTGTTAGCAATGCGCTGATAACAAGTGGAATACCAGGTTTGCTCTTAAAAAATGGTACAACCTGAGTCCTGATGGCAAAAACAATAATTGTTTCCGTAACTATTGACTCAATAAACCATCCTGTTCTAAAAACTTCTGCTGTTGCATGAAATCCAAATAGAAGAATTGCAAAAGTGAGCAAGTCAAACAGCGAACTCATTGGAGCAAAAACAATCAAAAAGCGTTTCAGAAAATTCATATTCCATTCTCTTGGTTTGAGGATAAGATGTTTGTCTACATTGTCATTGGGAACAGTAATTTGTGACACATCATACAAAAAATTGATAAGAAGTATTTGGATGGGGAGAAGAGGGAGAAATGGTAAGAAAATAGACGCAACTGCAACAGTCATCATGTTGCCAAAGTTGCTCGACAAACTCATCATGATATATTTAAAGCTATTGGCATAGGTTTTTCTTCCCTCCACAATCCCATGTGTTATTGCAAGTAAGCTTTTTCGCATTAAGATAATATCTGCAACTTCCTTTGCAATGTCAGATCCATTATTTACGGATATTCCAACATCAGCCGATTTTAGAGGAGGTGCATCATTAATGCCGTCTCCAAGATATCCTACAACATGCTTTCTCTTTCGAAGTGCTTTTATAATTTGTGATTTTTGTTCAGGGGTAAGATGAGAAAAAATAGATATTTTCTCGACCTGGTTTTCCAATTCTTCTGTGGAGATGTTTGTAATTTGCTCGCCTGTTAATGATGCATCAGCAGGAATACTTGCTTCCTCGCATACTTTTCTTGTTACGGCGTCGTTATCGCCTGTTAAGATTTTTATATCTACACCCAGTTTATAAAGTTCAGTAATCGTTTCCCGTACGCCAATTTTTACTGGATCGTGAAAAGTAATAAACCCAGCATAAATGAGGTCTTTTTCATCAGCAGGATCATAGGAGTTTTTCTTCTGTATTGTTTTGTATGCAACAGCAATAAGTCTATCTCCAGAATTATTTATTTTTTCTATTTTTTTAATGATTGCATCTTTATGTACCGTTGTCATTGTATGAGTTTTATTTCCAATATAGTGACAATGATCTAAAATATTTTTTGCAGCACCTTTTGTGATAAGAAGCACTTGTTTATCTTTTTCAACAATTGCACTCACTCTCTTTCTATCAAAATCGAAGGGGATCTCATCAATCTTTTTGTATGAAGCGATATCAATTGCCTTAGAAAAATCCAAAAGCGAAATATCAATAGGATTTTTAAAACCTGACTGGAAATGTGCATTTACTTTTGCGAGTGCCAAAATATTTTCATCCTTTTCTCCACTGCTGTTTTCAAAATTGTTTACTGTTATAACACTTTCTGTTAATGTTCCTGTTTTGTCCGTACATAAAATATCCATGCTTCCTAAATTTTGGATGCTTGGTAAATACTTAACAATAACATCATGCTTGTCCATCCGTATTGCGCCGTTAGAAAGTGTGACTGTTATGACAAGAGGCATAAGATCTGGGGTTAATCCTACAGCAAGTGCGACAGTAAACAGTAAGGAAAGTAAAAAATCATGATGGAGTAATACGTTGATTCCAAAGACAAAGAGACTTAAGGCTAAGACAAGCCACAAGATAAGAATACTAAATGATCGAATACCCCTGTCAAAGGAGGTTGCAGGTTTTTCGATAACGATTGTTTGGGAAAGAAGTCCTATTTTTGTTTTCTTGCCAATGGCAATAACTTTCCCTATGCCCTCTCCCGTTACTACTTGCGTTCCTGCAAAAGCTTGCATTTGCGTCCCTTTATTTTTTGTATCTTTTTTCTCAGGATATGATTCACCGGTAAGCGTTGATTGATTAATAGATAATTCTTTTGTTTCCAGAAGTTCAAGGTCTGCAGGAACAATATCGCCAACAGATAGAAAAACAATGTCACCAATTGTTACTTCAGAAAATGGAATTTCACTATGTTTTCCGTCTCGAATAACTGATGCCTGAAGAAGTACCTTCTTTTTTAATGCCTCTGCTGCATGATCGGCTTTAAAGTGTTGGAAAAAAGTAATACATCCACTTGCAACAACAATAAAAAAAATAATTGCAAAATCAATGCGGTTACCAAGAAAAAGCGAAATAAAACTGGCGAAAAGCAAAATCGCTGTCAAAGGGCCAAAGAAACTGTTCCACAGTTGTTTGAGTATATAGAATCTGCTTCTCCCAGCAAGGGTATTAGTGCCATATTGCTTCAGTCGTTGAATTGCTTCTTTTTCCGATAGCCCTGTTATTTTTTCGTCCATACTAGTAGTATAGGTGGAGAATTGGGTATTGACCAGCGGTTTAGGAAGCAATCGTTGAGCGTACTTTCTTGAGTTTTGCTACAAAAAAACCTTCCATATTTTTACTTGGATAAATTCGAAGTGTCTTGGAAAGCCGGGGATCAAATAGTCTATTTTTGTATTTCGTTAACCCAGTATTGTGCTCCAAGCCTTCGATATGAATATCCTCAACTTCTAATGCGTCACCCTCTTTTTTAAGAATCCAATTAACTACTTCTTCATTTTCTTCAGGTGAAAGCGTACAAGTGGAATAGACAATTGTTCCGCCGACTCGTGTTGCACTTACTGCAGATCGAAGAAGCCATTTTTGCATTTCTGAGAGCATTTTCACTTTTCCTGGTGTCCAGTCTTTGTATGTTTTGGGATCTTCGGTATAAAATCTTCCTTCCATACTGCAGGGTACATCTACCAAGACTCTGTCAAAGTATTCTGGATATTTTTTCCATAAAAATTCTCCGGGCAAATTGAGAATCTGTGTATTAGTTACTCCTTGAAGTTGTATATTAGCTGACAGTCTAAAATTGCGTATTCTGGATTTATCATTGGCAATAAGAATTCCTTTATTGTGCATGAGGGCTGCAATTTGCGTTGTTTTGCTTCCTGGAGCTGCTGTTGCATCCAAAACAATGTCGTCCTCTTGTGGATCTAGTACAAGTGGGGGAATCATGCTGGAAAGACTTTGGATATACAGACACCCTTCTTTATAGAATGTGGTTTCTGCAAGTGTTTTTTGAGGTACGTTTTGCAGAATAAATGCGTCTTTGTACCAACTAACGCGTTTTGTCTCTATTCCAAGATCTAATAATTTCTTTTCCAGCTGGTCTGCCGAGATTTTTATCGTGTTAGCGCGAAAGGTAGAGGGCTTGCGGGTAGTAAATGATTCTAAGACTTCCTGTTTTTCACTTGCCTTGCCGGCAGGCAGGTCTTCAGGTAAAAAACTATCTAGTTTTTCTAAGAATTTTTCAGGAAGCACGTCCCAAGGTTGATTCATTTGATGATTATAGCACGAAGCAGTCAACAGTCTACCCAATTTCAGGTGACGCTCACAATCAAGTTCGCTAAGTGAAATTTGATTACCAGCTAAAAATAAACCGTATACACTTTCTGCAATCAAATTCCAATTCACCTGAGAATTGGGAATAGCCTGCTGCCTACTCACAAAACAGCAGAACAATGAGCATACATAACTTCACCCATTTCGATATTTGAATTTGGGGTTTGATTAAAAATTTCAAATCGCCGCTTCGGGGAAGCTGACACCTCGGGGAGGATAATCCCGAGTCGGGAAGTACCCTTGGGGTAAGAAATTTAAAATTCCACTATGATATAGTGGATATATGTTCCTCTTTGGTAAAAAGATAGCTCACAAACAAGTTAGCCACTTCGAGTCGCTTTCAGAAAAATGGACAGCGCGGCATAGGAGTTTACAGGAAAAGCTTTGGGAAAAGCATGCCAGGGCTCTTGAGCATCTAAAAAACAAAACAAAGCAATTTGCTGCAGGGTCTTTGGCAGCGGCTATGCTTATTGCGTCTCCTGGTGCAGCACTATCGACTGCTACTCCTCACACTGTAAAGGAAGTACATTTTAAAGATTTAGATACAGAGACAACCTTTCTTTTAACGCTTGGTTCTCTTGTTCCGAAAGAGGTACGCCCACTTACACAAGATGAGGAAAGTCATATTGGAAAGATTTTATCAGACCAACTAGGAGCAACGGTGAGTGCAGAGCTAGAAGGAATTCGTCTCAATCGTTCCTATGGATATATTGGTCAAGAGCAGCATTTAGCCCGTTACAAGGGAGACTCTATGGATACCCATTTCGCATCGGGAGAAGATGCGCAAAAATATTATGACTATGGCATGGCGCCTGGACTTGGTGCGTATGGATATTTTGCAAAGTCAGGTAATATGACAAAACTTGAAAGTGACCGTGAAAAATACTACATTGCAGTACAGACATTTTTAGCCCCAGGTTATTTGGAAAATACTAAAAAAATGAATGAGTTTTTTGCATTTCATAAAATGCTCGTTGTGAATCCGGAAAATGGAAAAGCAATTGTTGCAGATATTGGTGATAGTGGGCCTTCTGAATGGACAGGGAAATCTCTTGGTGGGTCTCCTGAGGTTATGCACTACTTAGAGCGAGTTGATGGTGCACAAAAAGGGCCAGTTATTTATATGTTTATCGATGATCCACATGATAAAATTCCATTAGGGCCAGTACAGCTCTAAGGGAATTCAATATTTTCCTTCTCCTTGTAGGAGAAGGTCAGGATGAGGTTTAATAAAGATATAACCTCACCACAATCCTCTCCTAAAAGGAGAGGAAGATCAGGGAGGAGTATTTGCAGATGACAATATATTTTTATAGCAAACTTATTAATACCGATTCCATTGTCGCAGCGCTTAACGAATTGAATTTATCTGACGAACAACGTGCGCATTTACTCGGTATTGTTGAGAGTAGTCTGCATCATGCTATTTTAGATGCCATTCTTTCTGAATTATCTGAAGAAGATAAGCAAGTTTTCTTAGAGCATGTTACTGAGGATGATCATAAAAAAATCTGGGACTTTTTAAATAAACATGTTGATAAGATTGAGGAAAAAATTATGGAGACAGCAGAGGGATTAAAAAAAGAGCTTCACCAAGATATTGTCGAGACAAAGGGAAATTAGCTTCACTTGTTTCATTTTTCATTGATTCTTACTATACTTATTCTATGGCTATTTTAGATGTAAAAAATTTGACGAAAAAATTCGGTGAATTTACTGCTGTTAATGACGTTTCTTTTTCGTTGAAAGAGGGAGAGATATTGGGATTTCTCGGCCCAAATGGTGCTGGAAAAACAACGACACTGCAGATGTTGCTTGGTGTACTAACACCTACAAGCGGAGTGATTCGATATTTCGATAAAGAATTCCCAAAATACCGAACAGAGATTCTCGAACATGTTAATTTTTCTTCAACATATACAAATCTTCCGTGGTGGTTAACGGTGAAGGAAAATCTTCATTGGATTTCATATCTGTATGACATAAAAAATAGAAAAAAAAGAATTGAGGAAATAGTTGAAGCATTTCGTTTAGAAGATATTTATAACCAGTCAATGACAGAATTGTCTGCTGGCCAATTAACTCGCGTTAATCTTGCAAAAGCGTTCTTGAATTATCCTAGAATTCTTCTTCTTGATGAGCCAACGGCATCACTTGACGTTGAAATAGCGGAATATATTCATGAGTTTTTACTGACACAACGGGAAAAATTTCAAGTTTCAATAATTATCACTTCCCATAATATGTCGGAGGTTGAAAAACTCTGTGATCGCGTTATTGTTGTTAATGCAGGAAAAATTATTGCAGATGATACGCCACATGAATTGTCTCGACTCATTGAAAGTTCTAATATACAGCTTCTTATTGCAAAAGGAGAGGAAAATTTGTTGAAACTTCTAAAAAAAGAAAACATTGTGTATAAAAAGCGAAAAAATACATTTACTCTTGAAGTTGCGACAACAAAAATTGCACCTATATTGCAGCAGTTGACACAGCATAATATCGTTTATGACGAGCTGACAATAGAAAAACCAAATCTTGAAACATATTTCTTGCATGCAATAAAAGGAGGTAAAAATGAAGTGGCATAGGCTGTATGCAATGTTACTCAGGCATTTTTATATTTTTAAGCAAAGCCCAGATAGAATTAGTGAAGTCTTTTTTTGGCCGTTAGTAGATATTCTTATTTGGGGAGTAACCGGACTGTATTTTGCCCAGGTGTCTCATTACCCAAACATAGTTGTTTTGCTTCTTTCAGGACTTATTCTATGGACGCTTGTTTTTCGTGGACAACAGGAAATACCAATGGCACTTCTTGAAGAATTATGGAATAAAAATCTTATTAACATTTTTACATCTCCCCTCACTTTCACTGAATGGTTTGTTTCATCAATTCTTTTAGGAATTCTAAAGACAATAGTAAGCTTTATTTTTATTACGCTCCTTGCACTTTTTCTCTACAAACTCAATATACTTATGTATGGATTCTATCTGATTCCTTTTACTCTGCTTCTTGTATGGTTTTCATGGACTGTGGGATTTTTTGTCACTGGACTTATTATGCGTTACAGCACAAGAGTTCAAACGTTAGCTTGGTCATTGATTGCGATATTGTCACCATTTTCGGGCATTTACTACTCGATAGCAATTCTTCCCCAGTGGGCACAGTTTATCGCTCGCTTTGTGCCAACAAGTTACATATTTGAAGGTATGAGAGAAGTGGTCGCCAAAGGGACAATCTCGCCAGATAAACTACTTATTGCATTTGCCTTAAATTTTGTCTACTTCATTTTTGCATTTTGGTATTTTAAGAAAAGTTTTCAGAAAGTTCTGCAAAAAGGATTGGTAAAAGTCTTCTAGCCGCTAAGTTAGCAGTCTTTTGACTATCCTGCTAAATACAGTATGACAATTTAGGAATGTGCAGAAAATGATAAAGTGATTCTCTAAACTGCTACACCTCTTTTGTAAATGAATTTTCTTCCCATAACGATTGCTGCAATTCTATATGCAACATTTGGTATTTTCAATCGATTACTCGAGCCATACTTTGGACCGTTTTCTCAAGGAGTATTCAGGTTTATTATCCTTCTTCCTGTAGTAACTATTCTCTTTTTTGCAAAAAGTAAATTTAAGAAAATTGCAAAACCTCATATAAAAAACTTTATTTTCCTTGGACTTTTTAGTTTTTTATCGAGTGTTATCTTTTTTCTTTCATCAACAACGCTGACTTTAGGTATGGCGCTTTTTCTTTTCTATGCAGCATTTACATTAGTATCGTATGCGTATGGATATATTTTGTTTCAAGAGAAACCAACACTGCTTAGAATTATTTCCTTACTCCTAGCATGCATAGGTCTTTTTATTATCTTCAATGTGTCTTTAGGAAAGGTAAGTATCCTTAATCTTCTTATTGGATTTGCAGCAGGTGCTTCATTTGCTCTTTATACTGCATCAACAAAAACACTCAGTAAAATCTATCCAAAAGAGCAAATTACATTCCTGGAATATATACAAGTATTCCCTTTATTTCTCTTATTAACAATCTTTATTCCTCAAAAAACAATTGTAACTCCTTGGAGCGTAGGTGTCGCTGGAGTTTTTGGTTTGCTGCAGATAGCAACGTCACTTCTAACGGTTGTTGGATTTCGTAAACTTGATGCGCAAAGAGCCTCACTCATTTTATTATTGGACCCTATTTTAGCAACAATACTTGGAATTTTTCTTTATGGAGAAAATATGTCTGCAGGTTTTATTGTGGGAGCAGTGTTTATTCTTGTTGCAATGATACTTTCAGAAATTAAGTTAAAAAAGTAACTATCTAATGCCAAACGGTTAAGAATAATCCTGCAATAACAATTAATGCCGCAATTAGTTTTCTCCATAGATCATTCGTTTCTTTGTGCACAAACATGGCTGTTAGGACATTAAATAGTACAGAAAGTGATGCAAGGGGGATAACGACAATAATGGGACCAAGTTGTGCTGCGCGTATAATGGAGAATGCTAAGATACTCCATGATGTGCCGGCAAGTATGTAATAAAGTCGCTGTTTTGGTACAAATTCTTTTTTTACATCGCTAAATTTTGTTTTGGTGATAAATTTTATTGTTATTGCTGAAAAAAGATAAGTAAAAGCAATATAAAAAGGGATGTTGAAGTTTTGAGAAAAACCAATATCCAGACTCAATGCGATAGCCAAGAATGTGCATGCGATAACCATAAGTGCTGTGTATTTGTTAACGACAAATTTGCCCTTTCGATACATCAAGAGAATATTAGCTCCAATAATACATAATGCTCCAATAACTTTTCCGATAACGAATGGTTGTTTAAAAACAAGAAATCCAATGATGATAATAAAGACACTCGTCATTTCATTAAGAAGGGCTGCTTCGGATGCAGGAAGAAATTTTCGAGCAGTTGTTTTGAGTCTGTCTTGCATACCTGCGACAAAACAGCTTAATAAAAGAAAAATATACAACACTGGATTTGTAGGGATAAGAAAAGGAAATAAAGGAATAAGGAAGAGAAGACCTATTGTGGCTATGATTTCCAAAAGCATTGTTGCGGCACTATCATTTTTTGCATGCTGAACAGCAAGCTTATATGTCTGGGTAAAAATAACGTCACAAACAATGCTAAGGATTACATAAAATTGCCAGGAATTAAGCAGGTTGCCCATTTATAAAGCGTAGCATATTGTCAGAGGATTTTATATCTGGTACAGTTTTCCTATGAATCTGCAAACTCTTCTGGTAATTCTCAGTTCTATTTTGGTTACAGTGGGACCCATTACCTATGCGGTAAGCATTATTAAAGGATCAACACGACCTCACCGTATGACGCGATTTATTCTCGCGTTTGTTTTGACATTGAATTTTGTTAGCATCCTTGCAGCAAAGAGCAATCTCGGAGCAGAAGTATTCGCAGGAATTACTTGTATTCAGTCGCTCGCCATTTTTGCATTGAGTCTCTGGAAAGGTATGGGAGGAACAACTAAATTTGATTGGGTATGTTTAGGTATTGCGCTAATTGGATTAGTTGGTTGGAAAATAACAGGGGATCCCCTTTTAGGTGTTTGGTTTTCTGTTTTGGCAGATTTTGTTGCATATTTACCTGCATTTGTTAAGACATATTACCATCCTCATACAGAATCTCCTTGGTATTATTTGTTGAGTGGTTTGGCAGCGCTAATTAGTTTAGTGGCATATAAAATAGAATCAGCGTCAATATTTCAAATATATATACTTCTGTGTGTCATTATTATGACTATACTTATCTATAGGAAGGATATTAAAAGAAAGTTTAGTTTATAAATATTTTTTTACTTCCAGTTTATAGTCCTTTATTTTAAATTTTTTCCTCAGTTGGGCAATAGGAAGTGTAAGATACTGTTTTGCTAATTTTTGAGACTCTCTTTCATATTCTTTTGCGAGGGTTTTATATTTTCCAATACCTTTTTTTATAATTTTATCTTCCTGCTGTAATACGTCAACATAAAGAAGAAATTTTCCCAACCCTTTTTTCTGAAAATCTGACATGGATACGGGGTTGATGCGAATACTGGAGAATTTTTTTGAAAAAGTAAGACGATGCCTAAATGTTGCCACATTTTTTTCAAGAATTTCTTTGTCCTTTGCCAGAGATTGGTCGGGAAGTCCAAAGCTGTCAAACAGAAGAGAAAGAAAGAGTCGTTTTGTCCTGTCAATCATGCTTCCACCCATTTCGTCTTTTTCCGGAACAGCCACTCCCATAATTTCTGCTTGTTCACGAGCAATACTTGGCAATGCGCAGGAGATTGCTGCAATATATGTTTGGAGTGCTATCTTTTCATCTTCATGGACTCTTTTTTTGGCTCTTTGAAAAAGTTGCATAAATTCCTTGGCACGGTCACTAAATCCATCAATCAAATGCCCAGCTGTATCTGGTATTACGTATTTAGTATTAAGTATATTTTGAGATTTTTCATCCATTCCACTTTGTTCAGGATTCGAGATGACAGGATTTTCTTTACGCTTAACGCTTAACGCTTTACGCTGTCTTGCTCTAATCCCATCTAAGACATCGGTAAGATTGCCAAATGTATAGTGATACCAGCCTTTTGTTTTAGTAATAACGGATTTGTCATTAAGTTGTTTGAGTCCGAGAGAAAGTTTATTGAGTCCCAAAACAGAAATTTCATTTGGAGAAAGATTTTTATCAACGAGTCGATCTAAAGCCCATTCAAATTTACGAATAACATTTCGCGCTTTATTATTTTGTGCTGGTGTGAATTGCGATTGTTTTATTGCTAAATTGTTAAATTGTTGAGATTGCTTCGCTTCAGTTCCTTCGCTCGCAATGACGGAAGTATTGTTGTTTGAGCTTGTCGAGAACCTTTGGCTTTCTTTTACGCTTGACGCTTGACGCGCCGCTTCGGCAAAGCTAGTACCCTTGGGGTGCTTTACCCTTAATTCCGGTCTGAGTGTCCATAAAATTTCCTTTGGTCCGTCTCCTTCGAGAATATGAATACTATTATTGTCTTTCATTTTTTCTTTGAGCATCTCGCGTGCAAGTGGTGTTGGATGGACGCCGTATTGAGAAAGAGTATAAGAGGTTGGGTCCTCCTTCATGGTAAGCATTGGAATATCAACAGTTGCATCGCCAAAAAGAAATGCATGGATACGCTTGTCATTGCGAGGAGTCGAAGGCGACGTGGCAATCTCATTAGATTGCTTCGCTTTGTTCGTAATGACATTTTCAGAACCAGAATGGCGATTGAGTTCGATCGCCAAATTTTTTAATACATACTGCACAGCTTTGTCTTTCCCTGCAGTACTTGGGGTAATAAGTAATTCTCCTGAGAATGTTTCTAGTGAGTTTTTCCATAACAACTTTTCTGTAAGAATAATGCGAATACCCTTTGGGAATAACTTGAGAACTTCCCTGCGAATAGCATCTACTTGTTTGAGTGGATACGTATTGAGTCTAATGCGTATTAAATAGGTATTGCCTCTTCCCAAACGAAACATAAGACCATTGCTTTGTAAATACTGTGTGATGCCATCAGTTATTTCCGCTTTATTCCATGAACTAACATTGCCTTGTGCATCAGTTACTTTTGTTGACTGCATAGTCCCTTGCCATGAAAAATCACTGATATATCCGTTTCGTGTCGCGAAGTAAATAATCGTCCCATTTGCCGTGATAACAGCATCTGGCTTGGGTACGCCAAGAAGCTTTAAGTGATACTTATCAATCCGTCGCCAAAAAGATCGGCCAGTGACAATAATAAAAGGGATGCATTTTGCAGAAATATACGCTGCTGTTTGTAAATTAAAGAGAGGTGCAGTAAGAAGGTTAAGGTTGGGGCTAAAAAGCGTGCCATCAATATCGGTAAGCAACATCGTGGGTTTGTCTTGCTTTTCGAGTTTGGTTAAAATTATATCTGTATCAGACATAGTGTAAGAAAGCGTTAAGGGGAAAGTACCCCAAGGGTACTTCCCGACTCGGGATTATCCTCCCCGAGGTGTCAGCTTCCCCGAAGCGGCGCGTAAAGCGTTAAGTTTATAAAGAACTTTTATCTTTACCCTTAACCTTTGACGCTTAACGCTATTCTCATTGTACCAAAAAATACAACGTGGTATTATATTTTTATGGATAAATCCCCCCAGAAAATCCTCGCCGGTGCGTTAAAGGAAGCCTATTCATTTAGTATCCGTGGGATTGAAAAATTGCGAGATAAGTATATTTGGACAAAGGAAGAGATACAGGATGCTAGAGGCTATTTGATTTACTTTAGAGATCTTATGAAGACAGAGAATCCAAGTCTTTTCCAGGAGATTTTTGGTGAAGGAGAATTTTTTGATTTAGAGCCATTTGCGAGGGGCTATACATCCCATGTACTTGCTTTCCGTACTATTGTTGACAAGCGGATTAAGCGGTGGGTTATTAAAGTAGGATTTCGTTATACATTTGTGCCGGACAATGGTGACCCATCCAATAGTGAATATCCAAAAGAATATCAAAAATATCTAGATATTTTGCGTGAATCTGTTAAAAAATATAGTCATTTAAATCAGTTGCTTCCAGAGCCACAGGCAGTTACCTGGGCATCACTTCTTGCAGAGGATGGAAAAAAACATGAAACAACACTTGCTATTCAACCTTGCATGAATGTGATTAAATCTTCCAAGCTTCGTCGCATCATTACAGGTCAGCAGAAAAAAGATTTACTTGTTGAATTAAGAGAATTTAAAGAATTGTCTGAGTATCTTATTAAAACTCACGAAGTACGGCCGGAATTAGTAGGGGAAGGGAATTTGGAGATTGTGAGAAAAGGAGACGAGTATCACATAATGCTTCTTGATATGGGGTGGATTGATTTAAAGAAAACACTTCCTATCACCCATGCAGTTGCACATTTTTCGGCTCAATATGCTGTTGCCAAGCTCGAGGATTGGTTAAAGAGTAGATCCTTTTTTTAAATTAACCTAATTCACCTAATTAACCTAATTTCTAAAGAAGCTCTAATAACACAATTAAGAAATTGATTTGCTCATTGGCGAATTTGGGATTTTTTAGGTTAATTAGGAATTAGAAATTTGTAAAAGAGAACTCTTCAGGTCTACTTTATCCTTGTCAAACAATACTCCCTCTGCAATAAGCTTTGCCTTTTGTACGCTCTCTCCACCAAATGCATATCCAGGAGTTAGTTTGCCCGTTGCAAAAACAACTCTATGACACGGAATATTCTCTGGATCGGAATTTACATGCAGGGCAAAACCTACTACTCGAGGCGTTGCAACATTAGCAAGTATTGCAACTTGTCCATATGTCATTACTTTTCCTTTGGGAATTTTTTTGACAATATCATAAATTCGATCGTATGAATTATTCTGCTTCATATTAAGTAAGTTGTAAGTTTACAGAGCATAAGTAGTGATCACTGATACTCTTTTCCACTTCATAATCTACCACACCCCAGTGCTTGGAAACAAGAATATGGTCTTGTTGGCCACGCGTCGGTGTTGTGTCCTCATGAAAAATCTCAGTAAAGGTGGGAAAGAGCCCAGGAATTAGTTTTTCTAACCCATCGATATTAAAATCAGCACCAATGATAGTTGGTCTATTACTCAATGGAACAAGAATATTCGTAATTGCTTCTCGAATAAAATCAAATGAACTTTCTGAAAAATTTCTTCCGTAATAATGAAATGGTACTAAATGTCCATTGACCACATAAATTGTTTGTCCTTTGTATTCAACTTCGGAAATAAGAAAACCACAATCGAGCGTTCTCCAAATTGCTCCATTCGGTCTGGTAACAGATAGGTTTGGATTAGGTGGTTTTTGGATTGTTGATTTTTTTATTGTCTGTTTGCTCAAGGTGACCATTGCCAAGTGTGAGCCTGGTTTTATATGCGAGTCATTATTATATGAATAGATTTGACTCGGTTTCATATGAAGGGCTTCGGATAATGTTGCAGCTTGTTGAGATCCAGTGAGGCTTTCTGCATGTATTTCTTGAAGACAAATGACATCAGCATTATCTCTCTGAAGAGGTGGGATAAACGCTTCGATATTTTCTTGTGCATAATCATTCCGCGACCATTCTTTGGTTCTACTAATAAGAGGAAAAGCGCCACCAATATTCCAAGAGATAAGTTTCATATATTTTTCGTCATTGCGAGCAAAGCGAAGCAATCTAAGTTATGGTTTTTTTTGATATTTCTCTTCAACTTTTTTTAATTTATCTTCTATAGCGCGTTCTATGTCTACATTTGCTGCATTGGCAAGTTGAATTGTTGTCATAATAACATCGGCAAATTCTTGATACACATTTCTCTTATCAAAATGATCAAGTTTTGCTTTTCGCTGAAGCTTAAGAATAGATAAAATATCGTTACACAATTCTCCAACCTCTTCGTTGAGCTTTACTGTCCTGCTTAAAATCTCCTGCTCTTCTGGAGTACGGAGTTTGTACACAACAGCAGAATTTTTTGCTAGTTCTTTGAGTCTTTCTTGAAGGTTCTTAACGTTCATATATCCATTTTAGCACATATCATTGTTCAAGCGAACCCTTCGATGCGATTTACTTACTCAGGGAAAATTTTGCCTGAGCGAAGTCGAAGGCTTAATAGTTACTCTCTCGAAGAATAATTAGGTATGTGCTACAATCATTTTGTTATGAACTTTCTTCAGGCAATTATTGTGGGTATTGTCGAAGGCATAACAGAATTTCTTCCAATTTCTTCTACCTTTCATCAAATTTGGACAGCAAAGCTGTTAGGAATTCCTCAAACAGATTTTGTAAAACTTTTTGAAGTCTTTAT
This sequence comes from uncultured Gammaproteobacteria bacterium, assembly GCA_964408485.1. Classification (GTDB taxonomy): domain Bacteria; phylum Patescibacteriota; class Microgenomatia; order Levybacterales; family UBA12049; genus DASQJJ01. Next base: position 28,321 of record CAYOZJ010000004.1, read on the forward strand.
TCAAGTTGGTGCAATTGCATCTATTGCAATTCTCTATTGGAAAATAATTAAGACTGACTTAGATTTGGTTAAGAAAACTCTTGTTGCCTTTGTGCCCACAGCAATTATTGGCTTTGCAATGTATAAGGTGATTAAGAATGTTTTCTTTGAATCAGCACCTATTATGCTCACTGTTTTTATTGGTATTGGAGCATTTTTTATTGTATATGAGTGGTATATAAAACGAAATAAAATAGACCTGCATAAGACACTTTCAGAATTTACCTACAAGCAGGCACTGATTATTGGTGTTATTCAGGCGCTAGCAATTGTTCCAGGTGTGTCTCGCGCTGGAGCAGTACTTTTGGGTATGATGTTTTTTAGATTTAAAAGAAGTGAGTCGGCAAAATTTTCATTCCTCTTAGCACTCCCAACTCTTGCTGCAGCATCTTTTTATGATTTATTTAAAATGAGAAGCTTACTCTCCGGGAATATTGACCACGTAGAACTTTTAGCGACTGGAACAATAGCGGCATTTATTAGCGCATATGTTGTGGTGAAATGGTTTGTGACCTATCTGCAACAGCATTCCCTCACAAACTTCGGTTGGTATAGGATAGTTGTTGGGATTCTCCTCATTTTTGTTAAGTGATATGTGGTATGGACTTCTTGCTATTATTCTTTCTGCTGCAATTGGAGGATCGATTAATTCCGCTGCCGTAAAAGTAGGGGGAAGAGAATTTACCCCACTTCTATTTACCTTTATTCGTTTTTTCTTTTCTACCCTTATCTTGTTGCCATTATTTCTTTCTCAAAAAGGACCAAAATTATATAAAGGAGATAGGAAAATACTTTTTCTTATGTCTATCCTTTTTGCAGCAAATATTATTGTATTTAGTATCGGACTTCAATTTACTTCTGCACTCATGGGGCAACTTCTCTATGTAATATCACCAATTTTGGTAATTATTTTTGGCCATTTTCTTATTGGAGAAAAGTATACAAAAGAAAAAGGAATAGGACTCGTTATTACGTTAAGTGGTGTCGGATTTTTACTGTATCAATCAATTACCAAACAAGCAGTGCTGACCTTTGGTACACCACTAGGAAATTTTTTGGTTCTTCTTGGTGTTATTTTTACCGCACTTTATTTTGTTTTATCAAGAAGATTGTCTCATTCTTATTCATCGACAACGATTACATTCATGAATTTCTTTATTACATTTCTAAGTGTTATCTGTATCTTGCCACTGATTTTTTTATTTTCTCCACATACTTCTATTCATATAGCAAAGACGGGAATTATTAGTGTTATTGCTATTGTTTTTTCATCAGTCTTTGCATATATGTTGCAGCAAATAACAGTTAAGCGAACAAGCGCATTTGTGGGATCACTGTCTTTATATATGTCACCATTTTTTGCTGGGCTTACTGCAGTATTCCTGCTAGGAGAAAAGATAACTGTTCCATTTATTGCGGGAGGGATTCTTCTTGCTATAGGGGTTTTCTATGCAACGGCATATCATCATATAAAGAAATTGCTTACAAGCAGGGAGGAGTTAGCTGAAAATTAATATGAAAATTCCACTTTTTGATGTTGATGGTACTCTGGTAAAAGGTTTTGTAGGGGTACATGGAGATGCATTAGATGAAGCACTAAAGACTGTTTTTGACATAGGTGCCCATTTTGATGAAATAAATGTTCAGGGTAAAATAGATCCACAAATTTTAGTAGAAGTCGGAAAGCGACATGGTGTCGTGGAAGAAAAGGGAAAAACACTTCTCCCCAAATCTTTTGCTGTTATGAGGGAGTATATTGCTACACATAAGGATGAGGCACGATACGAAATATTGCCTGGAGCAAATGATTTATTTGAAGAGCTTCATGCAAATGGCGTCCCCATAGGGCTTCTTACAGGCAATATTGAAGAAGCTCCAGAAATGAAATTAGGCCCATCAGGGTTGTGGGATTTTGTAAATTTTGGAGCATATGGCCCCGAAGCAACAAGCCTTAAGAGGGCTGAGTTAGTCAGCATTGCTCAGAGAAAAGCATCAGAGTTACTTAAGCGTCTAGTAGGTCTTAATGAGCTTGTTATTATTGGTGATACCCCAAAAGATATAGAGTGCGCAAAAGACGGAGGAATTCTTTCCATTGGGGTTGCAACAGGCATGTATACCGAAGATGATTTAAGAAATGCAGGCGCTAATCTTGTTGTATCCTCTTTGGAAGAGAGAGGAAAAATAATAGAATTTTTAGAAAAGTAGCTCTCCTATGCTACAATAATTTTATGCCCAGAAAGAAACCAGAATTTGCAGAGGAGGTAGAAGAAAAATTTGAAGAGGTTTGGGATAAGAGAAAGATAATTGCAGGGATTTTTGTTTTACTTCTTTTTATTGCTGGTGGTGTGATTGGGAAGCGAATACTTTTTCATGAATCTCTTGCTCCTGAGTCTTTCATTCCTACCTTCCCAAGCGTTAAGGGGATAAGTACATTCAATGCGCCGGATGCAGCATCTCATGTAAAAATCTCACTTCCTTCTCAAGAAGACGTTACAAATCAACTTCATACTATTCAGACACAAGTAACAAATTTAAATGTATCGGATATTGCTTCATCTAGTCCACAGGTGCAGCAAATCTTAAAGCAAATTGAAAATCTTCCATCAGGACCAGAAGGACAAGTAAAAGCAGCATGTATGAGGTTATGCAATAATCTTTGATAGAATTAAGAAGTATGAGTCAAGAATCAAGGAAGATAAAATCTTTTACTGACTTAACGGTTTGGCAACAAGGTCATACTTTTGTTTTGCAAATATATAAAATAACCCGAGAATTTCCTAAGGAAGAATTGTTTGGGTTAACAAATCAGATTCGTAGAGCATCAGTTTCTTTTACATCTAATATTGCTGAAGGTTTTAGCAGGAATTCATATAAAGAAAAGGTTCAATTTTATTCAATATCATTGGGTTCACTTACCGAAGTTCAGAATCAACTATTGATTGCAAAAGACTTGGGTTATGTATCCAAAGATATTTTTTCTTCTTTAGCGAATTTGACAGTAGATTTAAGTAAAATGATAAATGGCTTAATTAAGAAATCAAAAACCTTAATTCCTAATTCTTAATTCATGACTCTTCATATACAATTAAATTATGTTTAAAAATAAAGATAAACTATTACAAAAAGTAAGACGCTTGTTTAGCGTCTTGGGTCCTGGATTTATAACAGGCGCATCTGACGATGATCCATCCGGTATCGCAACCTATGCCCAGACAGGCGCGCAATTTGGATATTCACAGTTATGGACTGCCCTCTTTGCATTTCCTTTTATGACCGTTATCCAAGAAATATGTGGGCGAATTGGTGTGGTAACAGGAGATGGACTCGCAGGGGTTGTCAGAAAAAATTATTCAAAACCTATTTTGTATGGAGCAGTGCTTGTGTTAATAGTCGCTAATACAATTAATGTCGGTGCAGATTTGGGAGCAATGGCAAGTAGTGCGCAGCTTATTTTAGGATTACCATTTTTTGTCTGGCTTGTTGTTATTACAGGTGGGTCAATTGTTTTGCAAATTGTCGTGCCGTATCCGTTGTACGCAAAATTCTTAAAGTATCTTACCCTTGCTCTTTTTGCCTATATTATTGCTGCATTTATTATTAAGCAGGACTGGACAAAAATTTTTACTGCAACGGTATTACCAACTTTTTCTTTTAACAAAGAGTACTTAATGAATATTGTGGCAATACTCGGGACAACAATTAGCCCGTATCTTTTCTTCTGGGAAGCAGACGAAGAGGTAGAGGAAGAAATAGAAAAAGGTGAGATGCAAGCAATTGGGCGAGGTAAGCCGAGAGTCCATGGTCATGATATTCGTGAGATGCGGCTGGATACCATAATTGGTATGTTTTTTTCCCAACTTGTTATGTTTTTTATTATCGTGACAACTGCTAGTACTCTTTTCCCACACGGAATGCATACTGTGCAGACAGCAGACCAGGCAGCTATTGCTCTTAAGCCACTTGCTGGAGAGTTTGCTTATCTTTTATTTGCAGCAGGGGTTATTGGGACAGGACTTTTGGCAGTGCCAATCCTTGCAGGTAGCGCAGGGTATGCATTGGCAGAAACCTTTAAGTGGAAAGCAGGATTAAGTAAAAAATTCCATCAAGCACGGCCATTTTATATAACTATTGCGATTATTACAGTTGTAGGTTTACTCGTTAATTTCTCACCAATAAAACCATTCACGCTTTTGTATTACACAGCAATTTTAAATGGGATCTGCTCGCCAATACTTATGGTGTTAATTTTGCTTGTTGGAAATAATAAAAAAATTATGGGTACTCATACAAATCCATTATTTTCGAATGTCTTAGGATGGATTATTACTGGGGTAATGGGTGTTGCTGCAATTGGACTTCTATATTCGTTGGTAAAGTAAGCCTTTGAACATCAATCGCTGAAGTAGACTTATTGGTATTAGACCATAGTGAAAACGGTTTAGTAAATATCATTGTTATAAAGTAAAATACTAAAAATATCCAGATAAAGAGAACAGTATTATTACTTGTTCCCAGCGTTCTTGCTGACCAATCTTGTTGATATACTCTCCCATTAAATACCACACCATGTCCGTCTGAGAAATCTTTACTAATACCGCTTAACAATGTCCAGCCTTCACCAGATCTCCTTTTAAGAACTTCTTCTTTTGAACTTGCTTGTGCCATGCGTAATTCATACCATTTCCACCTCCGCCTAAAAGCAAAAAGCCATATGAGACTTGTTAAAAATCCCATTACCGCAAGCATAAACAAAGTAGAATTCCCCTTAAAAGAGAAGAAACTGAAGCCCCTATCTATTTGTTGAGACATGAAACCAATAATAAATGTGTTTGCGAGTAAGAAGATTGTTGAAGAATTCCAAACTAGGTTTCCTTCATTTAGTACTTGATTAAAAGCAAATTCATATTGCTTTATTTCTCTTTTTTCTTTCTCTTGTTCTTCCGTAGTTATTGCCATGATTTGGAGAATTATTAATCAAAGGTAATAAAATGTCAAGAAATAGCAAATTGCTCTTTTGTGAGTCCTTCGATTTCGCTCAGAATAAAAAAATAGGCTATAATACAACTTATGGATGATTTAAAACACCGAGTTGAGAAAGTAATTGCCGCATTACGCGTGGAGGAGAAAAAACAGCAAATTAGAGAGCTAGAACTTGAGAGTTCAAAAAGTGGTTTTTGGAATGATCCAAAAGCAGCAAGTGAAAAAATGAAGCAAATGTCGTCTCTTCTTAAAGAAGTAGAAGAAGCGGATATGCTGCAACTTATGGTTGATGAGGAGCAGTGGAGAGACGCAGAAGAAAATGTTGGACGATTGGAAATGCTTTTATATTTTTCCGGAGCACATGATGAATCCGGTGCAATTCTGGCAATTCATTCAGGCCAAGGCGGGACAGAGGCAATGGACTGGACAGAAATGCTTTTTAGAATGTACACCCGATATGTAGAAAGAAAAGGATGGAAGTACGAAATTATTGACCAGACCCCAGGAGAAGAAGCAGGATTTAAAAGCATTACAATTCAAATAGATGGCAAATATGCGTATGGCCACTTAAAATTTGAAGCAGGGACACATAGGTTGGTAAGGCAGTCACCGTTCAACGCCGATAAATTAAGACAAACATCGTTTGCTTTAGTTGAAGTGTTGCCAATTGTAGAAAATGATAGTGAAGTCCATATTGCAGATGATGAATTGGAATGGGATTTCTTTAGAGCTGGTGGACATGGTGGACAAAATGTAAATAAAGTATCTACTGCTGTTAGACTTACCCATAAACCATCAGGAATTGTTGTTACGGCATCCTCCGAGAGGTTTCAGGGAGCAAATAGAGAAATTGCGTTAAATTTACTTAAATCTAAGTTGTGGGTTATCCAAGAAGAAGAAAGAAAACAGGCAGAATCAGCATTAAAGGGAGGGTACAAAACCCCTGGGTGGAGTAATCAAATCCGCTCATATGTATTGCACCCATACCATATGGTAAAAGATCTTCGTACAGATGTAGAAACAGGGAATACAGGTGCAGTACTTGATGGGGATTTGAATAAATTTATAGAAGAGGAATTAAGAAAGTTAAGCCAATGATTCGACCTGCAATACTGCAAGACTACGAGCAAGTAAAACATATTAAGAAGCAGTTGGGACTAAACAGAGAAAAACTCTCAGACAATTTGTATAAAGAAAAAATTGAGAAAGAAGGATTCCTACTGTATCCTGATTTGTCTTTAGAAAAATATACTTCCTATCTTTCAGATATTTTTCTTGTGTATGAAGAAAATAGAAAAATTTTAGGATTTATTCAAATAAGTAGTGAGCATGAAGTAAAAAAGGATAGTCCTGTTGAATGGTACAAACCAGAAATGAAAGAAATCTATTTTTCCCAACCTCATGCAGGACTGCACCGTATCGCGCTCGATCTACGTGCAAAAGGAAAAGGGATTGCAACACAACTTTTGGAAGAAGCATTACAGAAAATCCCCCACGAAACAAAATATTTATTTTCTATCGTTGTTATTTCGCCTGCAAAGAATAATGCATCTATTGTTTGGCACGAAAAACATGGATTTGAAAAAGTTGCGAGGATACGCTACACAGAACACGCGGAGCTAGAGGATTATCAGAGTATTTTATATGCGAAGAAATTGAATTAAATTTAAGAGTATTTGTATCTACAATAAAAGCAATAGTAATCCCAAAGTTACACCAATTACCCCAAGTAATTTTCTTTTAGAAAATTCATCTTTAAACAATAGGATTGCAAAGACTGTTACTGCAGAAATTGAGGATGCATTGATTGCATTTACATATCCAACATTGGGTGCAGTACTGATTGCCAAAAATTGAAAAAGATTAAATCCTGTTGAAAAGATACCGATAAGAAATAAGATTCCAAGATTTTTTTGCATTCCTCCAAAAGAGACTCTTTTCTTAATCATTTCCAATACAATACAGACATTCACGACAATATACATATAGGTAAGAAAAACATACACGCCTACGCCTTGATTAAAAAAATATTTTGAAGATAAAGAGAGAAGTCCCCAACAAAAAAATGAACCAAAAGCAAGTAGTACCCATTTTGTACTGGTTGTTTTTCTCACTGCTTTTTGAGAGAGCATGATAAGGCTGGAGAAACCAACAATAAGAAGAATTGCGATTATTTTTTGCAATGTAAGTTGTGCTTGGAAAAAAATAACTGCGATAACACTGGTGAAGACAACATAACTTTTTGATATCACAAGACTATAACCAGGATTGGGAGCTTCTTCAATACTCATAAGCGAAAAAACATTTCCTAAATAACTAAACAATATTCCAACAAGTGCGATCAGAAGAAGAAAAAGAGGTGAGATAAGAAAATTCTGATGAGTAACAAATGCCATGATTACGAAAAGCATTAATGGAATAAAAAACATGGCAAAGTTATTGTACTGTGTAGATATTTTGAGAAGACTAGCTTTTCTAACAAATAAATATAATGCAACCGAAGAGATAAACATGAGTAAACTTGCAGTAACCCAATTCATATTATTTCTTCTTTGCAGGTCTGATGAAGATAAAAGAAACAATTGCTGCTAAAAATGCGAGTCCTGCATTAATTCCCATAGCCCAGCGGAATGAGTAAACAAAAGAATTATCTACTACTGCTTGTGCAACCTGTCTTGCATTTTCAGAAAAAGTATTTGGAATAGTAATGCCACCCAAGTCACCCTTCTGGACCATAATCTGTTGCTGTTCGACATTGCTCAAACTTGATGTTCGCACGGTTTGTTCCAATCTTCCTCCAAAAAGCGCTAGGACAATTGCACCAAGGAGTGCTACTGCCATAAGTCCTGCAACGCGCGCAACAGCATTATTGACTCCACTTGCGCTTCCTGAATATTTTGTATCTACAGAGAGTGCTGATTTAGTAAGTGGTGCAATGACAAGACTCATTCCAAGACCAAATAATACAAGTCCGGGAAGAAACGTCGTAAAGTAATTTGCATGAGTCCCAGGAAGAGCAAGTATTGTCATGCCAATGCCAACAATTGCTGGACCAACAATCATAGGGACGCGCGGACCAATCTTATCTGCCAATTGTCCGCCAGGTCCTGAGAGAAATGTGATGAGTAAGATTGTTGGGAGCATACCTAGTCCCGCCATAAGTGGGGACCAATGTTGCGCTTGCTGAAGATTGAGTACTAAGAAAAATATGACTCCACTTAAAGCAAAATAGAGAAAAAGCGTTGCCAAATTTGCGCCAGTTACTAAATTGGATTTAAAAATTTCTATTGGGACAAGTGGATGTTTCACTTTAAGTTCAATAATGGCAAATGTTATGAGCAAGATGATTCCTGCAACAAAGGTAGCCCAGACAAGTGGGTTGGTCCATCCAAGGGATGGTTGTTCTATAAGTGCATAGGTAAGTCCTAAAAGTCCCAAGAAAATAGTAATCGTCCCGCCATAATCAATTGCGCGAAATTCGTGATTTTTTGTTTCGGGGACAAATTTTAGTGTAATAAAAAGTGCCAAAATACCAAGCGGCACATTAATAAAAAATATTGATGACCAGCCGAAAAGCTGTACAAGAAATCCTCCAAGAAATGGTCCTAATGCTGCAACTCCTCCGGCAAATCCAGACCAAAGACCAATTACGCTTCCCCTAACCTTTTCTTCGAATGATGCATTGATAATGCTCAAGGATCCGGGGACCATCATGGCAGCTCCCAATCCCTGCAACGCGCGGAAAAGAATAAGCTGGAATGTGTTTTGAGAAATTCCGCAAAGTAAAGAAAAAAGCGTAAAAACGCCTATGCCGTAAAGAAAAATTCGTTTGCGGCCAAATTTATCGCCCAATGCGCCGCTAATCATAATGAGTGCAGACAAAATAAGAGCGTACGAATTAACAATCCATTGGATATCTCCGAGCGTTGCATGCAATTTTGCCTGGATTGCAGGGATGGCAATATTTACAACACTTCCATCCAAAAATGCCATGCCCGATGCAAGAATTGTGGCAAAAAGAATAAGCTTCCCTTCCCAGGATTTTAGACTATATTGATCCATCAATTTCACTGTACAGGAAATTATATACGGCGTCTAGAAGAAAGTTGGCCTGGAAATGATACAATAGAGGCATTATGTTGCACATTCGGCCAGTCACAGAAAAAGATGCTTCAGAGCAAACTCGCGTTGCTTACGAGGATATTAAAAAAACATTCAATATTCATTTTGTCCCGCTTCTTTTCCAATATATAGCGGGATTTGAAGAGTACTTTCTGTATGTTTGGGAGAAAATAAAAACCAATTTAGAGAGTGAATACTATATAAAGAGTACTGCTGAGCTTATCCAACTTTCTCAAAAAAGTATTCACACCATCTATAAAGAGTCTCGGGAGATGTCTCAATCTATTCATGGAATGCATAGTGCAGAAAGGCAGCATATTATGCAGACAGCGCAGGAGTTGCAAATTCTTAATGCGAAATTACTTTTACTAACGATTGGACTGCGGGAAGGGGTAAAAGGGGTTATTGTTGGAGAGCAAGTATTGCCTGATGTAGCACATGAAGAAACAGTTTTTGATCCGTTTATTAATGAAAAAATTATGCATGCAAATGTGAAGCAACAAGAAAAAGACATTGCTCCGGCAAGCAAAATGCTTGCTCCACTTTTTGGTGCTCAGTCACTTGTTGTGAGTAAATATCCTGAATTTTTTTCACGAGTTGCCGCGGAAATGGACGAGCTGACAAAATCCGAAAAATATTTACATGAGCGGGTTGTTATGGAGCAGCATACACTCGAAAAGTCGCTTCATTTAACACATCCCTTGGGGTGTACCTATGCGGAAATTGCCAGATTTGCAGGGAAGAGGCCCTACTTTAGCGAACTTTTGTATATTTTGGCAGAAACATTTCCAACCCAATTCCCCAGACTTCTCCTTACCTCGAGTGTCATGGAAAAAGTTTTAAGCAGTAATTAAGGTGCGGTTATTTAATAGTGCTTGTTAGTAGTCTACCCAATTTCAGGATGACGCTCGCTACGGGTTCGCTAAGTGAAATTTAACACCATATCGCATTCATATAATCTCATGGTTTTCTGCATTAAATTTCAATTCACCTGAGAATTGGGAGTAGCCTACTAATTTCTTTCTTAATTCTTACTTCTTGATTCATAATTCTCCCCGTAGGGTTGCGTAGCAACATAAAATATGCTTTACTAAATTGAGTATTCATTATGGAAGAAAAAGGCACCACATCGGTATTTCACTCACTCACTAATAGGAAATCTGTTAATGGAAGATTTCTACTCGTTAGTCTTGTTGTTGTTATTGCAGGATTTGTTGGTGGATACTTTTTAGTAAGCCTGCAAAGTGCGGCAAGTGTTGCGACCCAATCTGGCACAGCCGTTAACAAATCAAACCTGCAAAAAGGTGCTGCATATGGATCTGATGACACAAAGACTTTTAAAGATACCGTAGAAGGACAAGTTGCAACAGGTGGAGTAAATGGGGAAGGACAATTTCATTTAGTCCGTCCTGGTGGAGATAGTCAGAATGTTTATATGACATCTAGCTTAGTTGATTTATCTCTTTTTGTTGGAAAAAAAGTAAAAGTGTGGGGACAAACCCAAAAAGCCCAAACTGCTGGTTGGCTTATGGATGTAGGACGGGTTGAAGTTGAATAATCATGATACATCTTCGTAATGTTTCAAAGGTTTTTGGAACCGGTGTTTCCGGTTTATCAGCTATTACTCTTGATATCGATAAAGGAGAGTTTGTCTTTTTAGTGGGCAAAACAGGAAGTGGTAAGACAACGCTTCTTAAGCTTCTTATTCGGGAAATTCTTCCAACAGAAGGAGAAATAACAATTGGCGAATGGGATATTGTGAATCTTCCTGAAAAACATATCCCACTTCTTCGAAAAAAAGTGGGAGTTATTTTCCAAGATTTAAAGCTTCTTATGGATAGGACTATTGGCGAGAATATTTTACTCCCTCTTCAGGTTGCCGGACGAAGTCTGCAAGAAGCAAATAATCGAGTCGATGAGTTATTGGCAGAAGTTGGTATGACCGAACATAAAGAGAAATTTCCTGTCCAGTTGTCAGGTGGAGAATTGCAGCGTATTGCCATTGCCCGGGCATTAGCGCTATCTCCAGAAATTTTACTTGCCGACGAACCAACAGGTAACTTAGATGAAGCAACTGCATTTGATATTGTTGACTTGCTCTCTCGTATTAATGAGCACGGGACAACGATTGTTATGGCAACACACAATATGGATATTGTCAAAAAGCTTAAGCAGCGCGTTGTCGGACTTGAAAAAGGAGCGCTCATGGGAGACACCAAGAAAAGTTCCAAATCCCAAGAAACAAATCCTAAAGAAGAAGATAAAAAAAAGGAAGTTGGAGAAAAGAAAACAGACGAGAAAAAAGAAAAAGAAGAAGCGAAGGAGGATAAGTAATTATTGATGATTTATGATTGACCATTGAGTAGAAAATTAGGTTCAATAGTAAATTATCAATAATAAATAACGTTATGCACTGGGATACAATGTGGAATCATATTCGAAGATCGCCGTATCAGGCGCTTGCGGCAATTCTTATTATGATGCTGACTTTTTTGGCAGTATCTGTTTTTACCATTCTTATTATTGGATCAAGCAGAGTTATTTCCTATTTTGAATCAAAGCCTCAGGTAACGGCATTTTTTAAAGACGATGCAAAGCAAGCAGATATAGATAGTCTCAGGGGTTCGCTCCAAGCAACAGGAAAAGTATCAGGTATTAAATTTGTGTCAAAGCAAGATGCGCTTAAAATTTATCGCGAACAAAATAAAAATGATCCACTTCTTTTAGAGCTTGTTACTGCAGATGTATTGCCTGCATCACTTGAAATTTCAGCAAATAACCTTACTGATTTACCTGATTTGTCAACGTATATTAAAGATAATTCGTCGGTCCAAGAAGTTGTCTATCAAAAGGATGTTGTGAAAGCGCTTACCGCATGGACGAATGCAGTAAAAATTATCGGCATTTTACTTATTGGTCTTTTGTCTCTTGTCTCTGTATTTATTATGAGCATTATTGTGGGACTCAAAATTTCCCATAAAAAGGATGAAATAGAAATAATGCAACTTATCGGCGCGACAAAATGGTATATTAGCAACCCTTTTGTTATGGAAGGAATTTTTTACGGCGTTGTTGGTGCATTTTTTGGATGGTTTGTCAGCTCAGCTGTTCTTTTTGCAACTACACCGCTTCTTGAATCATTCCTTCGTGGTATTCCAGTTGTTCCTGTTCCATGGTGGTTTTATGCAGGACTTCTCGGCGGGGAGTTAGTACTCGCAGTACTTCTTGGAATCTTTTCATCACTGTTGGCAGTCATGAGATACATCAAGTAGCATAGAGCGCAGCGCTTAGGGCATAGAGTTTGAAAAGTATGATATATGGTAAAAAAATTATGTTTATTGCTGTTTGTACTGATAACATTCGCTTCAGGTAGTTTTACTCAGACTGTTTTTGCACAGGAAACCCCAACGCCAACCACGGATCCAAATCAACAAACAAGTTCTATTTCGGACTGCTCAGCAAACCATATTAGCGTTGCGGATTGCCCTGGGTATCTGCAAAAGAAATTAAATGATCTTGCTGGACAAGAGCAGACGCTTAACTCTCAAATTGCAGTTATGGATGGACAAGTTAAGTTAACCCAAGCGCGCATTTATGCAACAGAAAAACAAATAAGTGATCTAACATTGGATATTGATACGGCAAATCAAAAAATTACAACAATTCAATCATCGCTCGATAGTCTCACTAATATTCTCCTTAATCGCGTTGTCGCAACATATGAAGTTGGAACAATTCAGCCGTTGCAGATGCTTCTTACATCAACTGATGTTGGAGATTTTTTAAAACGATTAAATTATCTTCGTATTGCACAGGCACATGATAAGCGTGTTGTTTTTGATGCTGTGCAAGCAAAAAATGATTATCAAAATCAGAAGAATATTTTTGAAGACAAGAAAAAACAAATAGAAGCACTCAAATCCCAGCTTGATGCATACACAGCGCAGCTCAATCAAGAAAAAGCACAAAAGCAACAACTTCTTGTCCAAACACAAGGATCTGAAGCAACGTACGAAAAGCTTCTTTCTCAGGCAAGAGCGCAGCTTGCGGGATTTAAGAGTTTTGTTAGCGCGCAGGGAGGTGCATCAATTTTGACCAACCAAACAGTGTGTGATGGTTGGGGATGTTACTACAATCAACGAGATGCGCAGTGGGGGAATATTGGTATTAATGGGACTTCAACTTCCATTGCCGAAGCAGGATGTCTCATGACATCTATGGCAATGGTTATTTCTCATTATGGACATACAGTTACTCCTTTAGATGTTAACGCACCGGGTAATTTCTTCTCCTCAACTGCATATATGTTGTTTACTATTCATGTTGCTGGGACAACAGCAACACGGGTCAGCAGTGCGATTGATTCTACGCTTTCCGGTGGCAATCCAGTTATCGTTGGCATATCGTATGATGGCGGTCCTATTGCAGATCATTTCGTTGTACTTATTAGTGGAAGTGGTGGAAGCTACATGATGAATGATCCATTTACTCCTAATGGACACAATATTCCATTCACCAGTCACTATTCATTAGGTAGTATTGTAGAAATAGAACGAGTAAGTATATAAACTTCTTCTGGACAAATAAAAATCTCCACAGATACAATCAAGATACATATATGAAGGGTAAAATACTCCAAAGATTTTCTGTCGTGATTTTTTGTGCAGTTGTTTTCTTTACAATACACGCACTTGTACTCGCTGCATCTTTCTCTCTACAAAGTAATCAATCAGCAATTGGTACAGGTGATGAATATACTGTGAATGCAACACTTTCTATTAGTGCATCAGATGGGACACAGTATTTTCTTCGCGGAGTATTTTATCAACCAGGAACATCTAACTACTGCGGCTATACATACAATGGATCATCCTACTACAACGGGCCATATACAACAAATAATGGGTGGCAAAATGTTTTGCCAATAACAGTCCAAAATAGTAGTTGGAGTGGTACATTAAAAGCAAAAATTGACTCGTCAGATAGTGGGTGTCAGTCGTCCGGTACGTATAATTTTAAAATTCAACGGTTTACGACATCGGGAAGCGGAACATTTGATAATCAGAATGAGCAAACAATTTCTGTAATAATTCCAACACCAACGCCAACGAATAGTCCAACATCAATTCCTGCTGCAACGAGTACCCCTGTTCCAACGACCAAAATTACCTCTTCACCAACCCCGATTAAATCGGGGCCAACACCAAAGCCAACACTAACCCCCTTCCCGACAGTTCTTTCTGCAAGCACTTCGAGTCAGACAGATGATTCAGGCTTGTCCACAGAAAATACGCCTACAGGAGAGGGACTTGTTGCTGGAATAAGTGATGAGAGAAAGCCACTTGGTGGCTTTAATCCATTTGCTATTGCGCTTATTGTTATAGGAGTTGGAATCATTCTTACCTGTGGTATACTATTTTTTCGAGAATGGAAAAAGTCTCGGTTAAGAAAGGACACAGATGAAGTTACACACGAATAGTGCGTTGGAAACGCAAAAAACAGGTGCGGAATTTGCAAAACAACTCCGTGGTGGAGATGTTGTTTTATTATATGGGGAATTAGGTGCGGGGAAAACAACATTTACCCAAGGAGTGGCATATGGACTTGGCATTGAAAGGCGAATTATTTCTCCAACGTTTATTATTGTGAGAAAGTATGAAGTACCCAGTGTCATTCTGGGGAACGTAGTGACTCCAGAATCTGGTTCAAGAATAGATTCTGGACAAGCCAGAATGACGGTTAAAACCCTCTACCACATAGATCTTTATAGAACTCAAACAGATGATGATTTAAAGGGATTAGGGTTACAAGAAATATTAGAAGAAAAAGATGCAATTGTTGTTATTGAGTGGCCAGAAAAATTGGGTTCTCTTTTCCCAAAGAAAGCATGGGAAGTAAAGTTTGTTGATGACCAGCACGATGAAAGGGATGTTACAATAGAGAAATAAAATTTACCCGTTCGACACTCGATTCAGTGTTTGCTTCGCCGAAGCGGCACAGCTCAGGGATAAATTTTTCCTGAGCGAATAGAATGAGTCGAAGGATAATCTAATGAACAAAAATATACATAAAGCAATAAGCATTCTTAAATCTGGAGGAATAGTTCTTCTTCCAACAGATACCGTTTTTGGGATTTGCTGCAGGATAGATAATAAGGAAAGTTTGCAGCGTTTATTTGCAATTAAAAAACGCGATGAGCATCAAGCAGTACCAATACTTGTAAGTAGTACAGATATGGTAAAGCAGTATGTTGAAGAGTTGGATAATAATGTAGAGCGCCTTATGGAAGACTATTGGCCAGGAGGGTTAACAATTATTTTGAAAGCAAAAAAAGAAAAAGTTTTATCTCTGGTTAGAGGGGATGGAGATACTATTGGTGTACGAATTCCGGATTTATTATCACCATTTCAAATAATTGAAAAATTGGGTGTACCCATTGTTGGCACATCTGCCAATTTTCATGGATTACCATCAGTAACCAAATTTAAAGATTTAGATCCTGAATTGGTTAATCTCGTTGATTATGTTTTGGAAGAGGATACTCTTGGTGGAGTTGCGTCAACTGTTGTAGATTGTACTGTTAGTCCATGGAAAATCTTACGCCCAGGAGCTGTTAGCTTAACTATTTAATATTCTTCGAGCAGAGCGAGAAGTTATTCCCCCAAGGGGACTAGCTTCACCGAAACGGCGTACTCCGTTCGAACAATAAATCTATGAACACACTTTTTATCGATACAACAAATAATAAAGAAATTATTATCAGATTAGCAATAGATCAAAAATCTTTTGAAGAAAAAGTTGCAATAGAAAATAATAGGACTCAAGTTGTTTTGCCAACAATCCAAAAGTTATTAAAACAACATGATCTTACGGTTAAGGACATTGAAAAAGTAGAAGTAAATCCTGGACCGGGAAGTTTTACTGGAGTGAGAGTTGGTGCAGCAATTGCTAATAGTATTATTTTTGCGCTAGGACTTTCGCAAGATCTCATTGAGCCGGTGTATACCTGATGCTATACTAAAAAAGTACTGTCCATGAATTTATTTAAGCACTTATTTCTTCCGGCATTTTCCAACAATCAACGTGCCAAACTTATCCATAGCCAGGTTATTTTCTTTGTTGTTTTGCTTCTCGGCGTAGCGTCTTTTGCTATTAGTATTGGAAAGACGCAGTATAAAAGTGTCTTAGGAGTTAGTGTTAATGTCTCTTCGTCAGATTTACTTGCTCAAACCAATCAAGATAGAATTAATGCAGGTCTTAAGCCACTTGCCTTAAATACACAGCTTTCCGGCGCAGCAGAGGCAAAGGCGCAAGATATGTTTGCCAAAAACTATTGGGCGCATTTTGGCCCAAATGGAGAAAGTCCGTGGGATTTTATTCATTCGGCAGGGTATAACTATATTTACGCAGGGGAAAATTTAGCGCGTGGATTTACCTCAAGCACAGATGTAGTGAATGCATGGATGGCAAGTCCTGAACATAGGGCAAATATGCTATCTAATAACTATACCGATGTCGGATTTGCTATAGAGGAGGGTCGACTTCCAGGTGACAGCAATACTGTTTTGGTTGTTGAGATGTTTGGGAGCACGAATGTCGTTGCAAAGTCAAATGTCCCACCAGTTGTTGTGCCGCAGGTAACAGAAGCGCCTGTAGCGGTAAGTTCTCCAGCAGGTAAAATTGCTGCTATACCATCCTCAGTTCCTGCTCAGCTAAAGCCAAGTATTGCACCAGTCTTGTCTGCAGTAAAAAATCAACCAATTTTTGACAGCGCATTTTATTCAAAAGTGCTTAGTCTTTCGCTTTTGTCACTTTTTGTTGTCATCTTTGGTATGGATGTTGTGCTTACTGAAAGCAAAAAAACAATTCGTCTTGCCGGACATAGTTTTGACCATTTGCTTTTCCTTATCGCAATTCTTCTTATTGCAGTAACATTGGGATTGGGGGTTGTTGGTTAGTATGAAAAAACATTTAGGATACTATGTTTCATTTCTTGTAATTTGTTTTGCTGGAATCTTTCTTGTTTTTCAGAATAATGGGGACAAAAATCTTATTATTGAATTTGTTAGTCTTTTTGCGCTGTCATATATTGTGTGGGGATTGTTGCATCATTTGGTACATCACAGCGTGACTTTACGGATTGTGATAGAATACATTGTCGTAGCGCTTCTTGGCGTTGCAGTTATTTTCTTTATCCTTAACGGAGGAGTATAATTACTATATGAAAGGCGTTATTTTAGCTGGTGGACTTGGAACAAGACTATATCCTTTAACCTACGTTACCAACAAACATCTTCTTCCCGTGTATGACAAGCCAATGATTTTTTATCCAATTCAGACTCTGGTAAATGCAGGAGTAAAGGAAGTCCTTATTGTTACCAGTGGTCCTCATGTTGGTCACTTTTTAAGTGTATTAAAAAACGGAAAAGAGTTAGGACTTGATCACTTGGAATATGCATATCAAGAAAAGCCAGATGGAGGAATTGCTGATGCGCTTTCTTTGGCAAGAGATTTTGCAGATGGAGATAGTGTTGCGGTTATTTTGGGAGACAATACAACAGATGCAGATATTGCACCAGCTGTAAAAGGTTTTACAGAAGGCGCAATGGTTTTCTTGAAAGACGTACCAGATGCACATCGCTTTGGCGTTGCTGTTTTTGATGAAAAAGATCCATCTCAGGTTATTGCAATCGAAGAAAAACCTAAGCAACCGAAGAGTAGTATGGCAGTGACAGGGGTATATCTATATGACCATCATGTTTTTGAAATGATTAAAAATCTTAAGCCATCAGACAGAGGAGAACTGGAGATTACTGATGTAAATAATGAATATATTAGTAAAAAGCAACTCCACTGGGCAGAGCTTAAGGGTTTTTGGTCGGATGCAGGCACATTTAAAAGTCTATATAGATCAAATAGATATTGGGCTCAAAAAATGGAAAAAGACCTCATGTAATTTTCATGGATACGCAAAAAATACTTTCCTCACAGGTTGTTTTTAAAGCAAAATTGTTTGATGTCAAAGAAGAAGTCTTAGAAGATCACAATAAAAAAATCCACACATTCCATACCGCGTATGAAAAACCGGCAGCAGGTGTTATTCCGCTTACTCCAAAAGGTGAGGTAATTCTTATTGATCAGTATCGATATGTTTTTGGAAAAAGAATATTGGGAATGATTGCAGGATTTATAGAAGATGGAGAGACTTCTCTGCAAGCTGCCAAAAGGGAGCTTAAAGAAGAAACAGGTATTGTTGCAGGACAGTTTGAGTTATTGGCAAAAGCAGAGCTTGCGAGAAGCGTTGCGACACAAACCTATTACATATTTTTAGCAAAAGACCTAGAAATTGGAGAGGCTCATCCTGACAGTGATGAGGATATTCGAGTTGTCCGAATGCCGCTTGCGGATGCAGTAGCAAAAGTTATGAATGGAGAAATCTACCATTCTCCAAGTATGACTGCTATACTAATGCTTGATAAGTTAAAAAAGGAGAAAAAAATATAGTGTCATTCTGGCTTGTCCAGAATCTAGATCCTGGATGCACTACGCTTACCAGGATGACTGTTTAAAATTATGAAATTACTTGTAACAGGTGGAGCAGGGTTTATTGGCAGCAATTTTATTTTGTATTGGATGAAAAATCATCCGGAAGACGAAGTAGTCAATTTTGATAAATTAACCTACGCTGGGAATCTAGAAAATTTAAAAGCAGTTGAACATCTTCCAAATTATTCATTTATACGGGGTGATATTTGTGATGCTATTGCCGTTGAAAATGCAATGCAAGGCATAGACTTTGTTGTCCATTTTGCTGCAGAGTCTCATGTGGATAGAAGCATTATGAATCCTTCAGATTTTGTTGAGACAAATGTCGGAGGAACACAAGTGTTGCTGGATGCAGCTCTTAAAGCGAATATAAAACGATTTCATCATGTATCAACAGATGAAGTATTTGGTGCGCTAGAGGTAGGTTCGTCTGATCGATTTAACGAATCAACTTCATACAATCCTCATAGTCCGTATTCTGCAAGTAAGGCTGGATCTGATCATTTAGTGAGAGCATACGCAGATACATACGGACTTCCAATAACCATTACGAATTGCTCAAATAATTTTGGTCCATACCATTTCCCCGAAAAAATAATACCTCTTGCGATTACTAATGTGTTGGAAGAAAAAAAAGTACCAATCTATGGAGACGGGTTATATGTGCGGGATTGGTTGCATGTAGAGGATCATGCGCGCGCAATAGAAGCAGTACTTCTTAAGGGAAAAGAGGGGGAAACGTATTGTGTAGGAGGGCTTAAAAAGGGTGCCGCAGAAATAAATAATTTAGAAGTTGTAAAAGAAATTTTACGCATCTTAGATAAAGATGAAAGTTATATTGAACTTGTCAAAGATAGACCAGGACATGACAGGCGGTATGCGATTGATTGGAGTAAAATTCATACCGAATTAGGATGGGAGCCATTGCATGATTTCTCAGAATGGTTAGAGCGGACAGTCCAGTGGTACAAAAATAATGAGTCGTGGTGGAAAAATGTAAAGAATGGAAGTTATGAAGAATACTATAAAAAGCAATATGAACAAAGGTAATAATGGAAAATACTTCTTTGGAAATATAAAAGACAACCTTAAAGAAAACGGTTGGTTTTTTGGTCACTTCATGGATAATCCGCTCCTTAATTCAAAAGATGTAGAAGTTGCATGGCAGGATATTTCCAATAAACAAATCGAAGTAAAAGATAAGCACACTCATAAAGTTGCTGTTGAAATAAATATTATTCTCTCGGGTGCAATTCATTTAACAATGGATGGAAAAGAATTTACCGTTAAAGGCGGAGAGTTTTATGTTGTCTATCCCAATGTTGTTGTTGACAAGGTTTGGGCAGAAGACAATACGGTTGATCTTTGCATAAAAGCGCCAAGTATTCCGGGAGATAAATATTATTTATGATTAATTGTACTTTTGAAGATGGTGGGAAAGCCAACCCTGGACTTCGGCACGTTACAGTTGGAGTCATTGCATATAATGACAAAAACCAAGTTTTACTCGTGAGACGTTCTGCAAAATATAGTAGACCCAATACATGGACTGTTCCCGGTGGCTTTTTAGATAGAGACAGAACAATAAAAGAAGCTATTCTAAAGGAATTACGTGAAGAAACAGGTATGTCGGGTGAGATTCAGCAATTATTTCATGTTAATGATTATCCCGATAGACCAAATGAAGATAGACAGAATGTGGATTTTATTTTTCTGGTAAAAGTTGATGGGGGTAGTTTTTCTCATGATGATGAAATTACAAATATACAATGGTTTGATAAAAATACGTTGCCAAATGAAAAAGAGTTTGCTTTCGATCATCACGCAACTATTCTAAAGTTTTTTGAATACATGGGGCATCCATTCACATTGCCACTTATTGGAAAAATATGAAGATTATTGGAACAGGACTTTCAGGACTTGTTGGTTCGAGAATTGTTGAGCTGTTAAGTCCAGAATTTGAATTTGAAGATATTTCTCGCAAAACAGGAACAGATATTACAGACAAAGAAGCTGTATTAACGCGTCTGCAAAAATCAGATGCAAAATTTGTTGTGCATATGGCAGCATATACACAAGTTGATGAAGCAGAGAAAGATAAAGATCTCAAAGAAAATAGTGCTGCATGGAAAATAAATGTTGCTGGGACTAGGAATGTTGTGGAGGCTGCGGAAAAGACGGGTAAACATATTGTGTATGTCTCAACTGACATGGTTTTCCCAGGTACTAAAAATCGACCAGAAAGATATAGCGAAGAAGACGAGACAAATCCTGTTGGATGGTATGCAATAACAAAAGCTGAGGCAGAAAAAGTAGTTGAGCAATCTTCAGTTCCCTGGACCATTCTTCGTATTGCGTACCCTTACCGTGCAAATTTTGAAAAAAAGGAATATGTACGGATTTTTAAATGGCTTCTTGAAGAAAAACGGGAAATAAAAGCAGTTGCAGATCATTTCTTTACACCAACATTTATCGATGACCTGAGCCAAGTTTTCTCACTGATTTTTAAGCAAAATCTTACCGGAATCTATCACGCGGGAGGGCATACTAGTATTAGTCCGTATGAGGCAGCACTTGCTGTTGCAAAGGAATTTGGTCTTGATGCATCTCTTGTTAGTAAAACAACGAGAGAGGAGTATTTTGCAGGAAAAGCACCAAGAGCCTTTAATTTAGCGCTTAATAGTGATAAAATAGAGTCCTTAGGAGTCAAAATGCGTGGATTTGAAGAAGGGTTAAGAGAAATCAAAAAGCAGATTGGCTAAGAATAATTTCTCAGTTGTCAGTTCTCAATTTTCATTGAATTGAATAATGATCATTGAATCATTTATTGAAAACTGGAAATCGCCGCTTCGGCGAAGCTAGTACCCTTGGGGTAGTAAATTGAAAACATCATTATGACTATAACATTTCTTGGACATGGTTATGTAGGGTTAGTAACAGCAGCAGTTTTTGCCGATCTTGGCAATAAAGTGTGGGTTATTGGTCACACAAAAGAAAAAATTGAAAACCTTAAAAATGGTATTCTCCCAATCTATGAACCAGGACTTGAAGAATTGGTTGTTCGTAACGTAAAAGCAGGACGTCTCTTATTTACTCTTGATTACAAACCAGCAATTCCAGAATCAGACGTTGTCTTTATTGCGGTAGGTACACCACCGAAGCCAACAGGAGAAGCAGATTTATCTGTTGTTTTTGAGGTTGCAGAAAAAATTGGTCAAAATTTAGATGGATATACAGTTGTTATAACAAAAAGCACTGTGCCAGTTGGGACAAATAAAAAGGTTGGGGAGATTTTGGCAAAAGTAAAACCTGCTAAGGCTGAATTTGATATTGCATCCTGTCCGGAATTTTTGCGGGAAGGTCAGGCAATTGGAGACACCCAGCATCCCGATAGAGTTGTTATTGGAGCAGATAGTAAGCGAGCAGAAGAGAAATTAGTTGAGCTCCATAAGCCAATTTTAGAGGGAAATGGAAAATCAAAATTAGTTTTAACAAATATTTCTACAGCAGAAATGATTAAGTATGCATCGAATGCATTTTTAGCAACAAAGATTAGTTTTGCTAATGCAATTGCCCAACTCTCTGAAAAAGTCGGTGCAGATGGTCCAGACGTCCTTACGGCAATTGGGCTTGATAAACGAATTGGAACATACTTCTTAAATGCAGGAGCAGGATATGGTGGAAGCTGCTTTCCAAAAGATGTAAAAGCACTTATTGCAATAGCCGGAGAAAATGGATATGACTTTAAGCTCTTAAAAGATGTTGAGGAAGTAAATAAAGAAGCAATGCATGCTGTTGCAAAAAAAGTTAAAAAACTTCTTGGAGATGTAAAAGGAAAGCGAGTCGGCGTATTGGGTCTTACCTTTAAGCCGGATACCGATGACATGCGCGATGCGCCAAGCAGGACAGTCTTGCCGGAGCTCTTAAAAGATGGGGCAAGTGTGGTCGCATTTGATCCTATTGCAACGAATGCAAATAAGAAATTTCCAGAATTAGCAGGACTGGAAATGGCAAAAGATGCATACGATGTTGCAAAAAACGCGGATATTTTAGTTGTTATGACAGAATGGAACGAATTTAAGCAAATGGATGTTGAGAAAATAAAATCGCTCATGAAATCCCCAGTAGTTGTTGATGGACGAAATATGTTTGACGCAAAGCAAATGCGTTCTCTTGGATTTACCTATGTTGGTGTTGGAAGATAATTACTTTTTAGCATTTGCAAGCCAAGTCCGATAATCTCTTTCCGCATCCATTGCTCTTCGTACCTCATAATCTGCTCTTAATTGAGATCCTCCTCTTCTGACTAACGTTTGTATCGCACTTGCATGCTTATGACTCATCCGCGCCTCATCATTTCTTGAAACATATGCCATAATGCTAAGAGCATAAATCTTTAAAGTAAAAGATGCAATAGTTTATTGTTCAATTTTCTCAAACCTGCTAGAATCGAAGTAATGAAAAAAGTTCTCATAACTGGCGCATCGGGATTTGTTGGAACCCATTTAGCACAACATCTTCTTAGCATAGGTGGAGCAGAAATTCATGGAACCTATTTGACCGATGAGAGTATGCAGCGCTCTTTGGTAAAAGATCAAATAACCTTCCATAAGGTAAATCTTCAAGATAAAAATCAAACAGACCAACTTATTAAAGACGTCATGCCTGACGAGGTGTATCATTTGGCAGCGAATGCGCTGGTTACAGTGAGTTTTTCAGATCCATTGGGGACATTTCATAATAATGTTGATCCACAAGTTAACTTATTTGAAAGTTTGCGAGCTAATAATCTCTTGCAGACAAAGATTTTGATTACGTGTTCTTCAGAAGAATATGGATTTATTGATCCGAAAGATTTGCCAATGAATGAGAATACATCTCTTCGTCCAGCAAATCCGTACGCTGTATCAAAAGTAGCACAGGATTTTTTTGGACTTCAATATTTTATTGCCTACAAAATGCCAATTATTCGAGTACGATCGTTTACTCATGTAGGGCCAGGAC
The DNA here is from genome assembly GCA_964408485.1 of uncultured Gammaproteobacteria bacterium. Lineage (GTDB taxonomy): Bacteria > Patescibacteriota > Microgenomatia > Levybacterales > UBA12049 > DASQJJ01. Next base: position 52,012 of record CAYOZJ010000004.1, read on the forward strand.
AAGCACCTGGGTTTGTTGTTGCTGATTTTGCCAAACAAATAGCAGAAATAGAAAATGGTAAAAAAGAACCATTGATAAAAGTTGGGAATATGGAGACAAAAAGAGATTTTACCGATGTCCGTGATATGGTGCGCTTATACTATTTACTCATGGAAAAAGGAGTTGCAGGTGACGTATATAATGCAGGATCTGGTGTATCACACGTTATTAGTAGTGTCATGGACCAGCTCATTCACTTGTCCAATACTTCAATAACACTTGAGAAAGATCCATCTAAATTCAGGCCGGCAGATGTACCAGAAATCCGTGCAGATATTTCAAAAACGCAAGAAATTACCGGATGGAAGCCGGAAATTCCTTTTGAGAAAACTCTAAAAGATACTCTAGACTATTGGCGAAAAATTGTTTAGAATTTAATAATTGAATTATGGCAAAACAAGCATTGATTACTGGTATTACTGGACAGGACGGACCATATTTAGCAGAGCTTCTTCTTAAAAAAGGCTACAAGGTATACGGATTGACTCGAAGACTCAGTATCCCCAATACAGAAAATATTAAAGATCTTATTGATAAGATAGAACTTATTTCTGGAGATTTACTTGACCAAGGGTCACTTCAAGATGCAATAGAAGAGTCCGAACCAGATGAAGTATACAATCTAGCAGCACAATCTTTTGTTAAAGCCTCCTGGAATCAACCAGTGTTAACTGGTGAATTTACTGCACTTGGTGCAACAAGAATGCTTGAGGCAATCAGAACAGTTAATAAAAAAATAAAATTCTACCAAGCATCTTCTTCGGAAATGTTTGGAAAAGTAGTAGAAGTTCCGCAAAAAGAAACAACAAGATTTTATCCACGAAGTCCATACGGTGTTGCAAAAGCATATGCACACTACATGACAGTAAATTATCGGGAGAGTTATGACATGTTTGCCTGCTCAGGAATTCTTTTTAATCATGAGTCTCCACGACGAGGCATAGAATTTGTTACCAGAAAAATTTCTAATGCTGTTGCAAGAATTCATTTGGGTAAACAAGAAATTCTTGAGTTGGGAGATCTTCGTCCAAAGCGGGATTGGGGATTTGCAGGTGACTATGTTGAGGCAATGTGGCTTATGCTCAATTACAAGCAGCCTGATGATTATGTTGTTGCAACGGGTGAGACACATAGTGTAGAAGAATTTGTTGAGCTCGCATTTAAGGTTGTTGGGATTACAGATTGGAAAAAATATGTTAAGGCAAATCACCCCAAACACATGAGACCAGCAGAGGTGGATCATTTGATTGGTGATCCAACCAAAGCACAAAAGGTATTAGGATGGAAAAGAAGTGTAAGTTTTCCTCAACTTGTAGAAATGATGGTAAAGGCAGATTTGGAAAGAGAAAGTAAATAATGTATGCAGACAGTATACGTTGCTGGGGGAGCAGGATTTATCGGCTCCAATCTCTGCAAAAGACTTCTTGATGACGGCTACGCAGTTATTTGTATAGATAATCTTGTTACCAGCTCAGAAAGTAATATTACAAAGCTAGAAAAAAATCCCAATTTTCATTTTATTAATGCTGATGTTACGAATTTTACTGAGTCAACATTTGCAACGTTTTCAAAGCCTGATTTTATTTTTCACTTAGCATCTCCTGCCAGCCCAAATAAGAATGGGAAACGGTCTTTTATTGCGCTCCCTATCCAAACGCTTTTAGCAAATACACTCGGAACATATAAATTGCTTGAACTTGCCAAAGCTGCAAATGCACGACTTCTTTTTGCTTCAACCTCCGAAGTATATGGTGATCCAGAGGTAAGTCCACAACCTGAAACATACTGGGGGAATGTCAATCCTAATGGAGTTAGGTCTGTGTATGATGAAGGAAAGCGAGCAGGAGAAGCATTTGTCATGGGGTATGTGAGAAAATATGGTTTGGACGGGCGAATTGTGAGAATTTTTAATACATATGGTCCAAATATGCAGGAAGATGATGGTCGCGTTGTCTCTAATCTTATCTTACAAGCGCTCAAGAGCGAACCATTAACAATTTATGGCGATGGGAGTCAGACACGAAGCTTTTGTTATATAGACGATTTGGTAGAAGGATTAGTGCGATACATGTTTGCAGACGGGCTACAGGGCGAGGTAATTAACATTGGAAATCCGGGCGAGAAATCTATTGCAGATTTTGCTACGATAATAAAAGAGATCACTGGTACCGCGTCTGAGATTGTTTATGAAGACCTACCAGAAGACGATCCAAAAAAGCGTAAACCAGATATTACAAAGGCAAGAAAACTTTTAGACTGGGAGCCAAAAGTTGGTCTTGACGAAGGAATTAAGAGAACAATAGAGTATTTTAAAGCACGATGAAAATAGTTGTTGTACCAGCTACCTATAACGAAAAAGAGAATATTGAAAAATTTATTCCCCTTGTGATGGATGAAGTTTTCCCCAAAATAAAGGGTCACGATATGGAGATTTTAGTTGCAGATGACGAATCTCCGGATGGTACAGGTGATGCGGTCAAGGCTCTCATGAAAAAGTATAAAAATCTGGGACTCAATTCTGGCCCAAAAAAGGGATTAGGAGCTGCCTATATTCGTGCCATGACCTATGCAATAGAGCATCTTCATGCAGATGCGGTCATGAGTATAGATGCAGATTTACAGCACGATCCTCGTGAAATTCCTCATTTTGTAAAAAAGTTAGAAGAGGGATATGACATTGTGGTTGCAACTCGATATAGTCAGGGTGGGTCTATTCCGCAAAATTGGCCACCTCAACGAAAACTATTTTCCATAATGGGCAATATTATCGTTAGATGCATTACTGGTAGATTTGGTATTCATGATTGGACAGGTGGATTTCGTGCAGTAAAGAGCGAGGTTTTTATGAAAGAGAGAAGTAAAGTAATGCCTTTCCAAGGGTACACATTTCAGGTTGCCTTTTTGTATAAATCTGTTTTGGATGGGTACAAGATAGGGGAAGTACCAATTCACTTTATGGACAGGACGCTCGGAAGGTCTAAAATTGCACCGTTAGAATATATTATTAATCTTTTAAAATATGTTATTGGTGAAAGAATTCATGAACTTGTTACCGGATCCTTTGGAAAGTTTTTAGTTGTTGGAGGGTTGGGATTTGTGATTAATGCAGTGGTGCTTCGCCTTTTAGTAAATCTTGCTCATTGGGATCCTACATTTGCCAATTTAGGAGGTGCAGCTCTTGCTATTTTTTCTAATTATAATTTTAACAATTTGTGGACATTTAAGGAGCATAAGATTAATGGGTTTGGGCAATATCTATGGAAAATGCTGCAATTTTACGCAACATCTGCATTCGGTGTTATTTTTATCCAGACCGGAACAATCTTTCTCCTCGATCATCTATTTGGAACAAAATACTATTTCTACTATTTCCTTCTTGGAACTTTCTTTATTCTCATTTGGAATTATACAATTTATAATAAATTTATCTGGAAGAAAAAATAATTTCACTTTATTCTTCGAACGAAGTGAGAAGTTCTCCCTTTAGTTCTCGCCTTGCTCGAACAATAATCATATGTTCAAAAAATTATTTACCAAAACAAACCTTTTGCTCATAGGCATTATACTTCTCGCTTCATTTCTCAGGCTTTATAAAATCCAAGATTATTTGACATTTTTGGGGGATGAGGGACGGGACATGTTGGTTGTGTACAACATTTTGCACGGACATCCAACACTCCTTGGGCCAACAGCAAGCGTTGGAGGGTTTTTCTTAGGACCAATTTATTACTACTTCATGGTGCCATTTGTGTGGGTTGCTGGAGGTAACCCTGTTGGGTCGGCAATAATGGTCGCGCTTTTTGGCATTGCTACCGTGTGGCTGACGTACTTTGTTGGATCTAAATTTTTTAATACGCCTTCAGGACTTGTGGCTGCACTTCTCTACGCTGTGAGTCCTCTCATTATTACCTATTCAAGGTCTTCTTGGAATCCCAACCCAATGCCATTTTTTGTGTTGTCTCTTTTATACTTTTTGTACCTGGGATTAGAAAAGAAAAATTGGAAATATATTCTTTTCTCTGGAATATTTTTGGGGATCGCAATGCAACTTCATTATTTAGCAACGTTTGTTGGGGTTATTGTTTTTCTGTACATTCTTTTTGATTCGCTTTATGATTTGATTACGAAATCGATTAGAGGTTTGGGCTTTATATATAACCTAACTATACGCTATACGCTATACGCTATTGGCTTTATTCTAGGGTGGTCGCCATTTCTCGCATTTGAAGCGCGTCATGGATTTAATAACATTCGGGCAATTGTTGATTTTATTTTTCACTCCAAAGAAACAGGAGGAGGAGATATGTATAACGAAATTATCGGCAATGTTTTCTTTAGAGTATTTGGGAGAATAGTTACCGCTTTCCCTCCACCGGAAAATGTTAATATTCATACTCATCCAGAACTTTCTGTATGGTTTTATGGGACTCTTGTCGTTGCCATTTTGTCACTTCTTCTCTTAGCATACCTTTTGGTAAAAAACCTTAAAAATAGAAATAAATTTTTGCAGTACAGTCTCCTTGGCTTATGGCTTGCAGGCGGAGTTTTTCTTTTTGGATTTTATAAAAAACAAATTTATGATTATTATTTTTCATTTTTATTTCCGTTGCCAATTCTTATAGTGGGTGCTGCGATAGGATGGACATTTACTAAGAAAATTTGGGTGAAAAGCATTGGTGCTATATTGCTCTTAACGTTACTTATCCTAAATCTTATTAACGAGCCAATACTTCTTCCTGCAAATCATCAAATGCAACAGGTTGCAGGAATTGCAAGAAAAGTTTTTGATGAGGCGCATGGTAAGCCGTTTAACTTCGCATTAATAACAGGAGGTAATTCAGATCACGCATATAGATATTTCCTAACAATTTGGGGCAATCCACCAGTTACTATTTTAAATCCAGATGTAGATCCGAAGAGAAAGTCAGTGACAGATCAATTGCTTGTTGTCTGCGAAGAGTTGCCATGTCATCCAGAAGGCGCATCACTGTGGGAGGTTGCGGGATTTGGTAGAGCGCAAATTGTAGGAGAGTGGAATGTGAGTGTTGTACAAGTCTATAAGCTGCAGCACTATACAGGGAAATAAAATATTTAACCCATTCGATAAGCTCAGGGATAAAATATTTTTTCCTGAGCGAGCAAAGCGAGTCGAAGGATAATATGAACCCACAAGATTATAGTTTGAGAAAAGATTTACGAACTCAACTGTGTCCTGTCTGTACGTCTCCAATGGGTGATATGCCAGGAAGTAGAGATGCTTATTGTTCTAACTGCGGCTACAAAGATCCGTGTTGTGAATAATTGACTTAAAATCGTGGAGGAACTTTAGGTTTTCTTCTTAAGTTTGCCAATAATTCTCTTGCCGCTTTTACTTCTCGAGCAGTAAATCTTCCCAGTTCATCAGGGTGTTCATTGAGAGCATTAGCAATTTCCTGAGCTGATAATCGTTTCCTTTTTTCTTCGATATGGCGAGATCCAGAATTTTTATCAAATCGACCTACTGCCTTTATTTTCGTTATATAGAGCTCATTTCTTTCACTGGCAGATAATGGAGCTAAGGTATCACCTTTGCGCATATATGCATTTTACCACAAAGGCAATCTATCTGAGTTTTTCCCATACAAAAACCCCCGCCTTCAAATGAGAATTAGCGAGGGGGTTTTTGATATGCAATTGGCGCTTATGCACCAATTTTAAACATGCCTGTGCCACAAACTGGACACTTAGCTTTCTTTGCATGTTTGCCGTTTTTCATAACGACATCTTCTGCATCTTCAACATCTCTCTTAGCTCGGCATTTTACGCAATACATTGTTACTGTCATGGTATTTCACCCCCCTTCGCCATCCGTAACTTTAGTGTAGGATGGTTTCACTCCTTAATTTTTACTACTGTGTTGTCTGTTTAAGGTTCAGGCTTCGGGGGGCACGCCCCCTATTTCCCCATATTAATATCTTACAAATCCTATTGCAAGCATATGGTGACTAAGTAAAAAATAAAAAAGGAGTTCTAATCCAACAATGATTATAGAAATAAGTGCAGTTTTGCGTAAATCATTTTGCGCAATAGATATCGTATTTCCTGATTCTTGGGCTTGTCCAATAGATGGAGAAATGTTTTTTGCAGAAAAAACATACGTTGGGGATGTATGGACGTGTTGGGCAGCAAGAGTTGCAGAATTCCTAACATCCGAAACCTTTTTCTGCGCCCTTGTCTTTTTGTGCTTAGGCATGATCTTCAGGCAGATTACACCATTGACAGCGAGCCTGTCAAGAGGCTACCATAACTAGTATGCTCGTCGTTGCATTTGTTCTTATTGGTCTTTTAACTGTTTGGGTTGCTGTATTAACCTATTTCTTTTGGTCTCTCTCTGCTCACTACAATAATTTGGTCAAGACAACAAATAAAAAAACAATGCAGCAAGTCCTTGACTCACTTCTTGCTGACATCGCTTTCGCAAAAAAGGATATTGCCAATCTTTCCAAAACGTGTGATACAATCATTGAAGAGGGTAAGTTTCATATTCAGAAAGTTGGTCTTCTTCGATTTAACCCATTTAAGGAAACAGGAGGAGATCAAAGTTTTATTCTGTCTCTCTTAGATAAGCAAGATAATGGTATTGTATTATCTGGATTGTATTCCAGAACAGGAATGCGATGGTATGCAAAGAAGATAAAAGAGGGAAAGGGACTCGAGCATACACTCTCTGAAGAAGAAAAAGAAGCAATTAGACAAGCCCGTCTGCCAGACGGTCACGAAGTTGTTTCAAAATAATATGAATAAACGCATTGTACTTCTTATTGTCCTTTTTGTTGCATCTCTTGGATTGTCCTACGTATTCTTCACCTATGTCTACCCAATCAAAAAGGCAATTGTTATTACTCCTCCGCAAAAGCTAGCATCAGGAGAATTGGGATTTGATGACTCTCTTCCCAAGACGCAGGCATGTCCTCTTAACGGCGCATTATATTCAACACAACAAGAAGCATGGTGGCAAAAACATGCTCCTTTGGGTGTTATGGTAGAAAATAGTACTGATGCACGGCCACAATCAGGCTTATCCAGTGCAGATATTGTTTATGAAGCGGTTGCAGAAGGCGGAATAACACGATTTTTATCAATATTTTACTGCCAGGACGCAAAAATGGTTGCACCAGTACGGTCAGCACGAGTATATTATGTTAATTGGGTTTCGGAATACGGTCCATCGCCACTCTACGCGCACGTAGGAGGAGCAAATACACCAGGACCAGCAGATGCACTAGGACTTATTAGTAGTCTTGGATGGGATGGATACAACGATCTCAATCAATTTGCCATAGGATTCCCAACATATTGGCGTGATTACGACAGATTAGGTCACGAAGTAGCAACAGAGCATACGATGGTAAGTACCACAACGAAGTTATGGGATTTTGCTAAAACGCGTGGGCTCACTAACGTGAATAAGGACGGTGACAGCTGGGATACTAAATTTGTTAAATATAGCTTTAAAGATGACGCGCCTGTTTCTTCGCGTCCTGCAAGTCAACAAGTGCATGTCGATTTTTCTTTTGACTCAAGTTATTCAGTTGATTGGTCCTATGATAAAGCAAGTAATACCTATTTGAGAAAAAATGGTGGGTCTGCGCAAATTGATTTGAATAATAAAAAACAACTTGCGCCAAAAAATATAGTTGTACTATTCATGCCACTTTCTCAAGTGAATGATGGGTATACGGATAATGAGCATATGGAGTATGGAAATAAAGGGAGCGGAAAAGCGCTTATCTTTATGGATGGAAAAGAAGTAAAAGGTACATGGAGTAAAGCATCTCGAACAGCACGAACGCTTATCTATGATAATGCAGGGAGTCCAATTGCATTTGATAGAGGACAAATTTGGTTTGAAGCACAACCATTGGATGGTGTTGTAACAGTTAAGTGATTACTCCTGCTCGTATCAAACATAATACTTGTTCAATTGTGCTATAATTATTTCGTAATCAATACCTATGTTGGCAGACTTCATTACATCAAAATCTCGCGTTAAATTACTCAACGTTTTACTTGCATCTCCTTATGACATGTTTCATGTAAGAGAGCTCGTGAGAAGAACGAATGATGAAATTAATGCAGTCAGACGCGAGCTTGCATTTCTAGAGGGTAAAGGAATATTGAATAAGGAAAAGCGTGCCAACCGTGTCTATTATTATCTTTCAAAAAATTATCCTTTCTATTATGATTTACTTCGCTTGGCAGCCAAAACCACAGGATTGGGATCAGAAGTTATTAAAAACCGCGCAAAATTAGGTAAAGTAAAATATGCATTTATTTCCGGACGCTTTGTCAGGCGTCTTGAAAAACTTCCCGAAATGGTCGATTTCCTTATGGTAGGGACAATAGTTTTGCCTGAAGTAGCGCTTCTTGTGAGAAATGAAGAGGCTCGCTTAGCAACGGAAATCAATTATACTGTTATGACAGAAGAAGAATTCAATTTTAGACGCGAAAGAAATGATCCCTTTATAGCAAAGGTATTGGCAGGATCCCGAATTATGCTCCTGGGGGATGAAGAGGCAATGCTTGCATGAAATCACTGCGATTGTTTTTTCTATTTGTCCTATGTTTAACACTTCTCGCAGTGTATATTGTTGTACTTCCTATTACGTTTCCTAAGACTCCTCTTTTTAAGAATCTTCCATCAATTCCCGGAGGAATTCATATTCATGCAGGACCTTTGCAAATTGATCGTGATTTTCCATTTCAGCGTGGACTTGATTTACAAGGTGGGACAAGCATAACGCTTAAAGCAGATATGGCAAAAATAAAATCAGCTGACCGCGATAATGCCCTTCAAACAGCACAATCTGTTATTGAAAGGCGTATTAATTTATTTGGTGTCAAAGAGCCTGTTGTCCAGACAAGTCATGTGAATGGAGATTACCGTATTATTGTTGAGTTGCCTGGAGTAAATGTCCAACAAGCAGTACAGCTAGTTGGTACAACAGCGCAGCTAACGTTTTGGGAACCTGTTGCTAGCAGCTCGGCACTGGCAGTAGATCCTAATTTGTTACCCATTGGAATTCCTCAAACCATTGGCCCTTTTGCTCATGCAACAGATTTAACAGGGTCAGATTTACAAAATGCAGTCGTTGTTTTTGACAATAAGTCAGGGAGTCCTCAGGTACAACTTACCTTTACGAGCAGTGGGACAAAGAAATTTGGTGATATTACGCAAAGAAATGTTGGTAAACCTATTGCAATGGTTTTGGATAACGTTGTTTTGGAAGCGCCAACAGTAAATGAAGTTATCTTAACAGGAGATGCTCTGATAAGTGGTGGATTTACCACGTCTACAGCTAACCAACTTTCTATTCAGCTTCGCGCGGGGAGTCTTCCTGTCCCACTATCCGTACTCCAACAGCAATCGATTGGTGCAACTCTTGGAGAAGGGTCTTTGGAGAAATCACTTTTTGCAGGATTTGTCGGATTTGCAGTTATTGTTGTTTTTATGACATTTTTATATGGAAGATTGGGTGTTATTGCAAGTGTTGCACTTGCTGTTTATACACTCATAACGCTTGCTGTCTTTAAAATGATTCCTGTCACGCTGACACTTGCTGGTATTGCAGGATTTATTCTTTCTATTGGTATGGCAGTGGACGCAAATATTCTTATTTTTGAAAGAATGAAAGAAGAACTCAGGTCTGGAAAATCCAGTAAAAGTGCAATAGAGCTAGGATTCTCTAGGGCATGGACTTCCATTCGGGATAGTAATATTGCAACAATTATAACAAGTGCAGTTTTGTATTATTTTGGGACAGGTGTTGTACGAGGATTTGCATTTACCCTTGCAATTGGCGTTATTATTTCGCTTTTCAGTGCGATTAGTGTAACACGCACCTTGCTTAGACAATTTTATAACAAGGAAGCGTAGACCACGACTAATAAGTCGTGGATGAAGCGCTATAATAGCTAAACAGTGCGTTGAAAACTTTTGCCTTAAGCGAAATGTTTTTATTATCATGAATAAAACAACAGTTCAAAAACTTATCGATGCGGTTGCTCTATTTCGAGATGAAAGGGGTTGGGGAAAAACAGCTAACCCAAAAAACATTGCAATTGCAACGAGTATTGAAGCTGCAGAACTTTTAGAACATTTTAAATGGAAAACAGATAAAGAAATAAAAGAATATGTTACTAAGTATAAAAAAGAAATAGAAGAAGAGGTTGCGGATGTGTTATTCAATACAGTACTTATGATTGATAATTTGGGAATTGATATGGATACAGTTTTCTTTGAGAAAATCGAAAAGAATAAGAAAAAATACCCAATTGAAAAAGTGAAAGGAAAGAATCCATATCTATGAATATAATTTCTAAAAAAAATTGGTATTTTGCTTTGTCACTTATTGTGATTATTCCTGGTGTTATTTCTCTTCTTTTGTTTGGTCTTAGACTGTCAATTGATTTTAGTGGAGGGACGCGCATTACTTTCTCTCATGTTAGTAAGTCCAACGCAGTGGTGAATGCATTTAAGGCAAGTAACATAGAAGTTGCATCTGTTGGGATTAATGGTACAACAGTGACACTTCGGACAAAGCCATTAGATAGTAAGCAAAATAGCGTAGTACTTGCCGAAATTCAAAAAAATGATTCTTCAGTAAAAGAAGACGAATTTGCAACCGTTGGTCCAACAATCGGATCGGAGACAACGCGTAACGCACTCCTGGGAGTACTCATTGCATCGCTTCTTATTGTTGGATATATTACGCTTTCTTTTAGGCATGTCAGAAAGCCAGCAAATTCTCTTCAATTTGGTATTACAGCAATTGTTGCCTTACTTCATGATGCACTTGTCTTATTAGGAGTATTCTCTATTTTAGGTCATTTCTACGGCGTAGAGGTAGATAGTTTGTTTGTAACAGCAGTGCTCACAGTTATTGGGTTTTCTGTTCATGACACAATTGTTGTTTTTGACAGAGTACGTGAGAATTTACAAAAAATGCCATTTGCAAGCTTTGGAGAAGTGGTCAATGCATCAATTATCCAGACGCTTGGAAGGTCTTTAAATACATCTCTTACGGTCATTCTTGTTTTGTTTGCGCTTTTATTATTTGGAGGGGATAGTACAAAATGGTTTGTTGTAGCACTTCTTATTGGTATTATTTCCGGGACCTATTCATCGATATTTAATGCTGCACCGCTTCTTGTGTTATGGAATGAGTGGAGTCAAAGACGTAAAGTGTAAAAGTAATATTGTCACTCTGGTAAGCGATAGCGCATCCAGAATCTATGAAACAAGGTTTTGTTTACATAATGGCTAACGATAAACCAGTTATATACACTGGGGTAACAAGTAATTTGATTCAAAGGGTTCATCAGCATAAAAATCATTTGGTTCAAGGATTCACTTCAAAATATAATCTTCATAAACTTGTTTACTACGAAACTTTAAATACTATAGAGAGCGCTATTACTAGAGAGAAACAAATTAAGGATATGGATAGAAAGGATAAATTACTTATGATTGAAAAATTGAACCCTGATTTTAAAGACTTGTATGGAGAGATTCTGGACAAGCCAGAATGACAGAACGCTCAGGCAAGATTTGTTTACGCTTTTCGCTTTTAATTTTTTGCTTGTAAGGCTTCTTTAACGAGTTTGCTTACCAAAGATCCATCTGCTTTTCCTTTTACTTTTGGCATAAGAAGTGCCATAACTTTTCCCATATCTGCTGGTGTACTTGCGCCAGATGCGGCAACTGCTTCATCAACATATTTCTTTACTTCTGTCTCACTCATCTGCTCGGGTAGGTAGGTTTCTAAAATAGTAAGTTCTGCTTTTTCTTTATCTACTAAATCCTGTCTTCCGGCATTTTGAAATTGTTCTATGGAATCTTTTCGTTGTTTAATTTCCTTATTTATTACAGTCATGACATCTTCTTCTGTTGCTTCATATCCTGCGCCACCTTTTTGAATTTCATAGTAGGTTATACCAGAGAGGATAAAACGAATAACAGCAGTCCTTAGCTCGTCTTTGGCAAGCATAGACTGCTTGAGTTGGTCTTTCAGTTGTTGCTTTTGCATAAAACAAGTATAGTCTTCTTGTTCGAGCTTGTCGAGAACTTCTCGGCTTCCCAGATTCGGGACTAGTGCTCGATTCAGCATTTTCCTCGCCGAGGTGGCGTTCGCCGAACCGCCGCACTTACTCGCTCGAAGAATAAAGTTCGTGAACTCTTTTTAATAAGTGTTCTTTATTATTCAATTCTAAATTCTCATCAACTTCTTCAAATAATTTTTGTAAAAGCTCTCCCACTTGTCGTCCTGGTTTCATGTTCAGCTCTTTCATAATGTCATTACCATCGATTACAAGGTCATTAATAGAAAATGGACCTGGTGCTAATTCTTTCTCAATTCGCTCTCTAAATAACTTTAATCTCCAAGATTCTGCTGTTTGGGTACCACTTCCTAATCTATCACCAATACGAAGATCTATCATATCTTTTACATTTTCAACACCAATACGTCGTATAAATCTTCTTACTGCACTATCTGTAATATGCTCGTCAACGGTAAACATATGCCAGCGAATAAGGGTAATAATTTTTTTCTTGTCCTTTTTAGAGAAATGAAGCCTATTTGCAATATCGTATGCAATTTGCGCCCCTGCTATTTCGTGATTGTAAAAAATAACTAGTCCACTTTTGTCCTCACTTCTCACGCGAGGCTTACCAATGTCATGAATAAGTGTTGCAAAGCGGACAATGGAATCTGTTGCAGGAGTAAGTTTGAGACTAAGCACATTGTGAGTAAATACATCCTCTGTGTGATGTCTTCCGGGACGTTCCTGGGACATGCCCACTCCTTCTAAGAGTTCAGGCAAAATATATTGGAGTAAATTAGCATTTTTTAAAAGCATAATTCCCTCATACGGATAATCACTTGCAAGAATCTTCATAAGTTCATCCCGAATGCGCTCGTTAGAAATGAGAGGAAGGAGTTGAGAGTCTTCTAAAATTGCTTTCCATGTATTCTCTTCAATGGTAAAGCTCAATTGTGTTGCAAAACGAATTGCGCGCATAAGGCGTAGTGTATCTTCTTTAAATCGTTCGTTTGGATTTCCAACTGCTCGAATAAGATGGTTTTCTAAATCCTTTTGTCCGTGGTATGGATCCACAATGTTTTCTCCATTAGTCAGGCTAAGTGCCATGGCATTAATAGTAAAGTCGCGTCGTTGCAAATCTTCCTCGATTGTTTTTCCCCAAGCGACAATTTCTGGATGCCTACTGTCTGTGTAATTTCGCTCTGTACGGTATGTTGTTATTTCAACGATCTGGTTATTAGTTATTGGTTCGTGGTTCGTGGTTTCTTTTTCTTGTTCCGAACCATCAGCTATTAGCTCTAAACTAATCGGTACTCCCACTGTTCCAAACTGATTATCGTAAAAACCATTTGGGAAAACTTTTAAAATTTCCTCAGGTGTTGCATTGGTTGTCATGTCCCAATCTTTAACACTCTTTTTAAGAAACATGTCTCTTACGCAACCGCCAACGAAGTACACTTCAAAACCTGCGCGAGAAAGAGTATGGTATACTGACAAGACTGACTCTGGAATAGAATTCTCCATATCGCTAAAATTATACCATGAAAAAAGATACACAATGGGAAGTCCTTACAAAATCTCAAATACCAAATCTCAACCCTGAAAAGCTTCTTGAAATTCTTCTTCAGAATAGAGGATTAACAACAAAAAAAGACCAAGATGCATTTCTCCATCCAGATTTAGGATCTGTTACGACAGAGTCCGTTGGCATAAATAAAAAAAATCTCACGAAAGCTCTCTCTCGAATTCATGGAGCTATAGAAAAGAAACAGGAGATTATTGTATTTGGTGATTATGATGTCGACGGAATTGCCGGGACAGCAATCCTTTGGGAAACACTTAATGCAATGGGAGCAAAGGTTATTCCCTATATTCCATCTCGGACAGAAGAAGGATATGGTTTGTCCATTGTTGGCATTAACAATATTCTAGAGAAAAATCCAAAGATAAAATTAATTATTACCGTTGATAATGGTATTGTTGCTAATGATGCTGTGGATTTTGCAGCCACAAAAGGAATAGAGGTAATTCTTACCGATCATCATGTACCAAGTGATAATTTGCCAAAGGCATACACTATTGTACATACAACTTCGCTTTGTGGGACAAGCGTAGCGTATATGCTTTCTATTGCATTAGGATCAACGAATACAGATCATTTAGCACTTGTTGCATTAGCAACAGTTGCAGATTTGGTCCCTCTGACAAATGGAAATAGAATTTTATTAACTGAAGGACTAAAGGTGCTTCGTACTACTAAGCGTCCTGGTATTCTGGCACTTTGTGAAGATGCACAAATTCGACAAGGTGATATCGATGTGTATGCAATAGGACATATTCTTGCTCCTCGTCTTAATGCAATGGGAAGAATTGCATCTGCGATGGATTCACTTCGCCTTCTTTGTACAAAAGATAGAATGCGGGCAAAGGCACTTGCAGAAAAATTGGGAATAACCAATAGAGAAAGACAAGAGATGACAAAAAGTCTATCGCTGCATGCAATAGAAGAAGTAAAAAACGGCAAAGCGAAGCTTTCTGATTTACTTGTTGTGTACGACGAAATATACGATGAGGGAGTAATTGGACTTGTTGCAGGGAGGTTGGTTGAGCAGTTTTACCGTCCATCAATTGTTTTATCTGTTGGCAAATCTATAAGTAAAGCGTCAGCAAGAAGTGTCAGTGGATTTAATATTGTTGAGTTTATTCGTTCGGCTTCCCACCTACTTATTAATGCAGGGGGCCATCCTATGGCAGCAGGATTCACTATCTATACAGAAAAGATTGCCGAATTAGAAAGCCATTTTGCAGAGAAGTTAAAAGAATATATTACTGAGGAGTTATTTATTAGAACAATAAAGATTGATTGTGAGTTACCCTTGCAGTTTGTCACTCAAGAACTCTACGAGAGTATTCAAGCTTTGGCGCCTTTTGGTATGGGAAATTCTGAGCCAACGTTTGTTGGAGAAGCAAAAATAGTTTCAATACGGCAGGTTGGGAAAGATAAAAATCATTTGTCTATGCAGTTTGCACCTCTTCCTTCAAGCAAAGAGAAAAGTTCTCGTGATGTTCGAACAATAAATTCCATTGCTTTTGGAATGGGGGATAGAATGAGTGAATTTAAGACAGGAGATAGTGTGGGAATTGTCTATATCATAGATGAGAATGAATGGAATAATAGGAAAAGTTTACAATTGAAGATAAGAGATATAAAACTTATTGTCTAAAACCTTCTCTTCGAGATGGTATTCCGTGAAATCGTTTCATTGCCCTACTCATTTCTGCTTGTTGTACATTTTGTCTTTGATGTTTTGGTTTACGAGAAGGATTTTGTTTTGAAGATGATCCATTTGTAACCTTTCTTTCAGTTTTTCCCTGACGACTAGTATTCTTAAAAAGAATTACATCAGAAATGTTTGGAAGATATTTTTGTAAAACATTTCTTTCTAGCATAGTAGCAGCATTATAATAAATTCTTTTTAAGAAATCAAAAAATTAAGCGGTAAGATAATCTCCTACCGCCTATTTAGTCCTTAGCAATAAATACTAATTGCCACTACCGTTACGGCTTCGTTGGCCTTTTTGTTGCAGACGTGCCCATCTTGTTCTTGGATCAGGTGCTGCATCTGTTCTATATTTCTTTTTAAGTTCAACCTGTTGAGCTGTTCTTGGATCAACTGATTGATCTGCTTCACTTGTTTGCATATTTTTTCACCCCCTTTCTTTTAGTATTTTCTTTCATAGTTTTGTTTACTTGACTTCTTTTAGACATATTTCAACCATAAAAAATCTCCCTATATCTAAAGGGAGATTGTACGCACTTTTTACGCCAGATCTCCCCCTATTGAATAGGAAGATTACAAATGTAAATAAAGTGTCGGACGGAATTTGTCATATGACTACTTTATCATACCAAAGTTAGAAAACCCTTGTCAACAGGGTATTTAACCAGGTACAATAGCCACATGGCCCGAACACTTATTTTAAATACAACAAAAGAAGTTGGAAAAGATGTAACCGTTGTCGGTTGGATTCAAACAGTCAGAAAGCACGGCAAAATCGCATTTTTTGATTTGTATGATCGATCAGCCCTTTTGCAAGTTGTTGCAGTAGATTCTGGTGTTTTGGAAACAGTCAATAAGCTCGAGCAGCGAGCAGCAGTAAAGGTGAAGGGACATGTAAAAGAACGAGGAGAAAAATATATTAATCCTGATTTGCCAACTGGGAAGGTAGAGCTAGAGGCAACGGATGTGGAAATTCTTTCTTTGCCTGAAGCATTACCATTTGATATGGGGGGAAAAGAGCTAAATCTTGAGCTCCCAACACTTCTTGATTATCGTTCGCTTACTCTCAAACATGAAACACAGCGAGATATCTTTATTATCCAAGCAGCAATTGCTGAGGAATTTAGAAAAGCGGCAGAAAGCCTTGGCTGTATAGAAATTTTTGTTCCAACAATTGTTGCTGGTGCAACAGAAGGCGGAGCAGAGGTTTTCTCTTTGGATTATTTTGACAGAAAAGCATACATGTCTCAAAGTCCACAATTGTATAAGCAGATGATGGTTGGGGTATTCGAACGTGTTTTTACAATTGCTAAAGCATACCGAGCAGAGCCATCTGTAACAACACGCCATTTAACAGAAGCAACGCAAATGGATGTTGAAATTGCATTTATAGAAAGTTTTGACGAGCTGTTGGATGCATTAGAATCTGTTGGCACCAGTGTTATCGCAAAAGTTGCAGAGAGATTTCCAAAAATTCTCCAAGCATTTGGTGTAGAAAACCCTCTCACCGGCAACGTGCCGCGGCTCACTCTTCGAGAGGCTCAAGAAATAGTTACAAAACGGACAGGACGGGATTTGTCAAAAGAAAAAGATCTTAATCCGGAAGATGAGAAAGAGATTTGTCAGTGGGCAAAAGAAGAAAGAAAGTCTGATTTTGTTACCATTACCCATTTTCCTATGGAGAAAAAACCATTTTATACCCATCCAGATCCAGAAAATCCGGAATACAGTTTGTCCTACGATCTTCTATTTAGAGGGCTGGAAGTGCTTAGCGGTAGTAGGCGTGTCGATAACTATGACTTATTGGTTAAGCAAATGAAGGATAAAAAGGTAAATCCGGAAAGTTTTCGTATGTATTTAATGGCATTTAAATACGGTATGCCCCCGGAAGGCGGATTTTCTTTTGGGCTCGAAAGACTTACAATGAAATTACTCGAATTATCCAATGTGCGAGAAGCATCACTTTTCCCACGAGATATGGAGCGAATTGATGAAAGACTTTCTGTTCTTTATAAAAACTCAGACGGTAAAAAATAAAGTCCTTTTCCTTAGGTCTCATACAATCCTTTTTTATTTGTCTCTTTGTCTTATTCCCGTTATTCTTTTTTTGCTGTCATACGTAACAGGTGTATTTGCCAACAATCTTGCCCCGAAATCAGATCCACAATCTATTGTAAAAGCAGCAGATTATCCATTGCTTGAGCGCGCATTTTCTCCAATTGTTACGGCAAATGCTGCGTACATTTTAGACAATACGTCAAAGGTTGTTTTATTTGCTAAAAATGACCAATTACGATTCTCTCCTGCATCAACAACAAAAATCATGACTGCGCTTGTTGCTTTGGATTATTATAAACTGGATGACACGATTTCTATAAAACGGTCAGGGGTCGAGCCTGTTGTTGTAGGATTTCCTTTGGGAGATAAAGCGTCATTTCAGGATATGCTGTATGCAATGCTTGTCCCATCAGGCAATGACGTTGCCTTTGCCATTGCAGATAATTATCCTGGAGGTGAAAAAGCATTTGTCGAGCAAATGAATAAAAAAGCAAAGCTTCTCCATTTAGATAATACCCATTTTGGCGACCCTGTAGGACTTGATGATACCAATGACTATACAACAGTACGAGATATGGCACTTCTTGCGTCCTTTGCAATGAATCATCCACTACTGTCTAAAATTGTTGGGACAAAAGAAAAAATAATTACTGATGCACTAGGTCAAAAATACGATT
This sequence comes from uncultured Gammaproteobacteria bacterium, assembly GCA_964408485.1. Taxonomy (GTDB): domain Bacteria; phylum Patescibacteriota; class Microgenomatia; order Levybacterales; family UBA12049; genus DASQJJ01. The sequence goes on from CAYOZJ010000004.1 coordinate 70,151, forward strand.
TGAAAACAACAAATAAATTACTTGGTTTGTACGGTGTAAATGGTGTAAAGACAGGATATACAGGAGAAGCAGGAGAAGTGCTCGTAACATCTGCTGTTATTCATGACCACACATTTATTACGGTTGTTATGAAGTCAGATGATCGATTTGCAGATACAGAAAAATTATTACAGCTTTTACAAAACGTTACTTTCGTACCCATTCGTCCGTGAGAGCAGCAATATACGCATAAAATCCTTTATTTCCTTGAAATACAATAATTGGCCAAAGATACTGCTGAGATGTTGGATCTATAAAATATCCTAATGTAACATCGGTAATAGTAATATTTGTTTCTCCTGTTGGATTAGCGGCAATATACCCTTTTCCATCTTTTAATTCCGCAAAAGCCTGAGACGCACTTTTAATAGGATATGTTGCTTTATCGCTTGTAGTACTTCTGTGATAATATTGTGCTTCAATCAGTTGCGGGAAATCAGTTACCCCGGATGCAATAAGTGAATAAATAAGTGACTCAGCGGGGTTAACTCCAAACACTGGAATTTTATCTATGTCTTTGGGGAAATAATCTACTCGAATCACTTGTGCATTGGATAGACTTGATGCGGGCTGTAGTCCACCTGGTCCAATAGAAAGAAGTGTTGTTTTAGTTTTGTTATCGTCAATAGAATTAGGAAGCGGCATAAATTTATCAAAGAATGTTTTACTAAATGTCCGTGCTGTTGCTTCGTCTGGCATATTTGCTGCATCTGTAACTGTTGTGTCATTTCTATATTGACTGGTTAGAGTAAAGTCAAATGACTGAATGTCCATATCAAGCGTTGAGGGTAATGGATCAGTTTTGGTCCAGCGGTATGCAGTATCTGAAAGAGCAATGGGAGTGTTAGCAAATCCACCTGCTGCGGCGATATCCTTTGCTTTATCAAGTCCGAGTAAATTCGGTGTTGGCTGTTGCAACTTATATACATTCATACGGTCAGGTAGTGTAGGGAGACTTCCTGAAAGAGTATTAACTGTATACGAGTAATTTTTATTATCTAAATTTTGAGGAAAGCTTACTAATGCAATTTTTCCAAATGCTACTGTTGGTGCTGGAAGAGGTGTTGGAGCAATAAGTTCTTTAACAAATGCGCCGACCTTAAAAAGGACAAAAAGTAACACAATTGCCGCGATACCAATTCCACCGATTTCAGCAATTTTTCTTGTAAGATCACTTACCTTGGACAGGGTAGCCATATATTGAGTATAGCCAGGATTTGGACTACAATGCAAGACAGGTACCAGACGGTACCTGTCGCAGGTAGGTATAGAATTGTACCTACCAAGAAAGGATTTAACAAAATTATGAAACAAGTCAGAGTCCGTATGGCGCCAAGTCCCACAGGGGAATATCACATTGGGCATATTAGGACCGTTTTGTATAACTGGGCATTTGCTAAGCAACAAAAAGGTGTCTTTATTATGCGTATTGAAGACACTGACAGAACGCGATATATAGAGGGAGCAATTGATAGGATTCTTGATGTTGTTGTAGATTATGGATTCGACTGGAATGAAGGTCCACGTGTTGGTGGAGATTACGGGCCATATATTCAGTCAGAGCGATTAGATTTATATAAAAAATATGCACGTGAGTTAGTAGAAAAAAAAGCTGCATATTATTGCTTCTGTACAGCCGAACGGTTGGAGAAAATGCGTGAAGAGCAAAAAGCAAAAAAACTTATTCCAAAATATGACAAATTATGCCTTTCACTTACACCAGAAGAGGTACAGAAAAATCTTGATGAGGCTACGCCATATGTTATCCGACTTAATGTACTACCAGGAAAGATAATACATTTTCACGATGTAGTCTTTGGTGATGTAGCAGTTAACTCCGATGATATAGATGATCAGGTTCTTTTAAAATCAGATGGATTTCCTACATATCACTTGGGTGTTGTTGTCGATGACCACTTAATGGGAATAACGCATGTCATGCGAGGAAATGATTGGATTCCATCTACTCCAAAGCATGTTATTCTTTACGACGCATTTGGCTGGGAGTTGCCTGTCTATGCACATTTGCCAAATTTAAAAGAATTAGGTGCTTTAAAAAAATTATCCAAACGATTTGGACCCGTGTCTGCGAGGGAGTTTTTAGACGCAGGATATTTGCCTGAAGCGCTTGTTAATTTTCTTATGTTTTTGGGGTGGAATCCGGGTACAGAAAAGGAAATCTATTCTCTAGATGAATTTATTCGTGACTTTGATATTAAGAAAATTCACAAAACAGACTTAGTCTCTTTTGATAGGCAAAAATTGGATTGGATCAATGGATATTATATCCAACACATGGAGGATAGTGTTCTTTTAGAAAAATTAAAAACATATTATAAAAACGATACAGAAGTAATAAAAATTCTTGGTGACTCAGAAAAATTGCCACTTATTTCTCTTGCCAAAACAAGAATGAAAATTCTCTCTGAATTTAAAGATTTAGTATTATGGACAAAAGCAGATTTAACAACAGACGAAAAAGAAGTAGCTCAGATGTTTAGACAAAAATTAGAATCTCTTGCTGAATGGAATAAAGAAAATATACTCAATGTCATTAGAGAAATTATTAAAGAGAAAAAGGTAAAAGGAAGTATTTTGTATACAATTATGACTGGTCGACCAAATGGATTACCTCTTCCAGAGAGTTTGGAGTTGTTAGGAAAAGAAAAAACACTTGAAAGACTAATATAATATGCTAGAAAAAAGGGGACATTGGTTTTTTAATATTTTTATTTTTTGGAGATCATTTAAGTTTGCATCTGCCGGTGTATGGTGGGCTCTTAAATACAATCAAAATCTTCGCTTTCATTTTGCCGCTGCAATCCTTGTTATTATTTTCAGTATTATTTTTCATATTAATGCGTTTGAAATGGGTATTTTGGGTGTCATGATTCTTATTGTTATTTGTACTGAAATGGTTAATACGGTTATTGAGGAGATGGTTGATCTTATTACCAAGGAGCATAGGCAAGAGGCAAAGATAGCAAAAGATGTTGCTGCGGGTATGGTTCTTTTGTCAGCAATAGGCTCGATTATTGTCGGATTCTTGGTTTTTGGACCTCACATACTCAAATTTTTCTTCCCCTCTTTGTGGCAATAGAGCCTGTATTTTGGTAAAATGATAATGTCATCCTGAGCGAAGTCGAAGGACCAGTTCAAATATATTGCCGGATCATCTAATGGTAGGATAGAGGACTCTGAATCCTTTCATCTACGTCCGAATCGTAGTCCGGCAGCCATGCACCATTCACTACCGTTCAGGTACACGGCTTCGCATTGAATTACAAATAATTTGATTTAACAAAATAAACAGTGCATGAGGGATGTACTGGAGCGAAACGACTAGTGCGTCCCCACCTTTTGTTTTACTATTAAGTAATGAAGTTTTTCTATGTTTATGTTCTCAAAAGTATTTCAAAAGAATTTATTTACGTGGGTTTTACCTCTAATCTAAAACGAAGACTTACTGAACATAATAATAAGGAAGAATTATCTACAAAGTATTATGCACCATTTGATTTAATTCATTACGAAGCATATAGAAATGAAAAAGATGCTAAGAGAAGAGAGAATTATTTCAAAACAACAAAAGGAAAAGTAACCCTGAGACAGATGCTTAAAGAATATATTTCTGAATAAAACTTTTATAATTTATCTCGAATTCATTAAAATCTATCGTAAACAATTTTTCCTCATCATAATCAATCAAAAAATATCAATTTTTTTTGAACAAAAATTTTGTTATAGAAAGAATATATTGTAATACTCTTTGTTTCGTTGACACATATTTTTTGTAACCATATAGTGCTCTTAACAACCATTTCTGCCCAAATGAAATTTCGTGTTATTAATCGCGGATCTATTTTACTAACCGGCTTTTGTCGCCGGTTTTTTGTTGCAAATTTCTTAGCAAACATTCAAAAGAAGGGGGGTGAAAATAAATGAACAAAAAAATATTATTTAGCGGTATATCAATTCTTGCATCATTAAGTATTGCAGTGGGCGGTGCATTCGCTGCTTTCTCGTCAGTAAATACAAATGCAGGAAATACATTTGGTGCAGGTACATTGGTATTATCTATCAACACACAAACAGTAACATCAACAGGTGTGTTTGGCGTAACAAATGCAGCACCTGGACAATCTTTCTCACAGAAGTTAACACTTAAAAATGAAGGAAGTGTTAATGCATCTTCTGTTGCAGTAAGTAGTATTGCAATCAGTGGAACAAATCCTGAATTAGCAGGTGACGTAACACTTTTATTATTCAATGATGTAAATGACAATGGTGTCTTTGATGCAGGAGACGTAAGTCTTGGCTCAGGACATCTTAATGATCCATCATGGGTTGGATTTACACTAGCTGGGATAACGCTTCCAGCAGGAGGAACATATCATTTAGGTGGTCAAGTAACACTAGATTTAGGAGCACCTAATACAGATCAAGGAAAAAGCATGAGCTTTAATTTAGCTCTGCAAGCTAACCAATAGGAAATACTTTGGATAGCTGGCAGTAGGGTACAATCGGTCTTTACTGCCAGCTCCAAAGGGAAAAATATGAAAAAAATATTTACCATAGGACTTTTTACACTACTACCACTTATCATGATTACGCTATTGGCATATAAAGGAATTTCCTTTTGGAGCCTCAGATCTTTCACTGTTATGTCAGGAAGTATGGAGCCAAATCTTCCTGTTGGAAGTCTTGTGTTTACCATTCCTCTTGATGGATATCGCATTGGTGATGTTATTGCATTTACGAGAAATAATGAAACCATAACACACAGAATTGCAAAAAAAGAAATTAATGGAAATATTTTTTCTTTCTCCACAAAAGGGGATGCAAATAATGCAATAGATACACAAAGAATAACTCAAGATAAAATTATTGGTAAAGAAATTATTATGCTGCCATTTGTTGGTAGACTTATTGGATTTATACGGACTGTTCCAGGATTTCTTATTTTTATTGTTTTGCCAAGCATTCTTTTTATTGGTTTTGAGTTGTGGGATATAAAAAAGGAATTGGAAAAAGAAATTGAGAAAAAACTACTCGCCCGATTTAATTCTCATGAAAACAATAATAATTTGCTTGATAAAATGCAAAATCTCGTATGAGTAAGTACATATTGTTGTCCGTTGCTCTCGCTGTTACGTTGGGAATATTTTCTTTTGGACTTGTCCATGCATTTTTTACATCCGGTAATACAAATGCCGCAAATACATTTTCTGCAGCAGCTATCTTTCCAACAACGACCTCAACTCCAACGCCAACATCTACACCCTCGGCAGATTTAACAGGAATAGCAAATCATATGGTAATAAGTGAAGTACAAGTTAATGGCGGACCAGGACATGCTGACTATGATTTTATAGAACTTTATAATCCAACGAGTTTGTCAGTTGACTTGAATGGTTTTCGACTTATTAGTAGAACAGGTAACTCGTCTTCTGACGATCTCATTAAATCATTCACAGCAGCAACAGTAGTTCCTGCTCACGGATTTTATTTATGGGCAAGCAGTCACGATAGTACTTTTCCCGGAAGTATCAATGCTAATACATCAACGACAGTAGGTCTTACAAACAGTATGAGCATTGCCCTAAGGAATGGGCCAAATGATACAGGGGCAATTATCGATGCTCTTAGTTGGAATAATGGAGCAACTATCGGTGAAGGTGCAAATGCAGCAACTCCAGCTGCAAGTCAAAGTTTGGAGAGAAAAGCATATACAACATCAACCGTTGTATCAATGACAACAGGATCAGATATACAAAAAGGTAATGGATATGATGGAAATAATAACGCGACAGACTTTATTCTTCGTCCAACATCACAACCGCAAAATAGTGCAAGTCCAATTGAAATACCATGAAACGATTACTGACAATTACTATTCTTATACTTTTCATTGTAGGAGTAGGTTATGTGAGTGGTGCATTTAAAAATATTTTTCAACCAGAAAGCGTAAAAGCTTTTGGAGATTTAACGGTAAATTTTCATGTTGGTATTGGTGTACCTCTTTTTAATTTTACTAACTTTTCCCCAGGAGAAAATGTAACTAAGCCAGTTGATGTGACTAATGGTGGAAGTGTTTCCCGCATGGTTGCAGTAAAAGGAAATAAAACAAGTGGTGTTGGTATACCTCACTTAGAAGACGTTTTGACAATTGTTATTAAAGACGGAGCAACATCTGTATATGGGCAAGGAAGTCCGACAGGTAACAAAACAGTCAAAGATTTCTTCACTGATAGTAGTAGTACTAATGGTATTGTTTTGGGGACAATTGGTGTTGGGGGACATACAACCTACAACATGACAGTTACATTTCCGCAAAGCTCGGGCAATGAATATCAAGGAAAATCCGTTGTCTTTGATTTAACCTTTGGTACATCGGACATTAAGAGTTTGGTAATTAACGAGGTATTCTACCGGGTAGACAAAAATCATGGACACAACAGCGATAATGACCGCGATAGAGAAAGATATGACTACGATAATCACAAGAAAGATAAGAATTATAGAGATAACGATGACGATAGATACGATAGAGATGATAAGTCATCGAGTAACGATGAGTGGGTGGAATTGTATAATCCAACAGATACAGACGTTTCGTTAAAAAATTGGACACTTACGGATAATTCGGGGAATGCGCTAGTGCTTCATACTGATAAAAAAATAAAGTCACATGGTTTTGTTGTTATTACAAAAGATGATAACTTTTTACAGTACTTCAAAAAACCAAAGATAAGTATTATTGAGACAGGACACAACTTTGGAAATGGACTCGACGATTTGGGAGATCATCTAATCCTTAAGAATAATAAAGGAGCAGAAGTAGATAGAATGAGTTGGGGAACAGACACATCAGGATTTACTCCACTTGCTATAAATCCAGTAGTTCCACGAGGAAGCAGTACGGAAAGAATTAGCGCAGGATTTGACACAGATAAAGCAACAGACTGGCATGCGCAAAATAATCCAACACCCGGCAAATAAAAATGCCCCTTGACAAGGTATGTGTTTTTTTGAAATGCTGATAATGTAAGAAATATGAAAAAAGTTAGCAGACGGGCAAAAGTTGTAAAGAAAACAAAATCTAAAAAATTTCTTTGGTGGATTAGTTTTGGATTTCTAGCAGCAGTTGTTGGTGTTTTTGGGTTTAATTATGCAAATATGCAAAACCCTTCAGATCCTTCAGACACAGCAGTACTAGGAGCTACCTCACCATATGTTAAAATGGATAATCCTACAAGTTCTTGTGATGGTCACGTTTACAATTCGAGTACACAAAAAATATACAACATAACATGGTATAGCGGTGGAACCAATCTCCATTCCTTACAGGCGCAACTTATTGTTGGAGGTAAAACAGTTGCTGTTTCTGGTACTATTAATCCTGTTTCAAAAGGTCACATTTCATTTAAGATGACAGGGCCATATTCAGAAGATGTTCATGTGCTTATTAGAGAGTATTCAACAAATAATAGTTCCTTAGGTGTTCATGCAGACAAATATTTTAAATATTCTCCTTGCTACAGCTTTAAAAATGGCTGGAATAGTTTTCAATTCATCAGAGGGTAATATTCTTTCAAATCTAAATTTTTAATATTCTAGTCCTTGAGTTGTGTATGTGCTAGGCTTAAAAAATTTGTTTGACTCATCTCTTCAAAACACATAAACTAAATAAGTGAGTTATATTAAGAATTTTTCTCAATTAGCATCAACTCCTCAAAGAGAAATCGTTTTACAACTTATTGAATCAGCATTTGCATCAATTGCTCCAAAAACAGTTATGGCAACACATTTTCGACTTGAGGGATCGATGCTTTCAGTTCAATCGAAAAAATATGACCTGTCGCAATACGCGCGAGTTTTTGTTGTCGGATTTGGAAAGGGATCAAGCGGAATCTGTAAATTTATAGAAAACACATTGGGAGAAAAATTAACAGCAGGATGGGATATCGATGTTGTAGACGAAAAATTCACAAAAATTCAATACACAAAAGGGACACATCCACTACCAAGTCTGACAAATGTTATGTTTACCCGGACAGTGTTGGAGAATCTAAAAAACCTCACAGAAAAAGATTTAGTTTTGGTTGTTATATGCGGTGGTGGATCGGCTCTTTTTGAATCACCGACAATTCCCTTACCAAGACTTGATGCAGTTAATAAAGAGTTATTAAAATCCGGCGCTGAAATTTCGGAAATGAATATGGTCAGAAAGCATTTATCTACTGTTAAAGGGGGAGGATTAGCCGAAAAATTATATCCATCTCACATTATTGGGCTTATGTTTTCTGATGTTCCGGGAAATGATATGAGTGTTATTGCATCAGGACCAACCGTTATGGATAAAACTATGCTTTCTCACATAGAAGACGTATTGCAAAAGTATCAATTGCAATCAGTGAGTAAGGAAGATTTTGTTGAGACTCCAATAGACGAAAAATATTTTGTATCAGTTGATAATATTATCATGGTAAGTAATAAGACTGCACTTGATGCAATGCAGCAAAAAGCTAGGGAATTGGGAAAAAAAGCAATTATTCTGACCGATAGGTTGCAAGGAGACGCAAAAAAAATAGGTAAAACTCTTCTTGTGGAGACACGCTCTAATGAAATTCTTCTTGCAGGTGGCGAGACAACAGTAAAAGTGGCAGGTAATGGTACAGGAGGACGCAATCAAACACTTGTTTTGGCAAGCCTATCTTCTTTAGAAGAAAATGAAATTATTGTAGCATTTGATAGCGATGGATGGGATTATACGACGTTTGCCGGAGCAATAGGAGATAAAACAACGCGTGAAAAAGCTGCGTCTCAAGGCCTTGAAATCAAATCATTTTTAGATAATGATGATAGTACAACCTTTTTTCAAAAAACAGGTGATGGTATTGATACAGGAAAACTAGAATCAAATGTATCAGACCTTTTTATAGTTGCAAAACTATAGTGTCATTCTGGGGAGCGTGCGACACCAGAATCTGAGTTCAAATGAGAAGAAAGATCCTGGACAAGCCAGGATGACAGGAAGAAAGATAAAATTATGACAGAACTTACTGACCAACAAATTTTACAACTTGAAGACACAGCTGTTAAAATTCGAGAGACAATAATTAGTACTTTGGTTGAAGCTGGATCTGGACATTCTGCAGGGCCTTTGGGTATGGCAGATATTTTCACAGCATTTTATTTTCATTTACTCAATCACAATCCAAAAGATCCGGAATGGGAAGACAGAGATAGACTCATTCTTTCCAATGGACACATTTGCCCTGTCAGATACGTTACCATGAGTTATGCGGGATATTTTCCAAAAGAAGAACTCAAGACACTTCGCAAAATTAACTCAAGACTTCAGGGACATCCGCATAGGACATCTCTTCCTGGACTTGAGACAACATCAGGTCCATTAGGATCCGGCCTTTCTCAGTCAATTGGTATTGCTCTTGCAGCAAAAATGGACAAGAAAAAATATCGCGTGTATTGCCTTACATCAGACGGCGAACATGAAGAAGGAAATACATGGGAAGCAGCAATGATGGCAGGGAAATTAAAAATAAATAATCTTATTCAGGTGATGGATAGGAATAATATTCAGATAGATGGATATACAGAAATAATTATGCCCCTTGAGCCATTAAAAGAAAAATACGAAGCATTTGGATGGCATGTATTAGAAACGGACGGGAATAATATCCGCGCATTTATTGATACTGTGGAGGAAGCGAAAGCAATTTATGAAAAGCCAGTCTTAATTATCGCCCATACTATTCCTGGTAAGGGTGTTGATTACATGGAAGGAGATTATAAGTGGCATGGTGTTCCACCAAATATTGAAGATTTACCCGGTGCGCCGGAAAAAGATGATCAAGCAAAAGTTGCACTCAAAGAGTTGCGGACTTTACAAGGAAAAATAGAAAGCGAAATGGACTGATTGGTTATTGGTTCGTAGTTCATAGAAATAAAAAATAATATATGTTAAACCCACACCTTTTTCTTAATACGAAGATTTTTGATAAAGAAGCGGACAAAAAGGCAACACGCGACGGATTTGGTACAGGACTCGTAAAACTTGGCGACAGTGATCCGAATGTTGTTGTCTTAACGGCAGATCTTTCTGATTCAACACGAGCCGACGCATTTGCCAAAAAATACCCAGAAAGATTTTTTGAGGTAGGCGTTGCTGAGCAAAATATGGCAACCGTTGCTGCAGGGCTTGGGATAAGTGGTAAGACCGCATTTATCTCCTCATATGCAACATTTTCTCCTGGCAGAAATTGGGAGCAGATTCGTACAACAATTGTATATAACAAATCAAATGTAAAAATTGCTGGTCATCATGCAGGTACTATGACTGGGCCTGACGGTGCAACGCACCAAGCAACAGAAGATATTGCCATGATGCGAGCTCTCCCTGACATTTCAGTCATTGTTCCATGTGACAATTACGAGGGTGAGCGCGCAACGATTGCAGCTGGGAAGACAAAAGAGGCAGTATACCTCCGTTTTAGTCGTGATAAGTCTATTATTATGACAACAGAAAAAACACCGTTTTTTGTTGGGAAAGCGCAGGTTTTTTGGACAAGCGCCAATCCTAAAGTAGCAATTGTCGGAACAGGATATATGGTTTATTACTGTCTTCTTGCGGCAAAGGAATTAGAAAAGCAGGGTATTGAGACGTTGGTTATTAATAACGCATCAATAAAACCTCTTGATGAGAAATTGTTACTTGATGTTGCCAAACAAACAGGTGCAATTGTTAGTGTTGAAGATCATCAAGCTGCAGGTGGATTGGGAGGAGCGTTGGCTGAATTGTTTGCAAAAAATTTACCAACTCCAATGGAGTTTATTGGTTTGCAGGATACATTTGCTGAGTCTGGAAAACCTGAAGAATTACTTAAAAAGTATAAAATGGATGATACTGCGATTATTGAGGCAGTAAAGAAAGTACTTAGTAGAAAATTAACCTAATTATTCTAATTGACCTAATTAACCTAAATAATTTGAAATTTGGATAATTGGGATTTCATTAGAAATTAGGAATTAGAAATTAGAAATTATGGACCAAAATTTACTAGAAAAATTGAGACAAGTTTTTCATGGTGACATCGCGACCGATTCAGAAACGCTATCTACTTTTTCACATGATGCATCACTTTTTGAAGTAAAACCTCAGGTGGTTGTTTTCCCTAAAAATGAAAAAGAAGTGCAGGAATTAGTAGAGTTTGTAGCGAAAAATAAAAAAGAATACCCCAATCTTTCCCTAACCGGTCGGTCTGCAGGAACAGATATGGGAGGGGGAAGTATTAATGAATCAATCTTAGTAAGTTTTACAAAATACTTTAATAAAACACCTGTTATTAAAAAGGATTTTGCAACGACAGAGCCTGGTGTGTATTACCGCGATTTTGAAAAAGAGACCCTTAAGCATAATCTCATTTTCCCTTCGTATCCCGCTTCTCGAGAAATTTGTGCAATGGGTGGTATTGTAAATAACAATTCCGGAGGCGAGAAATCTCTTCAATACGGCAAAACAGAAAATTTTGTTAAGCGAGTAAAGGTTGTTTTGTCAGACGGTTCGGCTATTGAGTTAAAGCCACTTACTGAGAAAGAATTATCAGCAAAAATGAAGTTAAAATCCTTCGAAGGGGAAATTTATACAAAAATGTTTGATCTTATTTCAAAAAATTATGACACTATTCAAAAGCACAGACCAATAGTTACTAAAAATTCTGCAGGATATGATTTGTGGAGAGTATGGGACAAAGAAAATAAAACATTTGACCTTACTAAATTATGGATTGGAGCCCAGGGGACATTAGGACTTATGCTGGAAGCAGATATTCAACTTGTTCCGGTAACCAAGCATCATGAGATGATGATTCTCTTTTTGCATGACTTATCTCACTTGAATCAAATAATCGATGCCGTACTTCCCTTAAAGCCTGAAAGTTTTGAGTCATATGACGACAATACATTAAAGTTGGCTCTTCGCTTTTTCCCGGCGTTTGCGAAATTACTTGGAACAAAAGGATTACTCCAAACAGCGCTAGATTTTTTACCTGAATTTTTTATGGTTGTATTTGGTGGGTTGCCCAAACTTATTCTCCAAATTGACTTTGCTGGAGATAATCAAGACGAATTACGTGGGAAGATTGCATATTTGAGAGAAGTACTAAAGCCATTACATCCTAAGACACGAATTGCACTGGACAAGCAAGAGCAAAAATATTGGCTTATTCGTAGAGAAAGCTTCAATCTGTTAAGGCAAAAAATTCACAATATGCATACGGCACCATTTATTGATGATTTTGTTATTGATCCTCATGATATTGCAACGGTTTTACCAAAAATTTCATCAATTATAAAACGTCATAAAGGATTTATTTTTACTATTGCAGGACATGTAGGAAATGGAAATTTTCATATTATTCCACTTACTGATATTCAGAAAAAATCCGTTAGAGATGCGGTTCCTGTCATTGCAAAAGAAGTCTATGGAATTGTTAAAGAACATCATGGGTCAACAACAGGGGAGCATAATGATGGATTAGTCAGGACGCCTTACCTTCGAGAAATGTTTGGAGAAGACATGATACAGCTTTTTGAAAAGACAAAAGAAATTTTTGACCCAGAAAATATTTTTAATCCGCGCAAAAAGGTCCATGGATCGCTGCAATTCGCACTTGATCACATTCGCACGCAGTGGTAATCTACCTCTCTCTTTTTTGAACAATCAAACCGCTAGGAAGAGTTTTGGTCCAAAGAATTTTTCCATTTTTTATTACCGTATCTTCCCATCCCTGATAGCTGTATTTGTTATAAGGGTCTGGTTGCATGAGAAGATAAAATGTTCCATTCATCTCTTTGGTAGGAAGGTAATGATAGGTATTTTGTCCATACCAAAGAATGGTGTAATCAAATGGATCTGTAAATACATTTGGGGTAAAAACAAATAGTCCAAATGGCTTGAGATCTGCATCTTTATAAATATAATCAAGCGCATCTGTATGACTTTTTATTTTTGAGACACCTCCGTAATCTTTTAAATCTTGTTGTGTTGTTGTGTAGGCATTCACTATTCCGTAGAGTGTAAGTGCAATAAGGAGCAAAGAAAAGATTCCTGTAACAATAAATTGTTTCTGTTTAAGAGAAGAAAAAAGAATATACACAAAAAAGAAAATATAAATAAGATTTAAATCAAGCAGGTAGTACATAAAGATGTGATTGCGAAGAAATGATAAAACAAAAATTTCTGTGCTAATAACTAGGAATAGGTAGATAATCCATTTTTTTAGCTGTTTATTCTTTTCAAGAAATGCAAAATAGAGTGTTGGGATAATAAGTACTACTGCAAAAATCCACTGAGGGATTTGTAGAAAATGAGGAAAAGTATCCCAAGCATTGAGAAAAAAAGAATCAAAATGATTGTTGATAAGTCCATATCCTTTTGTGTCATGGGGCTGGGAAATATAGTGAAGAAAGCCATGCACTGCTAAGAAGTTATGTTTTATTTCAAATAATACCATTGGGACAAAGGGAAGAAGTAGTCCAACAAAAAGAAAAGCATATTGTTTTTTATTGAGTCGTTGCATAAAAACAACATACACAATCAGCGCAATGATAAGTGGTACAGTCATTGCAATCTCGAAATTGTACGTAAAACTGGTCAGAAATCCAGCAAGAAAAACATATATAAGATTTCGTTTTTCAGATCCAAGGTTATAGATGCAATAAAATGCTAACAGCATAAAAAATACAGAAGGATGAGGATTCCATACAAATCGTGCAGCAGAAATTAAAGGAGGAGAGAGAGCAAATAAAAGCGCAGCTAGAAATCCAAATGGTTTGCCGAAAATTTTCTGTCCCACAAAAAATCCCAAAACAATTGCAGTGAGGCTAAATAAAAGCATTAATACAACTCCCCCATACGGATCTCCACGAAATAAAATAAAGGGAATGGTTAAAAAGTAATAGTGCATTGGTCCTTGGAATATTCCCGTAATGCCTGCATATCCTCCGCCAATTTCTGAACCAATGAGTGTTATGTGGTGATTCACAACGATATTTCTGAGTGCCATGTAGTCTCGTCCCTGGTCTAGGAGAAAGAGGTAGTTATGACTCATTACCTCAACACTCCTGGGGAAAAGAGAGAGAAGCAGTAGGATAATTGCTCCAAAAACATATACAATTTTTTGTACTACTGTAGTATGCAGTATTTTCACCATTTAATAGTAACAACTTTTCAAGCATTTCAACAGTATGCTAGACTGAATATATGAAATACGATTATTTTGTTGCAGGAAGATGGAGAAATAGAGATGAAATTTTAAAATTAGTAATAGCTCTTCGAGAGAAAGGGAAATCCGTTTATTGTTTTTTGGATGCTGAGCAATCAATTCACAGACTCAAAGAAGATCCTGAAGAAAGTATGCAAGTATTTGAGTCGAAAGATTGGCAGACTGATCCTTATGTTAGAGAAGTTTTTGAAAAAGATATGCAGGCGGAGAGAGATGCGAAAAATTTTATTCTTTTGCTTCCTGCTGGGAAATCCGCACACATTGAATCTGGAGTGGCATATGGGTTGGGGAAACATACGATTCTTATTGGAGAACAGAAAGAAGCAGAGAGTTTATATCTTATCTTTGAGCAGAGATACCCAACACCAGATGCCTTTTTGGCAACCGTTTAGCCTCGATGCTTGTCTGATTCCTGTCTAATTTGAGTCAAGAACAAATCCTATAATCGTGGTACAATCATTTTTTGAATTTATTCAAATATGGTATTTATTGAAGGATTGCGTGAGCGATTTGGGCGACATAAATCAAGCAACTTGGAAAAAAGGAGCATTTGGAAGCCAAAAACCTGGTTATCGCCAGAGAAAATCCAAGAGCAAAGAAAAGAATTAGGTCTTTCCGGGACGCAAACATTTCAACTCCTTGAAAATCTTTCTGGACGGGAGCTTCTTGATTCACAACCTGTACAAAATCTCCTTGCATATACTGCCAACTGGGATCCATTTATAACTAATAGAGAACCAAAGGTAAATAGTGCATCACTTGTTTCTGTTGATCCTAAGACCGGTGAAATTCATTTACCCAATGCGTTTGTTCGAGTTAATAGAACTGAATCTGTAGATAATCAGTGGGGGAATATTCTTTTCTATTGGGATACCTATTTTATCAATAAAGCGCTTCTTGCATCAGGCAAGAAGGAGTATATCGAGCTTGCAAAAGGACATGTCGACAATTTTCAGTATCTTTTTGATCATTTTGGGATTATTCCAAATGGGTCTTCGGTAAAAATGATTAATAGGTCTCAAACACCATTTCTCACGGGCATGATCATGGATATTTACCATACAACAGGGGACAAGAAATGGCTTGCAGAGAAAATGGAATTTGCCAAAAAAGAATACGCTGATGTTTGGATGTATACAGAAGAAGAGGCAAATAAAAAAGGGATTAATAGGCCGTCACATCGGATAAGTGAAGATTCACTTTTGCTTCGCCCATCTGGTACGGATATTTTAGGAGATCATTATAGTGCTGCAGCAAGTACAGGTTTCGATGATAGTCCAGAGTGGGCAAGGCGCGCGTATGAAACTTCCCCCATTCTTTTAAACGGCGCACTATATAAGTACGAAAAAGAATTTGCTGTTTCTGCAAAAGAATTAGGAAATAAAGAGGAGGCAAATTTTTGGGAAGAACGAGCAGAAAAAAGAAAGCAAGAAATTAATGAAAAACATTGGGATGAAGAACGGGGAATGTATTTCAACTTACAGCTCAATCGTACGACTGGAAAATGGGAGAAAGACACTGGATATAGCGGTCTTATTACGTTTATGCCGTTATGGCTTAATATTGCAAGTCAACATCAGGCGGATTTGGTTGTTAGCAATCTTTCGAAATTCGAATCACAATACGGTTTATTTATTGCTGCTTCTGATTCAGTTGTTGATACGGAAAAGTTGAGAAGAATAACAAGGACAGCATATAAAGATTATCCTCGATATATTTCAGCAATGGATGATATTTTCAAGCCAGACCAGTGGGGTTACCCAAATATGTGGGCAAATATTGAGTATATGGCAATGGAAGGCATGCTCAATTACGAGAAAATTCCGGAAGCAAAAAGAACAATAGAGCATTTTATCCGCGCATCAGGAGCATTTTTCCAAGGAAAAGGCACGCTTCCCGAAAAAATGAATGGGCTTAATGGATTTAATGGTGGTAATTATTTATATGGAGAGACAGAAGGATTTGGTATGCATAATTCTTTGGTTCAGATTGGTGCAGGGAGGCTGCATGATATTGAAAAACTTCGGTATGGTAGAATTGCGTCATGACGCTGGCTTTCTCGCTTCGCCCAACTTCACTTGATGAATTTGTTGGACAATCTCATTTAGTTGGGGAGGGCAAAATAATTAGACGAATGATAGAAAGTGATTCTGTTACTTCAATGATTCTTTGGGGTCCTCCAGGAAGTGGTAAGACTACTCTTGCATCAATTATTGCTCATAGTACAAATTCAGATTTTCATATTTTATCCGCTGTTTCGTCAGGAAAAGAAGATTTGAAAAAAATAATTGAAATTGCTCGAACCAATCAGGCAAAGAAAAGAAAAACAATTCTCTTTATTGACGAAGTACACAGATGGAATAAAGCACAGCAGGACGTGTTATTGCCGTATGTTGAAAGTGGACTCATTGTTGTTATCGGCGCGACTACAGAGAATCCATCGTTTGAGGTAAATAGTGCACTGTTATCCCGATCGCGAGTTTTTGTCTTAGAGCTATTAGATAAGGAGGATTTAGAAAAATTAATCAAGAGAGGTCTAACAGATTCTCAAGACGGACTGGGAAAATATAAAAAAACAATGACAAAGGATGGCGAAAAACTTCTTATCCAATTTTCTGGAGGGGACGCACGAGTGGTGCTTAATGCGCTTGAATTAGCGGTTGTTCAGTATAAGGAAAAAACAATTACCCCAGAAATTATTCAGGATATTTTTCAGAAAAAATCAGCTGGCCTTTACGATAAAAAGGGGGAGGAGCATTATAATATTATTAGTGCTTTTATTAAATCCATGAGGGGATCTGCTGTTGACGCAGCACTTTTCTATTTAGTAAAGATGCTTGAAAACGGGGAAGACCCAACGTTTATTGCACGGCGTATGATTGTTTTTGCATCGGAGGACATAGGGCTTGCAGACAGAGGTGCTCTTATTCAAGCAAACGCAGGATTTGAGGCAGTTGAGAAAATTGGCATGCCGGAAGCACAACTTATTTTGTCCCACATTTGTATTTATTTATCACTCGCTAAAAAATCTCGAGCAGTTGCAAATGCATTAGGAAAAGCAAAAGAAGCTGTGTATGAATTTCCAGATGCTCCTGTTCCGCTTCATCTGCGCAATGCACCAACCAAGCTCATGAAAAAGCTCGGGTATAGTAAAGACTATACATGGTCTGAGAAGTATGTCGGACCCATCGATGGTCAATCATTTCTCCCGGAAAAGCTCAAAAACCGTAAGTTCTTCGAAAGCTAATCTTGTTTTGGGTGGTTGACAAGCTCAAAACGCGAGGACTAAAATTTAAGGGCAATGGATAACGCCCTGGCAGAAGACGACGATTATTATTTACATCACATAAATTCCCTAAAGGAGGCTCATTATGTTGTATTTTTCAGAACTCTACAAAGACAAAGTATTTACCGAAAGTAAGCAGTATTTAGGCAAGCTGGAAGATCTTCTTTTTTTGGCTCACGAGACATCTCTTATTACCAAATTTGTTGTTAGGACAAGCAAAAATCATCTCCTCACTATTCCATCACAATTTGTCAGGAAAAATGGCATTGGATTTATTGTTAAAAATGCCTATACAACAAAGGAAAAGACAGAAAGCGAATTCTCTGTTTTATATCAACTTCAGGATCAGCAAATTGTTGACATTGATGGAGCGAAAATCATTCGCGTCAATGACGTCATTATTAATAATACACCGGATTTTACCATTTCCGGTATTGATGTTGGTTTTCTTGGGTTATTTCGATGGATCCATTTGGCTAAGCCACTTTCTAGCCTTCTTCACGCACTTAAAATCAATTATGCCTCAGATTTTATTCCATGGTCTGAAATTGATCCAACACAAGTTGCTAAGAATAGAATTGTCCTGCGAAGTGAGCAAGAAAAATTAAAAAAACTTCATCCAGAAGATCTGGCTGAGCACTTAGAGCATGCTAACATTCAAAATGTTCTCAGGTCATTAAAGGTTATGGATGAAGAAATGTCTGCTCGTGTTATCGCTGACCTTAATGTTGATTATCAGCGGGAAATTTTCCGTCGATTCTCAGCCCAACATGCTGGAGAAGTGTTGTCTCTTATCGAAGCGGACGAGGCAGTAGATGTATTGCTTTCGCTTGAAAGCGAAAAGCGAGAAGAGATTTTAAAGTTTATCGAGAAAGATAAGAAAAAGACAATCCTCCACTTACTCCATTTAGCAAAAACACCAATTGGACATCTTATGACAACAGAATACGTTACGGTTACATCCGATATGACTATTAAGGAAGTATTAAATAAAATTAAAATAGACAGTACAGATTTTTCCGAACTTCACTATGTCTATGCATTAAATAAAGATGAGCAAATTGTTGGCGTAGAAACGTTGCATGAGTTGCTTCTTCAAAAGCCAGATGTGCCTTTTTACAAAATCATGAATCAAAATCTTATTCTTGGCAGACTTACAACGCCAAAGGAAATTGCCTTACGACGAATGATTAAATACAGCATTTATGCGCTTCCAATTGTTGATGAGAATAGAAAGCTTTTGGGTGTTGTTAGTCTGCAAAATGTTGCAGAAGACTTAGTAGGAGAAAAACATGAATAAAAAAAATTTCTTTGCCAAAATACTTATTTTTTTGGGAGTCCTGGGGCCATCGGTTATTACAACAATGGCAGGAAATGATGGTGCTGGCGTTATTACCTATTCCCTTGCTGGTGCAGCATTTGGATATGCGATTCTCTTTACCTTACCAATTTTGACAATTCTCTACGGTGTTACTCAGGAGATGGGATCTCGTATCGCTATTGTTACGGGTAAAGGATTGGGAGATGTGATTCGGGAAAGATACGGCGTGCGTATTGCATTTCTTATCTTCGCAATTATTGGCATTGCTAATTTAGGCACGCTTATTACTGATGTTGCAGCACTCAAAACAGGTGCTGAAATGTTGGGTCTTGCGCCTATTCCTTTTATTATTATTACAATTGTTTTTTGTTTCTGGATTGTTACCTTTACGAAATATGAAAAATCACAGAAAGTATTTCTTGCGGGGATGGTTTTTTACTTAGCGTATGTTTTATCGGCAATTTTGGGTGCACCACATTGGGGAGAAGCTGTGAAAGCCTTGGTTATTCCCTCAAAGACAATTTTATCAAGAAATTTTCTTATTGCTTCAATTGCAGTGCTTGGTACAACAATTACTCCCTGGGGGCAATTCTTTGTTCAAAGCTACATGAAGGATAAAAATGTTTCGGTAAACAGATTAGGGTACGCAAAGTTAGAAGCATACTTGGGAGCATTCTTATCTAATTTTTTTACCTTTTTCATTATCGTTGCAACTGCTGCAACGCTTTTTGCCCATCATATCCAGATGACGAGTGGTGAGAGCGCAGCATTGGCAATAAAACCGTTTGCAGGGGAATTTGCCAGTATCCTTTTCTCTTTAGGGCTTATCTGCGCAGCAATTGTTGGTATTATTATTGTTAGCCTCACTTCTGCATATGCATTTTCTGAATTCTTTGGATTTACCGGTTCGCTTGATGAGCCGTATAAAAAAGGAAAACCATTCTATACCAACTTTTTACTCAATATTGTTATTGCCTCACTCCTTGTTATGACACCGTGGTTTCCTCTTTTTACTGTTGTTATCTATACACAAGCGTTAAATGGGATCCTTCTTCCTATCTTTTTCTATTTTATTCTTCGCATTATTAATAATAAGGAAATTATGGGGAAGTATGTTAATGGAAGGTTGCAGAATATATTTTCTATTGCTGCAACGATCGCTATTGTTATTGCTGCGGTACTTGCTGCAGTAACGTCATTTATTTCATAAGTAAGAAAATAATTTGATCTCTTGACAATTAGCAGCATGTTTGTTAGAGTGCTAATACACGGTTCAAAGGATAAACTTCAGAACCAATCAGTATGGATAAACTTATTCCAATAATACCAATTCGAGACGGCATCATTTTTCCCAATACAGACGCTGTACTTACCTTTGGGAGACAGAAATCACTTAATGCATTAGAGTCATCGTTTCAAAACGAGCGAATTGTTTGTTTTGTTTTGCAAAAGAATTCACGGGTTAATGAGCCAGAAATAAATGATCTTTATGACGTAGGTACGCTGTCTCGTATTGAGCGAATGATTCGTACAAATGGAGAAATTAACGCACAAGTAAAAGGATTAAGTAGAGTAAAAATCGTTGGATACGAAGAGCACGATGCATTTCTTATGGCGCGAGTTGTTGAAATGCCGGATGTTGTTGAAGATAGTCCCGAATTAAAAGCACTCTGCAATCACATTACAAACGAATTCAGACGAGCAATGAATCTAGGAAAATCTACAGACTTCTTGGTTTTCATGAATATTATGTCTGAAAATCAGCCATCAGAGCTTGCTGACTTAGTTGCATCAAGTCTTGACCTAAAGCCTCAGGAAAGACAAGGGTTACTTGAAATGACCAGCGTGAAGAGTCGACTTGAAAAAATTACCGATTTGCTTGCTCGTGAAATAAAAGTTTTGGAACTCGAAAAACGAATTGCCAGCAAAACCCAAGAACAATTTGAAAAAGGTGCTAGACAGGCTCTTCTTAGAGAGCGTCTTAAGACAATAGAGAAAGAATTGGGTGAAGAAAATGATGAGGCAAGTGAGCTGAAAGAGTTGATGGATAAAATTGCGAAAGCAAAAATGCCTGAAGATGTTGAAGAGAAAGCCAAAAAGGAAGCAAAGAAATTGGGTCAGATGAATCAATTCAATCCTGAGGCAGGATATATTCGCAACTATTTAGAATGGCTTACCGATCTTCCGTGGAGTGAAGAGAGTAAAGATAATACCGATATTAAGTCTGCAGAAAAATCACTAGACGAAGATCATTTTGGACTTAAGAAAGCAAAAGAGAGAATTATTGAATATTTAGCAGTACGGAAATTATCAGGCAAGATGAAAGGGCCAATTCTGTGTTTTGCAGGACCTCCGGGTGTTGGTAAAACCTCTATTGGAAAGTCTATTGCGAAAGCATTGGGAAGAAAATTTGTTAAAGTTTCGCTTGGTGGTATTCGAGATGAAGCAGAGATACGAGGACACCGCAGAACCTATGTTGGGGCTATGCCAGGCCGAATTATTCAAGGTATTAAAGATGCAGGCACAAGAAATCCAGTCTTTATGTTGGATGAAATTGATAAAGTAGGTGCAGATTTTAGGGGAGACCCAACTGCAGCGCTTCTTGAAGCATTAGATCCTGAGCAAAATAATGCATTCTCAGACCACTACTTAGAAGTACCATTTGATTTGTCCAATGTCATGTTTATTACAACAGCAAATGTCTTGGATACTATTCCACCAGCGTTGAGAGATAGACTTGAGATTATCCACTTTGCCGGATATACACAGGAAGAGAAATTTAATATTGCCAAAAATTTCCTTTTCAAAAAACTTCTTGAGCAAAATGGTCTGAAAGATGGGCAAATAGAAATTAGTGATAAAGCACTTCGATTTGTTATTACTCATTACACAAGGGAAGCTGGAGTGCGTAATTTGGAAAGAAAGCTTGCTGCGATTTATCGAAAAGTTGCAAAAGAAATAGCTGAAGGCAAGGTAAAAAAGATTTCTGTCACAGAAAAGGAAGCAGAGAAGTACTTAGGACCAATTGTATTTTCAGAAAATTTGATTGAGAAAAAAGATGAAGTTGGTATGTCAACGGGAATGGCATGGACAGAAGCTGGGGGAGATATTCTCTTTATCGAAGTAGCCCTTATGCCAGGAAAAGGTAACCTTACCTTAACAGGTCAATTGGGAGATGTTATGAAAGAATCAGCCAGAGCAGCACTTTCCTATATTCGATCAAGAGCCAGTACGCTTGGAATTTCTGACAAAGTATTTCAAAAAACAGATATTCATGTTCATGTACCAGAAGGCGCAGTACCAAAAGATGGTCCATCTGCTGGAGGAGCAATCACCACAGCAATCATTTCTGCACTCACTAAAATTCCAGTAAAGCGAACGGTTGCCATGACTGGGGAAGTAACGCTGAGAGGGCGCATTTTAGAAATTGGTGGTTTGAAAGAAAAAGTCATTGCAGCACATAGGGCGGGAATTAAAACAGTCATTGTTCCAAAGGAAAATAAAAAGGACTTAGAAGATATTCCAAAAGAAGTATTAAAAGATTTGCAGTTTGTCTTTGTAAGTAATGTAGATGAGATTCTGCCTGTTGCACTTGCCAAATCTATAAAAAGACCAGATGTTACACCTTCTCAAGCAGCAATGCTTCATAAGCCATATCCTGCAGACTAAGCAGCGTATCTTCTCGATCGTAGCTGTTCTCTCCTTTTTTCCGACTCTTCTCGTAAGCGTTCTTCTATTTGTGTTCCTCTTTGTGCATCAATGACAAAGAAATATGGATTATCGCCAAATGCTTTTAGGTCGTTACCTTCTAAAATAGGAATATAGTTTTCAGGAGAAAAAGTATTTTTTTCGACTTCATCTTGCCAAGAATGAGGAGTAGTATGTAAGTTAAGATTGTTTTCTCTCTCATACTCAACTCGTGCAACAGCTGAGGCTGTCCATAGCTGATCACCTTGGGGATAGGGAGCACTGAGATAAATAATTTGTCTATCTCCTATTATTGCCATTTTTTCTCCCTCGGAAAGTGACTCAAGCTCCTTTTTTGTTTTATAGTTTTGCGCAATAAGTCCATCAAGATTAACACGGTTTCCATTCACAATAACATCTCCTGGAACAACAAATGCAAATTCAGCATTTGAATTAGCATGGACAAAATTGACCACCCTATTTTCTATTTGTTCGGCAATTCCATGGAGGCCTTGTCGTCTGAGTCCCAAAATGAAGTCCTCGTTGAGCGCAGGCCATACGTTCCAGCTGTCTTGATATGTTACGGCATTCGTATTCGGATTATCCGGATCGATAATAAGTGAAGCGTTTTGTTTATTTTTTGTTCGTATTCCTGCATCTGTGAGAAAGTCCGGACTGGTGAGTCTTTCTACAATAGGTTCTATATAGCTTCTCTTTTCTGTCTCAGGGAGTCCGTCAAAAAAGTCTGAATTGAGTATGCTCGCGCCCATAATGGATAATGCTTCTACTTGTCTGTATTTTCCTGTTACTTCATCGCGATCAACTGCAGCAGCAAAATATTTTTTATCCGGCATATAAAATTGTCGCATTGTGCTTTCTCTAACTTTTTGGGCTAAATTTTTATAAAAAGGAGTTTTAGAAGGATAGAGTCGTGCAGCATTTTCAAGTGCATTAACTGCCCCAATTTGTACTTCCAAATAGGCAATGGGTTTATGATAGTTGCCAAGTAGACCTTCTCTGCCAGGAGATGTATGCATAGTTGAAAGTCCACCATCGGTAATATTTTGAAAATAAATGCCAAGTCCATTTACTCGTTGTGACTCGAGTAAATATTCACGAGGTTGTCTTTTTACTCGCCTTTGCAATTCATTTAATCTTGCTGCTGCACCGTCCAGAGGGCGCAGCACCCAATTTTCATAAAAGGGAAGTAGCCTTTCTTGATCGGTCTTCTTAATCATTGCTTTTACCTTGTCATTCTCTCTTGCAACAACTGGTCCATAAAGAATGCTCCTCGTAACCCAACCAATTGCAGCTCGTGCTGCTTTGGAAATGCGAATGGGTCTTTTTAAGTCTTCGTTAAATACTTTCTCACGAAGTATCTCAGGATGATCAAACGCTTCCTGTGCAATTGCGCTAAATCCATCAGCGGTAATATCAACTCCACCAAAGTAGGCTAAATGGGTATTTCCCTTCCGTTTTGGATGCGACCATTTACGAAGTTCTTCTTCATATATTTCCACAAATTCCCGTGACCGTGCACCTTCTATGTTGTCTCGTACTTCATGAGGAAGCTGTCCGTCGCCCTTTTTATCGGCAAGATCATCTCTTCCATATCCCTGATCATGGACGAGTGAGCGGATAACTTGTCCTCGCATTTGTGGGTCAAATGCTTGGGCGTCTCGTACGGCTCGAAGCATATCCCTTGGGAATTTAGTCTTTTCAAACTCGCGATTAAGGGATGCTGCATAATACTCGTCGCGTATTTTTCCAACTCTATTTCTATCCTGGACAAGAGTGCTGTGTAAAACTTGGTGTTCGGTAAGGGCAAGAGGATTTATGTATCCTTTTGGGGCAGGTCTTTGTTTTGTTTCAACTAGACCCATAGGATAGTAGTTTACTCTTTTTAGGTACTATATGCCTGACAAATAGTGGACAGTTTTGAGGCTATATATGCAAAATCAGTCTTGTGCTACACTTATTGTATGAATATTCATCCCGTTCTTGTTCATTTTCCTGTCGCATTTCTTACAGTATATGCGCTCCTGGAATTGGTTCCATTTAAAAAAATTACGAAGCAGCCATATTGGTTTTACGTAAAGTTTTATGTACTTTTTTTTGGTGTCATTGGTGCAGGAGCAGCAATTCTTGCAGGACAGGCAATAGAAAATAATTTTGGACCGAGTCAGCTTGTTTCGCTTCATTCAAAAATTAATGAAACAGCGTCATTTCTTTTTGGTTTGCTTCTTGTCGCATATCTCGTGGAATGGATTACAAGAGAGAGAAAAGAACACATGATACAACGTATAGTTGGTCCTCTTTGGAAATTTTTTCTTTGGATTAGAAATCTTCTCTATCCAGTTGCTGTTAGGATAGCTATATCTATTATTGCCCTTTTTCTTATAACGCTTGGCGCAGCGTTAGGAGGGCTTATTGCATTTGGTCCAAGTCTTGATCCTTTTACTGGTTTTCTTAATAGCTTTCTCCTATCCGTTCATTTTCTTCCTTAATTCATAGTTTTTTCATTTTGGATTTGGTATGCTAACTGTGTGGTAATCCTTTTCCTCTTTGCGTTCCTTTCAGGGCTAGTTACAATAGCTGCTCCTTGTATTTGGCCACTTCTTCCACTTATTCTCTCAACAACAGCAACAGGTGGACATCGAAAACCACTTGGAATAACAATAGGCATTGTAGTAAGTTTTGGTATTCTGACACTTTTTCTCTCTAGTCTTATTGCAATTATTCCCTTTAATGCAAATGTGTTAAGGTATTTTGCTGTTATAGTGATTGGTTTATTGGGCCTAACTTTGCTTATTCCCCGTTTGTCAGCAGTACTTGAAGCGTGGGTAAGTAGAATAAGTGGAAGATTTGGGTCAACTAATAGTGCAACAGGATTTTGGTCTGGAATATTTACTGGGTTAGCGCTTGGTGTTGTGTGGGCACCGTGTGCAGGGCCAATTTTGGCAACAATTGCAACCTTAGCAGCAACACAAAAAATAAGCATAGAGCTTGTATGGGTTACCGCATTCTACTGCCTAGGACTTGCTATTCCGCTTTTCATTTTTGCAACACTCAGTAGGACTCTCTTAATAAAAAGCAGAGCGTTGTCAAAATATACCGGCAGAATTCAGCAGGTGTTTGGCGTTATTATGATACTTACTGCGGTACTTATTGCGTCAAATTTAGATACACTTCTCGAAGCAAAATTACTAAATGTTTTCCCATCATACTCACAATTTCTAAATAACTTAGAAGGAAATAATGCAGTATCAAGTCAACTCCAAGCTTTAAAACAACAAAAAAGTCTTCCAATGCCTGTCGTGCAAAACAGTTTGTTTAATGCAAATTATCCTGCTCCTGAATTTGTTGGAATAAATAAATGGCTCAATCTGCCAAACGGCGCGCCAGCTCCAACAATGCAAAGCCTTAAGGGAAAGGTAGTATTAATAGATTTTTGGACATATACCTGTATTAACTGTATTCGTACTTTGCCCCATGTTACTTCGTGGTACGACAAGTATAAAGATGATGGGTTTGTTGTCATTGGTGTGCATACACCTGAGTTTGCATTTGAGCATGACACAGGAAATGTCCTAAATGCTATTAAGCAATACAACATTCATTATCCTGTTGCGCAGGACAATGATTATGCTACCTGGGGAGCATACAACAATCAGTATTGGCCAGCAGAATATTTAATAGATGCCAATGGTAATGTGCGTCGTACTCATTTTGGAGAAGGAGAGTACGATGAGATGGAGCAGGCAATTCAAGCCCTTCTTAAAGATGCAGGGAAAAAAGTAAGTACTGGTCTAGAAAATATGCCCGATACAACACCAACAGGACAAATTTCTCCGGAAACATACTTAGGGTCAAGTAGAATGCAGTATTACTACCCAAATGGTACAGTGGGTAATGGAACAAAAAATTTTCAATTAACCAGTAATCCACCAACGAATTCTTTTAGCTACGGTGGACAATGGACTATAAATAGCGAAGAGGCAGTTGCAGGAGATAAAGCTGTTTTGGTGTATCATTTTCAAGCAGGAAAGGTGTACATCATTCTTCGTCCAGGGACAGCGAAGCCAGGTGCAGAATTGTACCTGGTAAAAGTATTACTCGATGGTAAGACAATTAGTGATTCTGTTGCGGGAGCAGATGTAAAAAATGGAATTGTTACGGTAGATACAGATAGACTTTATAATCTGGTTGATTTACATGGAAAGAATGAAGACCATGTTTTGCGGTTAGAATTCCAAACCCCAGGAATAAAGGCATATACATTTACCTTTGGGTAAAACAAAACAAAACTGCTTTGACTCGATAACTTATAGTTGACTCTGGTATACTTATCTGACGAAGATTGTGGATTGAATAATGACAAAAGAAAGAACACTAATACCTGATGAAAAATCACTAATTTTTTATAAACTTAAGTCACCAAATGACTCTCAAAAAGATTTAGAAATAGCACGAGAAGAAAAAGTAGGCATAGTGTTGCGAGCGGTTTACAGACTCCCAGCAACAGCATCCAAAAGCCAGTTACGTGATGCACAAGAATTAGCTGTTGCAGAAAGAGCAAAAAGAATGAGAGAAAGAATATAAGTGATTTTTGTGAATTACAAGCTTATTTTAACTCAATCCAATAACGCATTTTTTTAGGATTTCCCTTGTCGTTATCAACAATATTTTCCAGGATACCTCCATTGGTTTGAATAATTTTCCGAGAACCAAAATTGGTATCATCACAGGTAACAAGTACTTTTGTTAACCCTAATTTTTTTGCTTCAGGTAGTGCTAGTTTTAATATTTCTTTTCCGTATCCCTTGTTTCGCTTTGATGGACGAATCCAATAACCAATGTGACCTCCTATTTTCAGTAAAAATTCTGTCAGCGAATGCCTTATATTAACCCATCCAATAAATTCATCGTTATCAATGAGCCATAGTTCTGTTGAAGGAACCCAACCTTCAGGTAAGTGGAGTCCCTGTGTTTTCTCTTTTTGATTTTTTACAAATTCTTCGAAGGACTGATTTTCTTCAGGTTTATCAATAATCGTGCTACCAGTTTCGTTTTTTGCTTCCTCAATTGCCTGAAGATAGCTCTGTTGGTATTGTATCGAGGGTAAGACAAGTTTCATGAGAAGATTATATCAAAAGATGAATGGGTAGCTCGTATGCTTTAGAAGTGGAACCAGATTTGTACCTCTTGTGAATACATTTCTAATTATTGACAGCCCTCATTTATTGTGTCTTACTTGAAATGAAATAGAGCATTGTCTTATGAAAAAAGTAATCGCCTCATTGCTTGCTATATATTTATCTATATCTTTTTTTATTCCTCAGACCAAATTGTACGCTGACACATTTCCTTCTACAGCGACTGTAAAAGTACTGGCAGTGGGAGGTGGCGGAGCAGGTGGAGGTTCTGCAACTAACCTTGCTGGCGGCGGCGGAGCAGGTCGCGTTGTTTTTGATTCTTCCCATACAGTTAGCGCTCAGGCGTACACGATTTCTGTGGGAGCAGGCGGCACAGGAGCAGTAAACGATAGAGGAAATAATGGTGGGGATTCGTTGTTTGACACGATTACTGCAAATGGCGGTGGAGGCGGGGGAGCAGGAGCGGGTCAAAATACTAATGGAAAAGATGGGGGTTCTGGAGGTGGGGCGGGTTGGCATGCTGGATCTCCAACTGGTGGCAATGCTGTTGATGGCAACACAGGTAGTGGAGTAAGTTCCGGAAATAATGGTGCGGGATTTGGATCAGGTGCAGGTGGAGAGGGAGGCGGGGGAGCAGGAGCACCAAGCGCGTCTGCATCAAATGGTGCAGGAACAGATGGTGGTGTTGGTATCGCAAGCACTATAAGTGGATCTTCTGTCTTGTATGGCGGTGGGGGTGGCGGTGGAGGAGATAATGGTGCATCAGGTGGAAATGGAGGCGGTGGAGGCGGTGGGAATGGTGGTGCATATCCAGCAACAGGCGGTACAGCTGGAACAGCAAACACAGGTGGCGGTGGAGGAGCATACGCATTTAATGGAACAGGAGCAGGATATGATGGTGGATCTGGAGTTGTCATTATTTCAGCACCTCTTGGAACAATTACCGCAACAGGTGGCACCCATACACAATCTGGAGGTAACGATATTTGGACATTTACAACAAGTGGAACATGGACCCCAAATTTTGTTGTTTCGTACTATACAAAGAATGACGGAGCAAACTTTAGTAGATCGACAGCTTCATTTGCAACAGGCGTTGCTACTCAATCCAGTAATTCGGATGGGAGTATAAGTGTTAATGTGAATAGTGCTTCAGGCTATGCAGATTCTGGATTCGTTTTGTACGAAGGAACATTAGGTGATTTACCTAACTTCACAGTAAATGGTACGGGAGATCAATATGGCTTGAATCTCTGGCTTGATACAAGCAACAATAATGACTTTTTTGCTTGGTCAAGTAATGTCTTAACAAGTTTGGATAGCGATACCTATGCACTTGGTCCGAGTTCATCAAGTGGCACAGATGCAATTACTGGATCTTCCAATTTTTATCTTATGTCAGATAGCCAGAATCATTCGCTAGCGGATTTGAGAAGTGGGTCTGTTAGTGGAGTCAGCTCCAGCACAAAAGTAGCTGTATGGGTTGGCGTGAATACGACGAGTGGATCTACGTCTGCAACTATTCAGTCAATCAGTGGATTATAAATCTCCCAATATCTACGGGATTAGAATCACTGTTGATATTAAAAAAACATTCCCAAATCCAAAACTCTGAAAATGTTTTCTAGTAGCGCGTAGGGGAAGGTTCATGGGTTTGGTTTTGCACTAGGCTTGAATAATGAGTTAAGAGGCAATAAAAGAAATTATTCTTGTTCGGATTTTTTCCCTTGAGTAGCTCGGTCAAATTTAATCGCTTCTTGTTCCGCTAACTCTCTGGCAGCAGCACTCAATCCTTCTTGTTTTGCGATAAGTTCTGCATTCAAATGTCCCATTGAAGCCATCATTTGATCCCATTTATCTCCTGATCTTCTAGCTTTCTGAACATTTACAGCTGCTCCAAAAAGCTGATTCCATGCTTTTCCGCTTTCAGATTGTGCGCCAGGAACTATTCTGTGTCCACCAATTCTTATTCCTCCATCGCCTCTGATTTCATTTATACGATGCTCGTCTTGCAGTTGTCTTATTCGTCTTGGATCTAATGACATAGATTGAAAATATACCATAGACAGAAATAAAAGTCAAGCTATAGGATGGAATTTTGGGTAGGGGATTCGACTCACAGGTTCCCCGCCACGGCGCAGCCCCGCGAGCCCGCCTCCTTCGTCATTTCATTCCTCAGTCCGGCAGTTCGAATCACTATTCTCAATACTAAAAAAAATTCCCCTTAACTAACGTTAAGAAGAATTTCTTAGTAGCGCGTAGGGGATTCGAACCCCTGATATTCACGTTGAGAACGTGATGTCCTAGGCCACTAGACGAACGCGCCAGATATCATTCGGCATCTGGCTATACCATTATTTCTATACTTTGAAATGCCAGATTTAAATAGAATTGAGCAGCCAGGTATAGTATTGTACCTGGCGCCGTAAGGCTATTTTATCAGAAAAAGCGTGCTTGGCACAAGCTAAGGCATTTGTCCCAAGGCCTCATTTTTAGTATACTTTTTATGTGAGCGAAGTCTTCCTTTCTGTAATCATCCCATCCTACGATGAAATGGCCAATTTGCAAAAGGGTGTTTTGGACAAAGTAAAATCCTTTCTGGATAAAAAAAGGTATACATATGAAGTTATCGTTGTGGATGATGGGTCTAAAGACGGGAGTGAAGAATTTGTGTCTAAATTTGTCTATGACAATAAAACATTCTCTCTTATTAAAGGCTCACATGCAGGTAAAGCAGGAGCAGTAACAACAGGAATGCTCAAAGCAAAAGGTAAATATGTGCTTTTTACTGATATGGATCAGGCAACACCAATTGAGGAAGTAGATAAACTGTTGCCTTTCTTTGAGAAAGGATATGACATTGTCATAGGATCCAGACATGGGAGAAAAGGTGCACCATGGACACGAAAACTTATGGCAAAAGGTATGGCAACATTTCGGACAGTCATAGTTGGGTTAAAAGGAATAATAGATACACAGTGCGGATTTAAAATGTTTACCAATGAAGCAGGGAAAAAACTCTTTCAAAAAATGTATGATTTGCATCATGGGTATGCGCACGTTTCAGGATCTGCAGTAAGTGCAGGATTTGATGTGGAAGTGCTTTTCTTAGCACAAACAGCAGGCTACAAAATTAAAGAAGTTCCCGTTGAGTGGTTATATGTTGAGACAAGACGTGTTAGTCCATTAAAAGATTCAATTGATGCGGTAACGTACTTACTTAAAATACGACTCAATCAATTGGAAGGAATTTATTCGAAATGAAATTATTTTCCCGATTCTTAATTCCAGTGTATATACTCACTATTGTTGCACTTTTTTTATACTCCTATACGCAAGTTGATTTAAGTTTAACTCTTTCTCGAGTTTCTCTTTGGCAAACAGTTGAAAAATGGTTTCAGTATATTGGATATTTTAATCGTCCATTATCAACGGCGCTTTTCTTAGGAATTCTTACTCTTCTTGGTTTTTGCTATTGGGGTTTTGCTGTAGGGAAAATGAAGAGGAAAACATTGTGGATACTTATATTTTTTACTGCTGTAGTATTAGTCTTTTCCTATAATGCTTTTTCATATGACTTATTTAACTACATTTTTGATGCAAAAATTGTCACGCATTACATGCAAAATCCCTATACCCACAGGGCATTAGATTTTTCTGGTGATCCTATGCTGAGCTTTATGCACTGGGTAGAACGTACCTATCCGTATGGACCGGTTTGGTTATTTGTTACTGTTCCGGTATCTTTTATTGGTTTGCAGATTTTTCTTCCAACATTTTTCCTATTTAAGGGGATTGCTGCTCTCAGCTATGTTGGTATTTGTTGGAGTGTAGAGAAAATCCTTCAAAAAACAGATAAAGACAATGCTCTTCTTGGTCTAAGTCTTTTTGCCTTTAGTCCGCTCGTTATTATAGAAGGTTTGGTTTCTGCACATAACGATATGCTTATGATTGTCTTTGCATCGTTTGCTCTGTTAACATTTGTGAGTAGAAAAAGTGTTTGGTCATTTTTATTACTCTTTCTGTCAATAGGCGTAAAGTTTGCAACAGCAGTACTTCTGCCATTGTGGATTATTGGATTTTTTTTCAAGAAAAAAGGAAGCGTGCATCAACTGTCAGTAATCAGTTTTATCTTTCTTGCTGTTGCTGCTATTGCTGCAAGTCTTCGCACTAATTTCCAGCCTTGGTATCTTTTGTTCTTGTTTCCATTTGCAGCACTCATCTACAAGCAAAAGGGAATTCTTGTTGGTTTTAGTATTTTTTCTACTTTGTCACTTTTACAATACGTTCCATTTCTCTATACAGGCAATTGGGATAAGCCAATTCCATCTATCCTATCGGTTATGCTTTGGTCAAGTTTGGGGCTAAGTATTATTGCTGCAGGTATTATTAGCATTGCCAAACGCAGATAATACAATTACAATTAGACAATATGAAGTTTTGGAAAACATCACTCACAACTCTTGGATTATTGGCTTCTTATCTTGCTCTTCGTCTCACAAACCTCATGAGTCTTCCACTTTTTACCGATGAGGCAATCTACACGAGATGGTCACAAATTGCACGATTTGATCCAAATTGGCGATTTATTTCACTCACCGATGGCAAACAGCCTATGTTTGTTTGGTGGGATATGATTTTTATGCGGTTTACCCAAGACCCGCTTCTTGCCGGAAGACTGGTGAGCGTTGTCTGTGGTGTGCTTACAATAGTAGGATTATATTTTTTGGGCAGAGAAATATTTAAAAATAAATGGGTAGGACTTTTGAGTGCATCGCTCTATATATTATTTCCATTTGCTCTCGTATATGACAGAATGGCTCTCTATGACACTATGGTTGGGACCTTTACTGTGTGGAGTCTATATCTTCTTATCCTGCAGGCAAGAAATCCTCGCGCATGGGTTGCATTTCTTTTAGGACTTGTTTTGGGTGGAGGGATGCTTACAAAAACATCGGCAAACTTTAGCTGGTATCTTCTTCCTGCAACCGTTGTGTTATTTGATTTTAAGGCAAAAGACAAATGGAAAAAATTTGGAAGATGGGTTGCTTTTTCCCTTCTTGCCATTGTGCTTGCAAATATGTACTACATGGTACTTCGGCTTTCACCGTTCTTCCACACAATTGCAGATAAAAACAGTGTCTTTGTGTATCCACTTAATGAATGGTTATTGCATCCATGGGAATTTTTCTCAGGGAATTTAAGCGGACTGTGGGATTGGTTTAGTACATACTTCACGTATCCTGTACTCGCGCTTTTAATCGGTGGATTATTTGTTTATAAAAAATTCTTAAAAGAAAAATTTGTCTTGATTGTCTATTTTGTTATTCCATTTCTTCTTTTAGCTCTTTTCGGGCGTACTATTTATCCTAGATTTATTTTCTTTATGACATTGCCTCTTCTTCCAATCGTTGCACTTTTTCTTCTGTGGTTGTACGAATATGTTAAAAAATTCCCAGTGTGGATTTTTTGCGTTATTATCTTTTTTGCGCTATGGATACGAGCGGATTATCTTATCTTAACTGATTTTTCCCATGCACCAATAGCAAAATCTGACCTTTCTCAATACATCAATGATTGGCCGGCAGGAGGAGGTATTACAGAAACCATTGCCTATTTAGGTAACCAAGCGAAAAATAAAAAAATTTATGTTGCTTCAGAAGGGACATTCGGTTCATTGCCAACCTATGCTGTAGAGATTTACTTAGGAGACAATAAAAATATAGAAAAAAGAGGCATTTGGCCCGTTGATGATCAAATACCACAAGATTTATTAGAGAAGGCAAAAGTGATGAATACCTATATGATTTTCTATCAAATTCCAACCAAGCCATTGTGGCCTTTGCAGCTTATTGCTGAGTATAAAAAAGGTGCAGGGAGCGTAACCTTACGACTCTATAAAGTAAAAGCTCCAGAAAAATGAGAAAAACATTGGCGAGTCTGGGAATATTTTTCTTCGTGGTGCTATTGTTTTTCTGGCCTATTTTTAAAGGATACATTCCATTTCCAGGAGATTTGCTTATCGATAGTAATCCCTACCGATCATTGTCTGTTTTGGGATTTAATCCAGGAAGTTACCCCAATAAAGCCCAGGGGATGGATGTTGTTACCGAGATGTATCCCTGGAGATATTTTACTATTCAAGAATTAAAGCAGGGAAGAATACCATTTTGGAATCCTCATAATTTCTCAGGAAATATTCATATGCAAAATTTTCAATCAAGTATATTCAATCCGTTTAATGCATTTTTCTTTCTTTTCTCCTTTAATTTTGCATGGACACTTTTTATTATGGTACAACCGCTTCTTGCGTCGATTTTCTTTTATCTGTTTGCAAGAGAATTAAAGGCTTCGCGGTTTGCAGCAGTTATTGGAGGCATTGCGTTTGCCTTTTCAGCGTATATGACTGTGTGGATTGAGTATGGCAATATTGCAGCAACGCTTGCGTATTTACCTCTTTTATTATTCTTCCTTATTCGGTACGTAAAAACCTTAGAAAAAAAATATTATGCAGGATTTGTTATATCCGGTGTTTTACTTCTCTTGTCCGGGTATATTCAAGGTGCATTTTATAGCTATGGTGTTGCCGGTGCATTCGTTATTGTGCTCCTTTTTAAAAATAAAAAGATTCTTTCAGTAAAAAGAGTCTTTATCTTTGTAAGCATGTTTCTTCTTCCTGTCTTCTTAACATTTTTTCAGCTGTTTCCAACTGTGCAAGTTTTCTCTCAATCAAGCCGTTGGCCGTATAGCTTAAAACAATTTCAGGATATGCTTCAACCAATATGGTATTGGATTACACTTTTTTCGTCGGATTTTTTTGGCAATCCCGCAGCGCGAAATTATTACCTTTCAACAACGTATATAGAGCGTGTTGCATATATCGGTATTCCGATTCTTCTTTTTTCATTTTTAGGAATAACAAAAAAAAGGCCCTTTCTCTATTTTTTTCTTTCAATTGCAATTATTGTTTTGTTGTTAACAACAAATATTCCTGGTATTTCGTATTTTTATCTTCTTCCTATTCCTGTAATTAATACAACTGTTCCAACGCGACTTTTAAGTATTTTTATGTTTGCCGGTATTGTTTTGGCTGTGTTTGGCATAGATTCTTTCTTCATACAAAGGAAGTTTCCCAAAAAACTCGTCATTGGTTTTGGTGCATGTTATGCATTGCTGTGGGGAGGATTACTTGCTGGAAAGCATTTCTTTCCACAATTCACATTACAAATTTCTGTATCGCTCCACAACCTTTTTTTTCCGACTTTCCTTTTAGGATCCACGGTAGTGGTACTTTTTCTAGCTACAAAATATCAGCGCATTGCGAAAGTGCTTCTGTTGGGAATTATTATTGCTGATCTGTTTTACGGCTTTCAAAAGATAACACCTTTTGCGCCAAGTACATTCACGTATCCAACACATCCTGTTACAAATTTTCTGCAAAAAAATGCAGGGATACATAGATATTGGGGATATGGATCAGGATATATTTTTCCCAACATTCAAACAGTTGATGGAACGTACTCTCCAGAAGGTAATGACCCTTTGCATATGAAAAATTATGGAGAATTGGTTACCAGCTCGTATGATGGAAAACTTCCCACGCTTCCTCCTCGTCCTGACGCAAATTTGGCTCAAGGATATGGCCAGGACGGTATGAAGAATCCGTATAGACAAAAACTCTTGAATCTTCTTGGTGTTAAATATATCGTGCAACATGACGAAATATTGCAAGATGGAAATGCTGATACTGCAACATTTCCAAAAGAGACGTATGAGTTGAGCTGGAGTCAGAGTCCCTGGCAAGTATATGAAAATAAAGCTGTTTTCCCTCGCTACTTCTTGGTAGATACCTATGTTGTTGCAGTAGGTCAAAAAGCATTAAATGCACTTTACGCAAACGATCTGAGGCATACGGTTATTCTTAATATGCCTCTTAAAGAAAAAATATCTAGTGGTGCAACAGGATCGGTAAAACTTCTTGAGTATTCTCCACAAAAAATAACCTTCCAAGCAAAAACTACTGGTACTATGATTCTTTTTCTCTCAGATACCTATTATCCATCATGGAATGCAATTGTTGATGGGAAACCCACGTCAATTTTCCTTGCAGATTATGCATTTCGAGGTCTTGTTGTTCCAGCGGGACAACATACAATTAACATGTACTACCAGCCCCAGTACTTTTATGTAGGACTAGGTATTGCTGGGATTGCATTGATTGCTTTTCTGTTACTGTTGATATTTGTTGTATGAAAATAAAACACATAGCATTTATCGTAATTGGGTTTTTCATTTGTTTGCTGCCTCTTGCATGGGGAATTTTTCATGCAGGACTTTTTGTGAGTGATGATGGACACTGGATGGTAATACGACTATCTGCATTTTACGAAGCATTGTCTTCAGGACAATTTCCAGTACGAATATTACCGAGACTCAATAATGGGTATGGGTATCCAGTTGCAGATTTTTTGTATCCACTGTTTTTATACATTGGATCTTTTCTTCACATTCTTAAAGTTCCATTTCTTCTTGATATAAAAATAATTCTTTTTGGTAGTTTTCTTATTTCTGGAATTGGCATGTTTGTGTATTTGCGAAAATTCTTTGGGGATTTGGCATCCTTTTTAGGTGGATTGATGTATGTTTATTTGCCCTATCATTTATATGACTTGTATACACGTGGTTCTGTTGGGGAAATTCTTAGTCTTTCTCTTGTGCCATTTGCATTGTGGGCTGTAGAAAAAAGATCATGGGCCCTTGTCTCTCTTTTTCTTGGACTTCTTATCCTTGCGCACAATACGCTCGCATTATTTTTTCTGCCGGTTATTATTCTTTATGCAGTACTAAGAAAATTGCCACTCCTGTATATTGTAGGATTTTCTCTTGTTGGACTAGGATTGTCTGCATTCTTTTGGTTACCAGCCTTGCTTGATAGGCAATACACAGTTTTCGAGAGTATTGCGGTAAGTAATCCATTCACGTACTTTGTTAATAGTGTTTCTTACTACCTTGTTGGATGGATTGCGCTCGTTACTTTTGTGGCAGTGTTTTTTGTAAAATCATCTATTAAAAATAGAGAAGTACGCTTCTTTTATGTACTGGGAATTGTTTCATTATTCTTTTCCTTTTCAGTAAGTACTATTTTTTGGCATAGTCGCTACTTAGCACAATTTGTGCAATTTCCATTCCGATTCCTATCTGTCACACTTTTGGCAGAAAGTTTTTTGGGAGCCTTCCTCATAGAGAAGTGTAAGCAAAATAAAATTCTTGTTGGTATTTTCATTCTTTTAGTCGTATTCTCTGCTTTGCCCTATCTTTTTTCCAAACAATACGACATGAATCCGGAATCCTTTTACGACACGAACACTGCAACAACAACAGTACAAAATGAATATATGCCAAAATGGATACACGGGTTACCAGAGGGATATGCATTTAATCGAGTTGGATTTTCAGATAAGAAGGCTTTCCTGAGTAATCTTGAGCTAAAAGGT
This sequence comes from uncultured Gammaproteobacteria bacterium, assembly GCA_964408485.1. Classification (GTDB taxonomy): domain Bacteria; phylum Patescibacteriota; class Microgenomatia; order Levybacterales; family UBA12049; genus DASQJJ01. The sequence goes on from CAYOZJ010000004.1 coordinate 107,443, forward strand.
ACAAGGGTGTCCTTTACTGTCCTTGCGCCACACGCGACAACAGTTAGTATCTCTTTTGTATATTTTCCTGGTTGGCAAGCAACTGTTGATAGGAAAAGTGTATCAATAAGCCCAAGTAAAAATGGTCTTGTGGAATTTGCTGTCCCAGCAGGGAGACATAATATTATTTTTTGGTATAGTGAGACAATGCTTCATCTTTTTGCAGATGGTATTTCTGTTGTTTCATTACTATTTATAGTTGGATTTTTCTTAAAAATAAAACCCGTTCGACAAGCTCAGGGTAAATATGAAAAATAGATTGCTTATTTGGCTATTGATTGCTTGTGGAGTTTTGGCAATTTGCTCATTTGCTGTAATTCCACTTTTTCATGCTGGTCTTTTTACTATGCATGATGATGAGCAAGTTGCCAGGTTACAGCAAATGTACTTGGTTATTTCTCAAGGACAGATACCTCCTCGTTGGATTCCTGATTTAGGGTTTGGATTTGGATATCCATTATTCAATTTCTATCCACCCCTTGTCTATTACGTAGGATCCCTTATTCATTTTCTCGGATTTTCTTTTATTGATAGTACAAAGATTGTTTTTGGATTGGGATTTGTCTTGGCTGCATTAGCAATGTTTCTTTGGGTGCGAAAGCATTATGGAATTATCCCTGGGCTTTTTGCTGCTATTTTATATACGTATGCACCGTATCATAGTGTTGATAGCTATGTACGAGGGGCATTGTCGGAATTTTTTTCTTGGATTTTTATTCCTCTTATTCTCCTTGCAATTGATCTTCTTATTGAAAAAAAGGAAAAGAAGTACATTGTCCTATTAGGTATTCTTTTTGGTTTGCTCATGCTGTCTCATACATTGGTTATGTTGCAATTTGGACCATTGCTTCTTGTGTATCTTGGATTTTTATTTTTCCAAAAAAGGAATCGAAATTTCACGATGCTCATGCAGCTTCTCCTCGGTCTTGGATTAGGATTAGGGTTAACAGCGTATTTTTGGCTCCCATCGATTTTGGAAAAACAATATACGCTTGTTGATGCAATCTTAACCAAGGAATTGGCAAGTTATGCTATTCACTTTGTCTGCCCTATACAACTATGGAGTGGAATTTGGGGATATGGTGGATCTGCGGCAGGCTGTCTTGATGGATTGTCATTTCAAATTGGGAAAGTGCAGACAATTATTGGCAGCTTAGGAGTTATTTTAAGCATATTATTTTTATTCAAAAGAAGACTTTTGGTAAGTATTGGTAGCGCTGTTCTTTTTTTGTGTTCAATATTTCTTGTTCTTCCTTATTCTAAATTCTTGTGGGACGTAGCAACACCGTTTTGGTATATCCAATTTCCTTGGAGATACCTTCTTTTTGTTGCTGTGTTTTCCGCATTTTTAGGAGGATTTGTTTTATTTTTAGTGCAAAAACGATTTGGTACAGTTATTGCGATTGTTTTAGGCTTAAGCTTGTCGTTGGTTGCTGTTTTTCAAGTAAGAAATTACTTTCAGCCTCAAGCGTACCGAATGGTAACCGATAAGGACATGGTTTCACTCGAAGAACTTCAGGTACATGTGTCTGGACTTTCATATGAGTATGTACCTAAAGAAGAACCAACAATGTTATCGCCTCAAAAAACAACAGAACTTGTTTTACCAACATATGGAGGAGTAGATAGTTCAAGTTATGGATATCCTCCTAGCAATATGAAAGTAGTAGAAGTTGAAAACAAATCCTATTTGAAGAAATATATAGTACGTGTATATAATACTAAGCTATATAACTCGGCAATTTTTCAGGTTAATACCTTTATTTTTCCCGGATGGACAGTATACGTAGATGGTAAGGAGCAAAAAAAACTTATTGATAATTACTTTCATGTAATACAAGTCGAATTACCAGCGGGAAGACACGAGGTAACGGTAAAATTTAACAATACGCCGATACGAGTTATTGCGAGTGGTATTTCACTTGTGACAATAGGTATACTAATGACCTGTCTTTTTCTTTTTAAACGTAAAAAACAATGAAGCAAGTACCGTCGTTATCAATCTTTTTTCCATTTTGGAATGAAGAGAAAAATATAGAAAAAGTTGTGTTGTCGTCCCTTCCTGTGGCAAAAAAAATAGCAAAGGAATGGGAGATACTTATTATTGACGATGGATCTTCAGATAGTACGCTGGAGATTGCTCGCAGTCTTGCCAAAAAAGACAAGCATATTCGTGTTATCTCGCATAAAAAAAATCGCGGATACGGCGCAGCGCTTAAATCTGGTTTTAGGGAGTCTCGATACGATTATATTGTTTTTACCGATGGAGATGGCCAGTTTGATTTTTCTGAAGTAAGTAAGTTTATTGAAAAAATTGATACTGCGGATATTATTATTGGCAATAGGCTCAAGAGGCTAGATCATCCATTTAGGCATTTACTCATGAATCTTCTTAAGATATGGGATTTTGTCTTTTTTGGATTTTATTTTAAAGACATAGACTGCGGATTCAAAATGTTTACAAAACAGGCAGTGAAGAAAATAATGCCCCTTTCATCTGAAGGCGCAATGATAACCACAGAAATTTTAGCAAAAGCCATTCGTGCTAAGCTAAGGATAGTGCAAGTTGATGTTCATCATTTTCCTAGGCGTGCAGGCGATCAGTCAGGAGGAAATGTTCGAGTAATTATCAGAGCAATTAGGGAAAGTTTTATATTGTGGAAAAATTTACATGGAAGAACTTGATATTGCAGCAATTGTCAACAGATCCATCCACGGAGTATTTGCTTTAGTAAGCAGAACACTTTTTATTCAAATTGTTGGATTTGTTGTTAACTTCCTTTTAACGGTTTATTTATCACCTTCTGTTTTTGGTGTCTATTTTGTTGTAACGGCGGTTATCGCATTCCTTGCGTACTTTTCAGATATTGGTCTTGCTGCGGCGCTTATTCAAAAAAAAGAAAATCTTACCAAGGAAGATCTCTCTACAACATTTACCATTCAACAGCTACTCGTGGTTGCAGCGTGTATTATTGCGCTTGTCCTTACACCTTTTCTTGCAAGGTTTTATCATTTGGATACAAATGGATTTGTTTTACTTCTTTCTCTCATTGTTGCCTTTTTTCTTTCATCTCTCAAAACAATTCCATCCATTCTTCTTGAGCGCGATTTACGATTTGAAAAATTAGTCATTCCGCAAATTGTTGAGACGCTTGCATTTAATCTTGTTGCGCTTTTTTGTGCTACGCGTGGCATGGGAGTTGCGAGTTTTACCTGGGCGGTATTAGCAAGAGGTGTTGCTGGTCTTATTACAATCTATATTGTATCTCCATGGAAGATTTCGTTTGGTATTTCATTCCCAACCGCAAAAAAGCTTCTTTCGTATGGTATTCCATTTCAGGCCAACAGTTTTCTTGCACTCATTAAAGACGACCTTCTTATTGCCTATGCTGGGCGTGTGTTGCCAATAGCGCAAGTTGGATACATTGGGTTTGCGCAAAAGTGGGCATTTGCGCCGCTTCGACTTATCTCAGATAACGTTATTCGTATTGCATTCCCTTCTTTTGCGAGACTTCAGCATGACAGCAAACACTTGGGGAAAGCTATTGAAAAATCTCTTTTTGCGCTTACCTTTCTTACCTTTCCCGCTTTGGTAGGTTTGGTAGCGCTTGCTCCAACTCTCGTAATCCTTATTCCTAAATATCATAAATGGGAACCAGCACTTCTTTCATTAGGATTTTTTGCAGTTAACGCAGCACTTTCATCTGTTTCAACGCCTTTGACAAATGTTTTGAATGCTGTTGGAAAGATTAAAACAACGTTGTATCTTATGATTTTCTGGACAGTCACAACCTGGGTTATTACTCCTCTCGCCATGTATTGGTATGGATTTAACGGATTTGCCTTTGCCTCGGCACTCATTTCACTCAGTGTTGTGTTGGTTATTTTTGTTACAAAAAAACACTTGGATTTTTCAATAAAACCAATACTAGCGCCTCTCGCAGCATCTATCATTTTGGGGATTTTTCTTTATTTTGGAAATACATTTTTGCCCAAAAACATCATTTCTGTTGTAGGGCTTATGGTGGGAGGCATGCTTATTTATTTTGCAAGCTGTTTTGCTCTTGCCAGGTCGGCAATTATGCAGGATATTGTACTTATCCGCAAACAATTTGTACAATAGACGTATGACTTTATTGTCAGTCGTCGTAACCGTCTTTAATGGTGAGAAGTATCTCGCTGAGTGTTTGGCTTCTGTAAAGGATATTGCTTCAGAAATTATTGTTGTTGATCATCAGTCTTCAGATAAATCCCTTTCTATTGCTAAGAAATTTACCAAAAAGGTATACTCTCGACCCAACGACGTATCGAGTATTGATCTACAAAAAAATTATGGATTTGAGAAAGCTACTGGCGATTGGATCCTTTCTTTGGATGCGGATGAAGCAGTTACTCAAGAATTGATACATGAAATTCGCTCTATTATCGATGGTCAGTCGTCAATACTAAGTGGGTATTATATTCCAAGAAAAAATATCATTTTTGGTAAATGGATAGAGCATACGGGTTGGTATCCGGATTATCAGTTGCGACTCTTTAAAAGAGGGAAGGGAAAATATACAAAAAAGCACGTCCATGAGCAGATCATGATTGATGGAGAAGTAGGAAAATTAATAAATCCCCTTCATCATGAAGCATATCAAACAGTTTACCAATTCTTACATCGTGGTCTTACTGTCTATGCGCCCAATGAAGCAGAGGCACTGAGAGTAAATGAGTATGCGTTTTCTTATAAAGATACTGTTTGGTTTCCTTTTCAAGAATTTCTACGCCGCTATTTTGCTAGAGAGGGATATAAAGATGGATTTCATGGTCTTGTCTTGTCTCTTCTTATGGCAGCCTACCACTTGGCGGTATTTTTATACCTTTGGGAATATGAAAAATTCCCTTCTTCAGTAAATCCAACAGTACTTCTCGCAAATCAAATTACTACAATGAAAACAGAATGGTCTTACTGGACAACAACAATGCGAATTAATCAAGCAAAAAATCCAGCAACAAAAATACTGCTTAAAGCAAAAAGAAAGCTACATGTATGACACACATTACTGTTGTCACCGTTGATTTTAATAGTCATGAGGAGACACATAATCTTCTTGCATCATTACGAAAAGTAGACCATGGTAGTTTTGATCTCTCTGTTATTGTGGTGGACAATGCATCGAAAATTTCATTGTCTTTAACAAAAGAAGAAGAAAAATTTGCAACTCTTTTTACTACAGAAAAAAATCTAGGATTTACCGGTGGGTATAATCTCGGTATAAAAAAGGCATTAGCAAACGGCGCAGATTATGTTGTTATACTCAATAACGATACACTTGTTGACGGGCGTTGTTTTGAGGAGTTTCTGAAGAATGCTAAAGAAAATCCTCAGTGTGGCATCATTGTGCCAAAAATTTATTTTGCTCCCAATCATGAATTCCATAAAGATAGATACACAGCAAAAGAACGAGGGAAAGTTTTTTGGTACGCAGGGGGTTTTATGGATTGGGCAAATGTTTTTAGTAGGCATCGGGGAGTTGATGAAGTAGATAATGGACAATATGACACGTCTGAAAGAATGGATTTTGCTACAGGGTGTTGCATGTTTATTCCAAAAAACGTTTTAGAAAAGGTAGGGATGTTTGATGAAGAACTCTTTTTGTATTTTGAAGATGCAGACTTGAGTCAACGAGTCATACGCCAAGGATACGAGATTCTGTATGATCCAACCGCTGTTATCTGGCATGTAAATGCAGCATCTGGTGGGGGTGCAGGATCTATTCTTCACGATTATTATATTACGCGAAATAGAATGATATTTGGCATGCGATATGCGCCACTTCGGGCTAAATTGGCACTTTTTCGCGAAAGCATTCGGTTGCTCATACATGGTCGTGAATGGCAGAAAAAAGGAATACAAGATTTCTACTTAAGAAAGTCTGGAAAAGGGAGTTTTGGCGCATGAAATTATCGGTTATTATCTTAACAAAAGATGCTCAGGATGTTTTGATAGATTGTCTTGAATCTGTAAAATTTGCCGACGAAATAATCATTGTTGATAATGGCTCAACAGATAAGACCCTTGTTATTGCAAAAGAAAAGAAAGCAATTATTATTACAGGGATCGATGATAATTTTGCAGAGAATCGAAATAAGGGATTGCAGAAAGCAAAAGGGGAATGGGTTTTGTATATAGATTCCGATGAACGGATTAGTCCCTCTTTGAGGGACAGTATAAAGAATAAAGTATTAAGTATTAAGGAACCAGAATTTGCAGCTTTCAAAATTCAACGAAAAAACTTTTACTTGGGAAACAATCCATGGCCAAAAATAGAAAAGCTTGAGAGACTTTTTTTACGTTCCAAATTGCAGAAATGGATCGGTAAGCTTCACGAAAGTCCTGTTGTGAATGGAGAAATTGGTCAACTCGATGGGTATCTGCTGCATTATACGCATCGTGATTTAGCAAGTATGCTTGACAAGACTATTGCGTGGGCTCCCATAGAAGCAAAACTACGAGTTGATGCGCATCATCCAAAAATTGTTGTATGGCGTCTTATCCGTGTTATGGCAACAGGATTTTGGAATTCATATATTAGTCAAGGTGGATGGAGAGTAGGCACAATGGGATTTATAGAAAGCATCTATCAGTCTTACAGTATGTTTATAACGTATGCAACGCTTTGGGAAATGCAAAACAGTAGTAAGTAGCATGTATTATGTTAGTCGTTATGAAAACATTTTTTCGTAATCATTGGCCAATATTCTTTATTGTTTTACTGTGGTTTCTGTTTTGTTCCCCCTTTTTTCTTCACGGCAAAATTCCTTTCCCAGGAGATTATCAAGTAACATTTTTCCCTCCTTGGAGCCAATATGGTCAATTTGCGCAACCAGTTAAAAATAGTGCTATGCCAGATGTTGTGGATCAGTTATATCCATGGAAACATTTAGTTATCTCTGAATGGAAATCAGGACAAATACCGTTGTGGAATCCATATAATTTTGCTGGGACTCCACTTCTAGCAAATTATCAATCTTCAGTTTTTTCCCCTCTCAATATGTTGTTTTTTATTTTTCCATTTATTACTGCTTGGAGCATGCTTATTCTCATGCAGCCGCTTTTGGCAGGGGTAGGAATGTATTTATTTGCTCGAAGAATTGGAGTTTCTCAAATTGGTGCGAGTCTTTCCGCGGTTGCTTTTATGTTTTGTGGATTTATGACAACGTGGATGGGGTATGGAACACTGGGTTACGCAGTTGGTGTCCTTCCGCTTGTGCTTTTGGGAATAGAAGGATTTATGCAGACAAAACAATTTCGATTTATATTGCTAACTATATGCAGTTTGGCATTCTCTTTCCTTAGCGGACATTTTCAAATGAGTCTTTATGTACTACTAGCAGGGGTATGCTATACAATTTTTTGTGCAACTCATGAAAAAAATAGAAAAAAAATTCTGATAGCCTTTTTAGTTTTACTAACAGGAGTATTACTTGCCGCACCGCAAATTTTTCCATCAATTGAGTTTTATGCTCAATCTCTTCGGAGTACTATTTTTGCCAGACCTGAAGTAATTCCTTGGCAGTATCTTCTTGCAAGTTTTGCTCCTGATTTCTTTGGTAATCCCGTAACACGCAATGATTGGTTTGGGCACTATGCCGAGTGGAGTAGTTATGTTGGTATTTTACCATTGCTTTTTGGACTTTTTAGTCTACAAAACTTTCGGATAAATAAATATGTCCGTGTATTTTCTATGCTGGGATTTTTGTCTCTTCTTTTGGCAACACCCACATTTTTAGGAGATCTTATTGTATATTTACACATTCCTGTTTTGGCAACATCAGCAGCAGGAAGAATTATTGTAGTCTTCAGCTTTTGTTTTGCTGTGTTAGCAGGAATAGGCTTTGATCTGTGGATAAAAAGTCCAAAACGAATCCTTCTGGGAATCCTTAGTATTATTTTTCTTTTGCTCGGATGGGGAATTATTTTGGGAAAGATTGGATTGTCCTTAGAACATGTTGTTGTTGCCAAGCAAAACTTCCTACTCCCTTCGTTATTTTTAGGGAGCGCATTGGTTGGTTCGGTTATTGCATATTTTGTAAAGAATAAAAAAGTCCTTATCATCTTGAGTTTTACATTTTTACTTTTAAGCTCCTTCGATATGTATCGATTCGCTTCTAAGTGGCAATCATTCAGTCCGCAAAATCTTGTCTTCCCAGAGGTTGGGGTAACATCATTTTTTCAAAAGGTTCACAACGAAAGAGTCTTGGGAAATTATGGAGGGCAAGTGTCGATATTTTATCAATTACCTTCATTAGAAGGATATGACGCACTCTATCCAGAGCGATTTGGTGAGTTTGTTAGTTATGTTGCAAATGGTAATTTGCAACCGGCAAGTAGATCGACAGTTGATTTTCCGAAGACCGGAAGATACACAAGGGAAGCAATAAATCTTTTGGGTGTAACGTATATTGTTCAAAAACTTTCTGATGTTGGTAAGCCCTGGGCTTTTCCAATAGAAAAATATCCGACGGATGATTTTACCATAGCCTATAAAGATAGTGAGTACGTTGTCTTTAAAAATACTAAGGCGCTGCCTCGTGCGTTTGTTGCGCAAAGCTATGTAGTGACAGCAAATAAAAAGGATACGGTAACGAAATTATTTACCAAAGGAATAGACCAGAGCAAAACACTTGTGCTTGAACAGGACCCACATATTTCCCAATCTGCTAATCTATCTGCTCATGCTGTAATAACATCCTATTCATACAATAACGTCACCATTGCAGTGCAAAGCAATGAAAAGGCGTTGCTTTTTTTGTCTGATACCTATTTTCCAGGTTGGCATGCATATATTGATGGGAAAGAGACACCCATTCTGCGAGCAGATTATACATTTCGAAGTATCGTTATTCCTGCAGGAAAGCACACAGTTATATTTAGCTATTTTCCAACAAGTTTTCTCTTTGGTTGCAGTGCTTTTATAGTTGGCGTAATTCTCCTTGGAGGAATTTATTTTTTCCAAAAGAGAAGCGTATGGTAATCAAATCGTTTTTTGGCAAAGAAAAATAAGTAGACAATTTCCACGATTCCTGCTGCGTTGAGTATAAGCATGACAACAAACCAATTCTTTTGTCCCAGCTTTGCTGCATGCCACAAGGCTAATCCTTTCCAGAAAAGCGACCAGAGAAAAAGACCAAAGACAACCGGTGCCGGTATTGCATTAAAATCCATGCATTAATAGTACATGTTGTTTGGCCATCTGTCAAAAATTTCTCTTTCACAAGATTTAGCTACGTAGCCAATCATTGTTAGGAATTAAAAACTAATATACAATTAGAGTATGCGTATTGGTATCTATGACCCCTACTTAGACGATTTGGGAGGTGGGGAAAAATACATGATGAGTATTGCATCGTGTCTGTCTAGTACCAACCAAATAGACGTATTTTGGGATAAAAAAGAGGATATTGATACACTGTTAAAGCGGTTTCAGCTGGACTTATCGAAGGTCAGTCTTGTTAAAAATATCTTTGCGTCCTCAGTTAGTCTTTGGGGACGCTTATCGGCATCGCGAAAATATGATGCAATCATTTTCTTAAGCGATGGAAGTATTCCGCTTCTTGCATCAAAAAAACTCTTTCTTCACATCCAACAACCATTAGAACAAGTGCAAACAAAAAGCATTTTTGGAAAATTAAAACTAAAACGGGTTACAAATGTTTTCTGCAACTCTTTGTATACGAAAAACTTTACCGATAAACTTCTGGGAACAAATGCAAAGGTAATATTCCCTCCTGTATCTATTCATGCTAAAAAAGCCAAAAAGGAAAATATCATTTTGCATGTGGGAAGATTTCGTGTGAAGAATGTTTCGTTAGGTGATTATAAAAAACAAAGCGTCATGGTTGATGCGTTTAAAGAAATGGTAACAAAAGGATTGAAGAATTGGAAATTTGTCTTGGCTGTTGGAGTAATGGATCAGGATAAAAAGGAATTTTCTGCTATGCAGGAAAGTGCAAAAGGATATCCCATTGAATTCAAAGTGAATAAGTCAAATGAAGAACTTTGGGATATTTACTCCAAAGCGAAAATTTATTGGCATGCAAGTGGGTTCGGTGAGGATTTAGGAAAACATCCTGAGTTTGCAGAGCATTTTGGTATATCAACTGTGGAGGCAATGGGCGCGGGCGTTGTCCCTGTTGTTATTTGTGCTGGGGGGCAGAAAGAAATTGTAACCAATGGAGAAAATGGATTACTATGGAATTCGATCAAAGAACTGCAAGATGAGACCACCCATTTGATAAAAGATTCAAAGCTACTCCAAAAACTGTCTGAAAATGCCAAAAAGCGCGCAATGGATTTTAGCTATGAAGCTTTTTCAAAACGAATCCATGAATTAGTGCTATGAAAAAAATATTTCCACTTCTTTTCATTGCTATCGTAGTTGCGGTTTTCTTTAGGCCATTTTTGTTTAAAAATCTTCTCCCAGTCCCATCAGATACAATTATCGGTTTATATAATCCCTTTCGCGATTTGTACGCCAAAGATTTTCCACGGGGAATTCCTTTTAAAAATTTTCTGATAACCGATCCAGTAAGACAACAATATCCATGGCGTTTTGAAAGTCTCTTACAAGAAAAGAAATGGCAATTACCTCTCTGGAATCCATATAATTTTGCCGGTACACCACTTCTTGCTAATCAACAATCAGCAGCACTTACCCCATTTAATCTACTGTTTTTTGTTTTGCCTTTCCCAGTCTCATGGAGTTTGCTCATTGTTTTACAACCTCTTCTTGCGGGAATATTTTTGTATTTTTACTTGAGAAACCTCAAGATACGTCTTTTGCCAAGCCTTTTTGGAGCAATGGCATTTATTTTTTCTGGATTTTTTGTTTCGTGGCTTGAATGGGGGACAATTGACGCAACAGTCCTATGGTTTCCTCTTATCTTGTTATCCGTTGATAAAATTTTTGGAGAAAAAAAATATATGTGGTATTGGGTATATTTTCTTGCCAATAGTATTGCTTTTTTCTCCGGACATTTGCAAACATTTATCTACATGGTGTTGTTTGCCCATGCCTATATAGGAATAAGACTGATTTCTTCTAAAGAAAGAGTAAAAACGATTTTGATTGGTTTGCCATTGGGAATTTTTACAATTGCCATTACTTCCATGTTATGGTTTCCCCTTGTACAATTCATTTTTCTTTCTGGAAGAAATGCTGATTTAATTATTTCTGAGGGTTGGTTTATTCCTTTTCAGCATCTCATTACGTTTTTTGTCCCCGATTTTTTTGGCAATCCGACAACGCTTAATTATTGGGGTGTGTGGAATTATGCAGAATTGACAGGATACATTGGTATCCCAGCGCTTATTTTTGCATTCTTCGTCTTCGTTGAAAAAGTACGGAAAATCGAATGGTTTTTTGGTGCAGCAGTTGTTATCGCATTTCTTTTTGCACTCCCAACGCCACTTGCTCAGTTGCCACTCGTGTTCCATATTCCATTCCTTTCAACAGCACAACCAACAAGGCTCCTTTCCATAATTGATTTTTCTCTTTGTGTGTTAGCGGCATTTGGTATGGAAAAATTTTTAGAGAGAAAATCTTTGAGATTTTTTATTCCTCTTTTTCTAAGCTTGGTTGTTTTTGCGTTTGCATGGAGTATTGTCTTTTTTCCAAAAATACTATTCTCCACAATTTCACTGGAAAATATTCTTGTTGCAAAACATAATCTTATTTTCCCAACAAGTGTTTTTGCTATTAGCACTACCTTGATTGTAGCTGCTGTTATTTTTAGAAAAAAACAGAATATCTTTCTTATGGTACTTTCCTGCCTTTTACTGCTGAATATTGTTGACACAATGCGGTTTGCAGAAAAATTTACGCCATTTACTCCACAACAATATCTTTTCCCTACAACAAAAGCTTTAGAGTTTTTGCAAACTCATGCTGGAGACTACCGTGTTATGGAGACTGATAATCAAATTCTTCCTCCCAACTTTTCTCTTATGTACCATATACAAAGTATTGATGGATATGATCCGTTGTATATTAATGAATATGGTCAACTTATTGCAGCGCTTCAGCGTGGAAGACCCGATATCCATATACCTTTTGGATTTAATCGCTTGATAACTCCTCAAAATTATGAAAATCCAATCATTAATTTACTAGGTGTTAAATATGTTCTATCGCTCAATGAATTGCATTCACCAAAACTACAGAGTGTTTTTACAGAAGGAGCAACGCATATCTATAAGAATAAAGATGTTTTCCCACGCGCATTCTTTGTTGAGTCTCTCAAGAATGCGAATAGTCAACAAGAAGCAATCAATTTCTTGTTTGACGTGTCTCAAAATCTAAGAAAAAATGCTATTGCATTTCATGTAAAGCCTAAAGAAAATCTTTCTGAAGGGAGGGTAACAATTCTCCAATACTCGGCCAATAAGATTGTTATACAAACAGAAAATGCATCTGATGGATTTCTTATTCTAACTGACGCCTATTACCCAACATGGCATGCAGCTGTGGATGGGAAAGAAACAAAAATCTATCCAACAGATTTGGCTCTTAGGGGAATATTTGTTCCGAAGGGTGTGCATATAGTAGAGTTTAGGGATCAATTGTTTTAGAATGGAGAGGAAGACATCATCCCTGCCTTCTCCTCAAAGGAGAAGGAGATTGAGGAGAAGTATTTATGTTGAATATTAGTATTGTAATACCCAATTTTAATGGAGAAAAGTTACTTAAGAAAAATCTACCTCGCGTTTTAGCTGTTTTTAAAAGGTATAAAAAAGGAAAAACCCAAGTTATTGTTAGTGACGATGCCTCAAAGGACAATTCTGTTGAGTATTTGGTAGAGCTTGCAAAAAAAGAAGAAACACTGCTCGTGTTACAAAATAATACAGGGAAAAATAAAGGATTTTCAGGAAACGTTGACAAAGGAGTAACAGTAGCAACAGGTGAAATCATTATCCTTCTTAATACCGATGTTGTCCCGCATGAGGATTTTCTTGAGCCCTTATTACAGCCCTTTCAAGATAAGGATGTTTTCGCAGTGGGGTGCATGGATGAAAGCGTAGAAGATGGAAAAATTGTACTTAGGGGAAGAGGCGTAGGAAAATGGAGAAGAGGATTTCTTATGCATAAAGCAGGAGACTTAGATGCATCAAATCAAACTCTTTGGGCAAGTTGTGGAAGTGGAGCATTCAGAAAAAGCATGTGGGATACAGTGGGAGGACTTAATAATGTTTATAATCCATTTTACTGGGAAGATATAGATTTATCATATAAAGCGCAAAAGATGGGATACCGTGTGCTTTTTGAAAAAAGGAGTATTGTGACTCATGCACACGAGGAAGGGGCAATTAAGAAAAACTATTCGTCATTCAATGTAACAAAAACCGCATATCGAAATCAATTCTTCTTTACGTGGCTAAATGCAACTGATACAATCATTTTTGTCCAGCATTTTTTCTTTCTGCCTTATTTTCTTATACGTTCTTTCGTAAAAGGAGATAGAGCATTTTTAATTGGTTTTTGGAATGCGCTTATTATGCTTCCAAAGGTCTTGCAGGAAAGGAAAAAAATACAAAAACTCGTTAAGAAGTCCGATAGAGAAGTTATATCATTATTTTCAAGAGAAGCATGAAATTATCAATTATTGTCCCTGTTTTTAATGAAGAAAAAACAATCGTTCCTGTTTTGGAGCGACTTGTTGAGCTTGAGCTTCCTCGTGGAATACAGAAGGAAGTTATTGTTATTGATGACGGATCAAAAGATACCACACAAAAGCAGGTAAGAGATTTCCTTGCAAAAAATAAAAAATGCAATATTACTTTTTTTGAGCATCCAAAAAATTCTGGGAAAGGTGCCGCGGTGCGGACAGGAATAGAAAAGGCAACAGGTGAATATATTGTTATTCAAGATGCGGATTTGGAATATAATCCCCATGATATTATCAAACTTCTTGACGAGATAACTCAGCATAATGCAGAAGTTGTCTATGGTACTCGGCTAAAACGACTTCCTCATTTTGAGAAAGAGGAGAAAACTGGAAGATTCTTGCTCCATTACTTGGGAAATAAATTTTTAAGTCTTGTAACAAGTGTATTGTACGGACAATGGATTACAGATATGGAGACATGCTATAAAATGTTTCCTCGAAAAGCGGTACTCCATATGAACCTTACAGCAAGAGGGTTTGAATTCGAACCAGAAATTACTGCAAAGCTCCTGAAAGCGGGATTCACGATTGTCGAAATTCCCATTCAAACAAAACCCAGGTCATATAGTGAGGGGAAAAAACTCGATACAGTTAGAGACGGGAAAAAAGCACTTTCTACTCTTTTCGCAGAGCGCTTTTCAAAATAATGAGAAAAATCCTCGCGTATTGGCCTATTTGGTTATTTCTTTTTTTGACCATTTTCCTATTCCGACAATATGTTTTCTTGGGAAAAGTTCCATTCGCTGGCAATTTACTTGTCTCATTTTATGAGCCGTGGAAATCCTATTCATGGGGTGGGTATGGATCCAATGGTCCGTCCAATAAGCCAATAGGATTTGATAGCTTACGTATCTTTTATCCACTGCGTAGCCTGACAGTAGATTCCTTTAAGCATGTTACTCTTCCTCTGTGGAACCCATATGATTTTGCCGGCAATACGCAACTCGCAACATATCAGTCAGCAGTTTTTTTTCCACTCATGCCATTATTTTTACTTCTTCCTCAAATTGACGCTTGGTCACTTATTGTTTTTCTCGCGCCATTTTTGACAGCACTATTTACCTATCTTTTTCTTCGAAAGTTACCCCTTTCAAAAAAATCGAGTAGTATCGGTGCTCTTTCTTTTGGATTTTCGGCAGGGATACTTGTCCTCGTTGAAGAATCATTCATGTCGGTATATTCCTTGATGTTTTTACCCCTTATGCTTTTAGGTATTTATTCATTCTTTCGTGAGAGAAAATTTCGATGGTTTGCCCTTTTTATTATTGGGGGTGTTTTCTCAATTTTTTCTGGGTGGTTTCAGTCGACGCTGTATGTATTTCTTCTTTCTTTTTCCTGGGTTATCTTTCTCTCTTTCCAACAAAAGCAGTTGAAAAGGGGAGCAATGCTCATGGGAGGATTTGGTCTTATCGTGCTTCTGGCTGGACCTCACCTTATTCCTAATATCGAATCATATATATATTCTGCACGGGGAACAACCGATGCACGGTTTCTCTTTGACATGTATTTACTGAAGCCATGGGAGCTCATCACCGCCATTGCCCCTGATTTTTTTGGTAATCCTGGAACATACAGTTACTTTGGCAGAGGATTTTTTTATGAGCGTGTTTTGTCTATTGGTATCGGAGGCCTCATATTAGGTTTGGTTGCGTTACTACGAAATAAGAAGAGTTCTACGGAATGGTTTTTTAGTATTTCTTGGGTTGTAACCATGCTGCTTGGTATTTCTCTTCCGACAACGTGGTTTATTCTCTATACACTTCATATCCCAATTATTTCAACTATTTTGCCTTCTCGAATATTTTTACTCAGTACATTTTGTCTTTCCACTCTTGCAGCATATGGTATGGAGTCATTCCTCAAGAATCCTCCTAAAAAAAGTTTTATCGTTGCAAGTGCCATATTATTTCTTATTCTTGGTGGTGCATGGGCATTCGTTGTGTATCAGAAAATACATCATCCATGGAATGAATACGCAACAATAAGTTTAAAAAACCTTTTCCTACCAAGTATTCTTGTTGGTGTAGCAGTAGTTGGGGGTATGTTATTGTTATGTAAGCAAAAAAGTAAAAAATATAGTGGGTTTGTTGTGCTTCTTCTTGTGGCACTTGTTGGGAGTATTTATTTTGCCAATAAATACCTTTATTTCTCAGAAAGACAATTTACATTTCCTGCGTCACCTGTGTTGTCTCAACTTCAAAAAAAAGCAGGCAATAATAGAGTATGGAGCTATGGTGAAGGGTATGTTATACGAAATTTTTCCTCGCAGTACCATTTGCAGTCACCAGAGGGATATGACTCATTTTATATTCGGACTTTTGGAGAATTTATCGAGGCATCAAAGAATGGAGGAAAATACACAAAACAGATTCCTCGAGCTGATGCTCAGTTGGTAAGTGTTAATACTCTTTCAGAGATTGAAAAGAATTTGTCGTTGCGAAAAGCGTTGAATTTATTAGGAGTGCGGTATATCTCTGCAAAAGAAAACTCCGTAGACGAAACGTTTGTTACCGAACATCCAGAGAGCGGGTTTAAAAAAGTATGGTCTGACTCAGTGTACGTGATATACGAGAATACCAGTGCTTTCCCGAGAGCATTCTTTGTTGATTCGTATCAAGTTATTAATCCCAAGGATCAACTTTCACTACTATTTTCAAACGCAACTGATTTATCAAAGACCCTTTTATTACAAGAGGATCCAAAAATAAAGCAAACAAACAGCAACTTAATTTCATCGACACTAATAAAAGAATATAGACCAGAAAGTATAGCTATTTCTGTACAGACAAATAAAACAGCCCTTCTTTTTCTTTCAGACAATAATTATCCAGGATGGAAAGCATACATTGATGGAAAAGAGACCCATATCTTTACAGCAGATCATGCATTTAGAAGCGTAATCGTACCACGTGGTAGTCATACAATTCTTTTTACCTACCAACCATTATCAGTGTTGCTTGGTTTTGTGAGCTTTTTGGTCGGTCTCTTGCTTTTTGTCATTTTCGGATTTACGATAAAAGGATCATTTCGATGAAAAGAATTGCACTATCATCTATTCTCCTTTTTTCTTTAGGTATTTATTTTGTCATGCAAAACAGAATTTCCTGGGGAGACACGCCGTACTGGTTATTTGGAAGTATTTTTGTCTTGCTTTTGGGCAATGTCATCATTGATATGCTTTCTTTAGCAGAAAAGCAGTATCAATTAATTAAAAATATTTTCCTCTGGGTGATTGTTGTAATTATTTTAGGTTCTGGATTTCTTTCCAGCATGATTGTGAGACACGAGGTGTCACCTATTTACGGCGTGCATGACATTATCCTTCAACAAGAAGCGGCGATTCGATATTTTGTCCATGGAAAAAATCCTTATAAAGAAACATACTTTAATACCCCCATGCAGGATTGGCATTACTCAGATACGGAAGTAAATCCAGCGCTCTACCATTTCGTAATGGAACCACTGTATTTGCTTTTGCCATTGCCATTTTACACGCTGTCAAATCATCTCATTGGTTATTTTGATGCGCGTGAAGTATTGTGGCTTTTATTTGGTGGAGTACTTGTGCTGTCCTTCTTTATTCCGAAAGACAACGAAAAAAAACGCATATTGGTAGCGCTTTTAGCATTTAATCCTGCAATGCTTGGATATACCCTGGAAGGAAGGTCTGATATGTTTGGTTACTTCTTTCTTCTTCTCGCATTTTTCCTTCTTGAAAAAAAGAAATTTTTCTGGGCAGGAATTGTTATGGCGGTTTCATTTCTCATTAAGCAATCCAGTTGGCCAATTTTTCCTCTGTATGCCATTTTTCTTGCACGGGAAGGTTGGCTTGGGTCCAAGGATATGGCAAAGAGAAGTCTCTTTGTTATTAAAAATATTAGTGGATTTTTGGTGACATTCATAGTATTTAGTGTCCCGTTTTACATATGGGACAAGAAAGCATACCTTGATAGTACAGTGTATTACTTATCTGGTAATACAGCACATGCATACCCAGTTTCAGGATATGGATTTGGTATGATGTTACATCAATTTAATATTATTACGAATGTTCATGCATACTTTCCCTTCCAGCTCTGGCAATTAGGAATAGGACTTCCACTACTTACTCTTTTATTATGGTTACTGTGGAAGAAACCAACTGTACAAAAACTTATTGTCTTTTATTCACTTTTTCTTTTTGTATTTTGGTATTTCTCGCGCTATTTTAATAATAGTCATATCGGATATATTTCAATGGTTCTTATTACTGCGTATCTGTGGCGAGAAGAATAAAATTACTTCAGTGTTGCAATTGACTGTATAACTTCAGTAAAAATTGCTGTTCCATATTTCTGAAGCGCTTCGTTGGTTTTTGTATCTACGATTACAGGGTAAACGGTTAGTTGATAGTCTGCAGATCTGAGAAGAAGCGGGGCATATATGTCTCCACACCATAGACTATTCGAAAAACATGTTTGCATGTTGACTGTTTTATCCGCAATGCTTACATGCTGTATTGCTTCATCCCCATTAAATGGAACAATGTCTTTGGGATCTAAAATTTTTTGTATTTTTATAACAACCGTTTTGTCGGTAAGTTCAACACCTCTTTGTATATCCTTCCTTATCCAATGTCTGGGATATAAAAGAAGAAAATCGGTCGTTTCATAAAGGTTTTTATAATTGATATTTACATAGTCATTGACTACTTGTTGATAAATAAAATCAAAAACATTATGCACTCGTGACTTTTCTTTTAATGCAACAACTGATTGCCACGACGGATTTGAGCTTTGCGTATAGTAGGCAAAAATTTCAGTTTGAAGTAGTGGATTGGTAGGTGTTTGAATAAATTGCTTTTCCCTTTGCGCTTCGTTTTTCTTCAATTCAGCATACGGGAAAATCATTTTCCCCATTGGCATATATCCATGAAAATATTGAGGTGAAGCAAAATATATAAGCTCTAGCTCGGAATAGTTGGGGTAATTCTTAAACATACTTAGTTTTTCCTGCACTGATTTTTCACTATTGCTGTATCCAGAGCCATATTCACCACCCAAGCCCCCTTTAAGGCCAAGGAAAAGCAAGAATCCTGTGTCAAACCCAACAAGGCTTACAAGATATATACAGAGTAATCCAATGCCTAAGAATGCAAACAATTTTGAGCGAATTAGGTATGAAAAAAGAAATCCAATAAAAAGAGAAAGGAGTGGAATGAGAAGAATATAATAGTGCATGAGCGGCTCGATACCTGCAGCAAAGAGAAGAAGAACATAGGCTACAGTAACCAAAACAAAGAAGCGAACATGGGTGCTTTTAAGCCAGAAAAAAATAAGCCCAATGGGTACGAGAAGGTAGGAGATATAGGTAAGTTTGCCTACGTTGTAAAAAAATGGAAATTGTACTGCAAATAATGCGTAGTCATCTCCAAATTCTTTGTAGAAATTGCCAATAGAAAGGAGTTGGAGGGGTCTAAAAAACGAAAGAAACGTATGAAAAGACAGTCTGTTTACAAGGTTAGTATTTTGGCAGGTAATACATGCATGGGGCAGAACATACCAAAAGTAAGGAATTGCTGGAATAAGTCCAATACCCAAGCCAAGTAGAAGAAATTTCCACGATGCAAAAGCTCTTTTATATAGCGCAAGCAAAACAAGAAGGGGAATAATTCCCGCGATTTGGTGAATTTGTATAAGAAGCATGCTGCTTATACCTAGAAGTATCCAATATTTTTGTTTGCCTTCTAGAATTTTGTAGATACTCAAAAAGAATGGAAAGGATAACGGGAGGAGGAAATCCTGTGCCCAAATTTTTCGTGAATAGAGAATTGCCCATGGAGAAACGGCGAGAAAGCAGCTTGCGAGAAATCCGGTTAATTTGTCATGATATTTGGAGAAGAGAAGAAAAAAAGCTCCAACTGTTGCCACATTGAGAAGTGCAATAACAAGAGAAATTGTCGGTGGGTAAAGTGTGAAGATAGCAATAGGAAATAAAAGGTAATTAAGAAGGGGAAAGTTAAGAATTCCAGCACTTGATGCCTGAGAGGCAGGTGGGAATGGGTGGTGAAAGAGGGGTCTACTTGCTAGAAAAAGATTGAGTGCCTCATCCCCTTTAAATTCAATATATTGCATGAATGCCACGCGAAATACTCCCGCAATAAGTAGAACAAAAATGAATAAAACCCAGGGTTTTGCCAAAATCTTCATGACAAACGCCTACTAGAAGTATATATGATTTTTTGAAAATACAATACTTGCATATGAGTTTTTTCCGCTATAATAAGAAAGGTGAAGGTAAAGCTTTTCCTTGTCATTATTATTGTCTTAGCAGGACTTCTCCGGTTTTGGCAGCTTGGAGTATTGCCGCCATCTCTGACGTGGGATGAGACTGCTTGGGGATATAATGCATACAGTTTGGGAATAGATGGCAGAGATGAATTTGGAAGATTCCTTCCGTTGGACTACTTGGAGTCATTTGGTGATTATAAGCCACCAGTATATGCATATTTAGATGTTATTCCGGTAAAGGTGTTTGGACTTAATGAATTCGCAACCCGTTTCCCATCAGCTCTTCTTGGAACACTTTCTGTTTTGATTACTTACTTTTTAGTTGTTAGGTTATTTTCTCAGTCAAATAAAAAACAATTGTATGGGCTTGTTGCTGCATTGTTTCTTGCTGTCTCGCCGTGGCATATTATGCTTTCTCGTGCAGCATTTGAAGCAAATATTGCGACATTTTTTATTATGACTGGCGTATGGTTATTTTTATCCTTTTCTCAGACAAAAAAGTCACAATACCTATTCTTGTCTGTGTTGTCTTTTATTCTTTCTGTTTACACATTCAATAGTGCGAGAGTAGTAGCACCGCTTTTAGTAGTGGTTTTAAGCCTTTTTTCTTGGAAGTTGCTTTGGGAAAAGAAAAAAACAACGATAATTGCTTTGGTTTTTGGTATTATCCTTCTTCTTCCGGTAATTCATTTCTTTCTTTCCCCGCAGTCAAAGCTTCGCTATAACGAAGTAAATATATTTTCCGATGTTTCGCTTGTCAAAGAGTCCAATCAGGAAATTACCAACGATGGAAATGTCTTTTGGTCAAAAGCGCTTCACAATAGACGTTTTATCTATGCTGCAGCCTACGTGCAGCATTTCTTGGATAATTTAGGGCCTCAATACTTATTTATTCAAGGAGACGGGAATCCAAAATTTTCTACCCAAGATGTTGGCGAGCTTTATTTATTTGATTTGCCCTTTTTACTCATTGGTACACTATTTCTTTTTCGAAAGAGAATAGGGTTTTGGTGGATTGTTCCATTATGGCTTCTTTTAGCTATTGTTCCAGCAGCTGTTGCTCGTGAGACACCACATGCGCTGCGAACAGAAGGAGCATTGCCAACCTGGCAAATTCTTGGTGCCGTTGGATTTGTAGAATCTTTTGTATTTTTTAAAAAATACGGCAAATTATTTTTAATTGTATCCGGCATTATTCTGACTGGGAGTGTTGTTTATTTTCTTCATGGATATTACACGCATTACGCGCGTCAATTTTCAGCAGAGTGGCAATATGGATATAAAGATGCGCTCATTTTTGCAAAGCAACACGAAGGAGAATATGCAAATATTGTTTTTACACAAGAGCTAGGTAGACCCTACATTTATACGCTTTTTTATAATAGGATACGTCCAGAGGTGTTTCGATCAACAGCAACGGTAACAAGAGATGCATTTGGATTTGTAGATGTAACAAAGGTTGGAAAATACGCATTCCCAACAGAAATACACCAGGTTACAAAGACGCTCTATATTGTTACACCACAAGAAGTACCCATGAGTGTTCACATTGTGAAGACATTTCCCTTGCTAAATGGTCAACCGTCCCTGGTGGCATA